>JBALWA010000003.1:0-216195 GCA_036960305.1 Halioglobus sp. | reverse complement strand
GCTTGCGATGCCGCTTTGACTCTCGCTTTAGCCAACCCATCAGGATGTCGGCAAAGGGGTCTAGTTTGCTGGGGCTGTTCCGAGCCGGGTAGCGCGGTTCAATGTCACCGCTGGCCAGATATTTACGGATGGTGTTTCTGGAAAGGCCTGTTCGCCGGACAATTTCCCGAATGGATCGACCTTCACGCAGGTGCCACCGTCTGATTACACTCAATAAATCCACGTCTATCACTCCTTGGAACTCCTGCATCGCTATCAGCAAGAGTCGGATGGTTACGTGGGTCAATATTCGATGCAAATATGGGGGGTAAATGGGTCAATTTTGGATGCAATTTAACACTGACTGTCAATAGGCCTGGCGGGACTCTGGGCTTTTGCCTTCGATTTCCAGAGGTTTCAGACAACGTATTAAAAGTACTTTTAAATACACATTTAAAGGTGTATTATTGGATTATTGTTTTGCACTCTGGAGATGCTGCCGATGGAATTTTTACTGACCAAGAAGACTATTTCGGTTACCGAACTAAGGGAGCCAAAAAAAGTCATTGAAAATGCAGGGTCCCAGCCGGTAGCGGTTCTCAATCGCTCTAATGTCGTTGGATATTTTGTTCCCGCCAGTGCCGTGGAAAAATTGGAATTCAACGCCGCAACCAGCGCGGAGTTGGATAAGCTAATGAGTGCTTTGGACCCGGATGTGTTGGCGGTCAATGAATATCTGAAAGATAAGTAATGCGCTATTTAACAGCCGAGCAGGTGATCGGTATTCATGAGGGCGTGATCCAACCGAATGAACTGCAGGGTATGGCTCGCAACAAGTCAATCGAAGCAGTGCTAGGCCGCATAGAGAATCGGTTGGCTTATGGCTTGATTGGTGATGCGTTTGATCTTGCCGCTAGTTATGCCTGCTACATAGCGATAGGCCATTGTTTTCATGACGCTAACAAGCGCACGTCGCATACCGCTATGCAACTGGTGCTTGCACTGAACGGAATCTCGATTGAGTACGATGTAGCGCAAATGGGTGACAAAATCATCGCCGTTGCGCAGGGGTTGATTGAGGAAGACGAGTTGGCGAACTATTTACGCTCATCGGCTACCTCTATTTACTTAGACCCAGGGTAGGTCACTGGTTCCCATGAGGTACCGATCCACTGACTTGGCGCACTGGCGCCCCTCCCGGATCGCCCATACCACCAGGGATTGTCCGCGACGCATATCACCGGCTGAGAACACCCCATCAACGGAAGTCTTATAGGCACTGTCGCCCTCGGTACGGCCTTCGACATTTCCGCGTCCGTCGAATTTTACATCTAACTGCTCCAGCATTCCGTCCTGCACCGGGTGAAGGAAACCCATCGCCAGGGTAACCAACTCGGCTTTGAGTACGAACTCTGATCCCGGTACTACCTGCATTACGTGGCCGCCTTTTTCGTCCTTGGACCACTCGACTTTTACGCAGTTAACACCGGTCAGATTGCCGTTGCCGTCATCGATGAATGAGGTTGAGTTAATACACCACATGCGCTCACAGCCTTCCTCCTGGGAAGAGGATGTGCGCATTTTGTTGGGCCAGTCCGGCCAGGTCGTTGCCTTATCTTCTTTTTCTGGAGGTTGGGGCAGAATTTCAATCTGGGTGACGGATTTGGCGCCATGTCTTATGGATGTGCCGATACAGTCGGAGCCGGTATCGCCGCCGCCAATGACCACAACGTGTTTGCCTTCAGCGGAAATAAAATCATCCACCTGGTCACCCTGCACCCGGTGGCTGTTTCTTTGCAGGAATTCCAGGGCGTAATGGACGCCATTCAGGTCGCGCCCGGGAATAGGCAGGTCTCGCGCTTTCTCAGAACCACCTGATAGCACGACGGCATCAAATTCATCGACCAGTTGTTGGGCCGGAATATCAACACCAATATGGGTGTTTGCATGGAACTCAACGCCCTCGGTTCGCATCTGTGCCATCCGGCGATCTATGGTCTTTTTATCCAGCTTGAAGTCGGGAATCCCGTAGCGCATTAAACCGCCTATACGATTGGCTTTCTCATACAGGGCAACCTGGTGGCCAGCCCTAGCCAATTGTTGCGCACATGCCATTCCGGCAGGGCCAGAACCGACGACAGCAATGCGCTTGCCGGTTTTGTGCTGGGAAATTAGCGGCTTGATCCAGTTTTCTTGCCAGGCCTTTTCGACAATACTGAGCTCGATGTTCTTTATAGTCACGGGAACATCGTCAATATTCAGCGTACAGGAAGCCTCACAGGGCGCTGGACAAATGCGGCCGGTAAACTCCGGGAAGTTGTTGGTGCTGTGCAATACCTCGATGGCTGATTGCCAGTCACCGCGGTAGACCAGGTCATTCCAGTCCGGAATAATATTGTTAACCGGGCAACCGTTGTGGCAAAAAGGGATGCCGCAGTCCATGCAGCGGGCACCCTGTTGGCTGACAGCATCATCGGAAAGTGGAATGTTAAACTCACTGAAGTGCTCTATGCGATCTGAAACCGGCGCAAACGTACGATCCTGTCGCTGGATTTCTTTGAAACCTGTTGGCTTACCCATGCTACGCGGTCTCCTTTAGAGCAGAGTCACTGGTTTGCAATGCCTGCATTTCCTTTAGTGCACGACGGTACTCAACCGGCATTACCTTGACGAACCTGGGCAGATATTCGCTCCAGTTATCGAGAATTTTTTTCGCTACCTCGCTGCCTGTGTATAACAGCTGATTTTGTATCAGCTGTTTCAGGCGAACTTCATCAAATCGCGACATATCGTGACTGACATCCACGCGACCGTGGGTTTCCAGGTCACCGCCCTGGTGTGCCAGATTTTCCAGTGCGATATCTTCTGCCTCTATCGGCTCCAGTTCGACCTGCACCATATTGCAGTAGGATTCAAAGTTGCCTTTTTCATCCAGCACATAGGCAATGCCACCTGACATGCCAGCGGCGAAGTTACGGCCTGTTGAACCCAGCACAACAACCACTCCCCCGGTCATATATTCACAGCCGTGATCGCCGACGCCCTCAACTACCGCTGTTGCACCTGAATTGCGCACGGCAAAGCGTTCTCCACCGACACCACGGAAGTAACATTCCCCTGAAACGGCGCCGTATAATACGGTGTTGCCAACGATGATATTTTCTTCCGCCTTACCAATTTTTGACTCGGCTGGGGGATAGATAATCAATTTACCGCCGGACAGGCCCTTGCCGACGTAATCATTACCTTCACCGGCCAGTTCGACGGTGACGCCTTTGGCAACCCAGGCGCCAAAGGACTGGCCCGCGGTACCACTGGCTTTGATGTAAATTGTATCGTCCGGCAGGCCGGCATGACCGTATTTTTCTGCCACACGGCCAGACAGCATGGCGCCAAACGTCCGGTTGTAGTTATGAATATCGACATCAATTTTTACCGGCGTGCCGCTTTCGAGTGCCTGGGCTGCCTGCGCAATCAGTTCATTATCCAGCGCTTTATCAAGACCGTGATCCTGGGTTTCATTATTGAAAACCACGTCGCCGGGTTCCGGTTCAGGTTTGGCCAGCAAACGACTGAAATCCAGCCCCTGGGCCTTCCAGTGACCAATGGCCTTACGCGTGCCCAGTTTATCTGTCTGGCCAACCATTTCATCCCATGTACGAAAGCCCAGTTTTGCCATCAGGCGACGCACATCCTCGGCAATAAAGAAGAAGAAATTCATCACATGCTCGGGCTTACCGGTAAACCGCTTGCGCAACTCCGGATCCTGTGTCGCGATACCGACCGGGCAGGTGTTGAGATGGCAC
This sequence comes from Halioglobus sp., assembly GCA_036960305.1. Lineage (GTDB taxonomy): Bacteria > Pseudomonadota > Gammaproteobacteria > Pseudomonadales > Halieaceae > JBALVT01. Next base: position 212,410 of record JBALWA010000003.1, on the reverse strand, counting down.
TTGCGCATCATCAAACAACCCTCAGCCACCAACGGCGCTGTCGCAAAGCCGATTTCATCGGCACCGAGCAGGGCGGCGATTACAGCGTCACGGCCCGTGCGTATACCGCCGTCGGTCTGTACCGCAATACGGCTGCGCAGGCGATTCATCACCAGGGTCTGGTGGGTTTCTGCCAGGCCGATTTCCCAGGGGGATCCGGCATGTTTCACCGATGTTAAGGGCGATGCCCCCGTGCCACCCTCGTAACCGGAAATAGTCACATGGTCTGCGTGTGCCTTGGATACGCCAGCGGCAACCGTACCAACACCAATCTCGGATACCAGCTTGACGCTGATGCGGGATTTGGGTTGGACGTTCTTCAGGTCGTGAATAAGTTGTGCCAGGTCTTCAATAGAATAAATATCATGATGCGGGGGCGGCGAAATAAGGCCTACACCCGGGGTAGAGTGCCTCACACGGGCAATCTGCTGGTTAACCTTGTGTCCAGGTAGCTGTCCGCCTTCTCCGGGCTTGGCACCCTGTGCCATCTTGATTTGGATATCATCGGAGTTCACCAGGTATTCAGTGGTTACCCCGAAGCGGCCCGACGCAACCTGCTTGATCGCTGAGCGTTGCGGATTGCTGGAGCCATCGGCCAGCGGCTTATAACGTTCCGGTTCCTCGCCCCCCTCACCGGTATTGGATTTGCCGCCAATCTGGTTCATGGCAATCGCCAGGGTTGTATGCGCCTCCTGGGAAATCGAACCAAATGACATTGCGCCAGTGGCAAAACGCTTGATAATTGCTGCTGCTGGCTCAACTTCTTCCAGTGGAATTTCCTGTTCGGCAAATTTAAACTCGAACAGGCCGCGCAGGGTCAGCAGTCTTTCGCTCTGCTCATTCATTTCCCGGGTGTACTCTTCGTAAGTAGACCACTGGTTGCTACGAACCGCATGCTGCAACTTGGCAATGCTGGTGGGCGTCCAGTTGTGGGCCTCGCCCCGAAGCCTGTAGGCATAATCGCCGCCAACATCGAGTTGCCTGGCATAGATCAGAGCGCTACCGTAGCCATTATCGTGCCAGCGCTTGGCCTCCCGTGATATCTCATCCAGCCCCGCGCCTTCAATGGTGGTACCGGTACCGGTAAAGTACTCGTCGAGGAATTCAGTGGACAGGCCAACAGCGTCAAAGACCTGCGCGCCACAATAAGACTGGTAGGTTGAAATGCCCATTTTGGACATGACCTTGTTCAGACCCTTACCCACGGCCTTGATATAACGTTTTTGCGCTTCGTCAAAGCTTCCCGCATCGGGAAACGCGGGTAACTGGGACGCAATCGTATCAAAGGCCAGATAGGGGTTTATTGCCTCGGCGCCGTAACCGGCCAGGGTGGCGAAATTATGCACTTCCAGGGCAGCACCGGTTTCGACCACCAGGCCGGATTTTGTTCTCAAGCCCTTGCGAATCAGGTGGTGATGAACAGCGGAGGTTGCCAGTAGTGGCGGGATAGGCATGTTGTCTGCATCGACTTTGCGATCGGACAGGATCAGGATGTTAAAACCCTCCCGCACGCTGGCTTCAGCAGTTACGCAAAGTGCGGTCAGGGCATCTTTCATCCCGGCTGCGCCTTCGCTCGCCGGATAGACAATGCTCACAGTGGTCGTGCGGAAGGCACCATTAGTATGTTCTTCGATGTGACGTATGCGCTCCAGGTCACCGTTGGTCAGTACCGGCTGGCTGACTTCCAGGCGCATGTTTTTCCCAGCATCTGACAAACCCAGTAAATTCGGTCTCGGACCGATCAGGGAGACCAGCGACATCACAACTTCTTCCCGAATGGGGTCGATAGGGGGATTGGTGACCTGGGCAAAACACTGCTGGAAATAACTGGACAAATACTTGGCCCGGTTGGATAACACCGCCGGAGGGCTGTCTGCGCCCATGGAGCCGGTTGCTTCCATACCCGTCAACATCATCGGGTGTAGCAGAAATTTGATGTCTTCCTGGTTATAGCCAAAAGCCTGTTGTGCTTTTAACAGGGTCGCGCCGTCGGGTGCCATGGGCGCTATCTGGGAGGGTAGCTTATCCAGGTGAATCTGGGTCTCATCCAGCCAGCGCTGGTAGGGCCTGGCAGCGGCCAGCTCTTCCTTTAACTCGGCATCGTTAATGATACGGCCCTGCTCGGTGTCGATGAGAAACATTTTACCCGGCTGCAGGCGCCATTTTTTGACGATTTTGTCTTCCGGTATATCAAGAACACCCATTTCCGATGCCATAACCACCAGGTCATCCTCGGTAATCAAATAACGTGCCGGTCGCAGGCCATTCCTGTCAAGGGTGGCGCCAATCTGGCGACCATCGGTAAAGGCAACTGCCGCGGGGCCATCCCAGGGCTCCATCAAAGCCGCATGGTATTCGTAAAATGCGCGGCGTTGCGGGTCCATGAGCTCGTTACCGGACCAGGCTTCCGGGATCAGTAGCATCATGGCGTGGGACAGTGAGTAGCCACCGGCCACCAGTAATTCCAGGGCATTATCAAAGCAGGCGGAGTCCGACTGTCCCTCGGGGATCAATGGCCAGATTTTGTCCAGGTCCTCTCCAAGGATTTCGGAGGCCATGGAGGATTTACGCGCGGCCATCCAGTTCATATTGCCACGCACGGTATTAATTTCACCATTGTGGGCTATCATGCGAAATGGATGGGCCAGGTCCCAGGTGGGGAAGGTATTGGTAGAAAATCGTTGATGCACCAGGGCCAGCGCGGTCTCCATGCGCTTGTCAGTCAGGTCGAGGAAATATTCTCCCACCTGGCCTGACAACAGCATGCCTTTATAGACAATGGTGCGAGAGGAAAAGGAGCTGAAGTAGAAGGTATCGCCCCCTTCCAGCGCTGTTTCGCGTATCAGTTTCTCTATTTGCTTGCGAATAACAAAGAGTTTGCGCTCAAATGCGTCCTGATCGGCACAATTTACCCCGCGGGCCACAAAAACCTGTTTTATATCCGGTTCGGTTGGCACAACACTGACGCCCAGGCCGCTGTTATCTACCGGCACATCGCGCCAACCGATAAGGCTTTGTCCTTCCGCCGCTATCAGCTTTTCCAGCGAGGCCATACATTCCTTGCGGCTGGCCTCATTTTGCGGCAGGAACAGCATACCAACGGCGTAGGCCCCTTCCTCGGGAAGGTCCAGCCCTGACTCGGCGCGGAAAAACTGATCCGGAAGCTGTAACAGGATGCCTGCACCATCGCCCGCCAGGGGGTCAGCGCCCACCGCACCCCGGTGGGTCAGGCGATCGAGGATTTCCAGGCCCTGTTCGACCAGACGGTGACTTTTTCGCCCTTTAATGTCGGCAACAAACCCGACACCGCACGCATCGTGTTCATTTGCGGGGTTATACAGCCCCTGTTTTGCAGGTAATGCCATGATGTAGACCGTTACTTTTTCTCTGGAGACCGCGCAAGGTACAGGTTAGTCGAAAAAAAGACAAATATTCACGGTAATACTTGGGAGTTCAGCCCCCGCCACTCAGGCGCCAAAATGGTCGCTCACATAGGGGCTAGTCGCTTATTGGCAGCTCGCTTGATGCGCGCTGCCGGTGCTTGTCAGTATCAGATCAGCGTCAACAGCCTTGGCCGGTAACGGCTTTAAACCAAACAGTATTCGCATGACATTGAACGGACGGATGGCAAAATGGTAAGTACTCATAATAATCACAAATGTCCATAATGAGACAAAGCCGTATTTTGTCCATGCCCCCACGTCAATAGACCAGTCCACAACCCAGTAACTTAGCGCCACACTGACCGTCATGTGCAGTATGAATATCGGGTACACCGCCTGGTTGCAGTATTGTAATAAGGCGCTATTAGATTGCAGATGCCTTTTGCCATAACCCAATATTGCCAGTACCCAGCACCAGGCATTACTTACCTTTACAATGCTGGTTACAAAATAGTGCGTGCTTTCACTCATTTGAACCAGAGGGTCCATCAGTCCCAGCTGTGGCAAGCTGCTCAAAACCATCAGTAACCCGGAGCAGGCTATCGCTAGCGCCAGAGAGTGGTGCCGAACGGCCTCAATACGATCCAGTAACCGTGGTGCCGAGATAAACAGGTACCCCGCCAGAAAGTAAAGCAGCCACTGACTCGCACTGGCCCAATCATGAATAAGGTCACGCGCCCCGGGAAAGTGCTGCCTTAAGGCCAGTTCCAACCCCAACAACGGCAGGATGTACAAGTAGATGCCCCACCCCTGGCTAAGCTTTGTCTGTAAGCCTGCCAGTAGTCGCTCGGCCCCTGGGCTCTTCATTGCTATGAGCAGTGGCAGCGAGACCACACAAAACACAAATAAGTAGACCACAAACCACATTTGGCCCCAGCTGAAATCGCCCTTCGGATAGGCACCGTTGGTAAAAAACTGCGGGTAAAATTCAAAAAAAGTACCCGAAAATTCAACAATATGCATTTTCTCAAAAAATACCATGATGGGCATTAGGGTGATACAGGCAAAGCTAGTCGGCAAGATCAGCCTTTTTGAACGTTCCGCCAGAAACCCTTTCGCGTTAACTTTATGCAGGGCAAAGTAGGTGCCAGCGCCAGATACCAGAAACAGTGTCTCCAGGCGGAACTCATGGAGAAAATAGAGCAGGATACTCAGTGCGCTACTGGTTTCCGCATTTTGTATTAATGGCATCCCGAAGGGAACAAAAGGAATGGCACTGTGAACCAGAATGAGCACCCAGAAGGCGATGACGCGAATCCAGTCGATAAAATACAGGCGTTGTAGGGGCAGGGGTAAGGCGGTAGATGTAATCATGTTGACCTCAGAATTGGCTAGTAACGACCCAATTGTGCTCAATGGGACGCTTACTCTCTTCCTGAAGCTGAATTATTGCTGACGAATTCCGAAATACACCATATTTTGCATAATCCGTCAGTCCATTGGGGCCAATTTATGCTCTTTTCGAAATTCGGTGGGTGTCTTGTCCATTTGCTCTTTGAAGGTTTTGTTGAAGGATGACAGAGAGCGAAACCCAACATCCAGCGCGATGCTCAATATGGGTAGATGTTGGGTCTTTGGCCCCACCAGCTGTTTGCAGGCATCTTGAATACGGTACTTGTTGAGGTACTGGTTGAAATTGCTGTAATTCATGTGTTGGTTTATGACTTTACGCAGCCGGTAAGCGGGCACCTCAACACGTTCAGCCACTTGAGTAACCGTAAGGCCGTGCTCTTTGTATATGTGTTGTTTTTCGATGAGTTCGGACAACGAGGCCAGTATGTCATCCAGGTCACTTTGATCAGCCTCATCGGCAGCGAAAGGTGTTGGGTCAGAAGACGATTTTTCACCGGCGACCTGTTGGGCAAGAAATCCCGGTTTTAAAGTAAAATTCCCCAAATTAAAGGCCATGAATAGCACGGCTGTAACCGAGGCACTCAGAAGGCTGGAATGAAGTGGCTGGTGTAGCCAAAGCTCCGAGACAAGGGTTACGCTAGCGACCACGCTGCCGATGGCAATAAATATCCCACGATATTGTCTACGGCTTTCAATAAGGTCTGCACGCCACCCCTGTATTGAAAGCAGTATTACATGCCCTACCATGCCGAGTTTAATAACTTGAGGGACAAGAAAATAAGCAATAGTTTCGATCGATGATAAGGGAATACGGTTTTGCGGGTCGGTAAAATTGCTGATAATCACGCCGGTTTCTGCGATGCAGACATACCCCAAAACCAGCGCGTAGTGCCACCAGCGCGGGCTCTGATTGTCGCAAAACAGCGAGCGACAGAATAACCATAAGAGACCTGGATTGGCGATCGAGGCAATGACTACGATGTGATTTACTGACCCCCAGTGCCACACATACACGGTAAATGGCATTAGTTGGTGGCAGATTATGCCGAATAAGAGCGCTGCAAATAACCTGGCAGATACGCTGCTACCGTGGTAAATCCCCAGAAACAGGATTAACCACGTGAGCTGCGATACGGAAAATATTGTGATCGCAAGCAGTAAGTCATTCATAGTTAACAGCGTATACCCAAGATGATAGTTTGAGATGTACCCGACAGCAGCTTATGCCCGGGTTAGTATTGTGCCGCCCAGCACCCTACCTCATGAGCTCCCGAAGCAAGTCCAGTCGCCCAAGGGCCGAACGGGTAAGGTCCTGAGCCTGAAGCATGACGGCCTCGTCCGTACTGCGCATAACAACGGCATCGTAGAACATAAAGCTGCGATCACTGTCGGTGTAGAGGCGGCGCAACAGGCGCTCCCGATCGCCGTCCAGCTGAGCAATTTCTCTGGCATAGGTCTCGATCAGTTCGATATTGCGGGTGGCTGCACCGCTGGTCGCAGTGCTCCCTGCGCGCTCTTCTATCTTCGTAAGCGCCGCTTTGCTGTCTGCTATAAGTTGTTGCAACTGGGGGTGGTCTTGCTGCAGGGCGGCCAGATTGGCCAGCACACAACTCTCCAGGCTTGCCGCGGTTGCCAATAGATCTCCCAGGGAGTAGACGCCGCCCGGATTAATATCGGGGGCTTCGGAATGCGTACTGCGTTCGGCATGCCAGGCGCGGCGGCGCATCGAGCGCATCAGCGCCGCATGATCGAGCTCCTCGTTAGCCAGAATTTCGGCATACTCGCATGCGGTGTCATCTGCGCTACTGCCAGCGATATAAGAATAGAAACGAAAGGCGCGTTCCGCGTCGTGAGCCACATAAGCCAATACCCGGTACGGCGTGCTGCGTATTGGATTGCGGGCGGCATCGTCGTACTGCGTTCCCACGCTTGGGCCCTCCCAATCCAGGGCTTCGGCATCAGCACTGAGCTCCAGACCTTCCACTTTGGCCCACTTGCCCAGTAGCTGCTCGCGCTCGATTTCGATGGCGGCCACCTGATCAAACACGGTGGCAGAGGCCTCATTCTCGTAGGCACGCATCTCGCAGCCGAAATTTGTATAGCGCTGCGCAGCTTCCCGGACAGAGCGCATTGCCACTGACAACAAGTCAGCGGACGACTGGATATTGACCCTCTTCATGGTGGCAGTCTCGCACAGTTATCACAAACCTGGGTATCTTTCTCTCATTGCCATGATGCAAATCATGCTCTATCTTTAAGCTGGCATCTTACACTGCACGCCAACAAAACTTTGGCCTCCGTGTACCCGGCCAAAAAGTTTTTTTTCGATAACCTGTTGATCTGCGGCGGCGCATTATTCTTAATTTTGTAGTCTTGAAAACTCGAACGATTCTGGCGACCGCGATCCTGTGGGGGCTACTGCCGCTGGCGCAGCTTTTGGTTGTTGACCACGCCCGTGCCGAATCAGAGTTGATGCAGTTTGTGCCCAACATCGAAGCATCGGAGCTCTTCCCCGGCGCCACTCGAATCGGCAAGCCTGAAGGCGAACCCCCGGTGGCGCCCGTCTTCAGAGGGGATGAAAAGGCCGGCTTCGTTTTTCTTACCAGTGACTATGTCAACACCACCGGTTACTCCGGTAAGCCCATCCACCAACTTATCGCTATCGACATGGAGGGCGTCATCCGCAAGGTGCTGCTGGTTAAGCACCACGAACCCATTGTATTAATTGGTATTCCGGAAAAAAGAATCATTGCTGTTCTCGACAACTACGTCGGTCTGGACATCGGCGCGATGGTGCGCGGCGAACTGGGCGATCCACAGGTCGATGTGGTCACCGGGGCCACGGTTACTATCATGGTAATGGATGACAATATTCACCGCAGCGCCATCCAGGTGGCCCGCGCCCACAAGCTGGGAGGCCTGAGCCCTGAGCGCAAGCGCAAGGGCCCCACCGCGACCATTAATACAGAGATCTCCGCCATAGCGGATTGGTCGACCCTGGTCGGGAACGGATCGGTGCAGGCGCTAAGGCTAAACCTCGGGGAAGTGAATAAAGCCTTCGAGGAATCGGGTGACGCCATGGCGGCGAAATCGCCTGAAGAGGGCCCCGTCGATGAATCGTTTATCGAACTCTATGCCGCAGAGGTCTCCATTCCAACGATCGGTCGCAGCCTGTTGGGCGAAGCGGAGTACAAAAACCTCATAAAACGCCTGGAACCGGGGCAGCAGGCTATTTTGCTGGCGGGTGATGGGCGCTACTCTTTCAAGGGGTCGGGTTATGTGAGAGGCGGTATTTTCGACCGCTTCCAGGTCTTGCAGGGCGACACCCTCATCCGTTTTCATGATTATGAACACAAACGTTTGCGTCAGATCGCCGCTGATGGCGCGCCAAACCTCAAGGATGTCGATCTCTTTGTCGTTCCCATCGATCAGGGCTTTGATGGGGCGCAACCCTGGCAGCTTGAATTACTGGTGGGGCGCTTAACAGGCCCAACAAGAAAGTCGTTTCTAAACTTCGAATTAGTCTATACCCCCCCGGCCAAATACCTGATTCAACCTGAACCAGAAGCCATGACGCTGTTGTCCTGGTTGGATGCCGATGCTGAAGATGCACCCCTGTGGAAGAAAATGTGGCTAAACAAGCTTCCCGAGGTCGCGATTCTGCTAGTGGCCCTGAGCGTGCTTTCGCTCATCTTCTTTTTCCAGGATTGGCTGGTCAAGCGGCCCGTGCTGACCGACCGGGTGCGCATCGGGTTTCTGATGTTTACCCTGTTTGGCATAGGCTGGTATGCCAATGCGCAGTTATCCGTCGTCAATATTCTCGCGGTATTGAACGCGTTGGTCAGTGGTTTTGACTGGAGCTATTTCCTGATGGAGCCACTGGTATTTATCCTATGGGGTTCGGTTGCCACTGCCTTACTGTTCTGGGGGCGAGGCGCCTACTGCGGATGGCTGTGCCCCTTTGGCGCCTTGCAGGAACTCATGAATCGCCTTGCCAAAATAGCACGCATCCCCCAGGTGAGCCTGCCCTGGGGGCTTCATGAACGCTTGTGGGCACTGAAATACCTTATATTTCTGGCCCTGTTCGGATTTTCGCTGCATTCATTGGAGTGGGCGGAACGACTGGCCGAGGTCGAACCTTTCAAGACCGCCATAATTCTGAAATTTCAGCGGGCCTGGCCGTTCGTATTGTTTGCCCTTGGTATGCTATTACCCGGGTTGTTCATCGAGCGATTCTATTGCCGGTATCTCTGCCCCCTGGGTGCGGCCCTGGCGATTCCGGGTCGGTTGCGCATGTTCGAATGGTTGAAACGTTACAAGGAGTGCGGCTCGCCCTGTCAGCGCTGCGCACAGGAATGCATGGTTCAGGCAATTCACAAAGAAGGCAACATCAATGTGAATGAGTGTCTCTATTGCTTGCACTGCCAGGTCGTCTACGTGGATGATCACGCTTGCCCTGTATTGATTCAGAAGCGCTTGAAACGGGAGCGGCCCAGTAATCAGGGGGCGGCCAAGTCATCGGCTGCCGCCAAAAGGCTGGCAGAAATAAAACAGGGTGGGAAACAGCGCGAGCAGATTATCGCGGTTTCCGACTAGTATTTGGGGTGGCCTCAATTAAGGGGCTTACCTGGCTTGGTTCACTTGCTCCCTACGAGCATTGATATACGATAAACCGAAGGAGAGACGTTATGTCCAAAAAAGACGAAAACAAGGATGCTGAAAAAACAGTGGGAATCCATCGCAGGGAACTGCTAGGTGGTTCTGCGAAGCTGGCGGCTCTAGCGGGAGCGAGTGGCCTGACGGGTGGAGCACTGCTGGCGTCGAATACTGCGGCCGCGGCCAGTGTCAAAGGTACGGTTGCGCCTGGTGACCTGGACGATTACTACGGCTTTTGGAGTAGCGGACAGGCCGGTGAAATGCGGATCCTGGGTTTACCCTCCATGCGTGAATTAATGCGCGTACCGGTCTTCAATCGATGCAGCGCGACGGGCTGGGGGTCAACCAACGAGAGTATCAAGATCCACAAAGACGGCATGCTTCCCGAAACCAGTGAATTCCTCGCTGACAAGGGTGAGATCTATCAAAATGGCGATCTGCACCACCCGCATATGTCCTTTACCGATGGCACATATGACGGCCGTTACCTGTTCATGAACGACAAGGCCAACACCCGTGTTGCCCGCGTGCGCTGCGATGTCATGAAATGTGACAAGATTATAGAAATACCAAACGCGGCCGATATTCACGGCCTGCGTCCGCAAAAGTATCCGCGTACCGGATACGTCTTCGCCAACGGTGAGCACCGGGTGCCTATCCCCAACGATGGTCGAGACATGGATGACCCGTCAAAGTACCACGCCATATTCACCGCCATCGATGGCGATGAAATGAAGGTCGCCTGGCAGGTTATGGTCGATGGCAACCTGGATAACTGCGATGCGGATTACCAGGGTCTCTACGCCGTTTCTACTTGTTATAACTCCGAGGGCGGCGTAACCCTGCCAGAAATGATGTCCTCTGAGCAGGATTGGGCGGTCGTTTTTGACATCAAGCGCATTGAAGCGGGTGTCAAGAAAGGGGACTTCAAGGAAATCAATGGCGTGCCGGTCCTCGACGGCCGCAAGGGTTCCCCCTACACGCGCTATATTCCCATATCCACCAGCCCACACGGCTGCAATACCGCACCGGATGGCCGGCATATTGTCATCAACGGCAAGCTGTCACCGACTGTATCTGTAATCGATGTGACTCTGCTCCCGGATCTCTTCAACGACAAGATCAAGCCACGCGATACCATTGTTGCCGAACCTGAACTGGGTCTTGGACCCTTGCACACAGCGTTCGATGGCAAGGGGAATTGCTTCACCACACTGTTCCTGGACAGTCAGGTGGTAAAATGGAACATGCAAAAGGCCCTCGATGCTTATGCCGGCAAGGACGTCAATCCGATACTGGAAAAAATTGACGTGCAATACCAGCCGGGCCACAACCACACTTCAATGGGTGAGACTAAAGATGCGGATGGCGAGTGGCTTATTTCACTCAACAAGTTTTCGAAGGACCGATTTATCAATGTTGGCCCCCTGAAACCGGAAAATGAGCAACTCATCGACATATCCGGTAAAAAAATGGAAATCGTGCACGATGGCCCGACCTTCGCCGAGCCCCACGATTGCATTATCGTCCGTGCCGATCTGGTCAATCCCAATTCCGTGTGGGAGAAGGATGATCCGATATGGGCCGAGGCTACCGCCCAGGCCAAAAAGGATGGTGTGACCTTATACCAGGACTCCAAAATCATTCGTGATGGCAACAAGGTGCGCGTTTACATGTGGTCAGCCGCGCCTAACTTCAGCATGACCGATTTCAGGGTTAAGCAGGGCGATGAAGTCACCGTCTATGTCAGCAACAATGACAAAATCGATGACCTGACACACGGCTTCACTATAGGTAACTACGGCGTCGCTATGGAAGTCGGCCCGCAGGCAACCTCGTCGATTACCTTCAAAGCGGACCGCCCCGGTGTGCACTGGTTTTACTGCCAGTGGTTCTGCCACGCATTGCACATGGAGATGCGCGGTCGCATGTTGGTTGAACCCGCGTAGGGCTTTGATGCACAGACCTGCACTGAAACACGGCTGCCCCCCGACCAACCACGCGTTGTACGGGGGGCTTGCCGTTCTGGTACTGTGCTTTTCCCTTGTTGCGCAAGCCGAGACCCGCGTGATCCACGCGGGCACGGCCTTGCAGTTGGCAATCGACCAGGCGAACCCCGGTGATTCCCTGATATTGCAGGCTGGCATCCACACAGGCCCCATTGTTATTGAACGTCCGCTTTTCCTGCTCAGCGATGTCGGTGGCATCATCGACGGAGGAGGTACTGGCCGGGTGGTAACGATTGCGGCGCCGGATGTCACATTGCGCGGTTTGACGATACGCCATTCCGGAGACAGTCTGGCAACAGAGGATAGCGGGGTTTTTGTGACCAAAGATGGGCATCGTGCCCTTATTGAGAACAACCAACTTGAAGCCAACCTCATTGGTGTTTACCTCAAAGGTCCACAGGACGCAAAAGTATTGAACAACACCATCATCGGCAGTACCAATCCGCACGTTAACGACCGCGGCAATGGCGTACAACTTTGGAATACCCCCGGGTCTGTCGTGGACGGCAATGAGATCCGTTTTGGTCGCGACGGTATCCTGGCGAACACCAGTCGGGACAACGTGCTCAGCAATAACAAATTCCGGGATCTACGCTTTGCCATACACTATATGTACACAAATGACAGCACGGTGCGGGACAACCACTCTAGCGGCAATCACGTTGGCTATGCACTGATGTACTCCAAGAACATTGCGATTCACAATAACGTCTCAGACAGCGACCGCGATCGGGGGCTGTTTCTGAACTATACCAACGAGTCGGTCATCAGTGGCAATCGGATCGATGGAGCGGAGAAATGTTTTTTTATCTACAACGCCAATGGCAATCGGGTTCAGGGTAATTATTTCAATAATTGCCAAATCGGGATTCATTTTACAGCGGGCTCCGAGGGGAACGATGTGTTTGGTAACGCTTTTATCGCCAATCGCACTCAGGTGAAGTACGTTGGAACGCGCTATATCGAATGGTCACTGAACGGTCGTGGGAATTTCTGGAGTGACAATCCCGCTTTCGATCTGGACGAGGACGGCATTGCCGATCAGCCCTATCGGCCCAATGACCTGGTCGACCAACTGGTGTGGCGTCACCCCCTCGCCAAATTGCTACTGAGCAGTCCTGCCATGCAAGTACTGAGATGGGCCCAGGCGGAATTTCCCTCTTTACACCCCGGGGGCGTCACCGATAGCACCCCACTGATGTCCGCTGAACAGACTGAGGGGTCGGACAATGGCTGAGAACCCCCCGACTGTGAATGCCATAGAACTCACCGGCGTTAGCAAGCGCTACGGAGAAAAAACCGTTGTGAGCAATGTCGACCTTACCGTCCACGCCGGTGAGCGTCTGGTCATGATAGGCCACAACGGTGCGGGTAAGACGACACTGATGAAATTGATGTTGGGGCTGACCCGACCCAGCAGCGGGGGGGTTAAGGTTCTGGGCGGGAACCCTGCATCTGCTTCCGCATCGCAGCGCCAGATACTGGGTTACGTACCGGAAAATGTCGCCTTTCACGGTGCCATGCACGGTAGGGAAGTGCTGGCGTTCTACGCGGGGCTAAAGGGTGTGCCGGCTGCAGCATACAACGGCATTCTCGCCAGGGTTGGGCTGGAGGAGGCCGCTGACCGCCGGGTCAGTACCTACTCGAAAGGTATGCGACAGCGCCTCGGACTCGCTCAGGCTATGCTGGGAGAGCCTCAGCTTCTATTTCTGGATGAACCGACCAGTGGCCTGGATCCGTCGCTGCGCAGGCAATTCTACGAACTGATTGACACCCTGAGCCGCTCGGGCACCACGTCACTGATATCCTCGCACTCCCTGAACGAGGTTGAGGCACGCGCGGACCGCATTGCCATTCTAAAGAATGGGGCGTTGTTGGCCTGCGGTACGGTAAGTGAATTATTGGAACAGGCCGGGCTCCCGATTTTTGTGCACCTGAAGACAAAACCCGGCAGTGCCGGCGAAGTCGCGCGGCAGATGGCCCCCGTCGGCGAAGTTCACACGTTGCAGGGCGATAGGTTTGAATTACTGTGCACGGGTTCTGGCAAGATGGAACTTATCCGACGAATCGCCTCCCTGGGGGAGCATGTTGAAGACATGAACATTGTTCCTCCCAGATTGGATGAAATCTACAATCACTTTATGGAAAACAACGAGCCTTAATGAGAGCAATACGGTTACTGGCAGTCAACGAATTCGTGGACGGGCTGCGCAATCGCTGGGTAGCGGCTGCGGTTATCCTGCTGGGGACGATGGCTGTCACCCTGTTATTGGTGGGGTCGGCACCCACCGGCACGACCCGCGCCGGGGCGCTTGCCGTCAGCGTCGTCAGTCTTGCCAGTTTAAGTGTTTATTTGCTCCCCCTGATCGCGCTGATGTTGTCATTTGACGCCCTGGTAGGCGAATTCGAGCGCGGCACCATGCTGCTGCTACTGACGTATCCTGTCTCTCGCTGGCAGGTAGTGATGGGAAAATTTTGCGGGCATTTACTGATTTTGGGGACAGCGATTATCCTGGGGTATGGCGGGGCCGCTATCGTATCCATCTTCACGACTGAAACGGGCGTCGCCGGCTGGGAAGCCTATCTCACTATGATGGGAAGCTCTCTCCTGTTGGGCGCAGTGTTCATTGCGCTTGGCTACCTGGTAAGCGTATTGGTACGCGAACGCAGCACCGCATCTGGTGCTGCGGTGGTACTGTGGTTGCTGTTCGTCGTGCTGTATGACCTGGGGCTACTGGGTGTGCTGCTCGCGGATCAGGAGCAACAGATCAGCCAGACGCTATTTTCGTTCCTCATGCTGGCAAGCCCCACGGATACTTACCGAATCCTGAACCTAACCGCCTTCGACACGGTGGGACAGGCGGCTGGCATCGCCGGTGTCGCTGCAGAAGCGGGCTTCGGTATTCCCCTGTTACTGACCTTATTGACCGCCTGGGTCGCGGTTCCACTGCTGGCGACGATGGCTCTATTCCAGCGCAGGGAACTGTAGTGCGGATCTTGTTCAAGCTTGGCATTGTTCTGCCCCTGAGCCTGTTGTTGGCCTGTGGCGAGACTGTGTCAGTGGCGGTGCCGTCACCGCGGGAGCTAAGCCGTGATGCCATCGGGTATTTTTGCCAGATGACTGTGGTCGAACACATGGGGCCGAAAGGCCAGATTATTCTTCGCGACCGGGACGAGCCTCTGTGGTTTACTTCGGTGCGCGATGCCATTGCGTTTACCGCCATGCCGGGCGAACCGCGGAACATTGCTGCCCTCTATGTCACCGACATTGGGCTTGCCAGCTGGGACAATCCCGAAGCCGGTACCTGGGTTGACGGGCACAAGGCCTGGTATGTCGTGGACAGTGATCGCACCGGTGGCATGGGGGCACCGGAATTCGTGCCCTTTGGCAAGAAGGAGGATGCGGACCGGTTCGTCACTCAATACGGCGGAGAGATTGTTAGTTTTAATTCACTCCCAAAATAGACGTTTTTGTGAGGACACAGCCGGGCTCACGCACCTGTCCTTCCAGCCCTGCAAGAGTACGGATTACAGACCACCAATCTTAGCCACGGCATCCAGCTGTTCCGGCGTAAAGGTTTGCTGCCAGGGAAAGCTCAGATGACGCCCTATTGATGCGGGCGGCTCTACCAGGGCTGCCAAATCGGGTGCCTGTTCTTGCTCGGCGCCCAGGAAAGACAATAAACGGCTGATCACAGAGGTGGGCCGTTGGCACAAGAGGTCGAAATCGAGCAGAAAGAAGCGATCACCCAGTAGAGAGCGACCCTGATCAATGGCGTACCGGTTAGCTGCGATCCAGTAGTCCAGCATTCTTTCTGGCGGAACCCTTTCGCTTGCTGGGTCGTGCTTGTCGCGGGAATTGATGCCGAAGTACCAGGCGTTCTTGCGAAACTGAGCCTGGTTTTTTGAATAGGCCATGTCCAGGCCATTTCGAGTGATGTGGATGTAGCGCAGGGTAGGGAAATAATTCGCCAGTTCTGGTAGCCAGATAAAGCTGTCTGTGGCCTTTAGTCCTTGTGGCCCTTGAGCATTGTTTGCCAGACGATATGTCTGTAGCAGATCCTCCATGCCTCGTAGGGCGTGGGATATGATTGCCTGCCGTGTACTGTGGCGACCAGCCGAAGAGGCAGTCAGGTTTTCCAAAGGAGGCCATAAAACGGTGTCTCTGCCCCTGTTAGCATAGGGTGCCATCGTTACCCCGACTTTTTCAAGAATCTGGACAACCAGCCTCGAACCGCTGCCACCCACGGCGCCAACCAGCAGCGGTGCATCCTCGTTCTGGGATGTGAGCTTGTCCAGGGTTTGCTCAGCTGTGGCAATACTCAAGTATTGCTCAAATGTGTGTGGGGCGTTCAAGCGGTCGTTCTCCAGTTGGGTTCGACAGGATACTTGTAAGCGGAGACCAAGCCCAGTCAAAGAATTGTATTTATAACCCCCTTCTCCGTTGGTTGACTTTTCTGGTCCATAGGGGGGCTACATATGTAACACTAGTGTTACATAAACTAAAACGACTGACTTTTATCGTTTCAAATCGATCGGGAGAGGGCAGGATGGATTTTGACTACGACTACCTGATCGTGGGTAGTGGCTTTGGCGGTTCAGTCTCGGCATTGCGTTTGGCGGAAAAGGGCTGGCGGGTTGGCGTGGTCGAGCAGGGGCGGAGGGTTGGGCAGGACGAAATCCGCCGTGGCAAGAACAGCCTGCATCGCTTGCTTTGGAATCCTGGGCTGGGCATGAAAGGCTATTTTGCGCAGCGGGTATTCCGACACCTGATGGTGGTCGGCGGTGTCGGTGTAGGCGGGGGTAGCCTGGTCTGGGGTGCCGTGATGCTTGAGCCCAAGCAGGATTTTTATCGTGACCCACGGTTGCAATCCCTGGGGGTGGATTGGGAGGGAGAATTGGGGCCCTGCTTTGAAAGAGCCAGGGAAATGCTGGGTGTTGGGTTGAATCCGCGGCATACGGCACAGGATGACTATCTACAGCAAACAGCGAAGGGACTGGGCGTACCGAACAGCTTCGGCCCGGTGCCCAACGCCATCTACTTCGGTAGGCCGGATGAGGCTGAAGGGGATTCTGGTGAAGAGGGTAACGGTCAGAACCGTGAGGCGTGTACGTTCTGTGGTGGCTGTCTTACCGGTTGCGAGATTGGCGCAAAAAACAGTCTGGATTTTAACTATCTGTACCAGGCCGAGAAGCTGGGAGTGGCCGTATTGCCGGAGCGCAAGGCCGATCGTATTGAATCCCTGCAACAAGGCGGCTACCGCGTTCATCTGGTGTCCCCGGGGCTGGGCCGTAAAATCCAGGCAGTGACCGCACGTAAGGTCGTTGTGGCCAGCGGGGTGCTGGGGACGCTGGAATTGCTTTTCAGGAACCGGGATGCGTACAAAACCCTGGCCAATGTTTCGTCTACCTTGGGCGAAGTCGTGAGAACCAACTCGGAAGCCATCACTGCGGTGCTTCATCCTGCGGGAGAGGATATGACCGATGGCACAGCCATATCTTCCGATTTTCACCCGGATGCGCACACGCATGTTACCCAAAACCGATTTGATCGTGGCTATCGATTCATGCGCTACCTGATGGGACCCATGGTCGATGAGGTACGGCCGATACGGCGCGCCCTGAAAACACTGGTCAGTATCCTGGGCAGCCCCCTGCTGATGGCGCGCAACCTGTTTATGCGTGATTGGGAGAAACGCATTACAGTTTTTACCGTAATGCAGGATCACGACAACTCGGTTCGCTTGAGCTATCGCAGGCGTTGGTGGAGTTTATTTCGCCGTCGTCTGGTTTCACAAAGTAATCCCGGCCACGAACTACCCAGTTACATGCCTATTGCCAATCGCTCAACCCGTGAATACGCCAGGGTGTCTGGCGGCACGCCTATGAGTACGCTGACAGAGTCGATGGCGGGCATGTGTACAACGGCACATATACTGAGCGGTTGCCCCATGGGGAGTTCGGCCGATCATTCCGTGATAAGCACAGAGCATGAAGTGCATGGGCACCCCGGTTTGTTTGTTGTTGACGGTGCGAGTATTCCCGCCAACATCGGGGTAAATCCAAGCCTGACGATTTCGGCAATGGCTGAACGATTCGCCGCGTCGCAACCCGGCCCGATAGATGCCTAGTCCGCTCGCGAGTGCTGGCTGGGGTTTGCTGGCCTGTATGGGGTTGGTGCTGGCTCTGATGGGAGCGCGTGTGCAGCCACTGGCAGCGCCGTCGGCCGAAACGCTGCTGTGGGTGAACGAACGGCCCATATCCAGCGCCCAGCTACGCTATGCAGAACAGCGACTGACAGGCGATATCACCAAGCGCCTTGGCCAGGATGAGAGCCGTACGGTGATCGAACTGCTTATTGATGAAGAGCTTCTACTGCAGCGAGCTGAGAGTCTGGGTATTCTGGAGACTGATCCTGGTGTGCGTAAGATGATAGTCCAGGCCGCCATAGGCGAAACCGTGGAAGCGTTTCTGAGCCAGCCGATTGATCAGCACGTGCTGCAACAATTTTTCCAGCGTCATAGCGCCGTTTTTGAACACCCACTCCGGGTGGCGGTAAGTGCGTTGCGGTTTGATAGCCTGGCGGCTGCCAAACATGCCATTGCGATCCTTGATGATGGCAGTGCCTGGGCTGACCTTGCGGCATTGCCGGAAGCACAACCCGTCACACATTTGCCCGGTTCACCGTTGCCTGCCCATGTACTGCGCCGCTATCTGGGGCCGGGCCTGGCGAGCGTCGCGCTCTCACTAAAGCCTGGGCAAATTAGCCAGCCTGTTGAAAGTGCAGGTGGTGCCTACCTGCTACAGGTAGTGAGTGTGACGCCTCCTACCGTGCCCGATTTCGACAAGATAGTGCTTGATGTAAGGGCTGAGTATTTGTCCAGAGGGCGCGAGGACGCGCTGGCAAACAAGTTGGCGGACCTGTGGCAGTCCGCTGATATTCAATTTAGTACCCCGGTCGTGGGGAATCTTGCAGGCGAAACTATAGGGCAGTTAGTGCAATGAAAATGAATTTCCCCAAGGCTTTACTGATTGCTGGTTTCTTGTTGGTAGGGTGTGTCATCGTCGTCTTTACGACTTTTATCCGCGTCCCAGACCCCGGTGGGTATTACACACAGAACCCCTTGTTGCCGGGGGAGGTGACGCAGGCGCTGACACCGGCAACATCGGTAGACGGACGACAAGCATCACGGCATGCTGCTAGCCGGGAAAGCGTTTCAGACCCAGAATCAGTACTTGCTGACAAGCAGATACTGTTCGGTGATACACATGTGCACACGACCTGGTCTTTTGATGCCTTTATGTTTTCACTGCCAGTACTGAACGCAAGTCGCGGTGCGCTGCCGCCGGCCGCCGCCTGTGACTACGCGCGCTTTGTATCCCAGCTGGATTTTTTCTTTCTCACGGATCATGCGGAAAGTTATACCTCACAACGTTGGCAGGACGCCCAGGAGGCGGTGAGGCACTGTAATGCGGTGTCAGGTAGTGCCGAGAATCCGGATCTGGTGGCGTTCATCGGTTTTGAATGGTCCCAGTTCGGTAAAACCGCCGAGGATCACTACGGCCACCACAATGTGCTGTTTCGTGATATCGAGCAGGAGGCATTGCCCGCCAGAGCCATTGGTGCGGCCGGACCGGCCAGCGACGCTTTGCGTGGCAGTGCGCCCGGGGGTGCTGGGCTCGGTATGTTGCGCTGGCTGGACGTAGGCAATCGATCCTATTACCAGGCGCTCAATACGTTCATGGAAGAATTGAAAGAGGAGCCTGCCTGTCCCTCCGGGATACCGAGTACAGAACTCCCTGCTAAATGTTATGAGTCGGCAAAAACCCCTGGTGAGCTCTATGCCAAACTGGACGAATGGGGCTTCGATAGTCTGGTAGTGCCCCATGGTTCTGCCTGGGGGATCTATACCCCGCCCGGATCCAGCTGGGACCACCAGTTGACTGCCCAGAACCACGACTCGGAAAAGGCACGTCTGATCGAAGTGTATTCAGGGCATGGTAACTCAGAGAGCTTTCGGGATTTCTCCGCACGGCGAGTCGACGAACAGGGAAAAGCGGTTTGTCCCGAACCGCAGCCGAATTACCTGCCCTCGTGCTGGCAGGCCGGCGAGATTATTCGTCAGCGCTGCCTGAAGGCCGGCGAGGATGAAGCGGAATGCGAGTCGCGATCGGTGCTCGCTCGCGCACACTACGTAGAAGTAGAACATATTGGCGGTTGGAAGAGTGTTGCCGGGGGCACCGCTGAGGAGTGGCTTGATGCTGGCCAGGCCAGGGATGTCTTCCTGCCGGCGTTCAACTACAGGCCGGGCAAGTCGGTGCAATACGGTCTGGCACTGCGCAACTTTGACGATGCGGAAAACCCTATCGGATACAAGTGGGGTTTGATCAGTTCTACGGATACCCATTTCGGCCGGGCGGGTAATGGTTTTAAACCGTACCCCCGCATCGGCACAGGGGATGCAGGTATGCGCGGTACGCGCAATGAATTCTGGGACTGGCTGATCTATAAGCGCAATGAGGAAACGCCGGCTGATCGGTCCCGCGAGGTGGTGAATATCCTGGGAGACGACAGTGAGCAGGAGCGAAAGATGTCCTTTCTTACGGCGGGGGGCATCGTGGCTGTTCATGCACAGGGCAGGGACAGAGAGGCGATCTGGGACGCCATGAAACGCAAGGAGGTGTACGGCACCAGCGGGCACCGGATGCTGCTGTGGTTTGACCTTTTACAGGAGGGAGAAAGTTCACAGCCCATGGGTTCAGAGGTGGATACTTCGGAGGTACCACACTTTCGCGTGACCGCGGTCGGTTCATTCAAGCAGCTACCAGGTTGCCCGGACTATGTGCAGCAAGCCGTGAACGCGAAGCGGCTGGGTAAACTCGCTCAGGGAGAGTGTTACCACCCCTCGGATGAGCGCTACCTGGTTGACCGTATAGAGGTTGTGCGTATCAGGCCACAGATAGCGCCGGACGAAGCCATCGCCGGTCTGGTTGAGGATGTCTGGCGCACCATTGAGTGTGACCCCAACCCGGTGGGATGTACCGTGGAATTTAGCGACAAGGCATTCCCCGACAGTGGTCGCGATGCCGTTTACTATGTGCGCGCGATCGAGGAAGCCAGTCCAACAATCAATGGCGGTAACTTGCGTGCAACTTATGGTAGTGATGGTCAGGTGAGGTCTGTAAACCCCTGTTACGGCGACTTTCGCGTAGACACCGAGGACGATTGTCAGCTGCCGCTTGGCCAACGGGCCTGGTCTTCTCCCATATTTGTTAATCACGTGTCGAAGCCCTGATGGAATTGCAAAGAGAAGTGTTGGCAGCGACGCTCGCGCCCGAGACTGCCAGTCGTGCAGGACAGTCTCTACTTCTTCTTGCAACGGGCGCGGCGCTGGGTCTTGTATTTGCTCTCTTGAACCTGCTTGGTGTTAATAGCACTGGTGATCTGGACGCGAGCGCCGTGGCCCGGGTGAACGGTACGCAGCTTGAGTTGGCGGAGTACGAACGCGCCCTTCAACTGCTCGCGAGCGAAAAACGCAACGCGCTCACAGGAAATGATCGGTCGCTGGTGCTCGAGAGAATGATTGAGGAAGAGTTACTGGTGCAGTACGGCGTAACGGCGGGTCTGGTGCGTACCAACCGGGCGGTGCGAACTGAGGCCTTGCAGTCTGTCATCACGGGGCTGACGGTGGAGTTGGAGGCTAGATCGTCCGAACCTCACGACCAGAAAACTCCGGCACAGGAGCGGGATGATCGGCTAACCACCTACCTCGGTCAACTGCGGGATGCGGCCACCATTCGATGGGCCCCATCGAGCCCGCCGCCATGATCTACAGCCGCATACTGGCAGTGGTCTCTGTCGCTCTGTTGCTTTGGGTGGCTGCTGCGCCTGAGGTTTTGGCACACAGTCGCAGCCAGTCCTACTCTACCTGGAGTATATCGGAATCCGATGTAGACATGGTCTTCACGGTCAAGGCCAGGGAGGTCACGCGCTTGCCGCCCCTTGAAGGCAGTCTACTGACGTTGGAGTCCCTGCTCACGACGCACATCCAGAAAACGGTTCAAGTTCGCACCAATGATCGAGTCGCCTGCGCAGTTACTGGCACTCCCCGGGCGCTGGCCGCTGCTGAGGGCTACTTGCGTGTGGGTGCCACATACCGCTGCGAGAGCGGCCCTGCTGCCAGTATTATCCTGGACAGTTTCTTTGCTGTCGCCCCCAGCCATGTACACCATGCCCGTATAGGCACAAACGGTAGTTTGCCTCAGGAGTATCTGTTTACCGACAGCAGGCGAGAACAGGACATTGACAGGGTTCACACAGGCCTAGACAGTTTCTACGCGAGTTTCTTGCAGTATCTGATGCTGGGAGTGGAACATATTCTGGGCGGGCTGGATCATCTCGCTTTCCTGGCGGCACTATTACTGCTGGTAAGGAACTTGCGGGAGTTGATCTGGGTGGTCAGCGGTTTTACGGTCGGTCACAGTATTACCCTGACGTTAGCGGTATTGGGGCATATCTCTCTCGAGCTGTGGGTGATCGAGGCATTAATCGGTTTCACCGTTGCGCTGGTAGCGGCGGAGAATATTGCCGAGGTTACCAACCGGCGTGCGCTGATAGCTCGGGTCATAGCCTCCGTGCTTTTGGTGATGGTCGGTATCTCCGCTGTTTGGGGGGTGGGCCTGCCGGTGATGACCCTGGCTGGCCTGGTGATATTTACGGTCGCCTACTTGTCCCGCTCTGATAACGATACCGGTGTTAGCTATATGAGATCGGCACTTACTCTGGCCTTTGGTATGGTCCACGGTTTCGGGTTTGCCAACGTGCTCAGTGAAATCGGACTGCCGGATAATCGGCTGGCCGTTGCGCTTGGGGGCTTCAATGTTGGTGTGGAACTGGGTCAGCTAGTCGTTGTGGTAGCGCTGTGGGCGCTGTTGCAGTGGCTTGTTCGCCGGCAGGCGGATTGGAACTATCATCGCGGCCTGGATACCGTCTCGGCGGGGCTTTGTGGCCTGGGTGTGTACTGGTTCGTGAGTCGCGGCTTTATGCCTGTATGAATTATTTGAAAGGTACGCAGTAATAAGGTCGGGAATGAAAGTATGAACAGGACTTCTTACATCGTGGTGGCGTGTCTCCTTCTGGCTTGCGTTGCTCTTTTCAGCGGCCGGGCTCCGGATGCTGCCTACCGGGTTTTCCCCGGGTTTTTTCCCGATCCCCAGCGCTGGTGGCAGTTGTCGCCTCTGGAGCCGGGGCGCGAGACCGCGGTTAGCTTACCGGCGGAAGAGGTGAACTCGCGGCTTATCGCGCAGCAGCGTGCAAAGCAAGCTCTGTCCATGCCGGGTGACAATCAGATTCTGTTTGGCGATACGCACGTTCATACCACTAATTCGGCAGATGCCTTTATGTACAGCCTGCCACTGATGCATGGTGCGCGGGGTGCATTTCCGCCAGCCTTTGCCTGTGACTATGCCCGATTTATCTCTCAGCTTGATTTTTATTTCCTGACGGATCACGCCGAAAGTTTCACACCGAAGCAATGGCAGGATGCGATTCGCTCGGTACAGCACTGCAATCGGCTGGCTGGTGAAACATCCAGCCCGGATCTGATGGCCTTTATCGGCTGGGAGTGGACTCAGGTTGGCGCTGTCGCGGAGGAGCATTACGGCCACCACAACGTGCTGTTCAAGGATGATGATCCGGCACTGCTTCCCAGGCGACCGATTGCGTCAGCGGGTGCCGGCGTCGCGACCGTGGCAGCAAGATCCACTAGCGCACAGCTGCCCAGCACCCTGGGCCTTGTCGACCCGCGTCACCGCAGCTACTACGCGGACTACAATCGCTGGATTGAACAGATGGCCGTGGTGCCGGCCTGTGACCCTGCCATTCCCAGCCCAGCCTTGCCTGCTGATTGCTTTGAAACCGCGGCATCGCCTACAGAGCTGTATCGTAGGCTGGATGAGTGGGGCTTCGACAACATCATTATTCCGCACGGCACCAGTTGGGGGTTTTACACCCCGCCAGGGGCGAATTGGCGTCACCAGCTGGAGGAGGGTGACCCTGCCCGTACCGGTTTGATCGAGGTGTATTCCGGCCACGGTAACTCGGAGGTGTATCGGAACTTCGCCGCACGGCGTCGGGATGAAAAGGGCGATTGGTATTGTCCTGAACCCCAGGCCAACTACCTGCCCGCCTGCCAGCAGGCGGGTAATATCATTCGCCAGCGCTGCCTGCTTGAGGGGCTCCCCTTGTTGGCGTGCGAGCAGCGGGCTACGGAGGCGCGCCAGAATTTTGTACAGATTGATACCATTCACGGCTTCATGACCGTCCCGGACAGCCAACCGGGGGAGTGGTTGGATGCGGGTCAGGCCAGGGATGTATTTCTTCCCGCCTTCAACTACCGGCCTCAAAAATCTGCGCAATATGGCCTCGCCCTGCGGGATTTTCACGCCACTGAGGAAGGGCGCACTTTCCGCTGGGGATTCCTGGCCTCAACCGATACGCACTCAGCCAGAGCCGGCCACGGCTTCAAACAGCAGGGGAGAAAACTCACCACAGATGCCAATGGCATCCGGGGGCCGTTTTGGGAGTCCCTGTCCCGTGGTACGGCCACACTGCCGCCCGCCGCCGCGCAGTCCCTCAGACCAGATCAGATTGATCCGGTCAGTGCCAAGTTGTATGCCTCGGAATTCGAACGGACGGCTGCCTTTATGAGTGCGGGGGGAATTGCAGCCGTGCATGCGAAGGAGCGAAGCAGGGAGGCCATTTGGGATGCGATGAAGCGTAAGGAAGTCTATGGTACCAGCGGCCATCGTATCTTACTGTGGTTCGACCTGCTGGATGATTCTACTGCCGGAGGTTCCCACCCCATGGGCAGCGAAATTCGCCTGGCAGAGCGTCCACACTTTCGTGTGAAGGCTGTGGGTTCCTTCAAGCAATTGCCGGGTTGCCCCGACTACGTGGTCGATGCACTGGAACAGCGGCGTCTGGAGAAAATGGCAGATGGTGAATGCTACAACCCCTCTGACGAGCGCTATAACATCGATCGTATCGAGCTTGTCAAGATTCGTCCTCAGGCGTATGAGAATGAGCCGGTAGACCAGTTGATCCAGGACCCGTGGCAGGTATTTAACTGCGAACCATCCGCTACCGGTTGTACGGTGGAGTTCACCGATTCGCATTTTGCGGAGGAGGGTAGGGACGCCCTTTACTATGTCCGGGTACTGGAAGAGCCGATGCCTGTAATCAATGCAGACAATCTGCGCGCCGACTATGATGAATCAGGCAAAGTCGTGAGCACTTCACCTTGTCATGGAGATTACCGCACCAGTGCGCTCGACGACTGTGTGG
Source organism: Halioglobus sp. (assembly GCA_036960305.1). Taxonomy (GTDB): domain Bacteria; phylum Pseudomonadota; class Gammaproteobacteria; order Pseudomonadales; family Halieaceae; genus JBALVT01. Next base: position 187,565 of record JBALWA010000003.1, on the reverse strand, counting down.
CCACTGAGCAGCCGCGTGCCTGGTCCTCGCCAATCTTTGTCAGTTATGGTCCAGGTGAAACCGGTCTGGGAGATTAGTTACGATAGGAACCGGCTGTGCGTCCCGTCCACTGCTTAAAGCCGCGGTAAAAGGAACGGGCCTCGCTATAGCCCAGTTCGTAGGCTATTTGGTCGAGGCTAAGGGTGGTGTTTTCAAGGTAATAAAGGGCCAGTTCAAGTCTTACGTCGTTTAATACCGTTTTGTACTGTGTATCTTCCGCATTCAATTTACGTTGAAGGGTGCGGCTACTCATATTCAGAATCTCTGCTATCTGGGCGCTGCTGGGCTCTTTCTCCTTCAGCATCAAACGCAGCAGGTTCTTCACCCGGATAGTGATTGGCTGGTCGCGGTCAATCTCCAAAAGTATTTGTGTCGCGTGGTCCAGTAGAGTCTTGAGCAACTTTTTGTCAGCCTGGGGTAAGCCGATGTCGAGCAGTTCCTCCTTGAAACGGAAACCGCTGGCGGCCTGGTCAAACAGTACGTCACAGCCAAACAGCTCGGTATAATCCTTCATGAGTTCGGGCGATTCGGGGGCGCTGTGCTCAAACCAGATACAGTCGGCAAGGGTGGTGTCCAGGTGCGCAAAATCCCTTAAGTAGACACCCCAGGACCCCAGTACGTTTTCGATGACATGGCGCCGCACCAATGGGTCGGTGAAGCTGCAATCCCAGCGCTGCGTGACAAAACCACCTTCAATTTGCGTGGAGGACTTGCCCATATCGCCTACGATTTTCTCAAAAACGGCCGTGTTAGCCAAGGTCTCGCGAAGTGTTGAACAGTTCAGGTTGATGTAGCCGAGCACACTGTAGGAGGCCGGTTCGACCAGGCGCGCTGTGTGAAGTCCGAAGCAGGGGTCTTTACTGGCGGGTATCAGCAGCGCCAGAAGACGCTCCATGGCCTTGGTGCTGATGCGCTTGTTGTTATCCTGCAGTGCTTCCGGATGAATGTTGGCGTCCGCAAGCAGGGACTCGTAATCAACACCACAGGCCTGGGCAGCTTGTAGATACTGTTTGACGGCCGGCACAGAGGCAAAACCATAATCGCTCAATCCAGCAGCAGCGTCTGTCATCTGGCTTTCCTGGCCGAAATGGTGATCACCCTGTCGTTGAATGACAGTGAAGTATTCATCATAGGGTCTATCATAAGTCATGTTATCCGTAGATTAAATGACTAACGAAAAGAGGTGAACATAATGCGACGTTGGAATGGTTGGGGAATTGAAGAGAGTGAATACACTATCAACCTGGGTGGCGCGGCACTGGATGTGCTGGGTTCCCTGATTGGCACCGCCGAGCCGCTGCAGGAGGTCACTCTGGCTTCCGTTGTCGCAAAAGTGCCTCCCTCACGTTTGCCGGAGCACCGGCTGGTGGATACCGCTGCGGAAGTCCGGGTTCGCCACGCCAGGGGTCAGAGTCTTCCCGATGTGCTTGAAATGCGTGGTGGTGAAGTGGACAGTTTCCCGGATGGTGTCGCATTTCCTGAATCCAGTGGCGATGTAAGAGCGCTCCTGGACTATGCCAAAGAGCATGATGTCGTGGTCATTCCCTACGGTGGTGGTACATCCGTTGTCGGCCATATCAATCCCGAGACGGGGGAACGACCTGTCTTGACCATCGATATGGCGCGGATGAACCAGATGATCGCGCTGGACCGGCAAAGCCAGTTGGCCACTTTTGGCGCGGGCACATCCGGCCCCCAGCTCGAACAACAGTTGCAGCGAGAAGGCTATACCCTGGGACACTTTCCGCAGTCCTGGGAGTTGTCGACCGTGGGCGGCTGGGTGGCCAGTCGTTCCAGTGGCCAGCAGTCCCTCAGGTACGGCCGTATTGAACAGATGTTTGCTGGTGGCACAGTGGAAACCCAGGCCGGCACATTCGAAATTCCGACCATTCCCGCGTCCTCAGCGGGTCCCGATCTGCGTGAGATGATCATGGGTTCTGAAGGGCGGATGGGCATCATTACTGAGGTGAAGGTGCGGGTAGCGCCCCTGCCTGAAACCGAAGCCTTCCACGTTTGTTTCTTTCCGTCCTGGAGCGACGGTGCTACGGCAGCCAGGGAATTGGCCCAGGGCAGAGTACAGCTGTCCATGGTTCGCCTCAGCAATGCGCTGGAGACCATGACCCAGCTACTTTCAGGGGATCCGGATGAGATCGCCGAACTCGACACCCGCCTGCGTGCCAATGGCATAGCGGACAACAGGGTGATGATGACCTTCGGTGTTACGGGATCGGCAAGGCAGTGTGCGTTTGCCGCCGAGATCGCTGGAGAAATCTGCGCCGGGCACGGTGGCGTGGATGGTGGCGATGAGTTTGGTAAAAAATGGGCACACGGGCGATTCAGTGCACCCTATCTAAGAGATCCACTGCTCGCAGCGGGCTTCGCGGTGGATACCATGGAAACTGCGGTTGACTGGGGCAGCGTCGATAGCACCGTGGAAACCCTGGAAGGCGCAATTCGCGCAGCAGCGGAGGCTGAGGGCGAGCAGATCCACGTCTATACGCATCTCTCTCACGTCTACAGCCAGGGCTCCAGCATCTATACAACGTACATGTTTCGCTGTGAAGACAGCTACCAGGCAACACTTCAGCGCTGGAAACGGCTGAAGAGCGCCGGTGCCAATGCCATTGTGTCTTCAGGGGGAACCATCAGCCATCAGCACGGTGTTGGGGCAGATCACCGCGACTATCTAGTCGCGGAAAAAGGTCCCTTGGGGCTTGGGGCAATTCGCCAGCTTTGCAACTTTTTTGACCCTGACGGGCGCTTTAATCCGGGGAAACTGCTGCCGGACGAAAGCGAGCACTGAGCCGGCAAAAACAATTCGATAACTGGATAGAGTGAGCAATATGAATTCGACAATTCCATTTACAGACCGGAGCGAGTTGCTGCGGAACATGCGCGAAGGCAAGCAGTGCGAATGGGATGTCATTATCGTGGGCGGTGGAATTACCGGCGCCGGGGTGTTGCGGGAGGCCGTTCGTATGGGCTACCGCGCGTTGTTGGTTGAGCAGAAAGATTTTTCCTGGGGAACCTCCAGCCGTTCCTCGAAAATGATTCACGGCGGGCTCCGGTATCTCGGATCCGGTGACTATAAGTTGACGGTGCATTCGCTCACGGAGCGGGAGCGTTTGCTAGTAGAGGCTCCGGGTCTGGTCGATCGAATGGATTTCCATTTTGGTATGCGCAAAGGGGTTTTCCCCGGGCGCTGGCTTTTCTCTATGCTGCTTTGGGTTTACGATCGTATCGCGGGGGTGAAGAGCTTCGGCTATTGCGATGCTGAGGAGTCCAAACAGCACTTCGAAGGCCTGGGTGGGGACGATCTGAAAGGCAGCTGTTATTACACCGATGGCATTACGGATGATTCCCGCCTGGTCATGCGGGTGTTACAGGAAGGTATCGAGCACGGTGGTAGTGCCCTGAATTATACCAAGGTTGAGAGCCTGATTCTGGAGGAAGGTGAGGTCAAGGGTGTCTATCTGCAAGACCTCGAAGAGGAGGCGGCGGGAGCGGCCACCATCGAGCTGCGGGCGCCGGTTGTCATAAACGCCACCGGAGCCTGGGCCGACAAGCTACGCAATCATGTGAACAGCGAAAAACGTGTGCGACCCCTGCGCGGTAGTCACCTTGTGATCGCTGGCGATCGTTTGCCGGTCGCGGGCGTCTACTCTTTCTTTCACCCGGTCGATAAGCGCAGCGTATTTGTTTTCCCCTGGGAGGGTGCAACGGCAATCGGTACCACAGACCTGGACCATACCCAGGATCTGGATGAAGAGGCCAGTATTACCCCGGAAGAGGTCAGTTACCTGTTGGATGGGGTGAATGGCCAGTTCCCACAAAAGCAAATTTCGCGGGATGACGTAATCTCCACCTGGTCTGGCGTAAGGCCTGTGATTGGCTCAGAGAAGTCAAAGGATCCCTCCAAAGAGCGCCGTGACCATGCGGTATGGTCTGACAAGGGGCTAGTGACCGTGAGTGGCGGCAAGCTGACGACGTTCAGGTTGATCGCGCTGGATGCTTTGGCTGCTGCAGAAACACGTCTTCCCCAACCCGGAAAAATAGTAGATGACAGTATTTTCAGCGCTGTGAATATCAGCCCTGAGCAGCTGGTTCCAGACGATGTCGCCTGGGGCAGGCGTCTATTGGGGCGCTACGGATTAGGGGCGCAGGCCCTGCTGGACGCGGCGCCAGTCCACGAGCACGCACGTATCGCTGAAACGGAGTTTTGCCTTGCTGAGTGCCGCTGGGCGATTCAGCATGAAGCAACGGTTCACCTGGATGACCTGATGTTGCGCCGTACCCGGCTGGGCCTGTTGCTGCCCTCGGGAGGAGAACAATTGTTCTCCCAACTGGCGCCGCTGTTTCGGGAACTTGTAGATTGGAGCGAATCACGCTGGGAAAGTGAAGTTGCTCGCTATCGGGATATTTTACAGCGCTATTACAGTTTGCCCGAGGATAAGGGTGCAAATGGCAATGTCTGAAAAATCCTACTTTCTCAGCATCGATAATGGCACGCAGAGTATCCGTGCCATGGTGTTCGATCAGGACGGCGAGTTGGTGGCCAAGAGCAAGGTAGAGATTGAGTCCTACGTGTCTCCGGAGCCAGGATTAGCCGAGCAGGACCCAGAGTACTTCTGGAGCGCGCTGTGCGAAGCCTGTCAGTCGCTCTGGCCCCTGCTGGACTTTCCCAGGGAGCAAATCAAGTCTGTATCAGTAACGACTCAGCGGGCGACCGTAGTGCCTCTGGGTAGTGAAGGGCAGCCGTTGCACCCGGCGATCAGCTGGCTGGACCAAAGGCGCGTAGAGTCAAAGCCAACAGTGGGCCCGCTCTATCAGCTGTTGACCCGAATCGTCGGCGCGCATGAAGCTGTGGCTGATTTCCATGCCAATGCCGAGGCGAATTGGTTTGCGGAACATAAACCCGAGCTCTGGCGGCAGCTTGAAAAGTTCCTGCTGCTCTCCGGGTATCACACCTTCAGGCTCACCGGCAGTTATACCGATGCTGTGGCGAGCCAGGTGGGTTATATCCCCTTTGATTACAAGCTTCAGCGCTGGGCGGCCAGCGGCGAGTGGAAGTGGCGCACCCTGCCTATTACCCCTGATATGTTGCCGCAGCTGCGCACAGCCGGTGAAACCCTGGGCATGATATCCGCAGTCGCATCTCAGGAAACCGGTATACCCGAGGGTATGCCGCTGATAGCTTCGGGTTCGGACAAGGCCTGCGAGGTCCTCGGCTCCGGCTGTCTAAGCGATGATATCGGCAGTGTGAGTTATGGCACGACAGCAACGTTTAATCTCACCACTGACAGCTACCTGGAGGCAGACCGCTTTCATCCCGCCTACCCGGGTGTAGCTCCGGGTAGCTTTAATCCGGAGGTAGCGGTGCAGCGGGGCTTCTGGATGGTCAGCTGGTTTAAGACTGAATTTGGTTTGCGTGAACAGCGTCTGGCCGCTGAGCAGGGCGTTGCGCCCGAGACCTTATTCGATGATCTGCTAGAGGCTGTAGCGCCCGGATCGGACGGTTTGTTGTTACAGCCCTACTGGTCGGCGGGCGGTAGTTCCGCAGGCGCGGAGGCCAGGGGCGCTATTATTGGCTTCAACGAAGTGCATACACGGGCGCATATCTATCGCGCGATTATCGAGGGTATCGCCTACGCCCTCAGAGAGGGCAAGGAATCCCTGGAGAAACGCACCGGGCACGCGGTGAAGAGGTTGCGTGTTTCCGGCGGAGGATCCCAGAGTGACCAGGTGATGCAAATTACCGCAGACATTTTCGGACTGGAGGTAGAGCGCCCCCATACCTATGAAACTTCAGGACTCGGTGCAGCGATCGCGGCGGCCGTCGGGGCGGGCACTTATCCGGACTTCAGTACGGCGGCCTCCCGTATGACCCGTGTAAGAGATTCCTTTACTCCGAATGTGCAACATCAGCAGACCTACGATCGTCTGTACAATGAGGTTTACAGAAACATGTACAGTGGTCTGAAGCCGAGTTATAGCGCCATTCAGGCGATTGCAGGGAAGTAGCCCTTTGAAGTCTTTCTTTTATTGGGCCTCCTGGCGCCCACTTACTGCTCAAATGAAATAGAGGAAACCTGGACCATGCTGCGCCGAATCAGAAAAAAAGTGGCCCTACTCGTGGTAGCCCTGTCAGCCGCTGTTATCTTGCCGGTCAACGCAAGTGAAGGGCGACCGAATATTCTTTTCATCATGTCAGATGACCACGCAACCCGAGCGGTCAGTGCCTACGGCGGAACCATTGTCGAGACCCCGAATATCGACAGAATCGCCGAGAATGGTGTTCGCTTCGATCGAGCGTATGTGGGGAACGCGATATGTGGGCCCAGTCGTGCGACGACACTGACGGGGCTGCACAGCCACGGAAACGGCTTCTACAGCAATGATTGGTCCCCGGAGTTCGATGGCTCTCAGCAGACGTTTCCCGCTTTGCTGCAGGCAGCGGGCTACCAGACCGCCGTGGTCGGTAAATGGCATCTGTACAGTGACCCCCTGGGTTTTGACCACTGGGAAGTCCTCAATAACGCCTTCGAACACGGCAGCTACTACAACCCTGAGTTCCGGTCGCCCACCGGTGTTGAGGCGACGACAGGCTATGTATCCGACTTGATTACAGACAGGGCGATCTCGTGGCTGGATACTATCGCGGATTCCGATCAGCCCTTTATGCTGATGTATCAGCATAAAACGCCCCATCGCGATTGGATGCCCGGTCCCGAAGAGCTGAAAAGCTGGGATGAGGCGCGCCGGGTGGAAGAGCCCGAAAGCTTGCTGCGAGATCTTAGTCAGACGATTCCGGCTCGACAGGACGCCCGGATGACGATATCGGAATACATGACTGACCAGGATGTGAAGCTGAAACAGGCCAAGTACTTGAATGCCGAGCAGGCAGAACTGTGGGAACAGGCTTTTGCAGAGGGTAATCGCGAGTTTTTGGCTGCCGAGTTGTCTGCTGAGAACACCGTACGGTGGAAATACCAGCGCTATATCAAAACCTACATTGCGGCGGTACAGGGCATGGATAGGCAGGTGGGTCGCATGCTGGATTACCTGGATCAGCGAGGCCTGACTGATAATACCTTGATTATCTACACCTCTGACCAGGGCTTTTTCCTGGGAGAGAATGGCTGGTTTGACAAGCGCTGGATGGACGAGGTGTCCTCGCAGGTACCGCTGCTGATGCAGTGGGCCGGGAAAATTGAGCCGGGAACGGCGACTTCGGGGCTGGCCCAAAACATTGACCATGCACCGACAATACTTGCGGCAGCAGGAGTCGATCTTGTTACGCCGGTACACGGCGTCAGCCTCTTACCACTTGCCACCGGGCATGGCGAAGCATGGGACCGCGACCTCTACTATCACTTTTACGAAAACCCGGGTTTTCACGGTGTCGCGCGTCACTACGGTGTGCGCACCGAGCGCTACAAGCTCATTCATTACTATCAGGACAGCGAGTGGGAGCTTTTTGATCTGCTTGAAGATCCGGGTGATCAGGTAGACCTTTACGGAAAAGCAGGCTATGAGGCTATCCAGAAGGACCTCAAGACACGGTTGAAAGCCTTACGCCAGCGCTATCAGGTGCCGGAAGAAGATCCTTCTGCACCCTGGTATTACGGCACCTTTATTCAGTTGATTGAGTGGTGGTTTAAGTGAGCCTCCCGTTTCCTGGGCAGCCATGCCAGTGCTTCTTTCGATCAGTCTGGTGAGTTAGTGTTCGACTCCCAGATCACGGCGGTAGTCCCGGGGGGACTTCCCGGTCCAGCGGCGAAAGGCCCGGGTAAAGCTGCTGGTATCGGCGAAGCCTAACTGGAAGCTCATCTCGGTGATGCTGACCCGTGCCTGTTCCATGTAGGCCAGGGCCAGTGACTGCCGTACCTGGCCGAGTAAATCCTGGAAGCTGGACTGTCGTTCAGCCAATTTCTGCTGCAGGGCACTGGAACTCATCGCCATTTCACTCGCCACGCGCTGTTTACTGCAATTGCCCGACGGTAGGCTTTGGATGATGATTTTCTTCACGCGTGTGACGATGTCCGCTTGATCCAGGGCGGATAGATATCCCTCAATAATCAGGTCATTCTGATGTGCGATTTCGCGGTTGCCGCCCATCAGGGGTTCATCTACGGCAGCGCGGTCCAGGCAGATTTCACAGTAGGGGGCATCGAAAGTGACGGAGGTGTGAAAGCTTTTCCGGTATTGCTCCTCGTAGCCGGGGGGGCACGGCCTTGCCAGGCTGACCGATACAGGTGCAAAGTCGGGTCGGTGTATCAGCCTGAACAGCCGGACAATGAACGCGTTCCATGCGTCCAGGGTCTCGAAGGCCAACTCGTCAGTCAGCACGTGAGTTGAGATGCAGTATCGGTCGTCCGTTTCAGTGATCCGTATCTCTGCCTGCTCACTGGCCAGGCGAAAGTAGTTGACCATTCGTTCGCAGGAGTCGCGCAGGCTGGAACTGGCCAACAGTGAATACCCCAGGGCGTGCAGCGTAGAGGGGTGCATAAACCTTGCAACTGTCAGGCCTACCGCGGGGTTGCCGGTAAGCTTCACGCACTCCCGAAACAAGGCGGCTACCTGTACGGTGGTAAGCCGTTCCAGGGGGCTGTTGGTGGGCACGTGATCTATGCCCGCTGCTGCAAAAATATCCGCCGCATCGTAGCCGTTGGCCTCCAGTGCTTTCTGTATGGCCAAGCCGTAGGTGCCGATGGTGGTGGGACTGTGATCAGAACTATTTTCGCTCATTCTTTGCCTTTGTGTGGCGTGAAGCTAGACGATCGAAATATCTATTCTACGCGCCAGTTCCAGTAGATGCCACTGGTCTGGCCACCCCCCCTGAATCCATTGAAACTATTCAATTCCCCAGGGCGAGAGTGGTTCGACAGTCACTGATTGGAACGAAATGGCCGATTGGCCGGGTATTTTGTTCCCAATGCCAAGTCGCTGCTGCCCGGTAGGTCTACCATGAGCACTCATTGAGCAGATCTTCAGTCCAGGAGCAGTTAGCGTGAGCATCCCCATACAATCCCATGTGATAAACGGTGAGTTGGTTAGCCCGGTAGCCGGTCAGTACATTGATATTATCAACCCCGTTACAGGCGAACTGGCCGGTAGGGGGGCCGCTGGTGACTCCACTGATATCGACATCGCGGTCAAGGCAGCCGCGCAGGCGTTTGTCACCTGGAAGGAGACCCCCACCAGTGAACGGGCGGCGGTGATCTCCCGCATGGCACTGGTGCTGGGTGCCAATCTGGAAGAACTTGTAGCCCTGGAAGCAAACTGCACCGGTCTTTCGGTCGCGCGTTTGATGGCATTTGATATACCCGGTGTGATGCAGTTTTTTCAAATCTTCGCAGAGAACCTGGAAGACTACGTTTTTGTTGAATACCCACCGGTTCGTACCCTGCCTGAGGCGCACGATGTCAAAATCATCAAGCAGCCCCTGGGCGTGTGTGGACTCATCCCCGCCTGGAATGGACCCTTGTTTCTCGCCTTCGTCAAACTGCTACCCGCTATCGCGGCGGGTAATACGGTCGTCATTAAGCCTGCGGAATCGGCTTCACTGGCCGTGGTGCGCGCCGCAGAGTTACTACAGGACGTTGTGCCACCCGGCGTGATCAACGTTGTGACAGGCTATGGTCACGAGGCGGGTGCGGCGTTGGCCGCACACCCGGGCGTTGCCAAGATATCATTTACAGGTTCGACCAAAACGGGCAGCTTAATCCAGAAAGTGGCAGCTGAAACCATGAAGCGAGTGACGCTTGAGCTGGGCGGCAAGGGTCCGGGTATTGCCTTGCCCGATGCGCCCATCGAGCTCACGGCCAGGGGCGCAACCACCGCTTTTTTGCTGGGTTCAGGGCAGATCTGTGTGTCTGGTACCCGCCTGTTCCTGCACGATTCTATTCACGATGAAGTGGTCGCCCGCATGGTGGAACTCGCTGGCGCGCTGAAGGGCGGAAGTGCTTTCGACCCGGCGACGACTCTGGGTCCCATGGCCTTCAAGGCACATTACGATCGAGTATTGGGATACATAAAACTGGGCCAGACCGAGGGGGCCACCCTGGCCTGCGGTGGTGGGCCTATGGAGGTTCCCGGCTTTGAGGGCGGATATTTTGTGCAGCCGACAATTTTTACCGATGTTACGCCGGATATGCGTATCTACCAGGAAGAAATTTTCGGTCCGGTGCTGTCCGTAATCAGGTACTCGGATGTGGAAGAGGCAATCACCCTGGCAAATGACAGCTGCTACGGACTGTCGGCAGGAATTTGGACCGGAGATCCCATCGCAGCGCAGTCTATCGCGTACAGGCTGGAGGCCGGCACCGTGTGGATTAATGACTGGCACGCGATTACCGGTGACATGTCCTTTGGCGGGACAAAGCAAAGCGGCTATGGTCGCGAGATCAATATCGCGTCTATGGAATCTTATCTGGAGACAAAAAATTATCTGACAAGTTTTGAAACCGACCCCGACGCCAAGGGGGTTTTTAACCTGGTACATCGCGGTGCCTGAGTGGGTCATAAACAAACTAATTGAGAAGGTGTAAGAGATGTCGAGTACAGGAGCATTTCAGTATTGGCAAAGGACCATGATACATGCGGGTCCGGGTACAGTGGTTCGCCTCCCCGGGCTGTTCAGCGGTCTTGGCGCCCGGCGGGTATTACTGGTCAGTGACCGCGGGCTGAAGGATGCCGGCATCGTTGACAAGGTGGCGGAACTTTTCGATGAAAATCGAAATGCCGGTGGTCCCAAACTGGTGGGTATCTTTACCGACACCGCCCCCGACGCGGAAATGGGCTGCATTGATGATGCGCTCAAGATGGCACGTGAAACCGCCGCTGACGCATTGTTGGCCGTAGGCGGTGGCAGCGTTCTGGACAGCGTAAAAATGATCAAAATGGCACTGTACAAGAACGTTGTGAGTGTCAGTGAACTGTTGAAGTCGCCGGTGAAAATTCTGAACTGGCCAGAAGTACAACACATGGGTGTGCCACATATTGCGGTGCCTACCACGGCCGGCACGGGTGCTGAACTGACCTTTGGCGCTGTGGTGTATAACAAAGAACTGGGTATCAAGCATCTTTTGCTAAGCCACTATCTTGAGGCGGATATTGCTGTCCTTGATGCGCGTATGACAACCGGTCTACCCGCCATGCTGACCGCGGCGACGGGGATGGATGCGCTGACTCACGCGATAGAGAGTATCGCTCATCCGCGTATCAATGATTTTGCTCTGGCCCATGCGACGGCCAGTGCCCGGCTCATCATGGATAATCTTCCGCTGGCCGTGGCCAACGGACAGAGCCTGCTCCCGCGTCAGAATATGTTGAACGCCAGTGCAATGGCCTGTAACGCGGTGCAGACCGATTTCGGCGCCGCACCGGTTCACAATTTCTCCCACGCCATGGGTGCGGTCTTCCACATACACCACGGAGAGGCGAATGCGGTTTTGCTGCCAGCGGTGCTGGAGGAGCTACCGGAGTTTTATACTCCGATCGCCGATCGCTTAAAGGATATCTTCGGTGCCCAGGCGTGTGATCCGACCGCTATTGTACTGGAGACGGCGGCTCAAATCCGGCGCCTGATGTCCGAGATCGGTCATCCGCAGGATTTTTCCCGCCACGAAATTCCGGAGTCCGCCTTGCCACAAATTGTTGCGGCGGTGTCGCATGATCCTCTCGCGGGCTTTTATCCCATTTCGCCGGATGTAATCGAGAGCGTGTGTCGCAAAGCCTGCGGCTGGAAAAAATAGTTTCGGAGTGATCAAGTGAAAATCAATTTCAGCACAATCAGCGAGCGACTCGCAGATACTTTTGGCGACCGGGAGGCCCTGGTCAATATCGAGCGTGATCGTCGTTACACTTTCCGGGGGTACCACCTCCTGACCAATCGTATCGTCAATATGATGCGGCAGAAACTGGACCTTCGCCGCGGTGATTACTGGGTGAACATCCTCGATAATGACAATGCATCGTTGTTGCACTTCTTCACTGTCATGAAGGGCGAGGCTGCCGCCTGTTACACCAACTACCGGGATAGCCTGGAGGATCACAGCTATCAGGTCGACACGGTGAATGCCAAGGTGGTCTTTCTAGAAGCCGATCTATTGGCAAGCCATTATGAGATGCTGCGGTCGCGACAAATAACCATTGTTAGTATGGACCCGCCGGAGGGGGACTATCCCGGAGTGCATTATTTTTGGGATTTAATGGCGGGAGTCGACGATGGCAACCCGAACATTGTCAATGATGATCGCCGGGACCTACTAATTCTAAGATTCACAGGCGGCACAACGGGTCGCGGCAAGTGCGCTATGTACAGTGCCGACAACTGGCTGATGTGCAGAGACAGTTTTTTCGCTCTGCCGGATCCCGCGTGGAGCCCGGAAACTCGAATGCTGCACCTGGCACCCATTACCCACGGCAGTGGCATGCTCTATTTACCCACCCTGTACAAGGGTGGCTGTACCCTGACCATGAACGCCCCTGATCTCGATGCCTGGTGTGACAATATCGCCAGGGAAAAAGTTAACATGGTGATGATGGTTCCCACCCTGCTGTACAGACTGTTGGCCATGGGCGAGTCAACACCACAGCGCCTGGCGTCACTGGAAACTGTTTTCTACGGGGCTGCGCCAATGAGCCCCAGTAAATTGACCGAATTGCAGGCAGCCTTTGGCAACATCTTTATACAGATCTACGGCTCCACCGAGCACATTGGTGTTGCCCTGTCTATGAGTAAGGCCGATCACCTGGTGGAAAACTTTGTCGACGGTTCACATCTGGCCTCGGCCGGGCGTACCGGTCCCGGCATTGAAGTACAAATCATGGACGATGATGGCACGCCTGTCACACGGGGAGAAACCGGCGAGATATGGCTGCGCTCCCGGGCTATCTGCCTGGGCTACTTTGGCAGCCCGGAGCAGACCGCCAGCGAATTCCACGATGGGTTCTGGAAATCCGGTGACCTGGGTCGCATGGACGAACAGGGCTTTGTCTATATTGTCGACCGCAAGAAGGACATGATCATCAGCGGTGGTTTCAACATATATGCCAATGAAGTAGAGGCGGCGATCAACAGTCATGAGGCGGTGTTAATGTCTGCAGTGGTGGGTATTCCTCACGAGGAATGGGGAGAGGCAATTCACGCGGAAGTCATGTTGAAAGCCGGTGAAACGGTCAACCCGGAGGAACTGCAAGTTCACGTTCGCGACCAGTTGGGCGGTTACAAAACGCCTAAGACTATTGCGTTGGTTGCGGAATTACCCGTGAGCGTGGTGGGTAAAGTGCTGCGCCGCAAGGTCCGCGAAAAATACTGGACCGACACTAACCGAAAAATAGGGTAGTTAATGTTATGAGTAATGAAGATCTGGTTTATACACAAAAAGGCAGCATTGCCTGGTTGACGCTAAACCGTCCCAAGGCGATGAATTCCATTAGTCTGTCCATCATCGAGAAGATGGAGGAGTTATTGCCACAGCTCGCGGCGGACGATGCCGTGCGGGTGGTGGTATTGACCGGATCGGGCCCGGCCTTTTGCGCGGGAGCAGACCTCAAGCAGGTATTAGCCAGCAAGGAGTTGCCCCCCGGGGAACCCGATATGCTGGACCGAATTTGCTACAACGTAATGAATCCGCTGCGTGATTTTCCGAAACCGGTTATCGCGGCGCTGAACGGCATTACCATGGCTGGCGGACTCGAACTGGCCATGTGTTGCGACATCGTCCTGGCCTCGGAAAAGGCAGAGATCGGCGACGCCCACGCGAATTTTGGTGTGTACCCGGGCGCGGGTGGTGCGGCGGTACTGCCCCGCCTGATTCCCCATAATGTGGCCAAATACCTGTTGTTTACCGGGAAAACCTTGTCAGCCGCTGATATGAAAATTTACGGCCTGGTCAACGAAGTTATCCCGGCGGAAGAACTGGAGCAGGCTACTACCGACCTGGCCAAACTGATTGCCAGCAAGAGCCCGATTGCCCTGCAGCGTATGAAAGAAGTGGCCAATGCATCCATGGATAAAAGTCGGGATGCGGCCCTTGAGCATGAGCAAGTCATGTTGCGTAAACATGAACGCTCTTTTGATATGGCAGAGGGACTAAAGGCATTTGCCGAAAAGCGCTCGCCTGAATTCCAGGGGCGCTAATTATTGATTAATGGCTATTTCCGGCCATTTCGGAATCCGGGTTAACAGCAGAAATTCAACGGCTACAACTGAATAGGATACAAAGTATGAATACTATCTATGTATGCGGTGTGGGCATGACGGCCTTCGGTAGGCATCCAGAAAAGAGCATTAAACAACTCTGCCGTGAAGCGGTCAGCTCAGCCCTGAAGGACGCCAACGGTGAGCTTGGGGATGTAGAGGCGGCTTATTTTTCCTCCAGTACCACAAGCTATCTGCAGGGCCAAAACTTTGTCCCCGGACAAATCGCTCTCCGTGATATGGGTTTTGAAGGCATCCCCATGTACAACGTGGAGAATGCCTGCGCCTCCGGCAGTAGTGCGTTCAATCTGGCCGCGCAGGCTTTGCGTGCGGGCGATCAGGATATTGTCCTGGCTGTCGGTGTTGAAAAGATGTTTATAGAAGACAAAGCGCGCATGTTCTCCGTCTTCGACAGCGGCTGGGACATCGAGACACTGGAGCAGAACAAGGAAAACCTGCTCGCCCTGGGTCGGGGCATGGACGTGCCGGAGGGCACCACATCAAACAAACCTTACAGCGTTTTTATGGAAGTCTATGCGGCATTTTCTCGACAGCATATGAATACTTTCGGTACCACCCAACGACAAATCGCGGCAGTTTGCGCCAAGAATCATTGCCACTCACTACACAACGCCAATGCGCAGTTTCGCGACGCCTATACTATAGAGCAAGTACTCGCGGCACCGCCCATTACTTATCCTTTGACGCTGCCCATGTGCGCTCCCATCTCGGATGGCTCCGCCGCGGTAATTTTGTGTAGTGAAACCGGTTTGAAGAAACTGGGCGCAGGGAATCGAGCCATTAAGATACTGGCCAGCATAGTGCAAACCGGCACACAGCGGGATTCGGCGGATTATGGCAATCATATCACCGCCATTGCCGCCAGAAAGATGTACGAAAAGGCCGGTATTGGCGCGGAAGATGTCGACGTTGCCGAAGTTCACGACGCTACTGCGATGGGTGAAATCATACAGTCTGAAAACTTGCAGTTGGTGCCATTCGGCGAGGCAGGTCCTGCCGCAGAGCGTGGTGACTTCACCATTGGTGGTCGTGTCCCTATCAATCCTTCAGGTGGTCTTGAATCACGCGGTCACCCCATATCCGCAACCGGGTTGGCACAGATTCACGAACTTGTAACGCAGTTACGCGGTGAGGCCGGTGCGCGACAGGTCGATGGCGCACGAGTCGCGGTGCAGGAAAACGGCGGTGGTCTCTACGGCTATGAAGAAGCTGTGGCCGTAGTCAATATGTTTGCACGATAGAGGAGAAAAGTGATGAGTTTCATGATGACAGAAGAACAGCGCATGGCGGTAGAGGGGCTGCGAAAGTTCCTGGACAAGGTTATCGAGCCGGAATTCAAGGCGCACGGTGAAGGATTCATACCCAGGGAGAAAATGCAGGGCTGGCTGCAACAGCTGTCGCAATTTGGCCTTATTAGTGCGCCCCATCCCGAGCAGTTCGGTGGGTTGGGTATGGACTGGGTGACGCACCTGCGGCTGTGGGAGGAGGTGGGCGTTACTTCAATGGATATCGCCATTCCCATTATTATCAATGTCGTGGGTGCTGACATGCTGATCTCAAATGCGCCGGAGCATATCAAGGAGGCCTATGTACCGGGCCTTCTCGCCGGTGAAAAATTTATCAGTATGGGTATCTCCGAGCCCGATGTCGGCTCCGACGTGGCCGCGGCCAAGACCCGCGCGGTTAGGGACGGCGATGACTGGGTGATCAATGGTGAGAAGACCTGGATATCCAATGGCGAGTACATGGACCTGTTTGTGTGCACTTGCAAAACCGGTGAAGGCGAATTGACGCATATTGCGATTCCTCGTGAAACGCCCGGGCTGGAAGTGCGGGGTATTCCCAAGATGGCACTCAATGGCCAATCCACCGCACAGGTTTTCCTCGCTGACGTTCGCGTCCCCGTTGCCAATACGATCGGGGAAATTGGCCAGGGCTTGAAAAACACCCTGGTGACCTTCGAGCGCGCACGCTGCCATATGGCCGGGTGGGGGTATGCGTTGGCCAGGCGGGCACTGGAAGAGTCCATAAAGTACAGCCAGGAACGCAACCAGCACGGAAAGCAAATTGCGGGGCATCAGTTAATCGCAGATAAAATTGCCACCATGGCAACGGAAATTGATGCGGCGCGCCTACTGACGCTTCGCGCCGCAGAGATGATCGACCGAGGCGATCGCTGCGATAAGGAATGTGCCATGGCTAAATGGTATTCCACTGAGGTTGGTGTCAGGGCTTGTCGTGATGCGGTCCAGATCCACGGAGGAAATGGTGTAACAAAAGAATTTATTGTGGAGCGGCTGGCAAGAGAAGCGATTATTGGCCCTATTCCCGATGGCACGACGGAAATACAGAAACTGTTGGTTGCCAGGGCATTGACCGGCGTGCAGGCGTTTCGCTGAGAGATAGAACAAGCTCATGTGAGCCGTGTAGGCGGCAAATATTTTACAAAGGTGGAAATGTACGATGGAAATGAATGAAAAAGTCGTTGTGATAACGGGTGGCGCCTCTGGCCTGGGTCAGGCTACCGCCAGGTATCTGGTCAATGAGAAAGGTGCAAAGGTAGCCTTGTTCGACCTCAATGTCGAAGCAGGCGAGGCGACAGTGGCAGAGCTGGGAGAAGATAAAGCCGTCTTTTGTCAGACAGATGTTACCGACGAAGTCAGTATTGATGCGGCCGTTACCCGGGTTATTGATAAGTTCGGCGCGATCCACGCGAACATCAATGCCGCCGGTATTCCCTTGCCCTGCAAAATACTTGACCGCGATGGTAAGGCCAGCAGTTTGAAAAAATACGCTACTGTTATCAATGTTAATCTCTGTGGTGTGTTCAACGTGATGGCCAAGTGCGCAGAGCAGATGGCACGCAACGACCCCGACGAAAAGGGCGAGCGCGGCGTCGTTGTGAATATTTCGTCGGGCGCAGCCTTTGAAGGTCAGATTGGACAAAGCGCCTACAGCGGCTCCAAGGCCGGCGTGAATGGAATGAATATTCCCGCGGCGCGCGAGCTTGGGCGCTTGGGTATCCGGGTTAACTCCATTGCTCCGGGCCTGTTCGGCACCCCCATGGTGAAATCCCTTGATGAGAACGTGCAGGAAGCCCTGATCGGTATGTGTGAAGCACCCAAGCGTATGGGTGAGATGGAGGAATTTGCACATACCTGTGCATTCCTGATCGAGAACAGCTATATGAATGGTCGAGTTATTCGCCTGGATGCTGCAACGGTAATGCAGGCGAAATAGAACTAACTGTTGCCCCGACTGACATGACGAGGCTGACAGTCCCTACACGCGCTTCGCCTTCAGTGATACGAGAACTTCTTGAGTATGCTGCCCAGGGAGTGGAATTTCACCCACTTGCTGCGGTGTGGCACTGAATCTCGGAGCAGGGCCGGGTTGAAGTAATTCATCCCCGTTCAGGAAACAAGCCCTCGCCTTGATATGTGGATGCTGAGCGGCCTCTGGCAAAGTCAGTACCGGAGCGAAGCAGGCATCCGTTCCTTCCAGCAGTGTGCACCAATGGTGCTGCGGCTTCTGAGAAAACAACATTGCCATCTTTTCCCGGGCGGCGGGCCAGCTTGAGGCATCGTGCTGACGCGCAAAGTCCGGATCATCCAAAAAACCACAAAGGGTGATCAGTTCCTGATAAAAATTGGGTTCTAGCGCCTGCACCGTAATGTATCTCCCGTCGGAGCAAACGTAAGTGTTACACCACTGGGAACCCGCCCGGAAAAACGTCTCTCCAGGTTCCTCGCCTACGGCACCTTCAGCCCTAACGCTTGCAAGGAGGGTCTGGTTGTACACTGCGCCATCGCAGATGGCCGCGTCGATCACCTGGCCTTCCCCGGTTTTCTGCGCGTGCATGAGTGCCGACAGGACACCGATTACCAGCATATTCGACCCCGATCCGATATCACCCAAAACAGTTGGGGTCGGATAAGGCGCGTCGCCGGGGAGTCCGCCATAATGAAGAATGCCGGAAATGGCCAGGTAGTTCAGGTCATGCCCCGCCGCCTGCGCCAGCGGGCCATGCTGTCCCCAGCCGGTCATTCGGCCATAGACCAGGGAAGAATTTCGCTGCAGGCAAGTTTCCGGCCCCAGACCAAGTCGCTCCATAACACCGGGACGAAAGCCCTCAATCAAAATGTCACTCTCTTCTATAAGCATTAGAACGGTCTCCACCGAATCAGGGCTTTTTAAGTCCAGAGATATTGAGCGCTTACCACGCTTGAAAAATGCGGACTCCGAGTGCTGTCCCACCACCGCGGCATTGGGGTTGCTCGACAGTCGCTCAACCAGTATCACCTCGGCTCCAAGGTCTGCCAACATCATACCGGCAATCGGACACGGACCGATGCCTGCAATTTCGATGACTCTATAGCCTTTTAGCGGTCCCAAATGGTTATCTCCCGATTCTGGATTTGTATAAAAAGCGGTGTTGATCCACAGGCTGTCTGCTCTCAAGAGTTTCAGCCCACGTAACCTGTTATTGGATTATGCATCCACATACAAAATTCGCTTCGCCGAACGATGAAACTTGTTGTCTATACAGACATGATCCGCATTTGACCGTATAGCTAAGCAATTTGTTCTTAGCGGCAAGTCACTCGCCAAAAACCTTAATACTATAGCCCTGACAAACTCACCTCGGCAGATGCCTCGACAGTATCAGTGAGTCGAATTAAATAATTTCTGCGAACAGCAGAAAAACCCCATGAGGATATGGCAATGAAACCCATTTTTGATCGAAAAACTCTAGTGCTCGCAGTGGCTGCGGCACAGTTTGTAATTCTTGATACCGTTGCTTTCGCGCAACCCATGCTGGAAGAAGTCATCATCACAGCAAGGAAGCGCGAAGAAACTCTCATGGACGCGCCCTTGGCTGTAACTGCAGTTGGTGGAGAAGCAATGAACAAAGAGGGCATTACCAACATGGAGCAGTTGAGCTCCAAGGTACCTGGTCTTCAGGTGGGCCGCACTGCCCAAGGTACCAATGTCGCTATTCGCGGGATTGGCTCTGGTATAAATAAGGCCTTTGAACAATCAGCGGGTATGTACGTTGACGGGATCTACCAATCGCGTGGTCGCCAGTTTACCCAGTCGCTGGTTGACCTACAGCGGGTAGAGGTTCTGCGTGGACCACAGGGCACACTGTTCGGCAAGAACACGATCGCCGGTGCCATTAAAGTTGAGACTGCGACGTCCTTACCTGGTGAGGAGTTGAATGGTTCATTAACGATGGATTACGAGCCAGACCAGAGTACCGGACGCGGCACAGCAGTGATTGCGGGTTCTCCTACCGATTCACTGGGAGCGAGACTTGCTGTTCGCTATCAGGAGTCGGATGGCTACGTAAAAAATAACACCTTCAATCGTGATGAGGCGCAGAAGGAAGATACTATGATGCGCCTCAGCCTGGCCTGGGATGCGACGGATAACCTGCGTTTGGTAGGCAAGGTGTCCTACACCGATATGGAATCCGACGGAATCGAAGTCGTCACCCCAGTCGTTGATGAATCCATTCTTGGAGACTTCTTTGCAGGTAATAGCGCATTGGCCCTAACCAGCGTCATGGGTACTATCGCCGCTTTAGAAGCGCCGGGCTACCAAGCGTCAACCGGAAGTAAGGAGTATGACACCTGGAATGGCAACACCGGCTATAACGATGGCGATTTTGAAACCACAGAATCGACCGCCGCATCACTGCGTTTTGATTGGGAGCTGGGTGATTATACGATTACCGGTTTAACGGGTTACTCTGATTTCGAATTTTACCAGAATCATGACGTTGATTTCCACGGTGGAAATGTGGTTCATGATCTCGACGGAGAAACTCTGGAATTATTCAGTCAGGAACTGCGCCTTGCCTCCAACTTCGACGGACGATTTAATTTTGTTCTCGGGATGTATTACGAAGAACAGGAATTGGAGACATTCACCGATGTCTTTATCGACGGTAGCCTGGGAGGCGTATTCGGGCAGTTACCCGCCAATGCACTGAATCCGGACTTTCCCGCTGTACCGCTAGCTGCCTTAGGTATAAACAGTGTCTGGAATGGTAATGTGCTTGCCCCGGGGACACCCCTGGCAGGCACAGAAATGATCAGTATTATCCGTTCGCCAGAATTCGACCAGGAGTCTGAAACTAAGGCCGTATTTGCTGAAGTCAGCTATGACTTGACCGACTCTCTGACAATGGACTTCGGAGTGCGCTATTCCGAAGATACGAAAGATGTACGCAAGAGCGTTACTCTGGGAACCGGGACGCCAGATGATCGCATCATCGCGATCAATGCTGACGGGTCTGCTACCGGCGATCTGGACCCACTGAGCACTGCATTACTGCGAGCAATCTGGGGAGGTCCATTCAATACCCACCCGCATGATCAGGATCTTACCCGCTCAGAGGAGCACTTTGACCCCGCCGTGCGCCTGCGCTGGGAGGCCACTGACGACACCATGGTTTATCTGTCGTGGTCCCAGGGCTATAAGTCCGGCGGGTTCAATTTTTCCCCCGATACAGCCAACCCGGATGGATCAGTAGGGGATGACACTGAATTCGAAGACGAAGCTGCCGAGGCCTGGGAGTTGGGCGTGAAATCTACGGTCTGGGACGGCCGGGCGCGATTGAGCGCTATTTTGTTCAATACCACGATTGAAGATTTGCAGGTTACTTCTTTTGAGGGAGTGACTTTCAAGGTGGGCAATGCCGCTGAGGTTACTGTACAGGGTGTGGAACTTGAAACCCAGGTGGCTGTTAGCGACCGACTGGAGATAGGCGGAGCCTTGACATTCCTCGATCATGAATACGACTCCTACAAGGGAGCGCCCTGTACGATCAGGCAACAGTCCGACGGCTGTAGCGCCCAGGATTTGTCGGGTAAACGCGGGGCTTTTGCCCCGGAATGGAGCGGCACGATGTATGTCGACTACACTCGTGAAGTTTTCAGTAACTGGTTGCTGAACGCGCGTATGGACTTGGCCTACAAGGGCGACTTCTTCACCGAGGGTTCGCTCGACCAGGCCGGGCAGCAGGACGCCTATACCAAGATCAACGGTCGCCTCGGGATGTCGACGCTTGACGGAAAGTGGGACCTCGCCGTATATGGCCGCAACCTGACTGACGAGGCAACGATCACGTCTTCACTTGGTGCGCCCCTGAGTGGCGGTATTATGGCGTCGTGGATCGAGGAGCCACGGGTCGTTGGTGTCCAGTTTGGATACAACTTCTGATAGGTATCCCGGCCGGGGGCACCCTCGGCCGATCACTTCCAGGACTCATTGTATGTCGACACTAAAACAGCTATCCGGTCAGGACGCGACGTTTCCTTATCTGGATACCGACAGGGCCAGTACCGGTGGCACGCTTCTCTCATTTTGAGGTGATGGCTGAGCCGACCCGGGTGGAATCCAATTTTGTGATGGGCTACACCGACCTGCAGGTAAAACGGCACACCTGATTCCGTAAAAACCTGAGCGATGTTAGTGACCAATCCGCTCTGTACCTTCCCGTCCCACCGTTTTTATACCTTAAAATCAACGTATTAGCCTCATCTTGAGTGGGGGAAATCAATGCGAGTATCAATAAACTGAAGGGTAGCTTATATTTTTAACATCGAAACTGTAACTACCGTTTTTGGAAGGAAGGAAGATTGTGAGCGAGAATACAACTATGTCCCAGACTCCATTTGACCTCTGCGTCAGAAGGGATCTCAATTGGGACTTCTCTGATGTGGAAGCCAAATTCGTTGACAACCCCACGATGCTGGTGAGTTTTCTATGGGCTGGTTTTTCAGCCGGTGCCACCCCTATTGAAAGTTTTTTTGTCAAAACCCTGCTACCGACACTTGAAAGTATTTCCGGCGATGAAAAACTGAAACAAGACGCCCGGGACATGATTGCGCAGGAGGCTCAACATTCCGCCAATCATCGCATTCTGAACGACCACTTGAAGACGCAGGGTTACGATATCGATGCCATGCAGGATTTTTTCAGCGGTGTGGTCGATAAAGCAATTGCCGGGCTATCACCAAGAGATATGTTGGGAGTAGTGGCAGTTGGCGAACATGGGCTGTACTCTTTTGCACAGGTTTACCTGCAGGCGGACACCTTGCGCAAGGGCATTCATCCCCAGGTCGACAGGTTATTTCTCTACCACTTTCTGGAGGAAGCTGAACACGCCGCAGTCAGCAATGATCAGTATCTGTATTTTTTCGGTGACAATTACTGGCACCGTTTATATACCACCTGGCGCGCCATTCCCGTCCTTACCATGTTGAGCAAGGGCATAAAGGTGACTGCCAAGGGGATGGGGCACAAGATAACCCTGCGTGACCGCTTGCAGTTATTCCGCTATCTGTGGATTTATCCCGGCCCGATGCGGGGGCTGTGCCTAAATATACTGCAATACATCTTGCCCTGGTACAAGCTGACCCATACCCATGAAGATATGGAGCTGATGCAGCGTTGGAACGAGGAGCTGTATGCAGGTTTGCCCACTGTTGATAAAACGGCTGCATGAACCCCGCTAGAGTTGTACTCGCCGTTCTGGGTATTTTATTTGTTGCCCAGGGCTCGATACAACTTTTTCAACCTGAGCTGCTGACAGATATAATCGGCATTAGCGCGGACAGTGTGACAGGCCGTATTGAACTACAGGTAATTTACGGCGGATTGCATTTGGCCTTTGGTGCTTTATGTCTGTGGGGTGCTGCTAAAGAGCAGAATACTCGCGCAGTGTTAATGGCGATGCTGCTTGTCTCTCTAGGGGTCGCCTTGCCGAGGGTGATACTGACGTTGTTTCACCAGGATTATAGTGCCTATTCTCAGGTAGCAATATCGCTGGAGGTGCTCTCTGCGCTGCTTCTATTCTGGCTCTTGAGATGTACTCGGCCACCAATGATGACCTGAGCGTCAGCTACTAGTCTTGCCGATACCGGTTGATCTCATGTCGACTTCATAGAACTGATAAGTGATTTATAGATGTTTCGAAAATATAGACGCTGCCCAGGTTTTTTCAGCCGTTATTCGGCCTACTGGATACTTGGTTTCTGTTGCCTGGCAACGGGCTGTAGCGATGGCGAGCCCCGGCCTGACATTGCATTCCCTGACCATTTCCTGGAACTCCCCAATGGTAACCGCGTCCATTATTATGACGAGGGCAACCCACAAGGGAAGCCCTTGCTACTGGTGCACGGTTATCCCGCTTCGGCCTATCTCTACCGGTATATCATTCAGGGTTTATGTGGTGATGAGGATACTCAATTTCGATGTATCGCCATGACCCATGTCGGGTTTGGACAATCCAGTTGCCCGCGGGATGGCAGCGCTGTGGGCCCGCTCTACCTGGCTGATCAACTCCAGTTATTCATCGGAACGATGCAGCTTGACGATATGGCGCTGGTTATCCATGACTGGGGTGGCCCAATTGGAGCGGCAGCTGGCATGCGGGTTGCTGACAAGCTTAGTCATTTGATTGTCTTAAATACAGCGCTAACGCCGCCCTGGCTTGGCTCCCTGGATGGGCTAATGGAGTTTAGCAGGCAGTATATTTCCAAGCCGCGGCCACTGCTGGAGAAGGTTTACCCATTCTTGATACGTGTAGTGATGCAACATCTCACTACAGCGTCTCTATCTGACGAAGCCCTGGCTGTCTACAGCAACCCTTTCGAGGGTGAAGTAGGCAAGTGTCGGGTCCACGCAACGATGAATTTGTTTTCCAAGGCCAAGCTGGAAGAGCGGCTGTTTGATGAGATAGCGACAGGTATTACACTGCGCTGGGCTGGCAAACCCGCAGTTTTTATCTGGAGCACTGAGGATCCGATACTCAGTATCGAGTCAGATCCAGAGTCCTTCGCCAGAAACCAGGCGCTACTGCCTCAGGCCGAAACCCGTGTGATTGAGGGTGGCAACCATTTCCTGCAAGAAGATCGCCCTGATGAGATAGCGGCGGAAATTCGGCGCTTTATGGCGCAGGGACGCTAACTGATATCCAGATTGGCATGCCGTCGGTATTTTCTCTGCAAATTGCGGCTCCCTTGGGCAGCTTTGGGAATAGAGCCTCCAATCCCCTAGCTTTTTTGCGAATTTCCTCCACCCCAAATTCAGTTCGCCAAACCGGCTTAAAGTAAATCGTCAAAAACGTACAGAGTAATCGCGCGCGCAAACTTACCACAAAGTAATCCCTATATTGCTACTGGCTGTGAGTTTACTTACCGACAACTCAATAAGAGATTGGGAAAGTGTTCCTGACGTCTCGATACGTGTTTACTCCTGCTCGTTATTATGGGATTTTGTTCAATTGGAAATACATGTTCGACTTTGATAAAAATATTAACAGTTGCTCAGTGTTCTGCTGCTCGTAATTAGAGCGCTCAGCCAAAATGGGTATAGATCATTGAAAAGCCAGGGTAAGCAGGAAAGGTCACGGCGGACAATCAGAACTATTTTACAAGCTGCCGTTCAGGTTTTGATCGATGAAGGTTTTGAAAGGGCGACAACAAACAGGATCGCAAGTCGTGCGGGATATAGTGTTGGAACCCTTTATCAGTACTTCAAAAACAAGGAGGACATCTACAGAGAAATTGTTGACCAGGCAGTTTTGAAACTGGTGGAAGCGACGTCCAATCTTGCGATTCAGCCATCGTTGATCGAGACTCTGCGCGCCTGGCTGGAGCTTATACTGGAGTCGTTTGAGCAGGACCCAGCGCTAATTCAAGCCCTGGAGACTTTGCTGGCCGGGAAGTTTCGAGAGAAGCGGAAGGCTGCGTACGATCACCTCGTCGCTGATACTGTACGGATTTTTGAAGCACACCGAAGTGAGATCGTCGTCGAAGACCTGGAGCTTGCTGCTGGAATAATCGTAGCGGCGTCGGCGGGATTGGCGACCAGTGAGAGCGCCCGAGTGCTGGAGTCTCCGGATTTGATGGAGCATGTTCTGCGTCTGCAATTCGCCTATCTCACTTTCGACACATAGTTATATTTTGTCCTCAAAAACATGAACAACGACTACCGTGTATCAAGTCACCGACAAAAATATAAAAATATTATACTTAAAAAACAAAGGGTTATACTAAGTCGGCAAACCTTCAAACCCTTCTGTAAATCCGAGTAGAGAAAATCGAGCAATACTTCACAATGGGGCAGGCTACTTTCCCAATAGGAAGTGACCGGTGCCTGCCTCTAACTATAAGAAATGGACGTGATATGAATAAGATGCACAAATTAGTTGTAGCGACAGTTGCTGCTCAATATCTGCTGACCAGCCCCCAAATCGTCTACGCTCAGGTGCTTGAAGAGATACTGGTCACGGCACGTAAAAAGACTGAAAGCCTGATGGACGCACCTGTGGCTGTTTCGGTAGTGGATGGCGAGACCCTGATCCGCGAGGGAATTACCAATTTGGAACAACTAAGCTCTCAGGTGCCAGGACTTCAACTTGGACGAACCGCGCTTACCAGTAGTATCTATATACGCGGTATCGGTTCCTCCATGAATGCGGGCTTTGAGCAATCCGCGGGAATGTACGTGGATGGAATCTACCAGCCCCGTAGTCGCCAATTTACCTTGTCGCTTGTTGATTTGAACCGGATCGAGGTTCTTCGCGGTCCGCAAAGCCTGCTATTTGGAAAAAACACGGTAGCAGGCGCTATCAAGGTAGAGACAGCCAACCCAAGCCCTGGTGAGGATTTTAGTGGCTACCTGTTGGCTGACATAGAGCCTGAATACGGTACGGCCCGCGGTACCGCGGTTTTTAGCGGCGGTCTTACGGATACCTTCGCAGCGAGACTGGCGCTGCGCTACCAGGAGACCGATGGCTACGTGGATAACGTGTATATCGATAAAGACGTACAGCAGCGAGATGACACCATAGGCCGTCTTTCACTGGTGTGGCAGCCGACGGAATCACTGAGAATTGTCGGCAAGATAGCGCATACGGAAATGGACGGCAAAGGAACCGAGCAAGTCAATGCAGTGGCGAATTCGGACTTGCTTGACGAAACTCTCGCTGGAACTACAGCGCTCACCGTGCTCAACGTGTTGGGGGATTTAGCCGCCTTCAATACACCCGGTTTTACTGCTGCCACGGGAAGTAAGGAGTATGAATCCTGGACTGGCAACCGTGATTGGGCGCCGTATGATGAGGAGAAAACTGAGGCGAGCCAAGCGTCGCTGCGTCTCGATTGGCAACTCGATCAACTTACGATCACCTCGCTGACCGGTTATACGGACTTTGAGTTTAAACAGTCGCTTGATGTCGATTTTCATCCCGGTAACGTTGCACAGGGAGCCGGCGGTGAAGAGATGGATTCTTTTAGCCAGGAATTTCGGATATCCAGCAATTATGACAGCTTTTTCAATTTCACTGCCGGCGTGTACTATGAAGACCAAACCGTGAATATGGCCTATCAAAATAATATTGACGGAACATTGGGGGGCATGCTTGGACAGATTCCCGCCAACGTATTGAATCCAGATTTACCACCTCTCCCACTGTCAGCCCTGGGCATCAATAGCTTATGGAATGGGTCAGTGTTGGCCCTGTTTGACCCGGCGGGTGCAGCGCTTATTGGAGCTGAACAAGCTGTGCTAATGGACCAATACAGCTTTGATAGCGAGAACGACTCCACTGCCGTATTTCTCGAGCTTAGCTTTGATTTATCTGACTCGCTGGCGCTCGATATTGGCGGTCGGTGGTCGGAGGACAATAAAGAGTCATTGAAGAAAGTTGCAGTGGGCGTTGGGGCGCCATCTGATGGCGTGATCGTAATCGATAATAACGGTGTTCCAACAGGCGCATTGGATGCCCAAAATACGGCCTTGACCGCTGTATCCTGGGGTTTATTGTCGACCTATCCCTCAAACCAGAAACTGCAGCGCGAAGAAAGCCACTTCGATCCTTCGGTTAGGCTACGCTGGGATGCATCGGACGACACGATGGTGTATTTATCATACGTCGAAGGATACAAATCAGGCGGATTCAACCCAACGGCCGACACATCGAATCCAGATGGCTCGCCTGCGGAGGGTACTGAGTTTGAGGACGAACAGGCCCAAGCCTGGGAGCTTGGCATCAAGAGCAGTTATTGGGACAACCGCGCTAGACTGAGCGCTACCGTCTTCCAGACTCAAGTTGAAGACTTACAGGTTACCTCTTTTCGCGGAACCAGTTTCACCGTTTCAAACGCAGCCTCTATTACCAGTCAGGGCGTAGAGCTAGAGGGGCAGTATGCGCTTAGCGATCAATGGGAACTGGGAGCAAGCCTGGCCTATCTGGACTCTGAGTTCGATGACTATGAAAATGCCCCTTGTACGATCTATCAAGTGGCCCAAGAGGGGGCGACCTGCTTCCAGGATTTAAGCGGAGAGAGAGGGCCAAACGCCCCGGAGTGGAGTGGCCTTATCTACGCCGCGTACGAGCAAACCGTTTGGAACGACCTTCTGCTTCGGTTCAATATTAGCGGCGCTTACAAAGATGAGTATTTTCTCGACGTCGACCTTGACGAAAACACCCTTCAGGACAGCTATGTAAAGGTTAATGCCAGTGTGGCAATCGCATCGGGCGAGAATCGTTGGGAAGTCTCGCTATATGGACGAAATCTAACCGATGAGAATACCTACACGTTTGCCACCGACGCTCCGTTGAGTGCCGGTATATATGGCCACTGGATAGAGGAACCCAGAATTATTGGTCTTCAGGGGCGCTACAACTTCTAGTGACTCGAAAAAATAAACGGCAAGTATAGGCTTCGGCAGTATCCAATTTAAAGGTCAACCGGGAAATGGGCGGGAGCGTCGGGTACTGCCCTGACCGCCACCTGAGATCCTTACTGTTTTCCCTTTTTTAACTGCCTGCTTTGTTGATATGTTAAGGAAACACAGCTAATGAGAAAAGTGTTAAAAATTGGTCTTTGTCTTCTGATATTCGTGTGTGCTACCGGTACTTTCTATCTCAAAGACAGCATGTTCGCGAAGTTTTTAATCCTCGCTGTAATGCCAGGACCTGATCATCAATTTAATCCCGGTCACGCAGAGCGGGCGCCGGATTACACGCTAAAAACAAGTTGGATTGCGCACCCCGGAACCGAAGATAATGCCGACTGGATGCCCGGAGGCGGCAGAGCACTTTCCCACAATGAAAATTCCGCCTACGTTTTTTTTATACATCCCACTGCCTATTTAAGCAACGAACACTGGATTGGCACGCTGGACAAGAACACCGCTACTGAAGAAAATCGGCAATGGATAATGGCTAATCAAGCTACCGCCTACAATGGCTGTTGTGAGATTTATGCACCCTATTACCGGGAAGTATCCATTGCCACCTATTTTGAAACCGACCTTGATATTGGCGCACCAGCAATCGATTTCGCTTACCGCGATGTCGCCAGGGCATTCCAAAGTTTCCTACAGCAGATACCAGATGATAGCCCATTTATTATAGCTTCCCACAGTCAAGGCACTCTCCATGGGCAACGGTTATTGCAGCAGGAGATAGATGGCAGCACGTTGCACCATAGGCTTGTCGCGGCTTATCTCATCGGCGGCACCGTTCACGAGCACTTGTTCTCTACGCACTACAACAGTATCCATGTTTGCGAAACGGCAAGCGATGTACATTGTGTTATCGCGTTTGATACCTGGCGCGAGGGTGTGCAAGCTGATAACAGTGTCCCAAACTGGGAAGGCGACCGATATGTCCGTAACGATGATCGCTGGCTATGTGTCAATCCGCTGTCCTGGAACTATAACGAGGAGATGGTTAGCTCAGGGGAAAATCCGGGGTCACTGCCTATCCATAATCAATACAATTTGTATTCGCTGGGAGGGGATGTTCCCGCTGGTCTAACTTGGGGGCCTTTAGACACTCCAAAGAAGAACATCGCATCAGCACGCTGTACCGACGGTGTTTTACACACTAACAATGTTGAAACGGGTCTATATGATGGCCAGAGCTGGGCGGGAAACTACCACAGTCTGGACTACGCGTTGTATTACCAAAGCATCCGGGACAATGCCAAATACCGTGTCGCTAACTGGTGGTCGCACCAAGCTCAAGACGAGAAAATGTGAGTTCTTTATTTCCGGAAAGTACGATCACCCTGTGGCGCCCCAAATCTTTTTTGTAACTTCAATATCTAGGATTCTTTCTTGACTGACGATAACGTTTATCTGCCCCCTGAGTTTTTGGGGAAGGCGGCTTCTTCAGGGGCGCTACAACTTCTAACACTCGGTGACGCGACAAGGCTTGTGGGGAGTTAGGGCCAGTTATGGAATGACTTTTTCTACGATTTGGCCTATAAGTACTAGTGAATTGCTCTAACAAGAATAAAGCTATGACTACTCGCAATAAACATTTCGATGTATTGATAATCGGCGCCGGGTTCTCCGGCTTATACATGCTGATAAAAGCGAGAGAGCTGGGTTTGTCGGTAAAAGTCATCGAAGCGGGGGGTGATGTTGGGGGCACCTGGTACTGGAATCGTTACCCCGGCGCCCGTTGTGATGTAGAAAGCATAGAATATTCCTATGAATTTGATGAAGAATTACAACAGGAATGGGATTGGTCCGAGCGCTACGCCACCCAGCCTGAAATTCTTCGTTACATCAACCATGTTGCAGAACGCTTTGATCTGCGCTCCGATATTCAGTTTGACACCCGGGTTACGGGGGCCCATTTTAATGCTGAAGCCCACCAATGGTCAGTGGAAATGGAGAACGGCCAGACTTGTACTGCGCAATTTTTGGTGGCGGCCAGCGGCCCGCTATCGGTCCCCTTAAAACCGAAATTTCCAGGGCAAGACCAGTTTCAGGGTGACATTTACTACACGGGATACTGGCCCCACGAGGGCGTGGATTTTACCGGGCAGCGGGTTGCTGTTATCGGAACCGGCTCTTCTGCAGTCCAGAGTATCCCCTTGATCGCCGAGCAAGCCGATAGTTTGACGGTCTATCAGCGCACACCTGCATACGTGGTCCCGGCCCATAACAGGCCTTTGAGCACCGAAGAACGCACTTCGGTCAAGGCAGATTACGCCACTTTGAGGACACGAGCCAAAGAGATGCATTTTGCCCTGGGCGCGAAGTATATCCAGGAAGAAACACTGATGGCGGAACACAGCCTTGAACAACGGAAAAGCCGACTGGAAAAGGCCTGGGCAGTAGGTGGCTTTATATTCCTGTACGCCTATGCGGACATCATGTTTGATCCGGCGACCAATCATGAGGTCGCGGAATTCATCCGGGGAAAAATTGCCAGTGTGGTGAAAGATCCCGCGATTGCTTCAATATTGATGTCCAGGGGCGTAGTGGGGTCGAAACGGCTTTGCGTGGGAACCAATTATTACGAAACCTATAACCGCGATAATGTCAGCTTGGTAGATATCAACGAATTCCCCCTGCAGGGTTTCACCGCGGTGGGCATCGAAACCCCCGCGGGTGAGAGGCCCTACGACGCAATTGTCAGTGCTACAGGTTTCGATGCCATGACCGGTGCGCTGACACGCATCGATATCCGCGGGGTCAACGGCGATACGCTCAAGCAAAGATGGAGCGAGGGGGCTGATACCTATCTGGGCTTGCAGGTATCGGGCTTTCCTAATCTGTTTATAGTTGCCGCCGGACCCGGCAGCTCGACGGCTTTTACTAATGTCATAAAATCAACCGAACATCACGTGGAATGGATTGGGGATTGCATCATCCATATGCGGGAGACCGGCAAGCATACTGTCGAAGCAGAACCCGCGGCCGAGAGCGCCTGGGTAGAGCACGTGCAGGAAGTCGCGAATACGACATTGTTCCCCCAGGAAAAATCATTTTACAATGGCGCGAACGTACCGGGTAAGGCCAGGGTCTATTTACCCTACGTAGCCGGCTTTCCTGTCTACGTACAAAAATGTAAGGACGTCGCAAGCAACGGTTATGAGGGTTTCAAATTGACATAGGCCTAGGGTCTTACGATAGAGGAGATACACCATGAGCAGCACCGAATATCCAGCGTGCATCCACGAGCTTTACCAGAGCGAGGTGTTAGGCGAGAAAGCCTTTCTCGCACTGGTGAATATTGCAAAAAATGCGCGAGAAAAATATCATATTGCTACCGTCCTGCAATTGGAAACTGAAACCAAGGCCCGCCTGCGACCGTTTCTACTGAAGCATGGTTATGAGCTTGTGGAGGAGGCGGGTGATGAACTGGTGGGCGAGATTGTCGCCGCCTACCAAGGCAATAGTTGGCTTGAATTTCTTACGGGTCTGAGCCCATTGGTTGATCAGTTCCTTGGGCGTTTCGAGGAAATTGCAGCAGCGGGCCCCGCCGAAGACCAGGAAGTCCTGCAGTCGATGATTACCCATGAGGCGTCATTTGTCTCCTGGATTGAAAAGGAAATTGCCGGAGAAGAGGGTTCCCTGGACGCGATTATCAGTCAGCTGAAGTACCCCTTTCCAGCGCCCTGACAGCACAGCAGGGATATCAATGCCCTGCGTGCATAGGGCCGCCAGGTTGTTCAGTGATACATTAACGTCACTGTAGGTTCTTAAATTATCTCCGCTCAGTTTTCACTGGCAGGTATATAGGGGTCCAATGTCCCGGGTCCGATGGGAGGGTTCTCCTTGAGCGAAGCTGCATGTTCAGCCAGTTGGCCAAGGGCCGCCTTCGGCACCCAGGTGTTGGGAAAGAGCACATTTTCGCGCTCCTGTGGATCAGCAAGTAGATTGTAGACCCGCGGCATCCCGTACTCCGCTGTCTTGCTGAAGACCGAATCCAATTCCTTGAAGTTCACTTTCCAATTGCGCCATTTAACACCGTAAATATCATTCCCCATGTAGACAATGACGCCTTCTCGGCCAGACTCTTCCTGCTTACCGAGGAAAAATTTGGACATGTCGATTCCGTCAATGATCCGGTCGTCTGGCACCTTGCCTCCGGCAATGCGCGCCAGGCTTGGGAACAGGTCCATCTCGTGCACGATTTCATCGCTCGCTGATCCTGCTGGGATTTTGTCAGGCCACCGCATGACGAAAGGAACTCTCAGAGCGCCTTCGAAACCTGTAAACAAGGTGCCGCGCCAGGGGCCGGCCGATCCCGGACTTGCGGTTTCAACGGTGAGTGTGACGTTTCCGTGTGCTGTTGCCTCTGGTCCGTTATCGGCAGTAAAAATGAAGATTGTGTTATCACGAATGCCAAGTTCATCGATCGTATCCAGTAATCTGCCAGTGTACGTGTCGATCTGTAGCAGGAGATCCGCCCAGCTGCCATTCCCAGTCTTGCCGGCGAATTCAGGATGTGGACGTGTCGGGTAATGGGTTGCCGTGTAGGGAAGATAAAGGAAGAATGGGGTGTCAGTTTTCGCCTGCCGCTTCATGAAATCGATCGCCTTGTCTGTGAGATCGCCATCAATAAGTGGGCGATAATCCAGCCTGTACGGTTTCACTTTCTTTGGCTTCTGGCCCTTTCGTGCCTCCATCACATAGCTTTCTTCTACGCCACTCTGAGCGAAGCCTTCCAGGGCTGTGTACGCTGATTCGTCCGTTGAGTTCGGCACGCCATACCATTCGTCGAAGCCCTGGTCGGTCGGGAATCTGCCCTCTGTACGACCCAGGTGCCATTTCCCAAAAATAGCAGTATTGTAGCCTGCATCCGAGAGCATCTCGGCCATCGTGACTTCCCATTGCACAAGGCCGTAAACGCCTTCGCCCAGAGGCGCGACGCCATTGCCACTTCGAATTGCATACCGACCGGTCATGATGGCGGAACGGGAAGGCGTGCATTGGACTTCGACATTAAAGTTAGTCAAGCGCAGACCTTCGGTGGCCAGACTATCCATCCTGGGCGTAGCCGTGCCTCGAATGATGCCGCCGCCATTGAAACCCGGCTCCCCCCATCCGAAATTATCCAAAAAGACCAACACAATATTGGGTTTGTCTTTGGCCCACACTGTGCCAGGGAGTAACAACTGCAGTGCAGTTATGGCTACCACCACTAATGATTTCCATCCACTCATTGGTTCTAATCTCCAGGTACAGGATTGCATGTGTTCATTCAATTCACAGTGTACTGATCATAGCCCAAGATCTACGTTTTTTTCCGGAAAAGAGAGTTGCTGTACCAAAAATCTGGACGGATTTTCCTCGGGCACCGATTCTATATGCTAGTTTATAGGTAGCCGATTCATGATAGTGGTTCCATTAATCACTTTAGAGGAGTACCCAGAGTGCGAAATATGCCAATAACTGACGCCTTTTTCCTGATCATGGAATCAAGCCGGGTACCTATGCATGTGGGCGGGCTGAATTTGTTTACGCTGCCCAAGGATGTGGACGACACCACTTTTCTGTCAAAGCTGGGCGAGATACTCCGGTATGACGGTGAACTGCGGCGCCCCTTTGGTGAGAAACTGAAAATGGGCCCCCTGGGGGTTGCTGGTAAGATTCGCTGGGAAGATGAGGACGACCTGGACATGGAGTATCACGTTCGCCATTCCGCACTTCCCAAGCCGGGTCGCTACCGTGAACTGTTTACGCTTATCTCGCAGCTGCACGGCCAGTTACTGGATCGATCCCACCCCCTGTGGGAAATGCACTTAATTGAAGGCTTGCCTAATCGACAGTTTGCCACCTACTTAAAGGCGCACCACTGCGCGATTGATGGCGTCGGTGCCTTGCGCTTGATGAGTAGCATGTATTCAACCAATGCCAGGAGCCGGCTCAAGATATCGCCACTTTCCGCCCAGGCTCATGAGGAATTCAAGCGTAGTCTCGCGGGAGACAACGCAAAAAATATCAATCCCAGTGAAAATGAAATCAAAGCGGTTGCTGATGTGCTGCGAGAACAGTTGGGCAGCACCGTCAATATTGCCAAGGCGATGCGTGAATCAGCGGCTATCTGGATGGGTAAGAAGAGCACCATGGCCATTCCCTTCCACCGTATCCCGAACAATGCCTTCAGCACCCAGCTTAGTGGTGCACGCCGCTTCGTCGCCCAATCCTGGTCCTTTGAGCGGGTGCGTTCGGTGGGAAAAGCCTACGATTGCACGCTCAATGACACTGTATTGGCCATGTGCGCGGGCGCGCTGCGCAAGCAACTGCTGGATCAAAGGGCGTTGCCAAAGGTGTCGCTGAAGGCCATGGCCCCTGTATCACTGCGTGCAACTGGCGATGTTGATTCAGCGAATGCCGCGGGAATGGTGGTAGCTGATCTCGCCACAAACATCAAAGACCCGGAAAAACGACTGCGCAGAATCAAGGCATCCATGGATGCCGCCAAGGACATGTTACGGGGTATGAGCAGCGGCGAAATTGCGGTGTACTCGGGAATAAGCCAGGCGCCGATGCTACTTACCCAGCTTACCGGCCAGGGTAGCCGCTTTCCGGGGTTCAGCACTGTCGTGTCCAATGTGCCTGGCCCCCGCGAGCGGCGTTACTGGAATGGTGCCCGTTTGGACGGTATTTATCCGGTTTC
Source organism: Halioglobus sp. (assembly GCA_036960305.1). Taxonomy (GTDB): domain Bacteria; phylum Pseudomonadota; class Gammaproteobacteria; order Pseudomonadales; family Halieaceae; genus JBALVT01. Next base: position 152,847 of record JBALWA010000003.1, on the reverse strand, counting down.
TATTCCCTTCGACGGTAGTGCCGTTAACTTCACCCTGGTCAGTAATTTCAAAAACCTGGATTTTGGAATCGTCGCCTGTCGTAAATCCGTCCCACACGTTCAGCGCCTGATTGACTACATGGAAGACTCGCTGATTGAACTGGAGGAGGCTGCGGGTCTGCTCACCAAAGCCGGGCGTCGCCGCAAAACATCGAAGAAGTAGGGGCAGGCAGTTGTTGGCAGTCTGTCTCGCACCCTTGACCGGGGCAGGGACCTCAACTTTTTCGAACCCTCCCCGAGCCATTCACTTTACTAGTCGATATGAGCAACTATACTGAACCCCTAGTGGCCGAATATACCGTGTGACAGGGTGTTAATGACTCCCCTGTCTGTCTGGATGAATCGAGGAGTAGTCCCAAGATGATGATACAGCGACCGCTAGCCGCTCTCGCACTGGGCTTTGTGCTGCTCCCGTCTACGGCCGCGGCCTGGGATTATCGTGATCCGAATACGGGTGTCGAAGTCCTGTTTGATCTTGAGGCAGCTTACGGTCTGCGCCTGCGCACCGAGGACACCGATCCGAAAGTCGTGTCTCCCGCCCACGGTGGTGAGCGCATAGAATATGGCAGAAGTGGCAACCTTGACGACGGTACTCTCAACTACGATAAAGGCGAACTGATTTCCAATATGTTTCGCGCAACGGGGGAGTTGACCCTGGGCTGGCGCAATTTTGGTCTTTTCCTGCGCGGATATGCCTTCTACGATTTTGAGAATGAGGATGGCGACAGGGAACGCACTGAGCTTGGTAGTGGCGCTTTGGATCAAGTAGGCAGTGATGCCCAGTTATTGGATGCCTACCTCAGTGCCCGTTTCACGGTTGGCGATGTACCGCTGCAATTGCGTCTGGGTGACCAGGTGGTGAACTGGGGCGAGAGCCGCTTCTTTCCTGGCAGCGGTGTGGATGTCGCCAACCCACTGAATGTCCCCTTGTTTCAGCAACCCACAAGCACCTTGCGAGACCTGCGTATACCGGTGGGCATGTTGTGGGGCGCGGCCCAGTTGACCCCGCAGGTAATTGTCGAGGCCTACTACACTTACGATTGGCAAAAGAGCGAACTGCCCGCAGTTGGTACCTATTTTTCAAGCAACGACGCCATTTCCCCGGACGGCACTTTTATCCAGGCCGAGGGCTTTGGTAATCAGTTTGGCACCGATCTCAGCCAGTTTTTCGGTATTCCCGCGGAGACGCTGGAAGCGGTGGGTATCCTTCCCTTTGACCCAAATTTCTACCAGGTCACTAACCGTTTGCCCGACGATGACGCCAGCGACAGCGGCCAGTTCGGCATTACAGTGCAATCCATACTGCCAGGCCTTAACGATTCAAAGTTAGCGCTGCACTTTGCCCGATACCACGCCAATCTCCCTTCCTTTGGCCTGGTTGGTCCGGGGCTGGATCAGTATGTAACAGGGTACTCGGTACAGGGAATTGAAAAGCTCAAGCGCGAATTGAGAAGAGAAGGCGTTGGCCCGGTCAAAGCGACTGCTGCCGCCACCCTCACAAGTCTCAGCGGCGCGCTGAATGATGCATCCTTCTTTACCCAGTATCCAGAGGATATCGACATGCTGGGACTCAGTTTCAATACCACGAGCCTGCGTACCGGAACAGCGTATTTCGCCGAGATCGCGCACCATTTCGATGCCCCTTTATCCATACACTCAGGGGATGTTCTTCCCGCGATAATACCGGGGTCCACTCGCGAGGACCCGCTGCCACCCGTTGATTTGGAGGTGTGGAGTCTCGAGGAGCTGGCCACGACTTATGCCAACGTGCGCATTGATCCAATTATTTATAAAGACAAGACTTTCACTTTGTTTGGCGCTACCCAGCTATTCGGGCCGCAACTAGGCGCTTCCCAGGCCCTGCTCAATATTGAGTTTGCCTGGTTACATATATGGGATGCGCCAGACCCGGATGATTTATACATGGCCGGACCGGGTCTCGCTGTCACTGACTTTGGTCCCGACAGCTTATTCGCCACAGATAACTCCTGGGGCTATCGCATAGGAGGAGGGCTGGTATACAACAACGTTTTTGGTGGCATCAACCTGCGCCCACGTCTCGTATGGGCTCACGATGTCGATGGCATCAGCCCGGTAGGTGCAGGACCATTCCTGGAAGATAGAAAAACCTTCACCATCGGTCTCCAGGCGCAGTACCTGACGCGGTTGAAAGTGGATCTCGCCTATATCGAGTATTCAGGGGCGGGGCAGCAAAACCTGCTCAATGATCGGGATAACCTCAGTTTCAGTATTCGCTATGATTTTTAGCTATACGGGAGAAAAGCACATGGTCCGTTTTTTAGCCCTATTGTTTAGCGCTGTACTGTCTACGGTAGTGTCTTTTGCCGACACATCCCCGGCGCAAACATCAGATATCGACCTCTCGGAGTTGACGCCGGTGGGTGCCGTGCGCGCCGGTAACGAGACGGGCACCATACCGGCCTGGGAGGGTGGCATCACGGAACCGATTCCAGGGTACACGCCAGGCCAACGTATCCCTGACCCCTACGCAGACGACCCGGTTTTGTTTACTATCACCGCCGCCAATCTGCAAACCTATGCCGACAACCTCAGTGAAGGGCAGAGGGCATTGCTGGCTGAATACCCCGATAGCTGGTATATGAATGTCTACGCCAGTCGGCGCTCGGCGGCGTACCCGGATTACGTATACGACGCATTTAAAAGCAATGCGTCCAGCGCCGAGCTTGTCACCGAGGGCCGCGGTGGCGTTGAAAATAGTGTAGTGACATCACCCTTTCCCATTCCCGGGCAGGGTGTGGAAGTGATCTGGAACCACAACCTGCGCTTCCGCGGTATTCACATTAATCGTGTCGATGGCGCGACGGCGGTGACCCGGCGCGGGAATTACACACTGATACTGCAAGATGAGGAGTGGGCCATTCCCTACGCCCGGCCGCGCGAGAGCGGTGTCCAGGCACCCTATCCCAATCTCCTGTTCGCGTTTAAGCAGAAGTTGTTCTCCCCTGGGTTTGTAACCGGCAGCGGCGCACTGGTGCACGAATTTCTCAATGCCAATATAGCCCGGCGCCAAACCTGGCTTTACAGTCCTGACCTACGCCGCGTACTGCGAACACCCTTTAGCGGCTATGACAACCCGGCACCGAACTCTGATTCCCTACGTTTTAACGATGAGGGCGACATGTATAACGGCTCACCGTCGCTGTTCAACTGGACGCTGCTGGGCAAACGTGAAATGTACATCCCCTACAATGCCTACCGTTTACACAGCGGCGCGCTCAAGGTCGATGACATTCTGGGAGAGCAACACATCAATCCGGAACATGCACGCTACGAGTTACACCGGGTGTGGGTGGTAGAGGGCAAACTCAAAACGGATAAAGGCGCGCGGGACCACAAGTATTCACGGCGGGTGTTTTATGTCGATGAGGACAGCTGGCAGATAGCCGCAGCAGACAACTACGACAAGGAGGGTCAGCTGTGGCGTGTTTCCGAGGGACACATGATCAATTACTACCAGGTACCAGTGCCCTGGTACACACTGCGGGTCTATCAGGATCTAAAACAGCGGCGTTACCTGGTAAACGGCCTGGATAATCAGCGTCGTGCCCCCCAGTTCGACGATGACATCAACCCGCGATTATTCGGCCCCAACGCTCTGGATTATTACGTTCGCTAGTGGCCGGTTCGTGGGTGGCCACTGTTCAGCCTAGCCCGGAGCAGGCATGAACTTTCGATACACCGCCATCGACCAGTAGCTTTACCCCGGTTATGTAGCTTGCTTCATCGGATGCCAGGAACAGGACGGCATTCGCCACATCCTCGCATAACCCCATCCTGGGGACGGGCAGATTTGCTTTCGCAAACTCCACCAGGCCGGCGACAGCTTCCTCGCCGTAGGTTCCGACCAAAATCGGCGTGTCGATAAACCCGGGAAGCACGGCGTTGTGACGCATCCCGGGCACGGTCACTGCACAATCCTCGCTGAATTTGGCGATAGCGGCTTTGGCGCTGCCGTAGGGACAGTAGCCTGGCATGGCAACCACCGCTGAGGCCGAGGAGATATTGATGACGGATCCGTTGGTGCTTGCGCGCAGCATAGGTGCAAAATGTTTGACAAGGAATACAGGCCCGGTCAGCAGAACCGCCATTTGTGCCGCGTAGTCTTCTTCGGTGACCTGCTCCGGATTATTCAGTCGCGCGAAGCCAGCATTGTTGATAAGCACATCCAGACCACCGTAGGTCGTTTTGACCCATTGGGCCAGTTCGGCGATCGCTGCAGGATCCCCGCCGTCACTGAGGCGCGTGTGGAACGCATCCGGATTGGCTGACGCTGCCTCGGCCAGGGCCTGTTCATTGATATCCGTGCCAATGACCGTGGCGCCCTGGTCGATAAATTGCCTGGCAATCTGTAGTCCGATACCGGAAGCCGCTCCCGTGATCAGGACAATCTTTCCATCAAAACGCATATTCAATTCCTCATGATTCTTCGGCTTCAAGACGCCCGTCACGAGCAACCTTGATTGTAGGATATCTGGACAGATCCTCCGCTGCTTGTCCTAATCGGTAATATCCTTGTCCCGGTGCACTCCCGCAGCCGCATTTGCCGTCATACCATCTCCTAAGACTTCCAAATGAACTTCTGGAAAGGCTGATCAACTGGCGTGTCAGCAAGATGGTTCACGTAATTACTGATCACCTTCTGTGACAGCCCCAGGATGATTTCTATCAGGTGGCGCCGTTCATAACCCGCCGCAAAAAAATCAGCCTGCGCCTGCTCACTGATGCGCCCGCGATTGCGAACCAACGCCAATGTTGTCAGGTGTAGTGCCTGCAGCTTTTCGTCGTCAAGTACTGTGCCGTTGCGCAGCGCATCGCTGATGGCCGTGTTCACCTTCATCATCTGGGCGATGCCGGTGTGTGCCGGCACGCAATAGTGGCATTCGTGCTCCACATTGATGGTCTGCCAGACCACAGTCAGTTCATCGGCATTAAAACTGGTTTGCTGAAATAGCTTGTGCAGCACCTGGTAGGCCTCGAGTGCTGGTGGGGACTCTGCCAGCACAGCATGCAGGTTCGGTATCATGCCAAAGTTCTTCACGGATTGCTCCAGCAACGGTTGGCTGGCCGCTGGTGCAGTCTCCTGGTTGTACAATTCATAGCGCATGGTTCTATCCTCTGATTCAAGTTGTTAAGTGATGTCGTGTCAGGCAACAAAACGCCTTGCTTCTGCAATGGTGTCTTCGCTGTCCTGGTCGTCTTTGTAAGAGATTTTCACTGGTACCAGCAGGCCACGCTGCACGGCGGGACGACTTTCAATGACAGCTAGCCAGCGCTGCAAGTGATCAAGCCCCTCTACGCTGATGCCGCTCCATTCATGAATACGCGCCCAGGAGAAATTGGCGATGTCTGCGATGGAAAATTCACCGGCGAGATATTCATGGGCCGCAAGCCGCGTGTCCAACACCTCCAGCAGGCGGCGACTCTCGTTCTGGTAACGCGTGATGGCGTAGTCGATTTTTTCTTCCGTGTAACGGTAAAAAACATTTGCCTGGCCCATCATCGGCCCCAGTCCACCCATCTGGAACATCAGCCACTGATTGACCAGTGACCTGCCCGTGAGATCGGTGGGCATTAATTTTCCGGTCTTTTCCGCCAGGTACTGCATGATCGCCCCGGACTCGAACACTGCGAAGTTGTCGTTGTCCCGGTCGATGATGGCAGGGATTCGGCCATTGGGGTTAATACTGAGGAAGGCGGGCTCCTTTTGTTCGAGTTTTCCCAGGTCAACGGGCGTGACCCGGTAATCAAGCCCCAGTTCCTCCAGCGTAATAGAAGCCTTGTGGCCGTTCGGAGTGGAGGCAGTCAGTAGATCGATCATCGCTTTGTTCCTTTGAGTCGGTTGTGGGTCTCCACGGGTGGTTTGCTTGCCTGCCGTGGAAGAGGGGCACATAATAGGGCGTGCGTATTGGTCAGTAAATAAATTAAAAAGCACTTAAGTTGTGCATAAAAGCACATCTTGTTTTGAACGGGTTCTTCTGGGGAGAGGGGTACTATTGATTTCGGATGATGGCGATTAGTTAGGTGTCATTCAGCAGGGAAGGGCGTACGCTTTGCGAGCGTTAATGATAGCGCGAGGCGAGGCCTTCAATTAAGTCACGCTGTTGTGTAATGATATCGATCAGGAATTCACGGCACACCCGCACGCGTGCTGTCGAGCGCAGGTCCACATGGCTTAATACCCACACGCCCCATTTGGAGGGCGTGAGGGTGACGTCCAGTCGGCGCAAGCTGGGCTCGGCATCGCCAACATAGCAGGGCATTCTAGCTAAACCCATATGATTTCTTACCGCTTCCATCATGGTCATTACCTCACTTGTCCGTGCGACCACCCTGGCACCGGAAAAATGATCGTTAACCCACTCGGGCATTTCGCGTTCACCTTGCCAAAGAATGAGTTTCTCCACGCTGTGCTTTTTCTTTAGGTACTTGGCGCTGGCGTATACACCGTGGCACAAGGGCAGTACCTCCCGGCCGATTAAATACTCCGGAGGTTTTGGTGTCAGGCGCAGGGCGATATCGGCCTGACGGCTGGCGAGATCAGCGAGGCCGGCAGAGGGGAGTAGTTCGAGTTCAATTCCAGGGTAGCGATCGCTGAACTCATTTAGTTTGGGTGTAATAAGCCGGTTGAAAATATCGTAGGAGGCTGTAAGTTTCAGGGTGCCGCTTAACTGGGTATCCATGCCAAAGACTTCGCGGTCCGCCGACTGGGCGATTTCTTCCATTGATAGCGCATGGGGATAGAGGTTTTCTCCGGTTTGTGTCATGGCATAGCCGCCGCTTGTGCGGTCGAACAAGCGGCTTCCCAGTTTTTCTTCCAAAGCAGTGATGCGTCGCGACACCGTGGTGTGTTTTACCGCCAGTATCTGGCCGGCACCGCTGACAGTACCGGCACGTGCCAGGGCCAGGAAAAAACGCAGATCATCCCAATTCATAAGAAGCTCCCATCGCACGATAGCCCTGATAGGTGTTATGTGCATGAAAGCACATAATAATCAGCCCATATTATATTAGCCACCGATAATGCACATCATGGAAATAGCACATATCTCTTGTACGCAAGCAAGCACCAATGAATAAATCAATTAATTGACACAAAAAGTGCCATTAAGTAGTCTTGTCCCGACTTTAAAATACAGCGGAAGCACCAGGATCAAATGAAAACAAGATTGACTGAATTGTTGGGTATTGAAGCGCCGGTAGTCTGTGGCGGAATGATGCGGGTTGGCACGGCGGATCTGGCCGCGGCGGCCTCTAACGCCGGGGCATTGGGCGTGATGACCGCGCTGACACAGCCTACCCTTGAGGGACTGGAGGCGGAAATTGCCCGTTGTGCCTCGCTGACTGACAAGCCTTTTGCGGTCAATCTGACCGTGGGTGTGGTCGCTACAGAGATCAACTACGACGACTACGTGGACGTGATCATCAAGAGCGGTGTGAAGATCGTAGAAACGGCCGGTCGCAGCCCGGAGCCCTTTATGGATCGCTTCAAGGAAGCGGGCATTAAAGTCATTCACAAGTGTGTGGCCGTGCGTCATGCTTTGAAAGCAGAGCGCATTGGAGTCGATGTGGTTAGCATCGACGGCTTTGAATGTGCCGGCCACCCCGGCGAGCAGGATGTGGGTGGCCTGGTGTTGTTCCCCGCTGCCGCCCAGGCGCTCAGTATCCCGGTGCTCGCATCGGGCGGTATTGCTGATGGTCGCGGTCTGGCGGCTGCACTGGCCCTGGGTTGTGAAGGTATCAATATGGGGACGCGGTTCCTGGTTACGCAGGAAGCTCCCATTCATCAGGGCATCAAGCAGGCTGTGGTCGATATGGACGAGAACCAGACCCGGTTGATTTTCCGCAGCTACAAGAATACCGCGCGGGTGTATCGCAATTCTGTGGCCGATGAGGTGGCGGCGATAGAGAGTGCCGGCGGTGACTTTGGTCAGGTGCACCACCTGGTGTCGGGTGCCAATCAGGAGAAAGCCTGGAGTACTGGCGATATCGAAGCCGGCATGGTAACTGTTGGTATGTGCGGTGGCCTGATTAACGACATCCCCACCTGCGAGGAGCTGGTCAGGAACGTTGTGTCGGATGCCGAGCAGATCATCGGTGACCGGCTTGCTGCGATGTTAGGTGGTGATGCTGGCGGTCAGTCCAGCGCGGCCTGATCAATTCCAGTGCCCGCCTCCGGGCGGGCGTCTTTCCCCGTAAATTGTGAATCTTCAAGCAGTGGGTATTGCGCGGCCAGTCCCTGGCGCGTGTCATTGTCCAGCCCCTGCCATTGCGCGCACAACTCTCGCCAGCTCACTACCTGGAAACTTTTAACCACGGATCGAAAGGGCAGATCCATCAGTGCGCCGTCGTATAGCGCTTCACCCCGATCGAACGCCGCCTCGTTAAAAAGGCGCTGTCCCCCTGTTACCGCATTCTCATAGGCAACCGCATTCTGTTGCATCAATGGAATATAGGTCTCTGCGATGCACTGCAGTAGCGGCATTAACGTCTCTGTAGTGACCAGTTTTCCGGAGCTGCCGCGGTGTTTTCCATCGCGTATCATGCAAAGCCAGCGGAAGGTGCGCGGCGCCAATTCCTGCAGTAACTCGGCGGCTAGTCCGTCCACCAGATTCATGCCCAGCTGACCGTAGGCGCTGGCATCTGCCAGAGTGAAACGCTCGCCCAGCAGGAAAGGCTGTTGCTCCAGAATGTGTTCTATCGCAGCGAGGTAGCGTCGCCAGGCCGCGTCGAGTAGCGTATGGGTTGAGGGAAAGCCCTCCCGGGCGCAGGGTGTCAATTCAGGCGGCATACCGCACTCATAAGCTGTTGGTGCCACGCTGAACAGATAGGGGCAGCGCCTGACCTGGCGCTCGGCCAGTTTGCCTCTCATGCCCTTGCGCATAAACGGCGGAAGCAAAGGGTTCATTTCTTTCACCGTCATACTGGCCATGACGTTGGTTTCGGCCGAGGTAATCCAACGATTGTGGTGGACCATGTACAGGCCAAACTCGTCGAAGGCGTCATCGATTAGCTGGCACAGGAACCGGGTGGCAGCTGCCTGCGGCAAGAGCGTCTGGGGTGACAGCTCCATTGCGTCCAGGTGCAGTGCGAGTCCGGTAGAATCGTAATAGAACTGTTTGCCATCCAGCGTGTAGAAGGGCACCTCCGGGTATTCGTCCATGCCCCGAACATACTGCGGAAAACGCTTCACCGTTCGAAGTGTGCAGGCGAGTTTAAGGCGTATGATCGTAGTGATGGCCTGTGGGGGTCGCGCCTGGGCCGGGAAGCGCTGCCAGGGTACTTCGGCGTAGTCAGCCAGCGACTGCATTTTTAACTGGTAGGGCGAGGCGGTCAGCCCCCAGAATAATAGATTGCTCATAACTGGTAACTCGTAGCGCTGTACTGCATAATATGGCACTTCTTATGACTTTATATTTGGCTCAGGGACAAGCTTCCGGTACACATTATGTCGAAACAGCAGCCAGTTGAAAATACCGATGGCCGTCGCCTGCGCAGTGAGCGCAGTCGACAAGCCATTATCGATGCTTCACTGAATCTTATGAATGACGGTATTCTCATACCGACAGCGCAAGCCATTGCCGAGCGTGCGGGGGTTGGCATTCGTTCTTTTTTCAGGCACTTCGCCGACATGGATACTCTGTTTTCGGCCGTCGATGAGCAGAGCCGCGACCAGGTCGAGGCCCTTTTCCTGGGCGGTGACAGGGAAGGGACACTCGATGAGCGCATTCTTCACGCGGTAGAGCGTCACGCAGGTGGCTACGAGGCAGAGACCCAGACCATTTTGTCCACCTCGGCCCAGCTTTGGCGCTCTGAAGTGCTTCGGAAGAACTATGCACGATACCAGAGGGGGCTTCGCAAGGATCTGGACGACTGGCTGCCCGAGTTGAAGAAATTATCTCGCGGAAAGCGTGAAGCAGTCGATGCTATTGCCTCCTTCGAGATGTGGCACCGTCTACGCTATCACCAGGGTTTGAGTAAAGCAGCGGCAATTGAGCTTGTCGCTGAATTGATGAATGAACTGATAGAAGGCTGATCTCTATCTGAACCGGAGCGCGTTCCCATGGCTGAACAGTTTCAAGAGCAGGGCGGTGTCGCCACTATGGATCCCAGTCCGTTGTTGCGCTGGTTGACCTCCAGGGTGGTAAAGCGGATCTGTGGCGACGCCAGTGTCATTAAGCGCCGCGCCAAGGTGGAGAGGGCGCGCGTCAAAACAGGGCAATCCCATGTGGTTGAATACTTCCACTATGTGGAAGATGGTTACAGTCACCTTGCTGCGCAAGTGTTGCAGGCTTTCTCTAAACGCTATGACATCGAGTTGGTGTGTCATCTTGTGCAGGGGCCGCAGGGCGATAACTCAGCGGAGCCGGAACTCCTTCTGCGTCTTTCCCGCTACGATTCTTTTCACGTCGCCGAAGATTACGGCCTGAATTTTCCCGAGCATGAAAATGCACCTGATCCGGCGCTGGTCAAGCTGGCTTCCTCGATTCTTGCTGCGCTGGATTCAACGCAATTTATACAGTACGCGGCTCAGGTGGGTGATGCGCTCTGGTCGGGAGACGAGGCCCGGTTGCAGGCCCTGGCTGGGAATCTGGGCTGTGCAAGCGATGCAGAACTCGAAGAAAGGCTGAACACCGGCACGGCGCGGCGCACCGAACTCAAACACTACTCCGGCGCCATGTTCTACTACGGACAGGAATGGTACTGGGGGGTAGACCGGCTTTATCACCTGGAAAAACGCCTGACAGAACTGGGCGCAGATCCTCAGGTTGGCGAGCCTATGGTTATGCCCAGACCGGCAATTGAGCCTGGCAAGCTCAAAGACAATGGCAGTCTCACCCTTGAGGTGTATTCCTCTCTGCGCAGCCCCTACACTGCTATCGCTTTCGATCGGGCCGTGCAACTTGCCGGCGAAACAGGAGTCAATCTGGTCGTGCGTCCCATTCTCCCCATGGTGATGCGCGGGGTTCCGGCAACCAGGGAGAAGGGTTTATACATTTTCTCCGACGCGGTACGCGAAGCGCGCGAGGCGGGCGTGCCCTATGGCAACTTTTACGACCCCATCGGTGAACCCGCTAGACGCTGTTACTCCCTTTACCCCTGGGCTTGCGAGCAGGGGAAGGGCGCGCAGCTACTTTCTGCTTTTCTCAGCGCGGCCTTCGCCCAGGGTATTAATACTAACAATAACCGCGGCCTGAAAACGGTTGTTGAAGATGCCGGCCTGGATTGGAACGAGGCGGCGCAGCGTATAGGCACTCCGGGATGGGAAGACCTGCTGGAAAGTAATCGCCTTGCAATGTACGACGCGGGTCTGTGGGGGGTTCCCAGCTTCAGGCTGCTCGATGAAGAGGGCAATTCGATTCTCTCGCTGTGGGGGCAGGACCGCTTGTGGCTGTTCGCACGTGAAATTCAGCGTCAGTTAGCCGCCCGACAATAGAAACGATGACATTCATGGAAAAGCGCCCCGCCAAATTTACCGGATCCTGAAAGGAGTAGAGAAGAGTGGAAGTAAAGAACGCTGTAATACCCAACGAAGAGCAGATCAAGGGTTTCTTTGAGTCCGCCCCCGATGGGCCATCTATATGGTGAACCTGCTTAAATTTAAGGCCAGGGCCGAGTACGAAGACGGCAGGTCAACGGCGTTATCCGGCAAAGAGGCCTACGGGATCTATGCCGATGCCGTGTCGGAATTGCTGCCGGAGTTCGGTGGGTTTGCCGGTTTTTTTGCTGAAGTCGAGCGTCTCATGTTGGGAGAGGTGGAAGAACTGTGGGACGAGGTCGCGGTCGCGGTGTACCCCTCCCGCAGCGCGATGATGGAGATGATGCAGTCACCGGGCATGCAGGAAATTGGGGCTCATCGTGCCGCGGGCCTTGCTGGACAGTTGAACATTGAAACTGTTAGTGCCAAGGGGGCGTGGATTGCGCCCGAGGCCAGTTAAGCCAGCCCGCCAATGCAAAAAGGAACAACGTGGACAAAGGATCAAAAATAATAGCGGATTTTGACGCCTCGCCTAGCCGTCGCGGGGGCGATAGCTACAAATGGAACCACTACGCCAGCGCCAGTCAGGATGTGATCGCAGCCTGGGTGGCCGACACAGATTTCCTCGCCCCTGCACCGGTGATAAAAGCAGTTCGAGAGCGACTGGAGGGCGACGCGCTGGGGTATTCCGATACGCCCTGGGAGCTCATTGAAGTGTTTCAAGAACGCATGCAGCGGCTCTATGGTTGGCAGGTTGATCTGGCCTCGGTTGTGCCGATACCTGGCGTGGTGCCGGGTCTGTACGGGGCAGCTCGGGCCGCTGGATGTCCCGGGGATGGCGTTATTGCCCAGAGCTCAAACTATCCCCACTTCTTTGGTGCGGCACAGTTCTCTGATCGTGAGCTGCTGAAGTTGGACAGCCGTATCGTTACTGACCGCTGGCAGATGGACTTTGAGCAGCTGGAGCAACTGGCCGCTGGCGCCAGCAGCTTCCTGCTGTGTAACCCGCACAATCCGCTGGGTAGAGTGCTCAGCCGCGAGGAGTTGGAAAAGGTCGCTGATACCTGTCTGCGCCATGATGTGATGATCTGCTCCGATGAAATTCATGCGGAGCTTATCCTGGATGAGGACAAGTCGCATATTCCCATCGCCGCCTTGTCCCCCGAAGTAGCGGATAAGACCATTACCCTGTTATCGCCCAGCAAGGCATTCAACCTGGCCGGTATCGGTGGTTTTTCCTTGGCAGTTATTCCCAATGCCCAGTTGCGTAAGGACTTCGAGCAAGGTATTCACGGCTTGGCAACCAGCCCTAGAGCGCTTGTCTATGCCGCGGCCCTGGCCGCCTATCGCGATTGTGATGATTGGTTGGCGCAACTGCTGGATTACTTGCGCGCTAATCGCGACCTGTTGCAGAAAGAAGTGGCGGCCATAGAGGGCCTGTCCATGACCCATGTGGAAGCCACTTTTCTGGCCTGGATAGACGTGTCGGGACTGGGCCTGGAGAATCCCTTCGAGCATTTTCTTGCCCACGGTGTGGCCTTGTCAGATGGCGCGCCTATGGGTGACTCCCATTACCAGCGGTTGAACTTTGGCTGTACGCGCGCGACTTTGATAGAGATACTGGAGCGGATGAAGAAAGCGGTAGCGGCGGTGTGAAACTAGAGAAAAGGAAATAGGACAGAAATAGTGGTCTGTCCCCTATTTCTTCCTCTATTTCTACCGGCTATAGGCCGTCGCTGACCTTCTGGATGTCCTCGGACCCGGCAGGCAGCGAGAACAGTACCCCGTCTTCGCCCAGGGTGTAGTCCGGAAAGATGTCCTGGGCGCCGTCCAGGTACAGCAAATCCTGCCCGGGGAACATCAGCGGCGGCACAATGTGGTAGTAGAGCAGGTGGCCAACCCCGGCGTCACGGGCGGTCTCAGCAGCTTCCACCGGGCTGGCGTGATAATCCAGGATGTCATGGGTGATCTTGGCCATGATCTTATTACCGTTTTTCTCGGCCGCGTCGTGCATCATATTGACCAATCTTGGGGACAGCGCTTCGTGTACGAGAATGTCGACTCCCGAGGCGAATTTTTCAATATTGGCCAGTTTTACGGTATCGCCGGTGATTAACACTGAGCGACCTTTATAGCTGAAGCGGTAGCCCACTGCGGGTTCTACCGGGGAGTGATCAACCGCAAGTGCCTCTACTTTCAAGTCACCATCGGCTATTACGGTCGTCAGTTCGCCGATGGCAGGCTTGTCGAAAGGCATGGCCCTGAGACCGGCGCCGCTCAGTGGCGCGACGGTGTCGCCATGGTGATCGTGGCGGTAGGTGAAATCTTGCGAGTAGGCCTGATTGAACCCGTTCACGACCTGTTCGACGCCCCCGGGGCCGTATACCGGTAAGGGCGAGGTATTGTCGCCTCCGGCCCAGCGGATGGTACCGATTTCACCCAGGCCGTCCAAATGATCCGAGTGGAAGTGAGTGAGTAAAACGCCGTCAACGGTTCCGGGCTGGAAGCCCATGCGCGCCAGGTTGCGAATGCCGTTGGTGCCCGCATCCACCATGAATAACTGTTTTCCGGCCACCACGACTACACAGGGTCCCGAGGCCTTGGGTGAAGGCATTGGGCCGCCTGCGCCACACAACCCGACATGCAGGCCATCTTGTAATTCATCCACTATATCTGCGGCCATCCGGGTCTCGAGTCCCTTTTCCATAACGCGGGTAATTAGGCTTTCGCGCTGGCTGTAGACCAGCGTTGCGAGTACGAAAATTACGCCAAAGATTGCCAGTGATTTCTTCATTGTGTGTGCTCCAGGGGGCCGGGCTGTTGCTGAATGACGGTATATTGGCACTTATGACACTATTAATGCCATTACAATTAGTGTATAACATGCGCTACTAATGTCAACAGGTATCAAGTGTCAGCTAGGGCCATACTACCCGTTGCTGAGATGCCTGCCAGAGCAGGTTTTGTAAACAAGAGAGGTCTTATGAACAAGTGGTTGAAAGGGTTGGCAGTTGTTGCCGTTATCGTTGCCGTATTCCTGATGGCGTTGCCGACCATCCTGCACAAAGCGGGACTGCACCCCGAATACGCAGGCGCTACCGTAGAGCTTCCCGGTAAGCGGGCACTGGTCATTACCACCAGCCACGCTGTCCTGGCGGCACCGGGTGAAACAGAAGGCCCGGCGACCGGGGTGTTCGCGTCTGAGATGACCCATCCCTACTACAACTTCATTGACGCGGGCATGGACGTGGATGTTGCGAGCATAGAAGGTGGTGAGATCCCGGTCGACCCGCAGAGTTTTTTCTTTATGATCCGCACACCTGAAGATGAGCGTTTTCAGGAGGACCAGATCTTCCAGGCCAAAGTGAAAAACTCGCTGAAGATCGATGATGTGGACATGTCGCAATACGACGTGGTGTTTCTGGCAGGGGGTTGGGGTGCGGCCTATGACCTGGGGCAGTCTCCGGCCCTGGCAAGCAAGATCAGTGAAGCTTTTTACAGTGACCGTTCACCGGTCATCGGCGGTGTCTGCCACGGTGTACTGGGCCTGATTAATGTGAAGGACAAGGAAGGTAATCTGCTCATTGCCGGGCGCAAAATGACCGGGGTGACCGACAAGCAGATTAAGGAACTGGGAATCGAAATCACACCCCTGCATCCGGAAACAGAGCTGCGCAAAGCCGGGGTTGAGTTTGAAAGTGCGACCGCCGTTCGCGACTTTTTTGCCACCCATGTAGTAGTGGACGACGAAAAGCGTTTTGTTACCGGCCAAAATCAGAACTCCGGTCACGAGACGGCGCAAAAAATGATGGCGGTTATCGACCAGCGCCACGTCCTTATAGACTAGCCACAATCTGGATTCAGCCTATCCAGAGATACACGCTATCATTCGACTTCATGGCCAGAGCTGCTATATTCGACCTGAGTATCCTTGACGCGGAGCGGAGAAGTTGCGCCAGCTGGAGGCACAGAATTTTTTAACTCGTATCCTGTTGGCATGCCTGCTGACGGTGAGCTTGTCTGTTCACGCGCAAGAGGAACGTATTACGGTTGAAGATGGCAAAGCCCGACTGCTGAGCTCTATCTTGTTTAATATCACCTGGCCTGAGGAGCAGGCCATCGATCATTTCATCCTTGGCGTTTATGGCAAGGATAGAGCGCTGATGCTCGCCTTGTCCAAGGCGGCGACAAGCTTTGAAGTGCGTAACAAACCGGTGATTTTTATCGCTTATGACACGCTTGTTGAGGCCAGGGCTGCTCATATCCTGGTACTGGCCCGATCAGAAAATTCCAATCTGGCTCAGATCATCGGGGCGTTACACGACAGTCAGACTCTCGTCGTCACCGACGGCGCCACAGACGATCGCAAAATTATGGTGAACTTCACACAGCCATCCAAAACCCGGCTCTCTTTTGAAATCAACCGCAGCAACATTGTATCTACCGGGCTGAGCCTGTCCAAAGAGATACTGTTGTTCGGTGGCACCAAGCACGACATGGCTGCCATTTATGAGGAGACTGAGGAGGAGCTTTTACAGGCCAAGGCCGTCGCCGACAAGCAGCAGCTTCGGTTACAGGAGCAGGCCAGTACCATCGAGCGGCAGCGGGGTGAGGTGATCACTAACCGGCGGGAGCTTGCACAACTGGAGGAACAACTTGTCGGGATTCAGGGAGTGCTGGAAGAGAGTGAAAAGAGATTACATGAAAATGCCAGCGCGCTAAACGAGAAAGAGATTGTGCTGGCTGAAAAAGAGGCACATATAGAAAGCTATTCCCAGAGAATAGAGAGAAATCTTGAGCGTCTTGAGGCTCAGCAGGAAGCGATTGGCGGGCAGGAACGCCAGATTGCAGAACAGAGCACGGTGGTGATGAAGCAGCTCGGCATTATTGAGAATCAGCGCTTTGTCCTGATCGCGGGATTTGCAGTGTTGTTGCTGGTGCTTTCTCTGATAGTGATCATTTTCCGAGGCTATCGCACTAAACACCGCCTTGCCATGAAGTTGGAAGGCAAGACGAGAGAGCTAGGCGTGGCCAATGAGAAGCTCTCGCAGGCGACAGAAGCGAAAAGCCAGTTTCTCTCGTCTATGAGTCACGAGATCCGTACCCCGATGAACGGTGTGATCGGTATGGCGGAACTGCTAGAGGGCACCGAGCTTACCAGTCAGCAAAGAGAGTATGTATTACTCATTATCAAATCATCCGATACGCTTCTGGGCCTGATCAACGACATACTTGATTTCTCAAAAATCGAGGCCGGGAGGCTGGAGCTGGAGGCCATTTCTTTCAATCTACGTGAGATTGTCGGCGATGCGATGCAGCCGCTGGCCTTGCGCGCCAGCGAGAAAGGCCTGGAACTTACCTTCCATATTCCCCCGGATGTGCCGGAGAGTCTGATTGGAGATCCACATCGATTGCGCCAGATACTGGTGAACCTGCTAGGCAACGCCATCAAGTTTACCGAGGAAGGCGAAATTGCTGTCGACTTGCAACTGGAGTCAGCGAATGACGACGGGGCCCGGGTGCGTATAGAGGTGCGCGATACGGGTATCGGGATCACTCCAGAGCAGCAACAGAAAATATTTACGGCCTTCGACCAGGCGGACTCCTCTACCACCAGGCGGTTTGGCGGCACAGGCCTGGGTCTGGCCATTGCCTGCCAGCTCACCGAAATGATGGGTGGCAGTATGGCGGTGCGCAGCGAAGCAGGTTCTGGCAGTACGTTTTTCTTCAGCGCCGACTTCCAGCTGCCGGATGAGCTGCCCACGGTGGCTTTGCAACTCGATGAGCTGCGTGGCCTGGCTGTGCTGGTGGTCGATGACAACAGCACCAATTGCTTGATTCTTGAGGAGTTGCTTCTCAACTGGGGCATGACACCCTGTGTGGTGAACAGCGGGGACGAAGCGCTGGCGGAACTGGAGCGTGCCGAATCGGCTGGCCAGACGTTCGCGCTGGCCCTGCTGGATGTGATGATGCCGAATATGGATGGCTTTGAGCTCGCCAGCAGAATCCGCCTGCGTCCGGCTCAACAGGAGGTGCGTATCCTCATGCTCACATCTGCCGGGCATGGGAATACTGACAGGGAATGCGAAAAACTCGACATATCACGTGTACTGCTCAAGCCTACCAAGCAGAGTGATCTGCTGATCGCAATTACCAATGCCCTGGGGGTTACCGGCGACACCCCGGATACAAATACGGAGGGCTTACCCATCGAGCTATTGCCGCGCAGGATTCTCCTGGTCGAAGACAACCCGGTTAATCAGAAGGTCGCGGTGGAGTTGCTGGGCAGGCGCGGGCATAGCGTCGAGGTCGCGAACAATGGCGCAGAGGCTGTGGAAGCTGTGGCCAACCAGACTTTCGATGTGGTGCTGATGGACGTACACATGCCGGTGATGGACGGCCTGGCTGCCACGCGCCTTATTCGCGAACGGGAGCAGGCCAGCGGCGGCCATTTACCCATTGTAGCGTTGACAGCGGGGGCGACGGTAGAAGACAGGGACAACAGTCGAGCTGCCGGCATGGACGACTTCCTCACTAAACCTTTCAGAGCTGAGCAACTCTACAGCGCCGTAGAAGGCGTTCCCGCTCAGGTGTTGGGTGAGCATGCAGTAGTAGAGGTTGAGGTGGCCCGGCAAACTGCTGGCACTGAGCCCTGTCTGGACTGGGAAGCTGCCTTGAGGAATCTCGAAGGAGATGAGGAGTTTCTGTGTGAACTGTCTGAAATGTTTCTCGCCCAGTGTCCAACGCTACTGACTGCTATAGAAGAAGCTGTCTCCCGAGAGGAGGAGGATGAACTGAGACGAGCGGCTCACGCCTTGAAAGGTTCCTCTCAGGTTATTGGGGGCCGGGCCACGGCCGCAGCAGCCTTACAGTTGGAGACGCTGGGACGCGATGGGAATTTGACAGAGGTTGAGCCCGCACTACAGAGTTTGCTGGGCCACCTGGAGGAATTGAAGCTGGCGTTGCTGGCGATATTGCAGGCGCGGGAGACCGGCGAGGAGGCTACTCCTCCTGATGCAGATCTGCCCGCAGCGAATCTACCACGGCCCTGAACTGCTCTTGATTGTCGGTACTGAGAGCGGCGAGATTTTCGTGTGCGCTGAGAATTCTTGATCCCTGTTGTTCGGGGCTGAGGTTCGCCGCATCCATCACGGTCATGTTCGTCGGGAGAGGGGTGATATCTGCGCAGATATGCTCCAGAACACGGCTCATGCTCAGCTCTTCGAACAGTTTACGTAGATCACCCACCCCCTGCAGCTCAACAGCACCGATATGTGAAGTCACTATTTCATGCAGGGTACCCAGGCAGGTGCTGTCCATGTGTTCACAGTGGCACAGGTCGATGGTGAGTTCCTGACATTGTTCCAGCAGGGCGTTGGCGCAATCGAACAATGCCTGGCTGCACAGCCAGGTAACCGAACCGGCGATACTGATGAAACCGTGATTGTGTTCAAGTCCTTGCTGTAGTTGCGGTTGCGGTTGCGTGGTCGGGGGTTCAGCCTGGTGCCGTTCGCGTACCGGCGCGGCATCATCAAAACGGCTTTCTCCATCAGCACGCTCGAGCAAGAGCATAGTGATATCATCCCGCTCTCCGCCCAGGCCGCGCGTGGCGTCCTGGTAAAATCTGTCGAGTAGGTCGCCGCGCGCTGCGCTGGAGGTAATGTCGGTTGCCATATCACCCGCGCTGGGTGAATCAGGGCCACCTTCCAATACCCCATCGGTGTATAGCATCAGGCGCTCGCCCGCTGAAAGCTGGAACTCGTGTTGCCAATAACTCGCATTCGCCTCCAGGCCCAGCGCCGGACCGGTGCGCTCCAGCATTTGTGGGCTTCCGTCAGCGGTGCCCAGAATACAGGGCGGGTGGCCCGCTGAGGCAAGTTGGCCGTGCCCGCTGCGCAGGTCCAGGCGGATATACGTAGCAGTAATGAACGCGCCTGGAGTTGACAGCAAATTGTAAAGCCTTGCGTTAAGGCGCTCTAGCACCTGTTGGGGGGCTAGCGCTTTTCCCTCGGCGTCCACATGCTTAAGCCGCAGCTTGAACAATACTGCGAGCATGGCCGCGGCCACGCCGTGCCCGGCGGCATCGGCAATGACCACCCCCAGGTGATTGTCATCCAGCATCACTGCATCGTAGAAGTCGCCTCCGACGCTACTTCCCGGTCGGTAAAGTGTTTCCATGCACCAGCCTGGAATGAGGGGAGGGTTTTGCGGCAGCAGTGCACGCTGGATTATTTCCGCACGGTTCAAGTCCGCCTGGATTACCGCTGCCTGATCTTCGAGGACGCGACACACTTGCTGCAGCTGGTTGACATTTTCGCCGAGTAGCGCGTTGCTGTCTTCCAGTTCCGCGTGCAGCCGTTTGCGCTCGCGCACAAGCTCTCTTTGGTCCAGGGCATTGCGTACGGCGACCCGCACTCTAGGTACTTCCGGGGGTTTTGCAAGGTAGTCAAATGCGCCAAGTTGCAGGGCATCCACTGCAGCATCGAAGGTTTCCAGGCCGGAGAGAATTATCCACAGGGGTTCTGGGCAGTGTTCCTGGGCCCACTTCATGAGCTCCAGGCCATCCATGTTGGGCATCACCACGTCGGTGACTACAACGTCTATATGCCTCTCGATCAACACTTGTTGGGCGACCAGGCCGTCTTCCACCTCCACTACCTCCGCTGGATTCAGCGAGCGCAGCCCCCTGGTTACGATCTTGCGCACCATGGGGTCGTCATCTACCACTAAAAAAACCGGTCCGCCTGGGTGCCCGTCGTTAACGGGCTTGGAGTCCTCACTGGTCATTGTGCCTCCCCGGGGTCTTGTTGATGGCAAGTGTCCGGTTAATCCGGCTTGCACCAATAGTGTACTCCCGAGCGGGCGGTGGGTGAGATTTTTTTACTACGACGCCATGGCATTGAGATCGTCTGACTGGCAAGATATCTGCTGTGGGTATCGGAAGCTGGTTTTAGGCTATACTTGGGCGAACGGGGCACAAGCTGGCTCATATTATGCCGTTGGTGCATTTCTTTACTCGCAGAGGGAAGGCCCATGACCCAGCATAATCATATTGGTTTGTTAACCACGGCAAAGCACTTTCATAAAAGCGCTGAAAAGCTGAATACGGGGCCGCAGCAGCTGGATGCGTCGCTGCCGGTGTACTACCTGTTCCTGCATGCCGTCGAGTTGGCCTTAAAGTCATACCTGTGTTTTCGCGGTGTGGATGAAGAGGGCCTGCGCAAGATCGGGCACAACCTGGAAGCGGCGTGGCAACAGGCGATGGACGAGGGCATCTGCAAACTGTGCAGTGACTGCCTGGAGGTACAGGAATGCATCCGGATAATTGGCCCGATTTACCGTGGTGACCAGTTGGAGTATTTTTATCCCGGCGGAACGCGGCTACCAGTTGCCGAGCGTATACACAATTCCAGCACACATATAGTCACCGTCCTGGATGAATACTATAGCCAGGAGTTGGCAAAAGTGACGGCAGCCATTAGGGATTACCACGATTCGCCGGCGTCAGCCGGTCAGGGCCGACTCAGTATCTGACGGAATGTCAGGTTCACCCGTGGCCCATAGGGTCGCGGCTATTATGACAAGATATACTCTGGCGATGGAGACCTTTTCTAGACCGATGGGCGCTATAGAGGCTGTGTCGTTATTCGTCCTGGTGCTGAACTCAGTTTAGTCAGTTATTCCATCAGTTTGGAAAAGTTGGGCTTCCGTTTTTCCGCAAAGGCTGAGAGCGCTTCTTCGGTCTCCGGCGAATCCAGACACTCGGAGAATTCTAAAATTTCGGCATGGATTTGTCGCTCGACGTCCAGGCGGTCGTGTTTGAGCAAGGCCTTCGCACGCCGCAAGGTGCGCGGTGGCTTCTTTGCGATGCCCTGGGCAGCGTCGACTGCGGTCTGCTCCAGTTGCGAGGCGTCGCAGACTTGATTGACCAGACCCAGCGAGAGCGCTTCTTCACCGTTGAAAGGGCGGCAGGACATTATCAACTCAGAGGCCTTGGTATGTCCCATGAGCTTTGGCAGCAAGTAGGTAGACCCAGCTTCAGGCAGCAGTCCCAGGTTGACAAAGGGCAATTGAAATCGAGCGTCGGGGGAGGCGAAGGCGACGTCGCAATGAAGTAGCAAGGTTGTGCCTATGCCGATAGCCAGGCCATCCACAGCGGCGACAATTGGCACTGTGGAGCGGGTCAGTGCCAGAATAAACCGGTATACCGGTGCCGATTTATCGCGAGGCGGGTTTTCCTGAAAGTCACCGAGGTCGTTGCCGGCAGTGAAGCAACCCTCACTCCCAAGAAACAAGATGGCGCCGACACCCAGATCAGCCTCCGCACCTGCAACGGCCTCAGCCATGGCTGCGTACATAGCGCCGGTCAGCGCGTTTTTCTTTTCTGTCCGGTTCAGGCGAATTGTCAGCAGGCGGCCCGATCGAGAAATCTCTACATCTTGATTCATCAGTTCTTCCTAGCTGGTTAAGTTCAGGTGGTGTGCCGATTCCGTACGTCCGGCCAATTCCTTCGCCTCGCGAGCGAGAAATTTTGCCAGTCGCTCCGCGGGAAAGCCCATGAGCTGTAAACCGGTGCCAGCGTTGGCGACTTCCCGATACTCTGACAACAGACCGTCCTTCAGCCGACAAATGCAAACTCCCTCGAAGAGAGATCGTTTGCCTTTGCTCTCTTCCAGTTTGGAGGCATAGCTGAAGACATAGCGTACGTAGCCGACTTCGCCATCACTGACGGGGTCGTGTAGATCCCAGATAAAATCTTCGCCGTCTCGATGGAAGTGCTGCTCAATCAGCTCCGCAATGCCGTCAGCACCCTGGAAAGAGCCATAAAAACAATCGTGGTATTCCCCTTCCGGCGTAAAGCATTCCGCTACGGCTTTGCCGTCTCCCTGTGCGGCGGACTGAGTCATCCGCGTAATCAATTCGAAAAAGTTCATAGGTTTTCTCTCACTTCTTGGCGGTGCTATTAGGCTGTAACGATACCACCCAGCGTTGGCTCTTGCATCTCAATTGGTTTAAAGCGCAAGGGGTACTCTCGCTGCTGATAGTAAATGAAATCGAATACATCAATGGTATCTACCCCCCATTTTCTGTCACTGTCCATAGCAGACAGCTATATCGCAATTTGGGACAAACAAACCTTGTGGAGTGGGGCGGCGCTGTTTGCGGCTTTTCCTGAGTTCTAGGCGTGAGTTCCGTGGCTGGCCTTAGCCAGCAGCCATCGGTCGCAGTAATTGCCGCACAGAGTGCGTTGGGACCGTAAAACATCTCATACGGGTTCAGGCATCGCGAAACCCGCTATTAAACCGGCATCAACAACATGACTGGAGCCGTTAACATAGGAGGCTTTATCCGATGCCAACCAAAGCACCATATTGGCAATATGTTCACCGTGAGCGGGTTTGTTGCCCACATTGGGAATGGCCTGTGCCAGCGTCGCAGCCTCGTCTTCGTTAAAGGTACCCCTGGTCATAGCGGTATCAACAAAGCCGGGACAAACCGCCACGCAGCGAATATTTTCACGCCCATATTCCAATCCCACGGCCTTGGTCAAACCAATGACGCCGTGTTTGGACGCTGTATAGGGAGATGCGGTCGCCATCCCGACATGGCCATCGACAGACGCCGTGTTGACTATGACGCCGCCACCGACTTTTTGCATTTCGGGAATCGCATATTTGGTGCAATAAAAAACGCCACTCAGATTGACATCAATAACCTGCTGCCACTGTTCCAGGGATTGGTTAGCTGTATTGTGACGATGTCCGGAAACACCGGCATTATTAAAAATCACATCCAGTCGACCAAAAGCAGCGACGGTTGCGGCAACCATGGCTTCGCAGGAAGCGGGGTCGGCCACGTTCACCTGTACTGCCAACGCTGAGTTGCCTATCAGCTCAGCCGTATCCCGGGCATTGGCTTCATTAATGTCAGCAGCCACCACTTTGGCGCCCTGCCCGGCGAACTGAATCGCTGCAGCGCGCCCGATACCACCCGCGGCTCCGGTGACAATTACAACTTTACCTTCAAAATCACTCACTATAGTTACTCCTCTTGGTCGGCAGACTGATTCTGCGAAGTCTAACGCATACCCTGGCCTGTTTAACCCGGCATTGCTGTCGGGGACAATCGAATTGTCCGAAGTGACAAGAATATTCGCCATATGACCCAAGCGCTCGGATCACACTCCTCGGGTAGATGACCAAAATGACAAGTGATCTTCTTCCTGCGACAAAGACCTTCTGCCAGTGGCTGCTATGCTTTGTTCACTGGGAGCCGGAATAGCCGGTTTGCTGACACGCTACTTATAACAGCACGGAGATCCACTATGTTCACCTTCGAAAAACTCGAAATACCCACGCTGGGCATACGCGGACTGGAGGCCGACCTCACCGAAGAAGAGCAGGCTATACAGGAGGTAGCCCATCGTTTTGCTGCCGAGGTCATGCGCCCTATCGGGGAAAAGTTGGACAAAATGACGCCGGAAGAGGTGATTGCTGAGGGATCCCCCCTGTTCGAGTACATGGCGAAGGTCCAGGAATCCGGTATTCTGGACCTGGGCGCACTCGCTGAGATGGATAACCACCAGAAATCGCGTATCTTCCCCATTATCTTTGAAGAATTTGGCTGGGGCGATTCAGGCCTGGCTATCGCCACGTTGGCATGCAGTATTCCGGCCTTTGCCGCCCACGCGTCAGGTGATGCCGAGCTTATCGAGAAATTTGGTGACATTCCCGGCTGCTGGCTCGCCACCCAGCCCGACCGCGGCAGCGACCTGGTCGACATGGAAGGCTCTGAGGTTCGCCCCGGGGCCACCCAATCCAAGGGTAACCTAAGCTGCAGAATCGAAGGCGATGAGGTGGTGATTACCGGGCAATCCTCCGCCTGGGTATCATTTGCACCTCTGGCCCAATGTGCACTGGCTTATCTCCCCTGCGACTATGGTGAGGGGCTATACCACGAAAATGGCCCAGGCCTTAACCACGTGGCGATTTTTATCCCTCTAGACCTTCCCGGAGTGTCCCGTGGCAAGCCCCTGGACAAGTTGGGACAACGCCCTCTGCCCCAGGGAGAAATCTTTTTCGATGAGGTACGGGTGCCGAAAAAATATTGCCTGGCGACGGGAGACGAGGCACTGAACAGTTTCGTGGGCACCTTGACCTTCGCCAACATGGAAATGGCGGCCACCTTTACCGGTGTGGCCCGCGCTGCCTTTGATCATGCGCTGACCTACGTGCACGAGCGCAAGCAGGGCGGCGTACCCATTATCGAGCACCAGAGTGTACAGCTGCGCACATTTAACCTGTGGCAGAAAGTCGAGGCCGCCAGGGCACTCACCCACAGGGTTTTTGACTACAACTACAGTAGTAACGGCCCGCACCTGATGGCCTCGGTAACCAGTAAGACCTTTGTCACCGATACCGCCTTTGAAGTCGCCAGCGAGGCACTGCAGTTGTTTGGTGGCAACGGCCTCACCAAGGAGTACCCGGTTGAGAAGCTCATGCGCGATGCACGGGCCTCGATGATAGAGGATGGCGAGAACAACATCCTCAAGCTGAAGGGAATGCGCTGGTTGAGTCGGCATTTCACGGAAACCAATGACCTGTAAAGCCGCTTGCTTGCTGGCTGAACTCCTCTTTTAACAAATAACTGACGAAAACGGATAAAGATTATGTCAAAAAAACCTGTAGTAGTTTACGGCGCAAGTGGATACACCGGACGCCTGGTGGCAGAGGCCCTGCGCAACTATCAAATCCCCTTTATAGCGGCGGGCCGAAATCGTGCCCGAATCGAAGAGGCCATGGCGCTGGTGCCGGGCATTGAAACTGCAGACTACGAGGTCGCAGAAGTCAGCCACGACCTGGACTCACTAACCGAACTCTTCTCGAACGCCCAGGTGGTCTGCAATACCGTCGGCCCCTTCCATTATTTCGGTAAGTTGGCCGTGGAGGCCTGTGCCAAAGCAGGCGTACATTATCTGGACACGACTGGCGAAATTCCTTTTATGGATGAGGTCGCCCAGCAATTTGGTGACCAGTTCGAAGCCGCCGGTAAAGTACTGGCACCGTGCACATCCTATATGTACACCCCGCTTGAAATTGCCGCTCATATTGTTCTGGAAACACCCGGCGTCGATACGCTGGAGGCAATCTGTAGCGCCACCGGTACCCCCACCTACG
Organism: Halioglobus sp.; assembly: GCA_036960305.1. Taxonomy (GTDB): domain Bacteria; phylum Pseudomonadota; class Gammaproteobacteria; order Pseudomonadales; family Halieaceae; genus JBALVT01. Next base: position 127,113 of record JBALWA010000003.1, on the reverse strand, counting down.
GTTCAACGCAGACTATTTTTGCGATGTTCCAAACCTCAGACAAAGCGTTCCACCTGGAAAATAGCCAGCGTGCTGCCTGGCCTACCGCCAAGGGCTACGAAGTTGTCGTTCCCGGATTGATGATGACCCAGCTCGCCCACCCCTGGGGCGGCGGCTCACTGCCACTGTACTTTGAAAATGACCCACGGGTGAATAACTGTCGACAGCTGACAGCGTTTACCAACCGCGATCTTATGGAGCAAGTTGTTGCCATGCAGCTAATGTACGAGGGTGAGCTAAAGCAATTACCGGAAGAAGAGCAGCAGGAAAAACTGAAAGCCATCGGTGAAAGTATCCAGCCCGGTATGCCTCCGCGCGAAAACCCTTTGTTACACCGCAATACTGATGTGGTCCATGGTCGGGGCGGCAATGCCAGCAACACTGCGATTATTCGCAGTTTCATGCCCTATCTAATGACCGGTGTGGCCCAGGCGGCGACAGCGAACTACCTCATTAACGGTCAGCAACTCACTGCTGGTTTCAGCTCCGCCTGCCAGGCGGTCGGCTACCGGGAACTGCTGGGCCAATTCCAGAACTTCGGGCTCTGTGAACTGGAAACACTTTAGGGATAAAGACGATGCGTATTATCGAGCATTTTGACAACGGTGCCAGTTTCTACCCGGACAATATCGCCTTCGTTGATGTGGGAGCAGATGAGCCCGGGGTGAGCTATGCCCGGGCCCAAGGAAAAACACACGCTATCGCCGGTGCTATTCACGCTCACGGCTACAGCAGCGGCGGCCACGTTGGCGTTCTCGCGCCCAATTGCACGACAGCATTTTTGGCGCTATTGGGGCTGTTTCGTGCGGATTGTGTGTGGCTGCCAATTAATCCTCGAAACACCGTACCCATTAATGCGGATCTATTAAGCCGTTTTGACGGAGAGTTGCTACTGTTCCACAGCGTCTATGCCTCAGAGGCCCAGCAGCTTCTGGAGCAATGCCCCACTATCAAGGAAATCGTCTGCATTGATGGCGACTGTGGTGTAGGTGCAAACATGGAGGACTGGTCCGAAGGTGCACCCACAAACTATCAAACTCAGGGTGGTGAACCCGACGACATTTTCGCTATATTCCCCACGGGAGGAACTACCGGCAAGTCCAAGGGCGTAGTCCTCACGCATGGCAATATCAACGCCTTCTTCAACAATTTCTATTCACACTTCAACTACCATGACGGCAGCTGTCACCTGGTAGTCGCTCCCATGACCCACACAGCGGGCTTAACCGGTTGCCTGCACTTCGCCCGCGGCGGCACCAACGCCATTATGTCAAGCACCAGCCCACCTGACATCGCCGATGCCATTGAACAACACCAGATCACGCACCTGTTCCTGCCACCTACAGTGCTCTATATGCTACTGGCGCTGCCTGACATAAAGGCTCGGGACTATAGCTCGCTACAACATTTCCTGGTTGGTGCGGCGCCAACATCCCTGGACAAATTAAAGGAAGCGCTACAGGTGTTCGGGCCTGTTATGACCGAGGCCTTTGGCCAGTCTGAGGCACCGGCCTCCATCACCGCCAAGGCGCCCTGGGACTATTTGGGCAAAGACGGCCAGATCAACGAGCAAAGACTGCACTCTATCGGCCGGCCCTGTGTTTTTAACACTGTCACCATTCTAAGTGATGAGGGGCAGGAGCAGCCACACGGTACGGCGGGGGAGATCTGCCTGAGAGGCGACCTTGTCTCTCCCGGCTACTACAAAAACCCGGAAGCGACGGCGGAAGTCCGTGAACATGGCTGGCACCATACCGGAGACATAGGGGTTATGAGCAGTGATGGCTACATAACGATAGTCGATCGCAAGAAAGACATGATTATCACGGGCGGCTTTAACGTTTTTCCCAACGAGATTGAACAGGTGCTTAGCGGCCACCCTTCAGTGCAGGAATGTGCAGTGATTGGTATCCCTGATGACAAGTGGGGTGAAGCGGTCAAGGCGATTGTCCAGTTAAAACTGGGCCAAAGCTGTACCAGTGATGAACTGATGGCGTTGGTAAAATCCGAGCTCGGCAGCGTCAAGGCACCCAAGAGTGTGGATTTTATTGACCAGTTGCCCCGCAGCACGGTGGGCAAGGTGCTCAAAGCTGAGATACGCAAGCAGTACTGGGGTGGACAGGCTCGCGCTGTGAATTAGGGGGGTGATGGGGGTTCCTATTCCAGGCTCAAAACCTTAAACTCAGGGGTGCACGGTTACAGGCGGACCAGGTTAGCGCCAACTAAGAGAAGAAAAGCGAGTACAGGAACTCCCGATGCAGAGCGACGCACCTCCCTCATCCACTCCGTCTACTATTGCAGCTTACGCCTTTGCCATCACCACCGCTCTGGAGCAGCGGGGAGTAGATCCCCAGCTCATCTTCGAGCAATGTAACATCCCCATCCAGACTACTACCGATCCAATGTTGCGATTGACGAACATTGAAATCAGCAGCTTGTTCAAGGCATCTGTCGCGGCCACCTACGACCCGGCTTTTGGCCTGCAGGTTGGAGAGGTAATGCACCCCGGCAATCTACATGCCCTTGGCTATGCGCTGATGGCAAGCACATCACTTCGCGACTACGCCCAGCGCCTCAGCAATTATTACAAGATTGTTTCCCAGAGCGCAGATATCACTATTGAAGAAGTCGAAGACGAGTTTTTACTGATAACACAAGTGATAGCGCCGGACATATGCTGGGAAACCCAGGACGCCTATAGCGCGCTAATGATCCGGTTTATCCGCTTCATTTACAACCCGTCCTTCAACCCTCTACGAGTAGAACTTATGCGGCCAGAGCCGTCCACGGATGTGCAGAAATATCGCGACTACTTCAATTGCGATATCGTTTTCGATAGCCCAAAAATGGTTTTCGCCATAGCGCCGGAGCTGATAGACATGCCACTGCCGGGAGCGAGTAGGGAACTGGCCCAGATGCACGACCAGACTACCATGCAATACCTCAAACGGATGGAAAAGCAGGACATTATTAACCGGGTGCGCACGATGATAGTGGAAGAGTTGTCTTCCAGTGCGATCACAAAACAACGGGTCGCGGACAAGCTCTGCATGAGTTCTCGCAGCCTGCAGATGAAGCTGGCTGCCAAAGACACCAGCTTTCAGGAAATCCTGGATGGCACCCGGCACTCCCTGGCCCTGGGTTATATGGAGCAGAGTGCGATTTCAATAACAGAGGCTGCCTATTTACTGGGGTTTTCTGATGTCAGTAACTTCACCCGGGCGTTCAAACGCTGGACGGAGAAATCCCCAAGGGAGTTCAGGCAATCCCTGGGGCTGGATCACTAGCCCGCCAGCACGCTGTCCATTGTTCTTGTGCGTCTATCTCAGGACGCCGAGTTAGTATTTTTTCAGGATGTGTACAAATCCTGCACTACCAAGACCACCATTGTGCTGCAGTGCGATACGGGCTCCCTCCACCTGTCGAGAACCGGACTCACCTCGTAATTGCCAGGTCAGTTCGGCCAATTGCGCTAAACCAGTAGCGCCCAGAGGGTGCCCTTTGGCCAGCAACCCCCCCGATGGATTTACCACATACTTGCCACCGTAGGTATTCTCACCGCTGGCGACAAAATCGTTGAGTTCTTCCTCCTTGCACAGCCCAAGTGCGACATAGGTGGCGAGTTCGTTAGTGGCAAAGCAATCGTGTAATTCAATGACATCCACATCCTCAGGCCCGATTCCCGCATCTTCGTAGGCCGCATGGGCAGCATCGCGGCTCAGTGCCTGAAACATAACGTCCAGGACATTGTCAGTATTAAAGTATTCCCGCTTGTCGCTGCACCAGCCGCGGCCTGCCAATCGAACATCGCTGCGAATGCCGTGCGACCTGGCGAACTCTGGCGTACAGGCAATGACGGCTGCGGCGCCACAGCTTGGTGGACAAGCGTAATTCTTGCGCAAATTACGAAACAGTTTGGGCGTCGCCAGAATTTCCTCGACGGTAATCGGCTCCCGGAATATGGCATTGGGGTTATCGGCAGCGTGCAGGCGTGACTTCACGCTCATGGCGGCGATGGTTTCCTCTGTGACTCCGGCCTCCAGTACAGCGTCGACCTGGGCACCAAACATGGCAATCGCCGGTGGCACCTTGAGCTCGTCTTCATTAAACCCCATGATTTTGGCAATTGCGGTTTCATGACGCTCTAACGGACTGGTCTTGTCGGGAAATACTACATCGATAGCACCCGGAAGCATCTCTTCAAAACCAAGAGCCAGGGCACACTCCACATTGCCACTCTCTACCGCCTGGGTCGCCAGTGCAAAAGCAGAGGAGCCACTGGCACAGTTATTAGTCGTATTGAAAATGGGAATACCATTGACATCCAGTCGATACAGGGCCGCCTGCCCGGCGCAACTGTCAGCATAAACATAGCCGCAAAAGGCCTGCTCTATAAGGGCGAAGGATATTCCGGCATCCTTTAACGCTGCCCGCGCCGCGTTTTCACCCATAACATCGTAGGAATCAGACTGCCCCGGCCGCCTGAAAGGAACCATGCCTGCGCCTGCTATTACTATTTCTGCACTCATTCGTTCCTGCTCCGACTTAACTGTTGGTGGTTCATCTGATGTTAACGACTATACGAATTTGAGATGTCTGATACTTGGCATAAAAAACAAATGTCTTGTCATCTACGTCCAAACTTTCCCTAACAGTGGCCAGAGGCCGTTGCTACAGAAAAAAAGGCGCAACTGAGTGATCAGTTGCGCCTGGGCAGGCCACTTTGAACCTAGAAGTTGTAACGCGCCTGCAGTCCGACAATCCTGGGTTCTTCAGCCCAGGCGCCGTAGATTCCGGCGCTCAAGGGAGCGTCTACAGCGAATGTGTAGGTAGTCTCGTCGGTCAGGTTACGACCATACAAAGCCAGTTCCCAGGTATCATCGTAGGAGGCGATGCCTATGCGGGAATTAAGTTTGAAATAGCTGTCCTGTAGCGTATTGGGATCGAGGTCGCCGTCGAGGAAATACTCATCCTTGTAGGCGCCGTCAATATTAAAGCGGAACACCAGGTTTTCACCAATCGAATGCTCATAGCTGGCGTACGCCGTGGCACTCCATTCGGGGGCGTTTGGTCCACGTTCTCCGCTAAGGTCCTGTGTACAAGATGGGCCAATCGCTGCCGTCTGATAAATTGTGCACGGTGCGCCGGTATAGTCTTCGTATTCCAAATCCAGATAGGCGAGTGATCCACCCACTTCCCAACCTTCAGTGAGCGCTATCTGGGTTTCGACTTCGACACCCTGAGAAATCAAGGTAGCCGCGTTGCTCACCAGGAACGTGGTGCCACGGAATGAGGTAACCTGTTGATCTTCGAGTTCGGTGCGGAATATCGCGGTGCTGAGGCGCGCGCGGCCATCCCACAGAGTGGTTTTTATACCGAGTTCCCAGGCTTCCGCGTTTTCGTCTTCAAACTCGGTGCCCTCGCCCGGCGTGCCATCAGGGTTGGCAGTATCACCCGAGGTATTGAATCCACCGGACTTATACCCTGTTGAGTAAGAGAGGTAAGTCATGGTATCGGAACCCACATCCCAACGCAGGCGAACAGAGGGATCGGTGTGGTCTTCCTCGCGCTTCATGTCATTGTTCTGGGGGTAAGTGGCGAGCAAAGACCACGCCGTCGCGACCAATCCGGAGTTCTGTGCGTCCAGTGCGCCGGTGGGAATACCATTGGTATCCCAAACCAGAATATCTTCCCCGGGGGCGCCTACACCGGTACTTCCGAGTTTAAGGGTTTCCTTGGTATCCTCGGAATAGCGAACGCCCAGGTCCAGGAACAAGGTATCTGTCAGATCAAAGGTAAACTCCACAAACACAGCCAGTGTTTCTGTCTCGGTCTCGTTGCGAGAATTACGCCAAATTACGTCTTGCTCTGCACCTATCAGGGGTGCCGCCGCGGGGTCCAGAGAGGCGAAAACCTGGCCGTTCCACAGGCTGTTAATACCGATAGCGCTCAGGGGTATATCAGGCAGGTTCGGGTTCAACGCACTGGCAGGCACGTTGCCAAACGCTCCACCGAGGGTACCGTCAATATAGGGTGTGTTTTGTACCACTAGATCCTGCTCCTCGTAATACAAACCCGCGGTAAAATTGAGGCGACCGTCGAAATTACTGGATATCCTGAATTCCTGGCTCAAGGTGTCCAACTCCTCGCCCTCTACACTGTGGACGGCGTTACCGGGCTGAAAGTCCACATCGTGATCCTGGTTCAGCTCAAAATCGGTATAGCCGGTCAATGAAGTTAGTACGTAATTGCCAATGTCCCAGTCAACTTTCAAGGACGCCTGATTTGATTCTGAGTCTTCGGTATCGATGGGTATGAAGTCAGTATTTCCGGTCCAGGACTCGTAATCCCTGGTTCCAGTTTCAGGTCCGAACCCGGGAACCTGGAAGGCAGCGATTGAACCCATGACACTGGTCAGTCCCAGCTGGTTAGTTCCAAAGCCTTGTAGCAGCGATGGATCGACCACGGTGTTGACTTGTTCTATTCCATTGGAGTCCGCTTCGGTATGAGAAACCTTGGCTAATACGGCGACAGTATCTGTTGGTTCCCAGACCAGAGAAACCCGAAACATTGATTCGTCTTTCTGGGCGACATCTTCGTCGACCAGAACATTTTCTACATAGCCGTCTGTCTCCTGGTATCGAACGGCCAGGCGCCCGGCGAGGTTGTCGGTGATATCTCCACCAACCACAGCAGTCCCACGAACAGTGCCGTATTCCGGCTCCACGTCCATTGCTATCGACCCGTTAGGACCTTCTCCCAACACGGGGCTGGCTGTCTCTACTTTAATGGCGCCGGCAATGGTATTTTTTCCAAACAGAAGGCTCTGGGGTCCACGCAGGACCTCCACTCGCGCCAGGTCAACCATGCCCTGGGTAAACTGGCGACTACGCACCTGATAGATGCCATCGAGATACATACCCGCGGATTGCTCAAAACCCTTGTTGATACCCGACCCGATACCGCGGATATAGATGCTACTGGTCTGTGAAGCGCGGCCCAGTTGTAATCCGGGAACCTTGGTAGCCAGTTGTTCCAGGTTGGTTATACCCCCCCTGTCCATGCTCTCGCCTGAAACCACAGTCACCGCTACCGGCGCGTCCATCAGACTCTCTGCTTTCTTGCGCGCGGTTACTACGACTTCTTCCAACGCCTGTGACCACGCCGTGGTGGAACCGAGGGTCGCAAACTGTGAAACTGCAATCGCTAATGCAAGCTTCTTCCTATTCATACTCATCACCATTCATTTATTGGAGGGGTAAATTAACTGGGCGAACTATAGCCAAAGACTTCCTTGGTAACTTGTCATCACGATTCACAGCTATTGTCTCCGCGAGCAGCAATTGGGCCTTTAGTTCCCTGCGTTTAGGGCTTTGCCCAGGAAGACAAGCGTATTGCGCCGTAAGACAATAAAGGCGCCCTATAATCATTATCTCGATTTCCCTTTTCGCCCCCGAAGACTTGGTCCCGTATTGAGTGCACTCAAGCGGCTACATGCCTTTATCTGAACCCTGTTCAATGTGGCACTATTTGTGCCATAATTAAGTTCGTGAACATAAAAAGCCCTCAACCTTTACTATCGTCAAGAGTGAACGCGATGAATAGAATCCTGAAAATTCTGGTACTCCTGCCTGCCATTCTCTTTCTGGTGATGGGATTACGCTGGCTTGTTGACCCTTCCGGGGTGGCACCTATGTTCGGCCTGACCCTGGATCAGGGGGTGGGTTTGAGTTCCCAGGTGGGGGATATGTCGGCCTTCTTCCTGACCCTGGGCAGCTGCATGTTGATTGCGCTGATCAGCGGACGCCGCTGCTGGTATTACCCGGGAATTATGCTGCTGTCGCTCACCGCCATTGGCCGGATTCTGGCTTGGCTGGTGCATGACGCCACGCTCGCGCTGGACTTGATTGGTCTGGAGTTGATTGTGTCGGCTATCTTGCTGGTAGCCTCGCGCCGTCTGCCCGAAGAGAGCTGAGCCGGTGAAGTTTTATAACGGCCTACGGTTGTTTCTGGCCGCTTCGCTAATATTGACCAGCTCTCACTCGCTATTGCACGCGGCTGAAGACGCGGCGCTTATTGCTGAGGCCTCGTCCACTGCACTTTCACGCCCCAATATTGTCTTTATTCTGGCTGATGACCTCGGTTATACCGATATCGCACCTTATGGCAGCGAGGTGAACACACCCACCTTGTCAGCCCTGGCGGAGCGGGGGGTGCGGTTCACTAACTACCACACGGCCGCGAACTGTGCCCCGGCCCGCGCCATGTTGCTCACGGGCGTGGATAACCACCTGGCCGGTGTGCCAAACATTCCCGAAATGCTGGCGCCCGAGCAGCGTGCGCACGCCCACTACCAGGGCGTGCTGGGCGATAACGTGGTGACGGTGGCGACGCTGTTGGAAGATACCGGCTATCACACCTATATGGCGGGTAAGTGGCACCTCGGTTCGACCCCGGACAAGCGACCCAGCCGGCGCGGTTTCGAACGCACGGTGGCGATGATGGATTCAGGCGCCGACAACTGGGAGCAGCGGCCCTATCTGCCAATTTATGATCAGGCCAATTGGTTTGCCGACGGTGAGCGCATCACCTTGCCGAAGGATTTTTATTCCTCCCGCTTCCTGATAGACAAAACCATCGAGTTAATCGAAGGCAATCTTGAGGACGGCAAACCGTTTTTTGCCTACGTGCCCTTTATGGCCGTGCACATGCCGGTACAGGCACCCCAGGAGTACATAGATCGCTATATGGGAGTTTACGATTCCGGCTGGGACACGCTGCGTACGCAGCGACGGGAGCGTGCGGTGGAGTTGGGCATTGTGCCTCCTGGCACGGGCATGGTGAGGATGGCGACTACAGACGATTGGGACGCACTGGACCCACAGCGCAAACGCTATGAGGCGAAGCGTATGGCGGTCTACGCCGGCATGATCGAAGCCATGGATTTTCACATTGGTCGTCTTGTGGACTACCTTAAATCCCAGGGGCAGTACGAAAATACTATATTCATTTTCACCTCGGACAATGGCAGCGAGGGCAGTGGCCCTGCCGATCCGACAGCCTTTCCCACCCGGTTAGGGCCTGGGGGGCTTGGTTATCACCTGGATTACGATCGCCTGGGTCTGAAGGGGAGCTACAATACTATTAGCCCCAGTTTTGCCAGCGCTGCGGCCAGTCCCCTGTCTTTCTACAAGTTCTACACGGGGGAGGGGGGCATGCGGGTGCCGCTGATAATCGCCGGTGAGCGTTTGCCGCTGGCCCGTCAGTTGAATCCCGCTTTTACCTGGGCGACCGATATTACCCCCACCATCCTGTCCCTTGCTGGCGTTGCCCAGCCCAGTGACCGCTATGCAGGACGGCCGGTACTGCCTATCATCGGTCGTGACCTGACCCCCCTGCTGACAGGCGAGACCGAGCGGGTTTATGCAGCCGATGAGGCAGTGGGTTATGAGCTGACAGGCCATGGCGCTTTGTTCCAGGGGGACTACAAACTGGTTGTCAATCAGGCGCCGCTGGGGGATGGGCAATGGCGCCTGTTTAATATTGTCGAGGATCCGGGAGAGACCGTGGATCTGGCCAGCACACAATCCGCCATCTTCCAGCGTATGTTGTCACGCTACCAGCGTTACGAGCGCGAAAATGGCGTACTGCCCCTGCCATCGGGCTATACGCAAATGAAGCAGCTGGTATCCAATACGCTACAAAAACAGTACCGAGATGGTGTGTTGGTATTTTTACTGGCCCTGCTAGTGTTGCTACCGTTCTATGTCGCCTGGCGAATGAAAAAGGAATTCCACCGATGACACAAATACACCGGCTCTACGCCATCACGCACTCACTTTACTCTGGCCGTGCTCGCGCCTACCTGATAAAACAGGGAATCCCCTTTCAGGAACTGTCCACTGGGCATGAGAGTTTCAAGGCCGAGGTTCTGCCTAAGGGCAAGTTACCGACTATACCGACGCTGGTGACGCCCCAGGGAGAGGTGGTTCGCGACGGGGCTGCAATCATCGAGCACTTCGAAGCAGCCAATGGTCGTCCCTGTCAGCCGGCAGGAGCGCGCCAGCGGATTATCAGCGCATTGTTCGACGTGATCGGTACTGACGGGCTGTTGCGTCCGGCCATGCACTACCGCTGGAATTTCCCGAAGGACAATCTTGATTTTATCCATTACCACTTCCTGCACTCCCAGCGCGATATGCCACAGCGGGAGGAGAAAACCGAGCGCATGATGGATCGCATGCGGTACGTCTCGCAGGTGTTCGGTGTCACTGAGCAGTCACAGGGGCTGGTAGAAGAGCTATACCTTGAATACCTCGATGCGCTCAATGCCCACTTTGAACAGTACCCCTATCTGCTGGGTTGGCGCCCCAGTATTGGTGACTTTGGTCTACTGGCGCCCATGTATGCCCACCTGGGAAGAGATCCCTATCCGGCGCGGCTGATGCAGCAGCGTGCGACACGTGTTTATCGCTGGGTTGAACGGATGAATCGGGCGGACCAGGATGCGCCGGAGTACTTCACTGCAGGCACAGATTTTCTGGCCGATGACCAGGTGCCGGAAACGCTGCTAGCTGTATTGCGTGTGCTGGCAGAAGATTTTGTCCCCGAGACCCGCGCCGCCGCCGGGTGTATCAATGCCTGGTTGGCGGAGCATCGGCCAGAGGCAGGGGCGGCGGCCGTAGGTCGGCTGGCCAATCCCCTGGGTAGTGCTGAATTTGCCGTGCGGGGGCAGACCATCAATGCGCTGGCACAGCCCTACCGTTTTTACCTGCTGCAGCGTGTGCAGGCAGTTTACGCGGGCCTTGCCGCGAGTGATCAGGCGTCGGTGGATCAAATGCTCCAAGCCTGTGGTATGTCCGAGGTTCTTTCAATTACCTTGGATCGGCAGCTGGAGCGAGTAGACAACCTGGAGGTCTGGCTGGAATAAAAGTCTAGCGGGTAGGGGGTAGACCACGGTTGATGGGAAATAGTGGCCTGTCCCCAGTGTCTACTCTTTGGCGTCCCGCAGCCGCCCGCGAAACTTACTGCGCGCTAGCTCCTGCATATCCTCCACCGTATCGCTCTCGTCCATGATCTCGCGTCCTAGCAAGGTTTCCACCGCGTCTTCGAGTGTAACGATGCCGGCAGTCTGACCGTACTCGTCTTCTACAAGGACCATGTGCTCGCGGCGCTTTATAAAAAGATCCAGCAGACGTAAGACTGGCAGTTCCTCGGATACACGGTGGATGGGAGTGACGTATTCCGATAGTGGCTTATCTTCACCCCCACCGCGTTCTACCTCATGAATTTTTGGCCTCAGCACCATCCCGATGATTGTGTCGAGATCTGATTCATAGACTGGCAGGCGGGTAAATGGCACCTCGCTGAGTTGAGCCAGCGCCTGACCTACCGACTGAGCGGCATCCAGGGCAAAAACTACCGTGCGGGGTGTGAGTATTTCTGCAGTACGCGTGTTCCGCAACTGCAGAATATTTTCTAGCAGTTCGCCCTCTTGTGGTCCGAGAGACCCGTGACGGGCACCCAGCTTGGCAAGAGCGGCTAGCTCCTCCCGACTCACCGCTGCGTTTTGGTCGCCGCTGGAAAACAGGCTGGTCAACCTCGCTGAAATCCAAACCAGAGGATACAGAAGCCTCCCCAGCCACTTGATAACCTGGGCTGAGGGCAATGCCAGTTTCTTCCAGAATCTGGCGCCAAGTGTCTTGGGTATAATTTCGGAAAAGTACAGGATAGCCAGGGTGAGCAGGAACGCGATCAGGGTTTCCCACTTGGTCCCGAACACGTGCACGGCTTGTGCGCCAACACCTGCAGCACCCATGGTGTGGGCAAAGGTGTTGAGAATGAGAATACTCGAGATGGACTCGTCAAGGTTGCCTTTCACCTCCTTCAGGACCTGTCCCCGGCGCGGATATTTCGTTAACTGGGTTTCCACGAAGCCTGGCGTGATTGACAACAGCACGGCTTCAAGCACCGAACAAAGGAAGGACACACCAATTGCGATCACCAGGTAGGTGATGAGAAGAGTCATTGAGCTTGAGGTTCCCTGTATTACTTCGGGATTAAAGTATACGCAGAAACTGGGGACAGACCACAATTTTCGAATTGTGGTCTGAGACTCCCCGATAAATAGGTCTAGTCAGGAGATTGGCCAGTTATCCAGGTGAACGTCTTCGCGCAGGATGAGCCTGGGTGAGCCAACAATCAGCGGGTCTGATCCTGTGACTACATCCGGCTCCTTCTCTGGATAATCCAACTGGCTCAGAAAGTGCTGCATACAGTTCAGGCGGGCCCGTTTTTTGTCATCTGACTTGATGATGGTCCACGGTGAGGCCGCTGTATCGGTGTGAAAGAACATTGCCTCCTTGGCCCGTGTATATTCTTGCCAGAGACCAACGGCCGCCTCATCAACCGGGCTAAGCTTCCACTGCTTCAAGGGGTCCTGAGAGCGCGATTCGAATCGTATGCGCTGCTCTTTTCTGGTGACAGAAAAATAGTATTTGAACAGACGAATTCCCGAGTTTACCAACATTCGTTCAAATTCAGGGCACTCGCGCATAAATTCGAGATACTCCATCTGGTTACAAAATCCCATCACGCGTTCCACCCCGGCACGGTTGTACCAGGAGCGGTCCAGGAAGAGAATTTCCCCCCGGGTAGGCAGGTGCGCAATATAGCGCTGGAAGTACCATTGTCCCAGTTCGTGCTCAGTGGGTTTTTCCAGGGCGACCACTTTAGCCGCTCGGGGATTGAGGTGCTCCATGAAGCGCTTGATGGTGCCGCCTTTGCCTGCGGCGTCTCGACCCTCGAAAATAACCACGACTTTCTGACCGGTCATCTTCACCCAGTTCTGTACTTTGAGGAGCTCAATTTGTAGTTTGGCTTTCTCTTCTGAATAGGTTTTGCGGGCTATCCTGTCGGTATAGGGATACTTGCCCTCCTTGAACAGTTTGCCAATGGCCTGGGGGTCCTTGCGGATTTTCTTGATGATGTCGGAAGAAAACTCCCCGCCAAGATATTGCTCTTCGATGACTGCAGGGTTATCCGCCTCGCTGGAGTCGTGGTTTTCTTCGAGGACCGGTTCCATGGCTTCTTTTTGTGGCGCAATATTCTGTTCCGAATTCATAGCCGGCTCCTGTATGGTTATTGCCAAGGGTTCAAGATGAGTAGCAAACGAGGATTATCTCACTTGAAAAACAGCCAAGTATTGACCTGCATCAGGGGAAGTAGAGAGAGCCGAAGCTAGGAGAGGTAGTGCTCCAGAATGCCGCGTCCAGCGAAGAGTCTCTTTATATCGCTGCTTGTGTCCGCCTTCAGGCGCAATAACTCGTTCTGCACATGCAGTCGCGCCCCGTTGAGGCGTCTTTGGGTGCGTGCCCGGGTGGGCCCGAATCCATAGTCGTACTCATAGTACTTCTCTCCGGCCAGGCCCGCTGCAATATTGGCTGGGGCGAAGTGAAAGTAGCTGCCCTGCAGGTAAGCCAGCACCACACTCAGTGTTTCAGGTACCTGATCCCCCGGAGGCCAGGATCTTGCTATTGCGTCCCAATCGCCAAAGAAGCGCTCGGTGTAGTCAAATAGCATTTCTCGGTGCTTGCCAAGCCAGCTGACAGGCGTTGGGTCACAGATGAAGTGGGCTTTGCTGGCCCCCGCGAGCGCAAAGTCAGCCAGGCAGGGGCGACTGCCTAGAAGGAAGTCATTCTCCGAAAAATGCATTGCCAGCGCATTCAGCATATTCTGGAAATCGCCCTGTACCGCCTCTGCCTGGTCTGGTCCCACCCCGTTGTATTCGCACACATTCTTGCCAAACCCCTCGTACATCATCGGACCGATACCGGCCAGTTGCTCCAGTTCTTCGGCCGAGAAGGGGGCCTCTATAGAACGGTCCAACATCATATTGGCTCCGAAGCGGGGACCTACCCAGGCGACGTTATCCGGGTAGCACCAGCGGGAGTGTACGCAGACCCGGCCCAGCCAATGGTTAAAGGCATCCTCCAGGATAAAACAGCAAGCACGCTGAACCGGTGATTCGGGAATCACCGGGCGTTCCCGGAAACGCTCGTTCAGCATAGGGCCAATGGCGATGGTGTCGTTGAGCAACCATTTGTCCGGAGTCGCCAGTAGTGGAATAAAATGCGTGCCGGCCCTGGCCTCCAGTTCGGCCTTTCGCTCTTCGGTTTTGAAGTGCCAGCGCCACGGTATGTTCTGGAAACGCAACTGGGCCTCGAGTTTGCGCGTGAAAAAGCTCATCTCGGAGCCCACTAATTGATATTCGCCTTTGTACATATTTTTCTACCAACACCAGATTATCGCAGTTTGTTAAGCCAAGGTTTACATAATGGCACTAGTCGTGTCAATATGCCCCGACTGGGGCCGGGGTGATACTGTAGCTCCTTCTATCAATAAGAGTCTTCAGGAGGTACTTTAATGGCATTGCAGGAGCTGGTGCGGTTGGTCGGCGGTACGGCGTCACCCTACACACAGAAAATGGTGGCGCTGCTGCGCTATCGGCGATTGCCTTACGCCGTAACATGGGGGCAACCCGCTATGGTCTGCGATGAGCTGGGGATAGACAAACCCAAGCCTACTTTCATGCCGACCTTCTTCTTCGAAAATGACGGCGAGACTCAGGCCGTGTGTGACACGACGCCGATTATCCGCCGCCTGGAGGAAATGTACCCAGGTCGATCAGTACTGCCGCAGGACCCCGCGCTGGCGTTTATCGACTATCTCATCGAGGACTTCGCCGATGAGTGGTGTACCAAGTACATGTTCCACTACCGGTGGTACCTGGAGACTGATGCCGATAATGCCGGGACTCTACTGCCATTGGGTTTCGATGTGAGTATGCCGCAAGAGCAGTTAGGCGAGATGAAGAAGTGGATAACGGATACGCAGGTTGGTCGCCTTTATGTGGTGGGTTCCAATGACACCACGGCCCCTGTGATCGATGCCAGTTATCGCCGTTTTCTCTCGGCCATGGAGAATCACCTCGCCAACCAGAAATTTATGCTAGGTGGCCGGCCCGGAGCGGGTGACTTTGGCCTGTACGGGCAGCTAACCCAGCTGGTCGGTTTCGATCCAACACCACGAAATATTACCCATGAAGTGTCGCCGCGCACAGTGGCCTGGGTAGACCATATGCACGATCAGTGCGGCCTGGAACCGGACGATCAGGATTGGGTTGGCTTACAAGACCAGCCCGCCAGCTTGCGCGGACTGATGGAAGAGATCGGCCGCGTCTACGCGCCAGCTCAGCTAGCCAATGCCAGCGCGGTGCAGGCGGGCGAAAAACACTGGGAGGCGGAAATCAACGGCGAACGTTGGACCCAACCGAGCTTCTCCTACCAGGCTAAATGCCTGCAGTGGACCAACGAGCGATATCGTGCCCTTAACGAGCACGATCGCGCACTTGTAGATACCTTGTTACAGGGAACAGGCGTGGAAACCATGCTGTCCCTCGCTTAAACGGAAGGAACATTATTTTGACTGCAAAGCCTATTAGCAACCGCATTACAGAAATGACCGGTACCGCTTATCCCATCATCCAGGCTCCTATGGGCTGGATTGCTCGTGCTCAACTGGCCTCGGCAGTGAGTAATGCAGGTGGCCTGGGCGTTATTGAGACATCCTCCGGAGAGTTCGACAACATTCGCGCGGAGGTCGCGAAGATGCGCGAGCTTACCGACAAGCCCTTTGGGATGAATGTGGCCCTGTCCTACGTCAAGGGCACCAATATTGTCGACTTCGTGATCGAGCAGGGGATCAAGTTCGTAACCACGTCTTCAGGGAGTCCGGGTGTGTATACCGAGGTTTTTCAGGAGGCGGGCATTACGGTCTTTCACGTGGTTCCGACCCTGGATATGGCGCTCAAGGCGCTTGACAGTGGTGTAGACGGATTGGTGGTGGAAGGTGGCGAAGGGGGCGGTTTCAAAAATCCCAGTCCCGTCTCCACGATGGTGTTGTTGCCCCTGATTCGCTCCCGCTGCGATGTCCCTATTATTGCCGCCGGTGGCATTTGTGACGGCCTGTCCATGGCGGGCGCTTTCGCCATGGGTGCAGAGGGGGTGCAGATGGGGACTCGGATGCTCAGCAGTTCCGACTCGCCGGTTCATGACAACTGGAAGCAGTCGATTGTGGCGGCAAAGGAGACGGATACGCTATTTCTCAATCAGGCCTCGCGTCCCGCTTTGCGGGCTTTGCGTACCCAGCGTACAGAAGAGTTGCTACCGCTGGGGGCATTCAATGCTATGGAGCATTTAGCCGGTATCAAAGAGCTGTACTTCGGCGGTGACATGGAAGCGGCGATACCGCTGTCTGGCCAGGTCGTAGGACGTATCGACGAGGTAAAAAGCGCCGGAGATATCGTGCAAGAGACTATGGCCGGTTTCTATGAGACAGTGAACGATCTGGCAACCCGATACACAGTTTAGGTATACGCCATGCCCGATACCAATTCCCTGGAGCCGATTCTTCTTCACGGCTCCAGTATTTCTTACTTTACTGGAAAGATGGAGAACTATTTCAGGTTGCGGGAAATAAGCTATGAGCTGCGCAGTATGCAGTTCCCGGGTGACCAGAAGAAGCTGGAGAAGGCGCTTGGCCTGATGCAGATGCCGTCCTTACAGCTGGGGGACGGTCGCTGGATGACAGACAGCACCAAAATTATCGAGTGGTTCGAGCTAACTTACCCGGAAAATAGCCTAACCCCCAGCGACCCCTTGCAGGCGTTCTTCTGCCTGTTGTTGGAAGACTGGGCTGACGAGTGGTGGTGGCGTCCGGCCATGCATTATCGTTGGCACTATCCCAAGGGCGCCTACCTGCAGTCGCGACATCTCGCTGATGAACTCATGGCGCAGTCGCCATTCCCCTGCGCGTTAAAGCGCATGATGCTTCGTCACAGGCAGCGTAGCGGCTATACCACGGGTGACGGTATGACCTCGTCCAATATTGCGGGTGTTGAGGCCATGTTCCTGCGATTGCTGAAGCAGCTCGAGGCGATCTTCCGTGACAGGCCATTTATTATGGGAGACCGGCCCTCTCTGGCAGATGTGGGACTTTCTGGCCCCTTCTTTCGGCACTTTGCCCTGGACCCCGTACCGCTGGAAATTATCCGTCAAGAAGCCCCCGCCGTATTGGAGTGGGTGGCGCGTCTTTGGAATACCCGTATGAGCGATTGCGCGGGTGATTGGGCTCAGGGTATTCCCGATGACCTGGGGCCACTACTGGACGATATCGGCAGTACTTACCTTCCTTACCTCTGTGCCAATGTGGATGCGGTCGCTGCTGGCAAAAAACGCTTTGATGTGGAGGTTGGCGGTGTGGCGTATCAGAGCGCCCGTTATTCTCACTATCGCGTGTGGTGCCTGCAAGTGTTGCGGTCCCATTATCTTGGCCTACCGGAACAAGCCCAGGGCGTCGCGAAAAGTATATTGGAGCGGCATGCCTGCTGGGAGCCGCTTTGGCGGCATGAGACCTTACCGCTGCTGGCGGATCAGGAGAAGGACCTGCCATTTCGTGGCGACACTAAAATGGTCGGTACGAACGACTGACGCACCATCCAACCTGCCCCTATAACGCCCACATGAGAGGCGTGTGGTCGTGCGGGCAGCGCCTGCACATGCGCAATCATTTTCCCCAGCGCCATTTAACTGGTCTCTCGCCTTTGGCAACGCATATCCCAATCAGAGCTAAGGTAAGAGGAACGCAGAACACCAGCCACGTATTGGAGCTAACAGTCGGAGGATAAACCTGGCTTATCGCAATAATTAAAAGTACATAAACAATAAGAACAACCCAGCCTTGCCACTTCGTCGGAAAGCCCCAGCCAATGCCGTATGCTTTAGCGGGAAACCAGTGCTCTGAGTCCTCATTGTTCATAATTTCCTCCATGCGCATCGTTGCGTTCATTTTAAGGTGTCCATCAAATTAAGTATAACAGCGGCCGTGAAAGGCATTGTGCAAAAACCTCATACTATCGAACCAGAGATAACCTAGCGGCGGTTTCTTTAATCAAATTTGTCAATTGGCTAAACTCCTCTCGCTCAGTGGTGGCCCCTGCTATAGCCACACCTAACTCGGGGTAGTAGATTACCGCCGTACCCCAAAAGCCTGTATGTCCAAAGCGGTGCGGCAACCCCTCTTCGGCGGGCCACTCTGCAATGCCATAGCGATAGCTTGACCCTTCGGGCAAGTCAGCTGGCGCCAGCATCTGTTGGAGCCCTGCATCAGATAGCACTCGGCGCTCAAACAGTGCCTCGTAAAAAAGGCCCATATCGGCGACGGAGGCGATCAGCCCACCACCACCGTAGAGGTCAACGCTTGCATCCAGCCGATTCATGTTAAATCCGTGCCAATACTGAATGGCTCTGGGCTCGGTTCCGATCGGCGGATTTTCCCACCGTTCCCACCATGTATGGGTAAGACCCAGTCGATCGTAGTTCAGCGCGGTTCTTACCGCGGCGGGCAGTGCCTGACCTGAGAGTTCTTCAATAACTTGCCCCAGCAGCACATAGCCTGTATCCGAATAACTGTATAGTTGGCCAGGCGGTGCCAGCGGGGGGCCTAGATCCGCGGCCAACTCAATCGTATCGATTGGCTGCCACTCAATAAAGGGGAACAAGAAAGAGCGCAGGTTGTACCACCAATGCTCCGTGTGATCGGGCAGGCCCGCTGTATGGGACAACAAATGATGTAACTGAATCGCCCGCAGGTCGTAGCCTGCCTTGCGCAAAGGTACGGTAAATGCTTCATCCAGATAGGGTTCTACCGGGCTGTTAAGACTTAGACTCTGGGCTTCGGCCAGATGCAACAAAGTGGCCGCCACATAGGTTTTGGTGACACTGGCAATGCGCAGCGGGGTGTCGGGCCCAAGGGCCAGGTTAAGGTCGGCATCAGCCAGCCCCTCATAACCGCCAGCCATTACCTGCCCACCATCGACAATGGTGATTGCCATGGCGGGAGGACCGTTCGGGCCCTTAACTACAGCTGATACTTCAGCCTGCAGCCAGGTTTGCAGATCTGAGGAAACTTGGGCCTGTGCCACCGAAGCGCACAGTCCCAGAACTAGCAAAAGAGCACCTATCTTCGCCAAAACCACCTTCCATGGCCCCGTCCTGGAGACCTGTCTGATCGATAGAATTTTCTCGCCTCGCGCCAAGCCACTGACATCGGTAAGAACCACTTCAAGTATGGAGTCATTCCACTTTGGGGTCTAGTGAGTGTTCGGCCTGCTCGATAAGCCACGATTAAATATACACTGCCTAGCGCGAGCGCTCGATTCAAATCGTCAACAGCTGCGCTCGAATGGGTGCTTGCTAAATCTAACTTCTCATAACTGGATATTTCTAGCATTACTCGTCTCCTTGCCCTTAGATCTCCAACAAGGATAGACCGTAGTCTGCTATTAGGACGAATTCGTCATCCTGGCGATGTCTGGGGTCACAGAGGATTTGGGTGAACGCCCCCGTCTGATTAGGCCAGCAACCCAATGAAGGCTTTACTGGTACACTCTCTCCCAACGTAATATCGATAGAAGGCATTCACCGTGCAACATCGTAAAATTGTGCTTCCCGAGTTTCTCAATGACCAGGGTTTCCTGTTCGGGGGGAACCTGCTGAAGTGGGTGGATGAATCAGCCTATATTACCGCCAGCTTGGAGTTTCCGGGCAATCGGCTGGTGACTGTGTCGCTTAGCGAGGTGATTTTCAAGCACCCAATCCAGCCGGGTGAGTTATTATGCTTCGACGTACAACTCATCCGCAGGGGCAACACTTCGGTAAGCTATGAAATCGACGTGATCGGCGAAAAACTGGCGGGAACGAACGAGCCGCTGTTTGTGACCAAGATCACCTTCGTCAATGTTGGGGACGATGGCGAGCCGCAGCCGCTTAACTCTTTGGATCAGACTTGCTAGAACTGGGCGCAGTTAAACGTAAATGAGTCTGCAACTTCTGGGAAGCCCGCTAACCAAGTGGGTAGCTTTGTGCCTATTACACAGGCAGCGCCCCCATCTTCAATACTGCTGGCGACTGGTATATCCTGAAGCCGATAACGATATCGACAATTCATAGAGCAGGATATAGTGCCATGACCACCCTGAAATCCGCGTCATTACTGGGCTCACAAGACCTACCTTTAAAGTCTCGCCCATTTAGGTCGACGCTTTATATGCCTGGATCAAATCTCCGCGCCCTGGAGAAAGCCAAAACCTTACCCGTTGATGCCCTGATATTTGATTTGGAAGATTCCGTCTCGCCCGATAAGAAAGCGATAGCACGCGATCAGGTTGTTGCAGCTTCGGGAGAAGCGAGTACTGGCGCCTATGGTAAGCGGCAAATAATGATTCGAAGCAACAGCCTCGACACGGATTGGGGGGAGCTTGATTTGAGGGCTGCGGCCGTGGCGGCACCAGATGCCATTGTGTTGTCCAAGGTGAACAGTGCCAGCGATATTCACCAGGCCATCGCTATTCTTGAGGATGCGGGCCTGGATGACAGTACATCGATATGGGCGATGATGGAAACCCCTCTTAGTATCTTACATGCGGAGGAAATTGCAGCGGCTTCGCCTCGTATGGGTGGCTTTGTGATGGGCACCTCTGATTTAGTGAAAGATATTCATGGTCGACACACCAGAACTCGCTTGCCCGTCATTGCGAGCTTGAACTTGTGTGTGCTGGCAGCCCGTGCTTACCAGTTACTGGTACTTGATGGCGTTTACCTGGACCTGAATGATGAAGCCGGCTTTTCCGCCTCCTGCGAACAGGGGGTAGAACTGGGTTTTGATGGTAAAACACTGATTCATCCCAAACAAATTGAAACGTCCAACACCGTATTTACTCCCGATGCAGCAGAGCTGGAATTTGCCGGCCGTATTATTGCCGCGCATGCCCAGGCCGAGGCTGAAGGGAAGGGTGTGGTGTTAGTGGATGGCAAACTCATTGAAAACCTGCACGTACAGGATGCTCACCGAATTGTTGCTCTATCAGAAGCGATAGCGGCTATGTCGGCAGTTGTATAGATGAGAGCAATTAAGTCGTGAATAAAAATGAAAGCGAAGCATTTTCTGGCTTCCTGAGAGCTGTCTCGAAAGTGGAGGCCAACGAAGTCAAAGCGACGGCAGCCTCATTTTGTCTGGTACTGATCTTGATGTGTGCCTACTACATATTGCGCCCGGTACGCGACGCGATGGCCAGTGATTGGTCGGACGCAGAAGTCAGTATCCTCTGGACCATCAATTTCTTTTTCAGTTTTGCCGTTATCGCGCTTTACGGTATGGCGGCCGCGCGTATTTCCTTGCGAAACCTTGTGCCGGCTGTTTATGCGTTTTTCTCACTCACGTTTGTTCTCTTTTACTTCATTTCGGAATCAGCGATCGATACTACACTCGTCGATAAAGGGTTCTATATCTGGGTGAGTGTTTTTAGCCTGTTTCCCGTGTCCGTGTTCTGGAGTTTGATGGCGGACATCTACACCCGGGAGCAATCGCTACGCCTGTTCGGAATTATCACTACAGGTGCCAGTGTAGGCGCTATGCTGGGGCCATTTATTCCCCTGCTATTTTCTGACCTGGGTACCTACAACTTGATGCTACTGGCGAGTGTCGTGTTGATCGCCACACTGCCGCTTGTTTTTTACCTACAGAAAATTAAAGCCCATACACTGGGTGAAGTTGAACACAGTGGCGCGATGAAATCGCTGGGTGGCGGTTCCCTCGCGGGTTTCAAGCTGTTTTTTCAAAACAAACTGCTCATGGGAATTGCGGTCTTTCTGTTCCTCTATACCGGTATTGGTTCCTTTGTTTATCTTGAGCTGAAAAACCTGATGGCGGATTATACGCGGGATCAGCGTACGGAAATCTGGGCATTTATGGATTTGGCGACCAATACCCTGACGATTCTGGCGGGGCTTTTTATCACCTCGCGCCTCGCGACGCGTTTTGGCCTGGGCTGGACTCTGGCTTTGTTGCCTGTCATTGTGCTGGGCGGATTACTGTCTGTGGCCATGGTTCCTTTACTGTCGGTCGTTGTTGGTTTGCAGATCTTTCGACGGGGAGGCAACTATGCCATTACCCGACCCGCCAGAGAGATGTTGTTTACCTATGTTGATCAGGAAACCCGATTCAAGGCGAAGCCCATCATTGATGTTGTCGTGTACCGTGGTGGCGATGTGATGTGGGGCTGGGCCTTTACCGGGCTTACGCAAGTTTTGGGCCTTGGGATGGCAGCAGTCGCCCTGGTCGGTGCTGCTCTCGCCGGGGTCTGGGCGGTAACGGGTTTGTATCTGGGTAAGCTTGCGGATGCCAGCGGGGATCCCCCGAATGAATAACTACTTTGAGGAGAAGAATTTTGGATACCAGTAAACTGTTTTCACTGGAAGGGCGCATTGCTCTGGTCACAGGCGGCTCTCGCAATCTGGGTAAGACGATCGCAGAGGCCTATATTACACAGGGCGCCACGGTTTACATCAGTTCCCGCAAAGTGGCCGACTGCGAGGCCACAGCCCAGGAGTTGGGCCCGAACTGTCACTCGCTGCCACAGGATGTATCGACTGTGGAGGGCGTAAAAGCACTGGCGCTGGCCTTTGCGGAAAAAGAGCAAAAACTGGATATCCTGGTGAACAACGCCGGGGCAGCCTGGGGGGAGCCCTTTGAACAATTTTCCGAGCAGGGTTGGGACAAGGTGATGGACCTCAACCTGAAATCTCCTTTCTTTCTCGTCCAGTCGCTACACGAGCTGCTGAAAGCCGGTGGCGCGAACGGGCAGCCAGCGAAAGTCATCAATATCACTTCTATCGATGGCCAACGTTTGAATCCCTGGGATACCTACAGTTACCACGCGTCCAAGTCAGCCCTTATTTACCTCACCAAGCGTTTGGCGGCACGTCTTGTGTCTGACAATATTGTCGTCACGTCCATCGCACCCGGCGCGTTTGCTTCAGATATGAACAAGGCGGCACGCGACAGCGCTGAGGATGTGGGAAAAAATATACCCCTGGGCCGTATTGGTACCGAAGAGGACCTGGCCGGCGCGGCGATCTTCCTGGCCAGCAGGGCGGGTGATTACGTGGTAGGCGATACGATTACCGTCGATGGTGGCCTGGTACATGCATCCCTGGGCCAGTCCATCGACGCGTAAGCGTCAACCGGGCTGGTGTACTTCCTTCGGTCCGGCGGCTCCCCGGTACCAGATCGGTGAGGACCAGGCCCGCTCCTGAATGGTTTGCTGCAGGTCTGAACGGGGTTTTACGCCGGCCTGTATTGCATCCCAGGTGGACCAGCGGCAAGTGGGGTTCTCCAGGATGCGCACGTAGTAAAAAGCCTCCTGCCCGGGCTCAAAATCCGGGTCGGTCCATACCTGCTTTAGCTCGGCGGCGCCCACGTCGGCAGAGGTTGAGCAGTCTGCCAGATTGACTTTGGCACCATTGTCCGGGCAGCGCTGGGTTGTCGGGTCGACGCTGAGTCCGTCGCTACAAGCGACATCGTAGACCTTCTCCCTATGCTGTCCGTCTACTACGTAACCCTTGATAACCTGTGCTCGCTGTAACGGCGCCGCCAGGGGGTCTCGCACTGCCCATACCAGAAAGTGGGGTGCCTGGTCGCCGGAAGCGGCTAGGTCGGAGCCCATGGTCACGCCGTTTGCGTAGGCGTGACTGGCCATTAAGGGATCGCTGAGAATATCACTGTTGAATTCGTAACCGGCGAAAAAACGCACCTTGATACGGGGGCCAGTCGTAGCGAACGTCTCCTTGCGGCGGAAGGCATCATAGATCGATTCACGGGTATTCTCCTGTGCCCACACGCCGGCCAGGCCACTGGCGCTCCAGGTTTCAAAGGAGGAGCTGGAGACGTAGTCTTTGCCGTCCACTTCGATCATCCGGTCAGGGTCGGCCCATTTCAACAACGCACCGGTCAAGAAAGAGGCGGGGACGGAGCCACGGCGCTCGGCGGTGCCATCAACCAGGCCCGCTTTAGAGAAGAAGGTTTCTTCCGCGTCGGAGTTGGCTGCTACGTGTGTATCACTGGCGCCGACCAGGCCAAATTTATAGGGATTGATGCCGGACTGCGCCTGCATGTTGAGGCCGCGTAGATAGGCGTCCCGCACGAAACTGCCGGGAGGGGCGCTGGGTAGTGTAGTGGCCACCCGATAGGGCGCGATCTCAAAGTTGGCCCACTCGTCGTTCTTCGACAACATGGGGTGAGTGTCCGAGGTGCCTTTCACCTGGGTGATTTCTACAAGCGGTTCATTGCGTAGGCGCTGCATGGCGTATTCATCGTCGATGGGATTATTGGCCCAGTCGGTGAGTTTGAACATCTGCCCGTTGGAGCCGTTGGAGTTGTGCGGAATAGCCAGGCT
The DNA here is from genome assembly GCA_036960305.1 of Halioglobus sp. Classification (GTDB taxonomy): domain Bacteria; phylum Pseudomonadota; class Gammaproteobacteria; order Pseudomonadales; family Halieaceae; genus JBALVT01. Next base: position 102,722 of record JBALWA010000003.1, on the reverse strand, counting down.
CTCAACACCCTGCTTGCGCAGTTCGTCCATCCAGTCCCAGAGGCCTTCGGGGTTTTGTGAATGGAAGCGCGAAAACGGCACGGCAGGCAGGCGATCAGATCCGCGAAAAATGACGTTGCGGTGCAGGTTGCCACGGTCGTTGCTGGAAGAGGTGTATTCGTAGGCGGCGAAGGTGGTGAACTTACCGGGGGTGTAGTACTGATCGGCCGCTTCAATGGTGTCTAGCCAGGCTGACCTGGTAACGGATTCAGCCAGCACAGGATCGACCGAACCATCCGCCAACCCAGCGAGCATGCTGGGAATAAACGTGGCGAAGGCGCGACTGCGACCGATAACACTGCTGTCACCGTAGTTGTCGGGTGCGTTGATGTTGTGCAGGGGTTTGGTCAGCTCGTACTTGGAGAATTCGCTGCTGGTGTCGGCACTTTCTTTGACCAGGCCCATAAACATGGCGTGGTCTGTTACAGCGTAGAAGTCCAGTGGCTGCTGCAGTTGCACCTCGTAGCCTGCCGGGTGCATCAGCGGGCTGCCCTTGGCGTAGCGGTAGGCGTCGTAGGGGGTGGCAATGGTGCCGAAGGCGTAGGCGTCAAAGGAGTAGGCCGTGTGCACGTGCAGGTCGCCGAAATAGGCGTTGCGTTCCGGGTTGGCAGGCGGTCGCAGCTCAAGAATCTCATAGCGGGTCTCCAGCACGGCGTTGGGCTGGGACCCGTCTGGCTGAGCCAGAGGACTGCGCGCGTTGAGGTCTGGCATCTCGCTGTCTGTGCAAGCACTGAGTCCCACGACTAGAGCGGCGCAGGCCAATGGCAGGCGCAGAATGGATAGGTGCAGCATGGTGTACTCCGGTGATGGCTTAACGTTGCGTAGCGCCCACCGCTTTATTGTTAGTCAAATAGGGGAGCGCCATGCATTGTAACCCTAAATCTCATATCGTGATGTGCGGCAATGCAACTGTGGTGCTAAAGTCTGAGGGAAGGCTTTAGGCGACAAGGACAACCGAGTTTGTTATTTAATTTAATTACATTGATAGTTGCTTTATTGACGTAATTGTCGATAATATGGTAATTAAATTACAAATTTGAGTCCCGATACCGTGGGACAGTCCCTGAAAGAACTCACTCGATAGTAATGAGGGCTCTGAAAATGCTCAATGCAAAACTGACCGAAGTTACCGAACGCATTATCGCTCGCAGCCGGGATGGTCGATCTGATTATCTGGACAAAATAGCCGCTGCGCGCCAGCAGGGGGTGTCACGTTCCCGCTTGTCCTGCGGCAATATCGCCCATGCCTTTGCTGCATCCGAGCCCCATGACAAATCAGCATTAGCCGTTGACCGCTCGGCCAATCTGGCAATTATCTCGTCCTACAACGATATGTTGTCAGCGCACCAGCCGTTCCAGGACTACCCCGAAATCATCAAGACCGCCGCCCGGGAAGCCGGCGCGGTGGCCCAGTTTGCTGGCGGCGTGCCGGCCATGTGCGACGGCGTTACCCAAGGCCGCGATGGCATGGAGTTGTCCCTGTTCAGTCGTGACCTGATCGCGATGGCCACCGGTGTGGCCCTTTCCCACGACATGTTTGATGGAGTCGTGGCTCTGGGGGTGTGCGATAAGATCGTTCCGGGCCTATTGATCGGTGCGCTCGCTTTTGGTCACCTGCCCACCGTGTTTGTACCCGCAGGCCCTATGCTGACCGGAATGTCGAATGCGGAAAAGGTCAAGATCCGGCAACTCTATGCCGAGGGCAAAGTGGGTAGGAAAGAGCTGCTGTTAGCCGAGAGCCAGTCTTACCACAGTGCGGGCACCTGTACCTTCTATGGCACCGCCAACAGCAACCAGATGCTGATGGAAATAATGGGTTTACATCTGCCGGGCAGTTCGTTTGTGAATCCCGGCACGCCACTGCGGGAACAGCTTACTCGTGCGGCCGTCAAGCAGGTGCTGAATCTCACAGCCGTGTCGGCTAACTATACGCCCGTGGGCGAGATCATTGACGAACGTGCGCTGGTCAACGGTATTGTTGGCCTGTTGGCGACAGGCGGTTCCACCAACCATGCGATACATATTATCGCTATCGCCCGTGCTGCCGGTGTCATTATTAACTGGCAGGACATGGCGGAGCTGTCTGAAGTCGTTCCCCTGCTGTGTCGTATCTATCCCAATGGCCAGGCCGATGTGAATCATTTCCAGGCCGCCGGTGGTATGTCCCTGTTGATTCGGGAATTGCTGGGCGCAGGTTTGCTGCACGACAATGTAAAAACCGTGCTGGGAGAGGGTGGCTTAAGCCGCTATTGTGATGAGCCGTTTTTGCGCACGGAAGCGGGTAGTGACGATGGCATTGAGTGGCGGGAGGGGCCTCTTGTCAGTCTGGACAAGGACGTGGTCAGCAGCTGTGATCAACCCTTTAGTTCAGAGGGCGGCCTCAAGCTGTTATGCGGGAACCTGGGGCGTTCGGTGATTAAAGTCTCCGCAGTTAAGCCGGAGCATCGTGTAGTGAAGGCGCCGATTGTTATCTTTGAACATCAAAATGAAATCAAGACGATGTTTGATGCCGGTGAACTGGAGCGAGACTTTATTGCAGTCGTACGATTTCAGGGTCCGAAAGCCAATGGCATGCCCGAGCTACATAAGCTGACGCCGATACTGGGTCTGCTACAGGACAGAGGCTTTAAGGTGGCCCTGGTAACGGACGGTCGAATGTCCGGTGCGTCGGGCAAGGTGCCTGCGGCCATCCATCTGTCACCCGAGGCGCTGGACGCAGGGCCCATTTCGAAGTTGCGTGATGGTGATGTTATAGAACTCGATGCCGATGCGGGCGTGTTACGGGTGATCGGTGACGAGTTCATGACGCGGGAGCCGGCTGTCTCGAGTGCGCCAGCGACACAGGGTATGGGCCGGGAATTATTTGCCGGCTTCCGCTCCCTGGTTGGGAATGCCGAGGACGGCGCGTCCATTTTTTGAACTTTCGGAGAAAGTGAGCATGGCTGAACCTTTTGATATCGTCATTTTTGGTGGTTCTGGCGATCTGGCGCTTCGAAAGCTTGTGCCTGCTTTATACCGCGCCTACCGCGAGGACAAGTTGCCAGAGGGTTCCCGAATTATCGCCACTTGCCGCGATGAGGAGGAGGTGGATGCTTACCGCGAGAATATACTTCAGGCTCTGCAAGCGCATCTTCCCGCAGAAGAATACTGTACCGATGCCTGGGCGCAGTTTAAGACGTTTCTCATCCCCCTGGAGTTGGATATATCGGTTGCTGATCAACACTGGCAGTCCCTGAGCGACATCATAGTATCTGACCCAGACAAGTCCCGGGTGTTTTACCTGGCCATTCCCCCCTCAATTTTCGGTGTTTGCTGTCAACACTTGGCAGAAGCCAATATGATCAGTGCCAATAGCCGCGTTGTGGTTGAGAAGCCGCTGGGTTATGACGCGGAGTCTGCCGACGCGATCAATACGGTGATCGCACAGTACTTTGATGAGAGCAGTATCTACCGTATAGATCATTACCTTGGTAAGGAAACGGTGCAAAACTTGATGGCACTGCGCTTCGCCAATGTCATCTTTGAACAACTGTGGGATGCCAAGTCAATCGATCATGTGCAAATCAGCATTTCAGAAACGGTAGGTCTGGAAGGGCGAGCGGGCTTTTATAATGAAGCCGGTGCGTTGCGGGACATGGTGCAAAACCATTTGTTGCAGTTGTTGTGCCTGGTGGCGATGGAGTCGCCCCACAAGATGAATGCCAATAGTATCCGTGCAGAGAAATTGAAGGTCCTCGAAGCCCTCAGGCCGATGAACAGCGAGGACGTGGCGGAACATACGGTGCGCGGGCAGTACGTGGCGGGTAGCTACGATGGCAAGTTGGTGCCGGGTTATCTGGAAGAGTTAGGCCATCCGCACAGCGCTACCGAGACGTTTGTGGCACTGCGTACCTACATTGATAATTGGCGCTGGGCGCGAGTGCCCTTCTATTTACGCACGGGAAAGCGCATGAAGCAGCGCTGTGCGGAAATTGTGATTCAGTTTAAAGATGTGTCGCATCGCGTCTACGAAAAAGGTGCCGGATGTTTGGAGCCCAACCGATTGATCATTCGCCTGCAGCCCGATGAGCTTATTCAGCTTAGCCTCATGTCGAAAAACCTGGAAACGCTGGATATGCAGTTGCAGCCGGCAACACTGAACCTGAATTTCTCCGACACCTACACCCAGTTTCGCAGTGACGCCTACAAGCGTTTAATGCTTGATGCGGCCGCAGCCAACCCCAGCCTGTTTATTCACCGTGACGAAGTGGAATACGCCTGGGCCTGGATCGATCCCATCATTGAAGCGTGGGAGAACGCTAAAGACCAGCCTGATTTATACCGCGCGGGAACCTGGGGGCCTGCTCAGTCCGATGAACTGTTGGCGCAGGATGGTCGCCGCTGGTTCAATACCGGCGAACCCGTGGAGTAGTGGTTGGATAATCTGGAAAAACTGCTTTACCTGAGAGGCGTAGCTGCGGAATATTTCGATTATTCCGGTAACCGCGTTGTGGTTTCGCATGAAGTCCGGCTGAAATTTCTGGAAGAGGTCGGCTACAACGTTGCCGACGATCAGGCCATTCAGCAGGCGATTTTTGAGCTTGATGCCTTGCCGTGGCAGTCCTGGCTGAAGTCTTTTAATACCCTGTCCCTGGGAGAGTCCGAGTACCTTGAGATTCGAGTGCACCCGGATGAGAAATCCGTTCCATTCGAGTGGCAAGTCATCACGGAGACTGGCGTCGTTACCCGCGGTCAATTAATCCCTGGGGAATTACCGGAAGTCGGCGAATATTATATAGACGGTGTTCGCTACAGTGCACATCGCAAGGCGTTGATGGGCCTGCCCATGGGCTATCATCAAATAGTGCTGTCCAGTAGGGGCAGGCAGGTACAGGCGGAACTGGTGGTTGTGCCCAAGCGCTGTTTTGAGTTTGAGGGGGCTGGCGCAGACCGCCTGTGGGGCATTAACTGCCAGCTGTATACGCTACGCTCCGGGCGCAATTGGGGTATAGGCGATTTCAGCGACCTGCGGGAGTTGATCGAGTGCTGTGCCGCCGCAGGCATGGATTTGGTGGGGCTCAATCCGCTCCATGCGCCGCAGTTGGCCGGTGCGGATTTTGCCAGCCCCTACAGTCCTTCTGACCGTCGTTTTCTCAATCCCCTGTATATCGATCCGGAACGGGTTCGGGACTTCCGTGAGAGTGAGGCAATCGGTGAGCAGCTTAGTGGCTCGACTCACCGGGAGAAGCTTGTGGCGTTGCGCGCCTTGCCGCTGGTCGACTACGACGGTGTGGCCAGCCTGAAATACGCTGTCTTTGAGGCGATGTTCCAGCATTTTCGGCAACATCATTTGCAATCGGACACGGACAGGGCAACAGACTTTCATCGCTTCGTGCGCCAACACGGTGAGCCTTTACAGGCCTTTGCCGAGCATGAAGCCGCGCACAGCGGCCCGCGTATTCCCGGTGCCAGAGAGGCGCTTTTCCACCAGTATCTGCAGTGGATTGCCCAGGAGCAACTGCAGGAGTGTCAGACCCTGGCTTTGTCCAGCGGTATGAAAATCGGGCTGATGGGTGATCTGGCCGTTGGGGCCGTCAGGGCAGGCGCCGAGGTTGAGAGCAAGCCCGCGCTGTTTTGTGCGCGCGCGACGGTTGGTGCGCCGCCGGACCCCTTTTCCAGAGACGGGCAGAACTGGAACCTGCCGGCATTGGACCCGGTTGCCCTGAGGCGTGATAACTACGGGCACTTTATCGACCTTCTGCGTGCCAATATGTCCTACTGTGGTGCGCTCAGGATTGACCACGTAATGGGTTTGATGCGGCTGTGGTGGTGTTTGCCCGATTTGGCCGGTGGCGCTTATGTGTACTATCCTTTGCAGGACCTTCTGGCGATTTTGCGCCTTGAAAGTCATCGTAATCAATGTGTGGTTATCGGTGAAGATATGGGTGTTGTGCCCGATGATTTGCGCGCAAAAATGGCGGAGACGGCTGTTTACAGCAACAAGGTCTTTTATTTCGAGAGAACACAGGAACAACAGTTTAAACATCCCCGGGATCACCAGGTTGATGCCTTGTTGATGGTGACTAATCACGATGTCTCTACGCTTGCGGGCTGGTGGGACGGCACCGATTTACACTTGCGCGGCGACATCGGTCTGCTGGATATCGAGCTCGAACTGCCGGAAGCTTTGCGGCAGCGTCAGGAAGAGAGGATCAGCTTGTTGAATTGGTTGCAGTCACTGCAGTTACTGCCGGCGAGTTGGGCAGGGGGAAATGTGGATGCTGTGGAGGGTAAGCCCTTCGATATTGCCCTGTGCGGTGCCATTCTTGCTGCCAGTGCCCGCAGTCGCTCACGCATGATGTCATTCCAGCTGGACGATTTGCAGTTGTTACAGGAACCGGTGAATATTCCGGGCACTTACCGGGAGTATCCTAACTGGCGGAGAAAGCAGAGGCTGGCGACCGAAGCCTTATTTGGAGATTCGCAAATTCAGGCGCTATTGGCGTCCACCTATCAGGAAAGAAAACAATGAATGGACAGGCGGTCAGTTTGTTGAACGAGGACGACGTATATCTGTTTGGCGAAGGCACCCAGGAACAAGCATACCGATGGATGGGAGCGAATGTACGCCAGGTCGAAGGCGTGGATGGCATGCTGTTTGTGCTCTGGGCGCCGGATGCGGGCCGTGTGTCTGTGGTGGGCGATTTCAATGACTGGGATGGCCGCCGCCATGTCATGCGGAAACATTCTGGTTCGGGAATTTGGGAGATATTTATTCCCGGTGTAGGCGAGGGGCTCGCCTACAAATACGAAATAACGGCGAGTGACGGCACTCTCTTGCCGCTAAAAGCGGATCCCTATGCCTTCGCCATGCAGGGCGCGCCCGAAACCGCCTCACTAACCGTCAATGCACAATCGTACCCCTGGACGGACGAGCAGTGGATGTCCGCGCGCGCTTTGTCCTCCGACCCCTATCAGGGGCCGGTTTCAATCTACGAGGTGCACCTGGGCTCTTGGCGGCGCAGCCCTGAACGTGGAGACAGTTACCTCACTTATCGCGAACTGGCCGAGCAGCTCATTCCTTACGTGGTTGATATGGGGTTCACGCATATCCAGCTGATGCCGGTTTCAGAATACCCCTTTGACGGCTCCTGGGGCTATCAGCCCATAGGCCTGTATGCGCCTACCAGCCGCTTCGGCTCGCCAGTGGAATTCAAGCAGTTTGTCGATTGCTGCCACGAACACGGAATTGGTGTGCTGCTGGACTGGGTGCCCGGGCATTTTCCCACCGATGAACACGGCACCGGCCGTTTCGACGGCACCTGCCTGTATGAACATGAAGATGTTCGCCAGGGCTTTCACCCGGACTGGAACACGCTTATTTATAACTATGGTCGCGGCGAGGTTATCAGCTATCTGTTGAGTAACGCGATCTATTGGTTGGATCAGTTCCATATCGATGGTCTGAGAGTGGATGCCGTCGCCTCGATGTTGTACCTGGATTACAGCCGCGAGGAGGGCGAGTGGCTGCCCAATATTCACGGCGGCCGCGAAAATCTGGAGGCGATTGATCTACTGAAGCAGGTGAATAGCCGCGTCTATTTCAACCACCCGGGCGCGATGATGGTGGCGGAGGAGTCCACCGCATGGCCGGGTGTCTCACGCCCTGTCGATGAGGGCGGTCTGGGTTTTGGTTTCAAGTGGAACATGGGGTGGATGAACGACACCTTGCGCTATATGGAGCGCGACCCGATTCACCGGCAGTTTCACCACGGCGAAATGACTTTCGGCCTGGTCTACGGTTTCAGCGAGAACTTTGTACTACCCCTAAGTCATGACGAGGTGGTGCACGGCAAGGGTTCGCTGCTCACAAAGATGCCGGGTGATGACTGGCAGAAGTTCGCCAATTTGCGGGCCTATTTCGGTTTTATGTGGACCCACCCCGGCAAGAAGCTGCTGTTCATGGGCTGTGAGTTTGCCCAGCGCCAGGAGTGGAACCATGACCTCAGCCTGGACTGGCAGTTGCTGGAAGAGGAGCCGCACGCGGGGGTGCAGAAATTGGTCAGGGATTTAAACCGTGTGTATCGGGAGTTGCCTGCCCTGCATGAACTGGATTGTGACGAAAAGGGTTTTGAGTGGATTGAGGAGGAAAACCAGAGTCAGTCCATCTTTGTTTATCTGCGCAGGGGCCACGCGGATACGCCGCCGGTTTTGGTGGTGGTGAACCTGACGCCGGCGACGTATTTGGATTATCAGGTCGGTGTCCCCCTGCCGGGCTATTATCGCGAGTGCCTGAATACCGACAGTGAACAATACGGCGGCAGCAATAGGGGGAATATGGGCGGCGTGCAGGCACAGGAGGCGCCCTGGGGCGGTCAACCCTGCCAACTCTCGCTGTGTATTCCCCCGTTGGCCACCTCAATTTTTGAATGGCGGGCGGCTGAATCGTGAATCACGTCCTGTTACCGGGGAACGACCATGCCCTGGGTGCGCACTGGGACGGGGAGGGGGTAAATTTTGCCCTGTTCTCGGCCCACGCCGAAAAGGTGGAGCTGTGCCTGTTCGACCCCAGTGGACAAACCGAAATTGCCCGCCATGTATTGTCTGAACAGACGCACGATATCTGGCACGGCTACCTGCCGGGCCTGGGGCCGGGCGCCGTGTACGGGTATCGCGTGTACGGGCCCTATAATCCCCATGCAGGGCATCGCTTCAATCATCACAAATTATTGCTCGATCCTTACGCCCGCAAGCTGGCGGGAGATTTTCAGTGGACCGATGCCCACTTCGGCTATCGCCGGGATGACCCCGAGGAAGATCTGTCCTTTGATACCCGGGATAACGCCGCTTCCATGCCCAAGTGCATCGTCACCGCCCCCCTGACAGCTGCGTCCCCAATCAGGCCGAATATCCCCTGGAGTAAAACGGCTATTTACGAAACCCATGTGCGGGGGTTTACCCTGCAACATCCCGAGGTTCCGGAACTGCAACGGGGTACGTTTGCCGGGCTAGGCCACCCCAAAATCATCGCCTATCTGAAGGCGCTGGGTATTACCAGTGTGGAACTGATGCCGGTGCAGTCCTTTATCGATGAGCACTTCCTGTATGAGAAGGGCCTACGCAATTATTGGGGATACAACACCGCCGGTTTCTTCGCCCCTCACAGCACCTACCTGTGTGACAATGAAGCGGTCGAATTCAGGCGCATGGTGGACGACTTTCATGAGGCCGGCCTCGAGGTGCTGTTGGACGTGGTGTACAACCACAGTGCCGAAAGTAATCACCTGGGCCCCACCCTGAGTTTTCGCGGTATTGATAACGCCTCTTATTACCGCCTGCAGGCAGAGCAGCCGCGCTACTATGTGAACGACACCGGTTGTGGCAATACCCTCGATGTCAGTCATCCCAGGGTGCTGCAAATGGTGATGGACAGTTTGCGCTACTGGTCGGGCGAGATGGGGGTGGATGGTTTCCGTTTTGATCTTGCCCCCGTAATGGCGCGCGAAACACATGGCTTTAACCACCGCGCAAGCTTTTTGCAGGCCGTAGCGCAGGACCCCCTGTTGTCGCGCACAAAATTGATTGCAGAGCCCTGGGATATTGGTCCGGGCGGCTACCAGTTGGGCGGTTTTCCCTCACCCTGGAGTGAATGGAATGATGATTACCGGGATACCGTCCGTCGCTTCTGGCGCCAGGAGCCCGGGCATTTGCCGACCTTCGCCCGTCGTCTGCACGGTTCCAGCGATATCTTCGAACGTTCGGGACGACGACCTTCTGCCAGTGTGAATTTCATCACCAGTCATGACGGCTTTACCCTTCGAGACCTGGTGAGCTATCAGCAGCGCCACAATCTGGACAATGCAGAGGACAATAACGATGGCCACCGAGAGAACCTGAGCGAAAATTTTGGCGTGGAAGGGCCAGGCGATGACGCGGCGATCGAAACCGCGCGTAGTCGCCAACAACGCAATCTCCTGGCCACCCTGCTGGTTTCCCAGGGGGTGCCGATGATCCTGGCCGGCGATGAAATCGGGCGCAGCCAGCAGGGTAACAATAACGCCTACTGTCAAGACAACGCGCTCAACTGGATCGATTGGCGGGCGGTTGATGAACCGGCCTCCAGGCTCAACGCTTTTGTGACCCTGATGTTAAAACTGCGCCGGGACTTTCCGGTACTGAGCCTTCGTAATTACATTCATCCGCCCCATTGCGCCGACAGCGATAATATCCAGTGGCTCAATGCTGATGGACGGGAGATGCGTGAGGAACACTGGCAGGAGCACCACAACTTTCTGTTGGGCTACCTGCTAACCAGTCCGGGCGAGGATGGGGGCCGTACAGCGATACTGGTTATTTTTAATAATGCCAGCCAGGCACAACAGTTTCAGCTCCCCAAGTACCAGAAAGAACCCGGAGAGCCCGAGTACCATTGGCATTGGCTGGTAGATACGAGCCAGGAATCCGGGATACCGGAAAGATCGCCGGCAAGGCACAACGAGAAACTGCAAATAGAGGAGCGCTCCATAGCGATCCTCAGTTGTGGCAACGAAGTCAGTATTAACGAGGATAGCAAACAGTGAACATAGAACCTTTGGGTATGGACGAACAGCAGGTAGCGGAGGATCTCAATCGTCATGTCAGTTTGACCCTGGGACGTGATGAAGTGGGTGAGTCGCATCGCTACCTGTTTAACGCGCTTGCACTCACTATCAGGGATCGGTTGATTGAGCGCTGGCGCGCTACGCGCGATAGGCAGTTAGCTGAGCAACCCAGGCGTATCAGCTATCTGTCAATGGAATTCCTGATGGGCCGTGCGCTGAGTAACGCTGTGATCAATCTCGATTTGGAGGAGCCGATTCGCAGGGCGTTACATGATTATGGCTGTGAACTGGAAGAGGTCGCCCAGGAGGAGTTGGATGCCGGCCTGGGCAACGGTGGCCTGGGTCGATTGGCTGCCTGTTTTCTCGATAGCTGTGCAACCCTGCAACTGCCTGTTACGGGCTACGGTATCCGCTATGAATACGGCATGTTTCACCAAAAAATCGATAACGGACATCAGGTGGAGTATCCCGATCACTGGCTGCGCGATGGCAATCCCTGGGAGGTCGAGAGCCCCGAAGATACGGTGCGGGTAAAGTTTTTTGGCCGGACTGACTACTACAGCGATCAGGCGGGACGCCAGCGAGCGCGCTGGTCGGACACCCAGGACGTACTGGCTGTGCCCTACGACGTGCCGGTGCCCGGATATCGCAACGAAACCGTTAACACCCTGCGCCTGTGGAAATCTGAGGCCACCGACGAATTCAACCTGGAAGAGTTCAACGCCGGCAGTTACACCGAAGCGGTGGCGGCCAAGAATCTGGCCGAGCAAATCACCATGGTGCTTTACCCTAATGACGCCAGCGAAAACGGTAAGGAATTACGCCTCAGGCAGCAATATTTCCTGGCCTCCGCCAGCCTGCAGGATGTTTTGCGTCAATGGGTGAAACACCACGGTGAAGACTTCAGCCGGTTCGCTGAGAAAAACGGTTTTCAATTAAACGATACGCACCCCACCATCGCAGTGGCGGAATTAATGCGACTGTTAATGGACGATTACCTGTTGGGTTGGGATGAGGCCTGGGCCATCACCAGCGCCACCATGGCGTACACCAACCATACCCTGTTACCCGAAGCCCTGGAGAGATGGTCGGTGGCACTGTTCGATGAACTACTGCCCAGGCTGCTGGGTATCATCTATGAAATCAATGCCCGGTTTCTCGCCCAGGTGGCCGAGCGCTGGCCCGGTGATCTATCGCGCCAGCAGCGGCTGTCGATTATCGAAGAGGGCGATCATCCCCAGGTCCGCATGGCCTATCTCGCCATCGTGGGTAGCTACTCCGTGAACGGGGTGGCTGCTTTGCATACCGAGTTGTTGAAGCAGGGGTTATTCAAGGAGTTCTATCAACTCTGGCCGGAAAAATTCAATAACAAAACCAACGGCGTCACGCCCAGGCGCTGGTTGGCCCACTGCAATCCGCGTTTAACCGGCCTGGTGTCGGACGTTATCGGTGACAAGTGGATTACCGATCTTGACGATATTGCCCGATTGCGGCCCTTTGCCGATGAAGAGAATTTTCGCGCCCGCTGGCGCGAGGTGAAGCAGGCCAACAAAAATCGTCTGGTCGAGCTGATACAACGCGAGTGCGACGTGCAGTTTGATCCGGCTATGCTGTTTGATGTTCAGGTCAAGCGCATTCATGAATACAAGCGGCAACTGCTCAACCTGCTCCATGTTATCCACCTGTATGACCGGGTGGTTCGCGGCGACGTGGAGGGCATGCAGCCCCGCTGCGTGTTGATAGGCGGCAAGGCGGCTCCCGGCTATGTCATGGCAAAAACCATTATCAAACTGATCAACAATGTGGCGGCGGTGGTCAACAAGGACCCGCGTATGCAACCCTGGCTGCGGGTGGCGTTTCTGCCCAACTACTGCGTCACCTCGATGGAAGTGATTTGTCCCGGCACAGATCTGTCTGAGCAGGTTTCGACGGCCGGCAAGGAAGCCTCTGGGACCGGCAATATGAAGTTCATGATGAATGGCGCCCCCACTATAGGCACCCTGGATGGCGCCAATATCGAAATACGTGAGGCGGTGGGTGAAGAAAACTTCTTCCTGTTCGGACTGGAGGCGCACGAGGTAGGTCCCGCTCGCCAGGACTATAACCCGGATGCCACCATCGCCCAGGACGAGGATTTTTCACGGGTGATGCATTTATTGGAGAGTGGCCACTTCAACATGTTCGAACCCGGTATCTTTGATTCGGTCGTTGCGTCTATTCGCAGTGCGGATGATGCCTGGATGACAGCAGCAGATTTTCGCGGCTACATCGATGCCCAACAGGCGGTCTCCAGGACCTATCGGGATACGGAAGCCTGGACCCGCATGAGTATTTATAACACGGCGGCCAGCGGACGCTTTTCAAGTGACAGAACCATTCGCGATTACAGTAAAGAAATTTGGCGCCTGGGGACAGACCACGGTTAGCTAGCTAACCTTGGTCTGTCCACCAAACGCCCCCAACACCCCAGACAATAAAGTCAGGAGATGACTATGGTTGATACAAAGGCAAGTGAAGAAGTAACTGCAAGTCCCCGGCATGTCAGTCGTCTGACGAAAGACACGCTAGCCCTTATTCTTGCCGGCGGGCGAGGGTCGCGGCTCTATGAATTGACGGACTGGCGAGCAAAACCGGCGCTCTATTTTGGTGGGAAATACCGTATTATCGATTTCCCCTTATCAAACTGCATCAATTCCGGCATCCGGCGGGTGGGCGTGCTCACCCAGTACAAGTCGCACTCCCTGGTACGTCACCTGGTGCGGGGCTGGAGCCACTTCAAGAAGGAGCTAGGGGAATTCATCGAGATTCTGCCCGCATCCCAACGTTACTCCCAGGATTGGTATCAGGGTACCGCCGATGCGGTGTATCAGAATATAGATATTATTCGCGCCGAGAAGCCAAAATACGTGATGATTCTATCCGGTGATCATATCTACCAGATGGACTACGGGGACATGCTGGCAGAACACGTGGCCAGGGGCGCGGATATGACGATTTCCTGCCTGGAGGTACCGATTGAAGAAGCGGCGGGCGCCTTCGGTGTGATCAGCGTAGATGAGACAGGAAGGGTGACTGCATTCGATGAGAAACCCGCCGACCCCACGCCGATACCGGGTGAGAGTGGTCTGACACTTGCGTCCATGGGCAACTATATTTTCAACACGGAATTTCTGTTCGAGCAATTGAAGAAGGATGCAGCGAACGTCGATTCACACTCCGATTTCGGCGGCGATATTATTCCCTCTATCATCAATGACGCCAAGGTGTACGCTTCGCCATTCCGTGATCCGGTCACCAATGAAAGGGCCTATTGGCGCGATGTGGGTACCCTGGATTCGTTCTGGGAGGCCAATATGGAGCTGGTTTCGCCCAAGCCCGCGTTTAACCTCTATGACACTGATTGGCCGATCTGGACTTACCAGTCGCAATTGCCGCCGGCCAAGTTTGTGTTCGACGACGATGATCGTCGTGGCATGGCGGTAGACTCTACGGTGTCCGGGGGCTGTATCGTCTCCGGGGCGAACTTGCGTAAATCCTTACTATTTTCCAATGTACAGGTAAACTGCTTCACCGACATCGAACAGTCCATCATATTGCCCGACGTTGAGATAGGTCGCCATTGCAAGATTCGCAAAGCCATCATCGATCGCGGCTGTGTGATCCCGGACGGTACGGAGATTGGCGTTGATCATGAACAGGATAAGGCCAATGGCTTCAGGGTGACCAGCAAGGGCGTCGTACTGGTAACACGGGGTATGTTGGGCCAACCGGAAGGCTTCGCTTAGGCGCCAGTCCGAGCACAAGGAGAAAAGTCATGGCTGTTATAGAGGTTCCAACTCAAGTCTTTGAGGGGCAAAAACCGGGTACTTCCGGGCTGCGGAAGAAAGTGGTTGAATTCCAGCAGCCCGGGTATCTGGAGAATTTTGTCCAGGCGATATTTAACACGATCACACCCTGCGCCGGCAAGACCCTGGTCATAGGGGGCGACGGCCGTTTCTACAATCGCGAGGCGATTCAGTTGATTGTCCGCATGGCCGCCGCCAATGGTTTTGCCCGTTTGCTGGTGGGGCAGGGGGGGATTCTATCCACTCCGGCCGCATCCTGTGTTATCCGCAAGCAGGGGGCCTGTGGTGGCATTATCCTGTCGGCCAGCCACAACCCTGGCGGTCCGGATGGCGACTTTGGCATCAAGTTCAACGGTGAGAATGGTGGGCCTGCGCCCCAGAACCTGACCGATGAGATCTTTCAGAACACCTTGTCAATTGATCACTACCTATCACTGGAATCTGACGACCTGGATCTCGACCGACTGGGGCAGTACCAGGTAGCGGACACTAGCGTGGAAGTCATCGACCCGGTATCAGACTATGCCGAGCTCATGGCGTCACTGTTTGACTTTGACGCCATGGCATCGCTGCTGACCAACGGTAAGTTTCGTATGTGTTTTGATGCCATGCATGCGGTCACCGGTCCTTACGCGAAAGAAATTTTTGAAAACCGGCTGGGCGCGCCGGCCGGCACGGTGATCAATGGCGTGCCATTAACTGATTTTGGTGGCGGTCACCCCGATCCTAATCAGGTGCACGCCCATGAACTGGTGTCCCTGTTAAATGGCGATGACCCACTGGATTTTGGAGCGGCCTCGGATGGGGACGGAGACAGGAATATGGTACACGGCAAGGGTTTTTACCTGAACCCCTGCGATAGCCTGGCCATAATGGCGGCCAACGCTACCCTGATACCCGGTTATGCCGATGGCATCGCGGGTGTGGCCAGGTCGATGCCCACCAGTCGGGCGGCCGATCGGGTCGCCAAGGGCTTGCACATCAATTGTTATGAGACCCCCACCGGCTGGAAGTTTTTTGGTAACTTGCTGGATGCGGGGAAAATTACCCTGTGCGGCGAGGAGAGCTTTGGTACTGGGTCCGACCATGTGCGGGAAAAAGATGGTCTGTGGGCCGTATTATTCTGGCTCAACCTGATTGCTGCGAAGAATCAGCCGCTGTGTGAAATCGTCAGAAATCACTGGGCACAGTACGGACGTGACTATTTCACCCGTCATGATTACGAGGGCGTCGACAGCGACAACGCGCAAGCGATGATTACGGGATTACGGAAACGACTGCCCGACCTGCCCGGTCAGGAATTTTCTGGACTGGCCATCGAGTCTGCCGACGACTTTCAATACAGCGACCCTATCGATGGCAGTGAGTCCACTGCCCAGGGCATCCGAATTTATTTCAACAACGGTGGCCGCATCGTGCTTCGCCTCTCCGGTACGGGGACAGAGGGTGCAACCCTACGGGTTTACCTGGACTGCTATCAGAACGACCCAACACTGCTGGGGCAGGCACCACAGAAAGCGCTGGCTTCGCTCAAGGAGGCCGCCGACGAGATTGCGGGTATCGTGCTATTTACCGGGCGCGAGAAACCGGATGTGATTACCTGAGATGGAAACTGAATAATGAAAATACTCATGGCAGCGGCCGAAAATGATGCCTTACCCGGTGGCAAAGTGGGCGGTATCGGCGATGTCGTTCGGGATATTCCGGTGGCACTGGCGGCGGCGGGACATCAGGTGGATGTGGTGACACCAGGTTACGGTGCCTTTTCTAATTTACCTGGCGCTGAGAATGTCGGGAGTGTGGAGGTGATGTTTTGTCGCCATCCGCATACCGTTGAACTCTTTAAAGTACCGGGGAAAACGGCAAAGGAAAACGTGACACTCTGGGTTCTGGAGCATCCCCTCTTCGCCGCGGGCGGCGAGGGTAAAATATACTGTGACGATCCGGGTGACAGACCCTTTGCTACCGATGCCGGCAAGTTTGCATTGTTCAGCGTCGCACTTGCCCAGGCGATTGTCGATGACCTGCTGCCGGCTGTCGATGTGCTGCACCTGCATGACTGGCATGCTGCTATGGTGGGCGTGTTGAGGGCCTTTGATCCGGCCTATAAAGCACTGCAGTCTATCCACACCGTTTACACCATTCATAATCTGGCCCTGCAGGGCGTTCGGCCATTGTCCGGCGATGAATCTTCGCTGCACGCCTGGTTCCCTGAACTGGACTACGACCTTGAAAAACTGAACGATACGCGGGCACCCCATTGCATTAATCCCATGCGGGCGGGCATCAATCTCAGTGATAAAGTCCATGCGGTCTCTCCCACCTATGCCCGGGAAATACAGCGGGCCAGCGATCCTGAGCGTGGATTTTTCGGCGGTGAGGGCCTGCATGCGGATCTGCAAGCGGCGGCAGGGGAAGGGCGTCTGCATGGGATTCTCAATGGCTGTGAATATCCCGCACAAACTGCGCGGCCTCTGTCCCCCGGTGAGCTGTTTTTACTGTGCGAGAATGAGTCGCTGAAATGGATAGGCAAAAATTCCATTGTAGAGAGCGCCCACCTGATAGCCAGTAGACGTTTGGCACAGATTATTTCGGCAGCGAATACCGCCGAGAAAGACCAGGATCAGCCCTGTATTATCACCTCGGTAGGGCGGATTACCGACCAGAAAGTCCTGCTGCTACGGCAGATCATGCCCGACGGTGCAACCGCATTGGATCAACTGCTGGATGTCCTGGGTGACAAGGGTTTTTTTATTCTGCTGGGCAGCGGTGATACCGAGCTGGAGCAGTTCCTGACCGAAGTGGCCTCCCGGCGGCGGAACTTTATTTTTCTGAAGGGCTATTCCGAAGCACTGTCCCATAGCCTTTACAGCAGTGGTGACCTATTCCTGATGCCCAGCTCCTTTGAGCCCTGCGGTATCAGCCAGATGCTGGCGATGCGCGCCGGCCAGCCCTGCCTGGTGCACAGCGTGGGGGGCTTGAGTGATACGGTGCGCGGTGGCGAAGACGGTTTTGCGTTTACGGGCGACAGTCTGCAAAACCAGGCAGAAAATATGATTGTCTCATTCGAGTTAGCTTTGAAAACAAAGCGGGAAGACGGGGCTACCTGGGAGAAAATTTCGGAGGCCGCCGCAGCCGCGAGATTTTTGTGGAGTGATGTAGCGGATGAAATTGTTGATCAATTGTATGTAAACCCCTGAGTGCTCAAGCGACCTCGGGTGTCTCGTCCAGTCTGGCTGCTAGACCAAAACCTCGAGGCCTTTATCATCGATAATATTCAATAGTCGCTGGGCTATGCCATTGGGTATTTTATCGCCCTGTTCCCACTTCGAAACAGTGGATTTTGAGGTGTTGAGATACATTGCAAATACGGGTTGACTCAGGTTGAGTCGCTCACGCAGTGCCTTGATATCTGAACCGTTCATCAGCTGTATTTTCGGCAGACACATCTCATCAAACTCGCGCAATGTTTTCTTATCTACCAGTCCGATGCGATTTAAACCGCTCACATTTTTGTGGACCGATTTGAGGATGTCGGCGCTGGTGTTTTTATCATTGCTGCGCTTCGCCATGGATTCTTACCTGCTGCAACTTCTACGGCAGCTCTGTAGAGTTGACTGAGTGTGACTTTCTCCTGTCTGGCCCACTCTCGGACCTGAGCGGTCATGTAAACACTTTGGATGCGTAAGTGTATCACTTAATGATACACATTGTCGCGGGTAGCAATCGATGAGCCATGATCATTCTTAACCTCGGTCTCCGCGGAGGTGCTCTATTCCTGGAATCAAATTGAAAAGCTAATTCGGACGGCGGAGTCCGTCAATGATCTGCCACGGACATGATGGAATTTAGTGGTCTGTTCTAGTGATAGTGCGTAGTGTGAGTACACTAGGCCCGCAGGAGCTTCACCGTGGGTTCTGGAAAAGATTCCGATGAAGCGTTTCTGTCTACCTTGAAGGAGGTGATATCCAGCGCACGAAGGGGCAGCTAGCTATATCCCTTTATGGTCATTCCGAAGTAGTCATTCAATCTTGGTGCTATCCAGACTGTGTTTGATCTTTAGCAATTGCTCGTCAATTTTTGATCCCAGAGACAGGGCCAGGCCGGTGGTCAGGATATCGATAATGGTCAGGCTGATGATGCGGGTCGTCATCGGGACATAAATCGTAGTGTCTTCCAGTTCGTCGCCCGATGTGATGGCGATATCGGCCAATTCCGCCAGCGGCGAGTTTGGACTGGTGATGGCGATCAAGGTGGCCTTGTTCTCTTTTGCGATTGTCGCGACCTCGATCATGGTTTGTGTCCGCCCGGTGAAGGAAAAGAATAATACGACGGTATGTTTGTTCGCGGCGGCGGCGACCATCCGCTGCATCAGGTGGTCTTCATAGGCCACGGTGGGAATTCCCATTCGAAAGAGTTTATGTTGGGCATCACGCGCGATAGCGGCTGATCCGCCCATACCAAAAATCTCGATTTGTTTTGATTGCCCCAACACCTTCACCGCCTGTTCGATGACCTCCGGCTGAAGTTTGCCGCGAAGGTACTCCAGCGAGGCCTGGTTGGCGCTGATGCGTTTTTCGATATAGCGGGCGGCGTCATCACCCGATGAGACCGCCTCACTGATGAAAGACATGTTACTAGCGAGGCTTGCCGCCAGTTGTACCTTGAAATCCGGGAAACTGTCGCAGCCCAGGGTGCGACTGAAGCGTGAAATCATCGGGTCACTGACCTCGGCCAGACGGGCAAGATCAGCGGTGGTGATATTCACTATCGCTTTAGGGTCGGTCAGGATGACCTGGGCAATCCGGGACTCGGCTTTGCTGAGTGAGGGCAGGGTTTCTTTGATTTGGCTTAATAGGGTCATAGCGTTGCCTGGCCACGCGTGAGATTAGTTTAATTACATAAACTTCTTGTAAGTTACCACATAAATCGGATAATAAGTAACTTAGCTAAATTAAAGGTGTCGCTAGTAAACAATATGAGTAAGCCTGTACAGATAGTCGCGGACATTGGCGGTACCAACGCCAGATTTGCCTACGTAGAGTCGGACAGTGACGAATTGCTGGGGATCGAAATCTTCCCCTGCGCTGACTTTCCTTTTTTTGTAGACGCCATCCGCGCCTATATGGATCGGGGCCACGTGGAACAGGTCGACAAGATTTGCCTGGCGGTAGCGGGGCCGGTGGAGTCTGATTTGATCGACCTGCCCAATAACCACTGGTCCTTCAGTCGCGCTGACTTACAAACGGCGCTGGGCGTGTCAGTCACCATTATTAATGACTTCAGTGCCCAGGTTCTTTGTATCGACGCTTTGACAGACTCCGAAGTGCTATGGATCGGTGCAGCACGTCCATCGGGTGGTCAGGTGAAGGCCGTTGTGGGCCCCGGTACCGGGCTGGGCGTTTCTGCGATGTTGCCAGGGGGAGGTATTCTTCCGTCCGAGGGCGGCCATGTGGCATTTGCCCCGCTGGATGACCACGAAGCCGATCTGCAAAAAGAACTTAGGCAACGCTATGAGCGGGTGTCCGTAGAAAGGGTTTTGTCAGGCATGGGACTCGCCAATCTGTATTGGGCCAACGGCAGGCTGGACGGTTATGATAAGGAACTGCCCGCGCCGGAAGTCACGGCAGGTGCGCTTGCCGGTGACCTGTATTGTCTGCGAGCAGTCGAAGATTTCTGTGCGATTCTGGGGTCGGTCTCCGGCGATGTGGCATTGATGATGGGGGCGGCCGACGGGGTATACATCTCGGGTGGTATCCTGCCCAGGCTGCTGGATCTACTGGACGAGGCGGCATTCCGGCAGCGCTTCGATGACAAGGGACGCTTTACCGAAATTTGTTCAAAAATCCCCCTGGCGATTGTGTTAGCTGAACATCCGGGGTTGCGTGGTTGTGTCGAGGCGCTGAGAAAGGAGATCTGATTAATCAATACGGTCGCTATTGGTCGGGAGCCCCCAGCGGCTTTGTTTGAATTCTCACATGCTCACGGCGTATCTGCCTACGATGCCGCCTATTTAATGATGGCACATTCTCAGGGTAGCGAAATTGCAACCCTGGATAAGAAGATGTGTAGGATAGCGAGACTACTCGATATAGAAGTCTCGAAAGGCTAGTTTCAGTCCATTGATGTCGTCAGTTACACAATGCCCTAATGTTCATGCGAGCGCGCATGGTTTCACCTACAGGCAGTTGCCGCAGGTCATCAGACGCCGCACCGCGTTCAACACAGACAAATTGGCTGTAGATTTCTGGCCCCAGATCGGCGATGGCATCGGCGCCGGCATTGGGATTCCAGGCGATGGTGGTCGGGGCATTTTCGCAGGTGATAACTATCTGGCCTTCGGGCCGAGACAGAGTAATTTTGTCCGGGGACCGGTTAAATACCGTATCGGTTAAGTGGCTGAAATCGAGGTTCTCCACAAGCTGTTTTACGCGACTGTTATCGATTTTATCTACATACCTTGAGCCCAGTAGTTCCGGTACCGTCGCTGTTGCCGGGTCGGAAACCGGGAAATAGCTGTGCAATGCCCAGCCAACAGGCATGGTACTGTCGCTGCGGTTGGTGACAGTCAACTCGATGGTTAGTGTTTCGCCCAGGGTGAAATGTAATTCTGCGATGAAGGCATGGGGGTAGGCCCTCAGGGTCTCTTCGCAGCTCTCCAGCACGAAGGTCAATTCGGTGGCATCGACTGATTCAGCGGATTTCGATAGCTGCCAATTGCGTATACGGGCAAAGCCATGCTGGGGCAGGGAAGGGTCCTTTGAGTGGGGGCCGAACCAGGGAAAACATATCGGGATGCCTCCGCGAATGGCCTTTCCCGGTGTAAATGTTGCATTCGGGGACAGCCACAGCAGTGGTGTCGTACAGTTACCAATTCCGGATTTCTGCTTGAATTCCACCAAATGGGCGCCCTGGGGTGCTATCACCGCGTGGCAGTGGGTATTGTCCACCACAATCAGCGGTAAACCCGGTTTGTTGTACGTTTTGGCGCTGTCGCTCGATGAAATACTCATGAATAGACTACTGCGTTAATTCCCACAATCGATTCTAGCGCATATTATGGTGGTGGGTACGCATGGCAGTGCTTCCACAGGTACGCACTGGTAGCCCTCCGCGGTCAGTTCAATATTTTCTACTTAATTTTGTAACTTTCTTCTAACTTCCCCGTGTAGTCTCTAAGCATGGACAAAACGTATCGCCAATGGATTGCCGCACACCAGGACCGGGTATGGTCATTAGCCCTGTACCTGCTGCGGGACCGCGCAGAAGCGGAGGACATTTCTCAGGAGGCCTTTATCCGCCTGTGGCAATGCCGGGATGAGATGCATGAGGAGCGAGTGGGCCCCTGGTTACTGCGCGTCACCCGCAATCTCTGCCTGGACAAGTTGCGCAAGCAGCGAGTCGAACGGGAGCCGGAAGAGAGTGATCTTGTGGACGAGCGAACTCCAGAAGTCGCGCTGGGACAACGGGGCGAGGCGAATCGTTTACAAGGCCTGGTAACGGCGCTGAAAGAGCCCTACCGCTCACTGGTTGTCCTCCGGGATATCCAACAGCACAGCTACCAGGAAGTGGCAGAGATTACTGGTCTCAGCCAACCGCAGGTGAAAACCTACCTGCACAGGGCACGCAAGAAATTGCGCCAACAATGGTCGGAGCAGGAACATGAGTGAGTTGGAAGAAACCGGATTCGAGTTGTTACTGGACGCCTTCATTGATGGCGACCTGGAACCGGTTCAACGTCAGGCCCTGTTGGCCACGGCCGCAGAAGATCCGACTCTGGGGGCCGAGTTAGCCGTTGCGGTGGAGCTGCAGCAGGCTTTGGCCGGCCTACCCGAACACCAGGTACCAGCCAGCCTCAATCGTAAACTGCAGAAAATTGCCCAGCCGGAGTCACACTGGGCCGGTCACTGGCTGCTGCGCCCGCGCTGGGCCTTTGCGGCGATGCTGGTTTTCTCCCTAATAGGGGGGCGTGAAATCTACCAACAGCATCAGCAGGTGACACAACAGGCAGAGCTGGCCCAGGCCAGGCAGGACCTGGCACTGGTGCTGGCCTACCTGGACAAGGTAAATCGCAGTGTCAACGCCCAAATCCAAATGACTGTTAACGAAGCCACCGCGAAACCGGTGGTGCGAGTCACCACTAAAACACTACAGAGTCAGTTACAACCAAGAAAGGATTTCGAATTATGAAAACGCTTTTTACCATTATACTGGCGGCGCTGTTCAGCCTGCCAGTGACAGCACAAACAGCCCAGTTGGAATCTCTTCCCGGGTATGTGGATCTCGCCGACCTTGACGCCGTATACGGAGAGCCAAGAGTCATGGTCAACATCGGCGGACCACTGCTTAAACTACTGTCAGCCGCAAGCGCGGCCGACGACCCCGAGACAGCAGCAATGATCGGCAACCTGGAAGGGGTGCGCATCAAGGTCTACCCTACTGGTGGCAACCTGAAACCCGCGCTCGATAAAGTGAACGAGACCCGGGCTTCTCTGGAGGCGGCGCATTGGGAGCCAGTGGTTCAGGTCAATGAGACAGACGAACAGGTGCAGATTTTCATGAAGACCGGTGAGGAGTCCGTAGAAGGGCTAACGGTAATGGTAGTCAATGCCGAGGAGGCCGTGTTCCTGAATATCCTCGGTGTCATCGACCCGGCCCAGGTGGGTAAGGTTATGGATAAGCTGAACGTTGATGTGGATGTGGATACGGAGTGAGAGGATGAACAGAATGGCCATTTTACTTGTATTGTGCCTGAGCCTTGGGGGTTGCGGCATCACCGCGCCGCAACGGGACGCTGGATTTGCCGACGTGGACTCCCTGGATTGGCGGGAAGTAGACCACAACTTCAGTCTCTCCATCGGCCCCACGTTGCTGTCTCTGGCGGCTTCATTGATTGAAGACGACCCGGAAACAGAGGCGTTGCTGCGCAGCCTGGAGGGTGTTCGGGTCAAGCTCTACAAGGTGGAACCCGGGAATGCCGAGGCTGTCAGTCTGGATTTCAACAACATGAGCCGGGACCTCGTCGAGCAGAGCTGGGAGCCCGTAGTGCTCGTTCGGGAGGAAGGTGAGAGTACCCACATGCTGGTAAAAATGGAAGGCGAGCAGATCCGGGGAATCACCGTACTGACCAGTGACGGTGAGGAAGCTGTATTCGTCAATGTGATGGGAGACTTACAACCTGAACTGTTTAACCAGACTATCGCCGCCCTGGATGTTCCGGTCCCGGAGGTCAATCTGGCTCACAAAAACTCAGATTAGCCCGAGCGTCCATCCAAACCGGGCCGCACCAGCCGCAGCCTGGCCATATGTGATTACCAAAAAAAGCTATCATTAACCCCAATATCTCGGGAAAAGGGCTCTGACCCCATTATTTCGGTCTTCCCTGCGCCGCCAGCGCTTCTTTGAAGTTCTCTCTATAGCGGCGCGAAAACCCCAGTTTTTTACCGTTGGTGAGCGTCACCAGGTGGTCGCCGCTATCCTGGGCCTCAATATGCGCAACGCGATGCAGGTTCACGATGGTCGAACGATGAATGCGAAAAAACTGATTGGCTGGCAGCAGGGCCACAATGCGGTTCATGGTAATGCGCATCGGGTACACGCGTTCATGGACGTGTAAATTGGCGTAGTTGCCTGAGGCCGCCACCCAATCGATGTCCTCGACCGAGATCAGGAACTCCTTACCAAGCTTTTTTACCAGCAGCCTGTCTGGTGGTGACTGATCCTGCTCAGACTCCCCCAGTTGCACGTATTTCGCTTCCCCAAGTAAACGCCGAATGAGCAATCGATAGGCGTAAATCACCAGAACAATGGTGATGTAGGTCATAAGATCTTTGCGGTACTCATAAATGAAGGCTTGCCCCCAATCGCCCAGGGAATAGGACGCGCCCATGAGCCTGAAGACAAGCTCGCGTATCGCTGTCATTCCCAGAATATGCAGGCCGGAGAAGGCAACCGAGAGGCCCAGATGCATCAAAAGCTTCTGTTTCAGAGAGCTGGCGTCGAAACGAACCCCCATGATCTTCACCAGCGCGAGCACCAGGGCCAGAATTGTGAGGACGCTGGAGGCCTCAAGCGTAAGGGCCTGCCAGGCAGGCATCTTTATACCATGTTTCTGGGCGTCCATTATCTGGGTTGTGGCCAGAACAAAGATGTTCAGGCCTTGCCAAATGGCCAGAACGCTGCAAATCCACAGCAGTTGGTGGTCTAAAAAGTGCTTTTTGAGGGCCTCGCCCCCAAGGCCTGAATCTGTACTGCCCGGCATGTCAATTACTTCTGGTAGATACTGGTGAAAGTTCGTCCCCATAGGATGCCGCTTATCACAACATTATGTTTATCAGTCACTTAGCGCTGCTTATGGGCGGGTGGTTCTGGGAGTATACAGGGCAGATAAATGTTTTGTCTCACTGGAGTTACAAATGGTACAGCAAGGTGAAGTAGAGAAAACGACACGGCCCGGGCGCCGCTATGAGCTGGATTGGTTGCGGGTGCTGGCCTTTGGTCTGCTTATCTTCTACCACATTGGGATGTACTACGTCAGCGACTGGGGTTGGCACATCAAGAGCCAGCATCAGAGTGAGTGGCTGCAGAATATCATGATGTGGTCCAGTCAATGGCGCATGTCCCTGCTATTTTTGATCAGCGGCTGCGCGGTGGCTTTTCTGCTCCGGAAGATGCGCTTGTGGAACTTCTATTGGTCGCGATATACCCGCCTGTTGTTGCCCCTGTTCTTTGGTATGGCGGTGGTGGTCGTGCCGCAGGTCTATGCTGAGATGGCCTCCCAGGGTCGCCTGGTCGACGTTGGCTACTGGCAATTCTGGCTCGCCTATCTCGATCAAGGCAGCGCGTTGTTTGTCGACAATAAGACCGTTGGCGAGTGGCATGTGACCTGGAACCACCTCTGGTTTCTAATGTACATCTACGTGTATTCGGTCGCGGCCTGGGCGATATGTTTGCTGTTCAAGCTGCTAAATCTGACTGGGTTTTGGTCGCTAATAGAGAAACGCGTAGGGCCAGTGCTCATGATATTAGGGGTTCCGATTACCCTGTTGAGCCTGAATGGCCAACTGCTCTATGAGAGCTATCCGCCAAGCAATGATTTCATCAATGACTATTTCAACCACGGTCGATACTTTATGGTCTTTGTGATGGGCATTGTCTTCGTCCGGGCGCCCGGCTATTGGCGGGCAGTCCGCCAGTTGCGCAAGCCCATGCTCGCCGCAGCGCTTGTTAGTTTTGCCTTCGTGCAGTTCCTTTTTCACGGCGGTGCGTTTGGCGGCGATGGCTTTGCTCAGGCACTGGAGAATATTTTCTGGAGCAGCAACGGCTGGTTGTGGATTTTAGCCATCTGTGGATGGGCCCAGCATCTTCTCAATAAAGACAATGCAGTCATCAGGTATTTGAATGGCGGCGTGTATTGCTACTACATCCTGCACCAGACTGTGATTATCGTCCTGGCCTACCATTTGGCGCCGCTTGACCTGGGGCCTGTGCTGGAGCCCATTTCTCTGGTAGTACTGACGCTGTTGGCGTGCCTGGGTGCTTATGAAGTGTTGCGATGCATTCCAGGCCTTCGCATATGTTTCGGTATTACCGGAGGTCGTAATCCTGGGCCAAGCTCGGAGGAAATTTCGCGCTTACCTTCGAATCGCGAAAGCCCAGATTGCCCGCTTTATCCCGCCTCAACCCCTGTTTAACGCAAAGGTGCTTTTATGTCTGGGTTAATTTGGGAGAATCCAGCTAGTGCTCATCCGGGCAATCGATAATCTCGCAGACGCGCGCTATACGGCGTATCGATGAGTGGGATTTTGCGGCGGCTGGGAACGTAATATTTAATCCAATAGACTATCTGGATATCCCATGAAAACGACTTTGACCACTCTTACACTGATACTCCTGACGGCGGGATACTCGGGGACTGTTTTGAGCGAGGGGCAGGCTTCTCAAGCAGGCTGGCAGACGGACTTCTTCGATGATTTTGATTCCTTCAATGCCGACAACTGGCAGGACCAGATGATATGGGTTAATAATGAATACCATTGTTATGTCCCCGACAATCAATATGGCACACGTGAGGTCAGCGACGGTTCACTAAAGCTCAAGGTCATAAACATTGGCGAGCTGCGCAACTGCGATAATCTGGACAAACATGGCAAACAGCATCCTGCTACGCAATACGTCTCAGGTCGGATTGTGACTAAGAATCGTCGCGAGTTTATCCAGGGTAAGTGGACCGCCCGGTTGAAGGTCCAGGGCAATGGTGAGGCCAGTATGTTTCCAGCCTGGTGGCTACTTGGCGCCTACAACAATGAACCGCCGGTACAGGAAGAAAACGAGGATGTCTGCTGGCCGCTTACGGGTTCTGGTGAAATAGATATCTTTGAGCACCATGGAGACCACGGGACTGACCAATTCACAACCGGAGCGATCAAAAGCCTCGGTGAGTGCGATAAGGGAGACTGGATGTCCCTCAGGACCGACTTGAAAGTCGAACTGGATGAGTATCAAGAGTATTCTGTGGAGTGGGCCGGAAGCGATCTCGTCTATCGCGTCGATGGCGTCGAGGTGTATCGAAATGTGGGGGAGGGTGATAAGTACCCCGAGCCGATGTTTGCTATCCTGAACTTCGCCAAAATCACCGACTCCCCGATGACCGGCGAATGGCTTATGGAGGTGGACTGGGTGAGGCACGAACGTTGGCATTAATTAGGGCTATAACGGTTAAATTTGTACTGCTGATATGAAAATTCTACTGCCGCTTACCATTCTTTTTTTTGCCGTGGGATGTGCGCGCGCGCCTGTGGTAGAAAGAGATCTCTCGAGTAACATAATCTGCAAATGGGGCAAACAGGCACTGGATCTGTGCCAGTATGCCGATAGGGGCGACAGAATTGAAGCGCTTATCCGGGAGATGAATCTGGATGAAAAAATCGGCCAGATGACACAGTCGGTCTGGCACAACGGCGTGTCTCCGGAAATTATTCGCCAGAAAAGGATTGGCTCCATAATTCATACTGAAGGCCCCACGCCCGGCGTTACAGCGATGGATTGGATACACACATTTAATGAGTTCCAGAGCCAGGCACTAAAAACCCGACTCGGCATACCACTGCTGATCGCGGTCGATGCAGTACATGGGCAGAATACCTTCGACGGCGCAGTCATTTTTCCGCATAACATCGGTATGGCCGCTACCCGCAACATGGATCTGATTCAGCAGGCAGCCCGGATTACCGCCGAAGAGGTCGCCGGAACTGGTTTTAACTGGACCTTCTCTCCCTGCATCGCAATGCCACAACATGAGCATTGGGGGCGGGTCTACGAAGGCTATACCGAGGATAGGGACTTAACCACCGCCGCTGTGATGGCATCGGTTCAAGGTCACCAGGGTTCGAGTCTGGCGAACCGAAATACGGTTGCGGCAACAGCGAAACACTTTATCGCTGACGGGGCGACCGATGGGGGCGTAGAGGGGGGTAACGCCACCATAACCGATAAGCTGATGAGAGAAACCTATCTGCCACCTTATGAGGCAGCGGTTGATCAAGGCGTTGCCGCAGTAATGGTCGGCTTCAACGCCTACAACGGCGTGAACATGCATCAACACAGGGCTCTGGTTACCGACCTATTGAAAGGTGAACTGGGCTTTCGGGGCGTGGTTGTTACCGACTGGGATGGAGGCCAACGATTCGGCGCTGCGCACACGGTCATCAACGCTGGAATAGATATCGCAATGCAGCCGGGTAATCATGACGCGTTCATGCAGGATTTGAAGGGATCGGTTGCCGACGGCACAGTACCGATCAGCCGCATTGATGATGCCGTACGCCGAATTCTCCGAATGAAATTTGAGCTGGGTCTATTCGTTGACCCCTTTGCGAAGGAAGAGTTTGCAGCTCACATCGGATCGGATGCACATAGGGCGGTCGCCCGGCAGGCGGTAAGGGAGTCGCTGGTTCTTCTTAAGAGTGAAAATGAAGCATTGCCGTTAAGCGCGTCTGACAAGCTCGCGGTGATCGGTGCGCACGGCAATAACAGCGGCCTGCAGAGCGGTGGCTGGTCAATTCATTGGCAGGGACAGTCTGAAAATTACCTGGGTGCAACAACAATTTATGCGGGAATAAAGGCGGTTGCAGAAGAGGTAGAATATGCTGAGAACGGGTGCTACAGAGGCATGTCTGCCGACATAACCGTAGTGGTTGTTGGAGAAAACCCCTACGCAGAATCTGAAGGGGATACAGATGAGCTGTGGCTCACTGATAAACATAAAGGCCTGATTAAGGGCTGCAAGGACCTCGGTAAGAAAGTCATTGTCATTCTTATTTCAGGGAGGGTGCTGGCCATTAAGAATGAACTGGACATGAGTGATGCCTTTATCGCCGCATGGTTGCCCGGCTCCGAAGGCGCAGGTGTAGCGGATTTCCTGTTTGCAAGCGATGGCTTTAAACCCGTAGGACAATCGCCCTACTCTTGGCCTGTCGATGTCGCCGATATCCCCCTCGCACCTCTTGCTGAGCATGCCCTGTTCAAATTCGGCTCTGGCCTGCAGCAATACTGAAGTACCACTCAGGTAAGCATTGACCTGTTAATCACTTTAGAATGCGCATAATTTATTGCATGCTCGATTGAGGATGCAATCATGGACCCATTATTTGATCTGGATGCCCCTAAGAAGGCGACAAACCTTAGTGTAAACAGTGACTTACTCAAAAAGTCGAGAGCCTTGGATATCACCCTTTCCGCCACTCTGGAGCAGGCTCTGCAAGCGAAGTTGGCCAAATACAACGCCAAGAAGTGGGCCTAAGAAAACCGACAGGCTATCAGACCATATAACGAATTTGTCGAGGAGCACGGCAGCTTTGCGATCACGGGCATTTAAGCCTACAGCGGCGGCGCGCTGGCCGCCATACAACCGTATTGATCAAAACTCGCCGTGGTGCCCTCCATCTCGCCGCAGTCCGAGTCCGCCTTGCCTCAAAGTAATTGTGCCTTATCGGGGGTATGTAGATAGTTGTCGCTGTATCTAAGATCGCGCCACGGCTACTTGAACTGGCTGAGAAAGGAGTGGGAAACCGAATGAGCCAAACAGAGCCCCATCACAAGCATTATGAAACCGCGCCCGAAGACAGGATTTCACTGCCGCAGAAGATAATCTATGGTTTTGGCGCCTTTGTTAACAATTTGCTTGCCGCAGCTATCGGCGGCATGGCCATTGTGTTGAATCTCGGCCTGGGTATGAACCCGGCACTGGTGGGTTTACTGGGCGCGCTGCCCCGCCTGACCGATGCGCTGACCGACCCCTTAATGGGATACATATCAGATCAGACAAAGTCGCGCTGGGGACGACGCAGACCCTACATATTTTTTGGCGCGATTGCCGCCGGGGTCATCTACGCCCTGTTGTGGCAGCTACCTGAGGGTGAGAGTGAGTCCTTTTACTTCTGGTTTTTTCTGATCGGATCGCTGATTTTTTATCTGGCTTATACCGTTTTCGCGACGCCTTATGTTGCCCTTGGTTATGAGTTGACGCCCGACTACCACGAGCGCACTCGCCTGATGGGGGTGCAAAACTTCATGGGGCAGCTTGCCTACCTGGTGTCGCCCTGGTTTTTGTGGATCATGCAGTACGACCTGTGGTTCGATGACATGGTGGAGGGGGCGAGATGGCTGGCCATCGTAATCGGGATTTTTGTTATCTGTATCGGTATTTTACCCGCCATTTTCCTAAAGGAGCGAACGCCGAAAATACCGGCGGAGGATATACCCGCGGTTCGGGACAATCCCGATAAAAACGTTTCGATTCAGGAGGAGTTTCCCACCGGCATAAAAGGCTTCTTTTCGGGGTTTGCCGCGACTCTGAAATTTACGCCTTTTCTCAAGCTCTGCGCTGCGACTTTTCTGGTTTTTAACGGCTTTATGCTGGTCTCATCGTTCCAGTTCTATGTGATCATTTACTACGTCTTCGCTGGTGACCAATCGCTGGGCGCGCAGTATGCGGGCTGGGCGGGCACGGTTTCTGCACTGTCTACTTTCTGCGTCATATTCATAGTGACAAAGCTGGCCACGCATATTGGTAAGCGCCGGGCGTTTTTTATCGCAATCGGTATTTCCATCCTGGGTTTTGCGCTGAAGTGGGTTTGCTATTCACCCGAATACCCTCTACTACTCCTCCTTCCCGCGCCGTTCATTGCGTTTGGATTGGGGGGGCTTTTTACCCTGATGGGATCCATGATCGCTGATGTTTGCGATCTCGACGAGTTACAGACCCGCCAGCGAAGAGAGGGTATGTTTGGCTCCATTTATTGGTGGGTCGTCAAACTCGGCATGGCGGCGGCCATCGCTATGGGCGGATTCCTCCTCAATGCCACCGGCTTCGATGTGGCGCTGGGAGGCGAACAGGCGGCCAACACCATCTTCTGGATGCGAGTGTTCGATGTGGTGATTCCGATGGTGGCCTCAATGTTTGCTCTGTGGGCAATCGCCACCTATCCGCTGACAGAGGAAAAGGCGCACGAGGTGCGAGTGGAACTGGAGAGCAGGCGTGGTAAGGCGGCCTGAGCCCAATTTAATTCGGTGGGGTATTATTGGGCCGGGCAGAATCGCCGAAGAATTTGTCAGGGCCCTGGACGCCGTGGGGAGCGCCTCACTATACGGGGTTGCGAGTCGGGACAAGGCTAGAGCAGAAAAATTTGCCTCCGATTACGGCGCCTCTGTGTACTACGACAGCTACCAGGCGTTGATCGAAGACCCCCGGGTAGACGCCATTTATATCGCCACCCCCCATCGATTTCATTACGAACAGGCTCGCAACTGTATTCTGGGCGGCAAACCTGTCCTGTGCGAAAAGCCATTAACGGTAAACGCTGTCGAGGCGCGGGAATTGATCGGGCTGGCGCAGACGTCAGGCGTTTTCCTGATGGAGGCGATGCGCACCCGCTATCTGCCGATTTACCAGCAGCTCAGACACTGGCTTGATGAGGGCAAGATTGGTGCCGTTTCCGGGGTCACATCTTCCTTTGGCTTTAAATTTCCACGCGATCCCGAAGACCGCTTGCTGAACCACGAACTGGCGGGTGGGGCGTTGCTCGACCTGGGGGTCTATAACCTGTCCATGTCGCAGTGGTTGTTCGCAGAACCGGCTGAGAGTTTTTCGGTTCAGGGCTTACTGGGCGATACCCGGGTCGACGAACACGATGAGATCACTCTGGTCTATCCGGGAGCACGTACCTCGGTGTTTTGCATCAGTATGACAACAGAACTGGATAATGAGCTGACGATTTATGGCGATGGTGGTCGCATCACAGTTCATCCCATGTTCTGGAACGCAACCCAGGCAACGCTGTCTGTAAATAACGGCTTATCGGCCAAGGATGAAACCCGGACGGTGCGGCGTGAATTTTTTGCAACAGGTATGGAATACGAAATCGAGGAAGCAGTGCGCTGTATCCAGGACGGCTTGACTGAGAGTTCACGTATGCCCCTTAGCGATACACTGGATACGATGATGTTGATGGACCAACTGCGCAGCGCCATGGGGCTTGCCTACGATTTCGAATAGCCAGAGCAAAGCTCAGGGTATGAAACGTCGGCTTGGTGCTGTGAATTCAAAGATCAATGCACTAAATATCCTCGGCAGTTAAGGGGCGCGGTTGTTCCCCGTTGACATCTGTAAAGCAATATTCCTGAGCCAGCGCTGCGGCGACAAGTATGCGTCCGGACTTTTTCATTATATCAGGATCCGAAGCAAGTGCGACAACCGCGCGCCCGACAAACTGTGGCGATTCCGAGTTGGATAAATCCAGGTTTTCAGCCGCCTTCATTACTGACTCGGTACGCACCATTCCAGGATAAAGGGAGACGGCCGCTACCTTATGCTCTCGTAATTCTTCGGCCATACAAGCCACCATGTGATCAGTAGCAGCTTTGGACACGCCATACGCTACACCTTTGTCAGTACGCTGCGCGGCAAAGAAAGAAATATTCACTATCAGGGAGTTGTCTTTGTGCATGAGTAGTGGAACAGCAAGTACGCTTGATATGTAGTGTGCTCGAACCCCGGACTGAAACATGGAATCCCAGCGAGATAGGGGCTGAGTCCAGAAGCCTTTCTCGTTCCAAAACTCGGTTCCATCAGTAAAGTATTCGTAGCCACCCCACACATTGTTAACCAGTATGTCCAGCTTGTTGCGTTCAGCATGAATACGCTTGAACACCGCCTCCACTTCACAATCGTTAGTATGGTCACATTGAATAGGTAGACAATTTCCACCTGAATTTATAATCTCCCTGGCTGTCTGGTGTATTGAGCCGGGGAGGCCTGATGTATTGTCTTCTTCAACAGTTCTACCCGTTATATAAACTGTTGCCCCGGCTTCTCCCAAACTTATCGCGATGCCTTTTCCAATGCCACGACTTGCCCCGGTAACGAGCGCAACCTCGCCTTGAAGAGATTTCATGCAAGTGTCCTTTGAAACACTATCAATATTCGGCTTGAGCACTCAGCTAGTAACCGAGCCCATAGCCATAGGGGAATCGTGGAGTGGACGATGTTGCGGAAACTGTCGGCCAGGAAAAGGAAAGTTTGCCACTGAAACCGTAATCCCCGAACAGGACATCGGCCACGCCCTGTCCCTCGGAACCCGGTAACCAGGCGGCGACAAAGGCGGTGGCGGCGTCAAGCTCCAGGTCTGTTATCAGCGGCCTGCCGGATATCAGGACCACAATCACGGGAATGCCTTTGGCGGTAATACTGGTGATGGTCTCCAGGTCCTCCGGATGCAATTTTGCCAACTCCAGAGAACTGCCATAGGCTTCAAGCAGTTTGTGGGCACCGTCGGTTTGCGATCCGGGTTGGATTAAAATATCGTCCCCCTCGCGAATATCGCCCAGGCCTTCCGCGTAGGGCGTTTCCCCGATCACCACCACAGCGACATCGTGTAGAGCGGGGTCGGCATCCGCTGCACTGTCGTCAGCCGATAGAGTGGCATTGGGTGCTTGCGCTTCTATGCCTTCCCACACCGAGGTGCCCCCCACAATATCCTCATTGCCGGAGGTGCCCTGCCAGGTGAGGGTAAAGCCCCCGCACTGGTGCCCCCTGTTGTGAGCATTCTTCCCGGCTACCAATAGCCTCGTAGTATTAGCCAGTGGCAATAGCGCATTGCTGTTTTTCAAAAGGACCAGCGATTTTCTTACGGCTTCCCTGGCGACCTCGCGATGTTCCCGAGAGCCAAATGAGGCATGATTGGACCAGTACCGCTGTGCCGGACGGGGTTTGTCAAACAGGCCGTAGGCAAACTTTACCCGCAATATGCGCCGTACCGCGTCATCAACCCTGTCCATGGACACATTGCCACTCTCAACATGGTGAGTGAGATGTTCAATAAACTGGCGCCAGTTCTGCGACACCATAAACATATCGATACCGGCATTAACGCCCTTGCCGATAGCGTCATAGTAGTAATCGGCCAGATAATCCATGCCGTCCCAGTCTGAGAGTATGATGCCCTGAAACTGCAGCTGGTTTTTCAAAACCTCTGTCAGAAGATGATGGTGGCCGTGGCACTTCTCGCCCTGCCAGGCATTGAGTGAGACCATTACGGTCAACGCACCCGCTTCTATTGCGCCGAAATAAGGGGCCATATGAACACGTTCCAGCTCTTCCATGCTAACGGTGGTATTGCCCTGGTCAACACCGTGGTTTGTGCCACCGTCGCCCACCCAGTGTTTGACACAAGCGACGACACTGTCAGTGCCCAGATCGCCCTGCAAGCCGGCCACAAACGCCTTGGCATAGGCCGAGACGATCTCTGGCTGTACTGCATAACTCTCGTAGCTGCGACCCCAATGACAATCGCGGGCCACAGCCAGGGTCGGTGCGAATGTCCACTCGATGCCGCTGGCAAGGATTTCTCTGGCGGTCACCCTGGCTATCCTTGCCACCAAATCGGGATCGTTGGCCGCGCCCAGGCCGATATTATGGGGAAATATCGTCGAGCCACGGATATTGTTGTTGCCGTGTATGGCGTCAGTCCCGTAGATGATGGGTATCGCCAGGTGCTCCTCATCGGCCTCCATGGAAGCGGCCCAGTAGGCGTCATTCATGGTGGTCCATGCCTGCGCCGAGTTATCCCCCGGGTGGGAGCCGGCGCCACTGAGTACCGAGCCGATGTGAAAGGACTTGACCTCCTGCGGGGCGATCGACACACGTTCCGGCTGTGTCATCTGGCCAATTTTTTGTGCCAGGTTCATGCGACCCAACAAGGCCTCCACCTGGGCTTCGATAGCCAGGTCTGTTAACGCCGAATCAGGGGCCTTTCTCATTACTGACTTCACGGTTAATACTCACCCTCCATGGTTTCTCTCTGGTGCTTATGTGGCATGTTTACATGGGCGGTGGCTTTCTGTCTATCGCTGTGGCTCACGTTGTTACCTCTGCCTAAGTTGCGACCTGTGTTTAAGTTGCGACCAATAGTTCTTCGATCTCTTCCAATGACTTGCCCTTCGTTTCCGGCAGCAGCCTCGCGATCACCAGCAGGCCGATGACGGCGAACAGCCCATAGATGAAAAAGGTGCCTGCGTTGCCGATATTGGCCAGTTGCCAGGGGAATACCAGCTGTACCAGAAAGCTGACCGCGGAGTTGACCAGACCAACAAAGGAAATGGCAATCCCGCGGATTCGGTTGGGAAATAGCTCGGCAAACAGCACCCACATGACCGGGCCTACGGAGACGGCGAAGCTGGCCACAAAACCCAGTATTCCGACCAGAATGAGTGTCGGATTCATAGTGATTGCGGCACTGATCAATTCGGATTCGAAATTCTGCAGGCTGTTTGTTCCCAGGGATTCCCCTATGGCCTGCTTGAACGCTACATCGCTGTGAAAAGTGCTGTCCAGAAGCGGTAGCAGTAAATTCTGGTCTATGCCGGCAGAGAGCCCGGCTATGGATTCCGCGGTCAGTGTGTAGGTGGCGGAGTTGAAACCATAGGCGAGCAAAAACATAAAGAGGGCAATACCTGTGACCCCAAAAATCAAAATGGGCTTTCTGCCCAATCTGTCGATTAATGCCATCGCGATCAGGGTAAAAACCAGGTTGGTCAATCCCACGCCAATAGCCTGCATAAACGCGGCATCGGTTCCTATGCCCGACTGCTCAAAAATCATCGGTGCGTAAAAGAAAACCGAGTTGATACCGGTAATCTGTTGCAATACTGCGACCGTCAATCCGATCGCCAGTACCAGCCGCATGGGTTTTTTAAACAGGTCGGCCAGAGTGGGTTTGTTGATGGCGTCACCGGATCCAACGGCTTGGACACTGGCACGAATGACTTCAATATCCTTCTCGGCCTGCGAGGCATCGCTGAACTTACTCATGACGTTACGGGCCTCCTCTTCCCGGTTGTTCATGAGCAGCCAGCGGGGGCTCTCGGGGACAAGATACAGGCAGAAAAAATACAGAACAGCAGGCAGGATCTCCAGGCCCAGCATCCAGCGCCAGTTCCACTCACCCAGGTGTAAGGCGATGGCCCAACTCGCCTGTGACTGTCCCAGTTTGAGAATTAAATAGTTGGTAAAAAAGGCGACGGAAATTCCGATAACGATATTCAACTGGTTAAAGGAGACCATGCGACCCCGGATGGCGGGCGGGGAAATTTCAGCGATATACATGGGGGCGATAATCAGAGCGGCCCCAACACCCAGTCCGCCGATCATGCGAGCAGCGACCAGTGCCACGAAAGAGGGTGCCAGCGCCGAGGCGAGGGCTGAGACAGCAAATAATACTGCTGCCACCCTGAGAACCGGCTTGCGGCCGAATTTGTCACTTAGGGGGCCGGCTACCATCATGGCGAATGTCGCCGTCAGTGCAAGTGAAGCGACCGACCAGCCCAGCTCGATTTTCGTCAGCCCAAATTCGGGACCTATAAACGTCACCACGCCGGAAATCACCGAGGCATCAAATCCCATCAGGAAGCCACCCAGGGCGACGATAAGCGCTGTTACGGTGGTAAAACGCTGACTTTTATTCATATCAATTCACCTGAAAGCTCACAGTGATTCAAGCAGTTCAAAGTCACAGCGCAGTTCCGCTTCCGAACTGCCACCGATCCAGGCGTGAAATTCGCCCGCTTCGATAACGCGCTGCATTTTTCGGTTGTAAAAGGCCAGGTCGTCTGTGTGCACGGTGAAGCTTACCGTTTCAGTCTGTCCTGGTTCGAGCTTGATTCTTTGAAAGCCTTTGAGTTCCCTGACCGGTCGGGTGACGTTACCCACCAGGTCCCGGATGTACAGTTGGACGACTTCTTCTGCTTCGTAAGCACCTGTATTGTGCAGCGTCGCGCTGACTTCCAGGGTGTCGCCGGGAACAATGCGGTCTGCCGAGGGGGCGATGTCGCGATACTCGAAGTTACTGTAAGACAGGCCGAAGCCAAAGGGAAACAGCGGGGTAAAGCCGGCGTCGAGGTGAAACGCAGACATACCCAGAGAAGTCTGTACCGCCTGGCCATCGATATCGTCGATATGGGTGACTTTATCCGGTGCGGGCGGTCTGCCGGTATTCTTCCTGGCATAGTAGATTGGCACCTGTCCCACCATACGTGGAAAGGATACAGGCAGTTTTCCGGAGGGAGACTCGAGACCGAACAAGAGATCTACGATCGCTGGTCCGCCCATGGTGCCTGGGTGCCAGGCGTACAAGAGTGCGTCAACGTGATCCAGGATACTGCCCAGCGTCAATGGCCTGCCGGCCATTACCACGAGTGTAATCGGCGTGCCGGTGGCGGCAATTGCCTCAATCAACAGTTCCTGATTGCCGGGCAGGTCGATGTCTGCCCTACAGTGGGCCTCGCCAGACAGTATCGACTCCTCCCCGAGAAACAGGAGTGCCGCGTCGGATTCACGTGCGGCCTCTACGGCGTCATCAAAGCCATCGTGTTTTCTGCACCTCGAACTTTCCATACCCCGCACCGCGCGTACATTGACAGCATCTCCCAGCAACGCATGAATTGCCTCCAGACAGGTTTGGCTGTGCTGCGAATCACCATCGAACACCCAGGTACCCAGTTGTTCGTAGCCGTCATCGGCGAGTGGGCCGATAACCGCCAGAGAGGTCAGCTTATCCCTGGACAGGGGCAGTGTCTGATTATCATTTTTTAGCAGGACGCAACTTTGCAGGGCAAGTTTCCTGGCCGCCTTCCGGTGCTCGGAATTCACCCAGCGCGGGAATTGCCCTGGATCGGTGTAGGCATTGTCAAACAAGCCCAGTTCAAACTTGGTTTTGAGAATATTACCGACCATGATATCGAGCTGGGATTCGCTGATTTTTTTCTGCTCAATAAGTGCTGCCAGATTTTCCGCATAAAGCGTGCTGGCCATTTCCATGTCGATGCCAGCACTGGCGGCTTCAAAGGCAGCGTCTCTATCATTGGCCGTAAACCCGTGCACGGTCATTTCCGGTATCGACTCCCAATCGCTCACCACGAAGCCATCAAATTGCCACTCCTGGCGCAGGATCTGCTTCATCAGGAACTCGTTACCCGAGGCGGGGACGCCGTTGAGATCACTGAACGAGCACATGAATGTTGCTACGCCCGCATCCAGGGCGGCCTTGAAGGGCGGCAGGTAGACATTGCGCAACTCGCTTTCCGGTATATTAGCGGTATTGTAGTCCAGACCACTCTCGGTCGCGCCATAACCGGCGAAATGCTTGGCGCAGGCTGCTATCGAGCCCGGTTTGTTCAGTTTATCGCCCTGAAAGCCCCGCACCATGGCGGCTCCCAATTGACTGCACAAGTACGGGTCTTCGCCCAGGCTTTCCGCGATTCTTCCCCACCGGGGATCCCGGGTTATGTCGATCATGGGGGCAAAGGTCCAGTTTATGCCCGCGGCCGCAGCTTCAATTGCCGCGACCGCGGCCCCCCGATGAACCAATTCGGGATTCCAGCTGGCCGCCTGGCCCAGGGGGATGGGAAATATCGTCTTAAAGCCATGAATAACATCGCGTCCGACCAGCAGCGGGATACCGAGGCGGCTTTCCTCAAGGGCAACGCGCTGTAGTTCGTTTACCGTATCGACATTCACCTCATTTAACACAGAGCCGACCTCGCCTGCCCCCACGCGACGGGGCAGATCGTCCAAACCACCGCTGACCTGGCAGGTCTGACCAATCTTTTCCGCCAGCGTCATGCGGGCGATGAGTTGGTGGACGCGCTCCGGGATATTCTCGTAGTGGTCCGGCCCTGGTGACAGTAAGGTGTGTTTCGAGCTCATAGCAATTCAGCGCCAGGGGTATTGATGGGTGAGTTGATGGCGCGCCGGGGGCGGGCCCCTTTGTGTAGATACACCAAAGTTCTCATATTTTCTCTGATATAGCGGATAGCAACCATGCCGTTTGCGACCAGACGGACCTTTTACGCGATGGGACGGTCGCAGTGGGGATTGTATAGAAGTGATTAATTCGGGAAACTTCCCCCGATTAGGCCACTGCGACGTTCAGGAGTATGCTGATGGCAAATCCGAGAGAATTCCCATGATACCCGTATTTTTTCGCCCCTTCGTGCAGGCAGTGTATGAAAACCGGAATTATCGGTTTTGGCTGTGCCAACTTGCCGGCTGGGGTGGTTTTTCGCTTGCGACTTTTTTGAGTATTACCCTGGTCGATCATAACGTCAGCTGGGACCATGTAGGTCATATCTTCCTGTCGGCAGTACTCGGCGTTTTAACTACCTGGATTTTACGCCCTTTATATCAGCTAACCTTCGACTTTTCGATCTGGCGAAGACTTCTTGTCGCGTTGTCTGCAGTGATAGTGCTCAGTGCTGTATGGAATGTCTTGCGGATATGGCTGTTCGCCTGGCTGGCGGGCGAAGAGGCAATATGGGGCGAGTTCCACTACTGGTATTATGGCGCACTTTCCATTTTCCTGGGGTGGACTGTGCTCTACTATGGCATCAAGTATTTTGACTTGCTCACACTGGAACACCAAAAACTGCTGGAAGAATCTGAACTCAAGAAGGCCGAACAACTGGGGCGATTGCAGGCGGAGTCGTCTGCACGAGATGCCCAGTTGCAAATGCTGCGTTACCAGTTAAATCCGCATTTCCTGTTTAACACGCTCAACGCCATTAACGCTCTGGTCAAATTGAATGAGAATGACAAGGCGCAAGGGATGATTCAACTGCTGAGTCAGTTTCTGCGTCATACTCTGGAACAGGATGGCATCGAGAATGTGCCTCTGGAGCAAGAGCTGGAATCCCTGATGTTGTATCTCAATATCGAGAAAACCCGATTCGAGGAGCGGCTTACACTGGAGTTCCAGATTGATCCCGAGGCGCGACAGGCGCTGGTACCGGCACTGATTCTACAGCCAATTATTGAAAATTCGATGAAGTACGCCATTGCGGCCAATGAGGACGGCGGCACCGTTCGTGTGTCAGCTCAGGTTCTGGGGGATGAATTACAATTGGAAGTCTCAGATACAGGCCCGGGTATGGCAGCCACCGAAATCGGCCAGGGCCGAGGCGTTGGTTTGCGCAATACCCTGGAGAGGCTGGAGACGCTCTATGAGCAGAGGTACAGCTTCGAGACGTTCGAGGGGACACCTTCCGGCTTAACTATTCAGATTCGCTTTCCCTACCGGGAGTCGACAATGCCCCGTGAAAATCAAGGCGTGTTGGAGAAGTTGAATCAATGCGCAAGCTGAGAGTCGTTATTGTCGATGACGAGCCTCTGGCGCGAAGGTTACTGCGGGCTATGCTGGAAGAAGTTCCCGAGATTGAGCTGATAGCCGAGTGCAGGAATGGCCGCGAGGCGATAGCGGTTACCCAGGACCTGGCTCCCGATTTACTGATTCTCGATATCCAGATGCCGGGGGTTAGCGGGTTTGATGTGGTGAAAGAACTGCAATCTGATGTCATGCCGATGGTGGTTTTCTGTACAGCGTATCAGCGCTATGCCCTGGATGCCTTCGACCTGCATGCCGTTGACTACTTACTCAAACCGGTAGACGGCAAGCGTTTACAGCGGGCTGTGGATCGTGCCCGGGCACGTCTTGATGAGGACACCAGGACGGGAGAGCACAAAACCCCCTTAGTGGGTGCGATTGAGGAAATCGCTAAAAAGGTCGCCGGCAGGTCGGATCCCAGAAACCCGGAGCAATCCAGTGACGAGGCCCTGGCCGCCGACAGGAAAATCGCCATAAGAGATAACGAGGTTATCGTGTTGATTGATATCGACGATATCGATTGGGTGGATGCCGCGGGTGACTATATGTGTGTGCATGCCAAGGGTGTGACCCACATTATGCGCAGTACCTTGAAAACCCTGATGACCCGGCTGGACCCGGGCAAGTTCAAACGCATTCATCGCTCTACCGTGGTGAATCTCGACCGTATCGAAAAGGTCACGCCCCTGCACAAGGGCGAGTATATTTTGGATCTCGATTGCAATGAGCGGCTGAAAGTCAGCCGCAACTACCGTCAGGCTATCAAGGACTATCTGTCTGAGCGCTAGCGAACGTTACTCGCATAACAACTGGCTTCTGGCCAACACCAGTTCGACCCGGCGGATACGGCCGCTGCGCCGAAACAGCTGCTCGGCTATGTCGGCTGGCAGCGCCAATGTCGCCAAAGTCTGGCGTTCTCCGTTGTCCCAGGTCACGGTTAGATTTGGTTCGACTGTTTTGTCCAGTCGGTATACCAGCGGCACCTGACACCAGGTAAATGCCAACCCCGACTCAGGTACCGTCAGCTCCTGCCATAGCCCATCCACATCCAGGTAGCGAAACGGCAGGGACTCGGCGAGAAAT
Source organism: Halioglobus sp. (assembly GCA_036960305.1). Classification (GTDB taxonomy): domain Bacteria; phylum Pseudomonadota; class Gammaproteobacteria; order Pseudomonadales; family Halieaceae; genus JBALVT01. The sequence continues at coordinate 61,463 of JBALWA010000003.1, read as the reverse complement.
TCACGCTCGCGCAGCAGGGCGGGTTCGAACTGTACCGCTCCGTCATGAACACGTACACCCAGTTCCGCGAAGCGGGCTATCATCTCTTCCTTGACCTGTCCGGTCATTCCCGGCTGCTGGGCGCCAATGTGACTGGGGGTATGCGAATAGGGATCCGTCGGGAAGGCGCCGTATTCGGCCGGTGTCTTGTTAAAGCCGATCCCCTCCCGTACACGGTAATACAACAATCCGAGTCGCTGGCAAACGGCATCATCGGTACCCTGCTCAAGGGCGTTGTGGAAGGTTTCCTGCACCGCCAACAGCAATTTTGAAACCATGTGCCAGTAGATACTGCCCAGCCCTTCAAACCCGAACATACCGCCTGAACGCCCGGTAAAGGCCTTGTGATTGAACACCTGTTCGTAGAGCGCTTGCAGGGGCTCTCTGGCCGATTCCAGCTCCTCGCCGTATACTGCAGCGAGGTCACTGAGGCGGGCATCGAGATCGCCGACATTGGTCAGGTCGGCATTAAATCGGTAGGTGCCGCTTGCGTCACGTTCGATAAGACGTGAGTCGCCTTGTTCCAGCATCTGCATCAGGAGTGGCAGTGCCTCGATCGGTTCGGCGGGCACGCAGTTCTTTTGTAGAAACCCGGGAAGCTGACGATCGGGGTAAAGCAAAAAGGAATTCTGGTCCGCGCGGAATACGTCGCTGTCGAACAAGGCCTCCAGCAATGTGACTGCCTGGGTCGGTGTGACGGCACCCGAGCTGAGGGCTGCGACCTGGCCCTCCAGCATCGGGTAGAGCGTATCGAGTTCCACTGCCCCCGGCTGCAGATCCATCAGGTTGTAGGCGTGATACAGGCCATCCTCACGCAAGTTGCTGTGAATGCTGTGGTCTATTGCGGTCAGGGCGTCGTCCAGCATTTCTGTGATTCGCTCGAGCTTCTCCTCCACCGTACCGGAAAAGGTTTCCTGCTGATAAACACTCTCGCGGTAACGGCTGGCCGCCTGGCCGAGTTCCACCAACAGCTGGTATCGCCGGTCGGCAGCGATCGGGCCGTCACCCAGGTGTTCGCGTAGCTTGTTCAGCGGTGCGGCGGTCTCAGTCAGCCATTGGCGGACTTCCACCGACAGACTGACTACGCCCCGCTGAGTTTCGAGCAATTGCTGCAAGAATTTGATATAGCGACGCATATAGTAAAGCGTCACCATTGATAGCCCCTGGCCAACCAATGCGTTGTTGGCATCGTTCCACTCAGGTCGCTGGGTGTTGAGCCAGATGCCGCCGTCAACCACCAGGTTGCCCAGCTTGCTCAGCAGGGGTACTAACAGTTTTTCCAGTAGGTTGACCTGATATACCTGGCCATTGGCATCCAACAGTAACTTGCCGTCGGCGCCCAGTTCGACAACACGCTGCTCTATCCGATCCGCCAGGTCATTGTCGTAGAGGACGGTACTCTTTGCGTTTTCCAGTACGGCAGCAAAGGGCTTGATCCTATAGGGCACGTTGGCATAACTGAATACACGTTGGTGCAGCAGATCACCGAGCCGGTGGGGGTGAAAGGCCTGGGACAGTTCCAGTAACTTCTGCAGATAGATGATCTGGTGGTCACCCCAGTAGCCGATGTAGCTCCAGGGATCGTCCGGTTCCTCGACCTCCCAGTCTATGCCTTCATTGGTGATTCGGTAGGGGTTGTAGCCATCCGCCGTAGAGGCGTTGACGAACTTGGCGATCACGTTCTCGGTAAATTCCGGGTAGCTGAGCAACAGCGCTTCCCAGTTCTGGAAGATGTCACGCCAGTTGCCCTGGTAAGTCAGTAGGGGGTTGCCCTGTTCGTCCGCCAGATTGATAGCAAATTGATTCCAGGGGCGGCTCGGGTCGCCGTGGCGACGGCCAAAGGTAATCGGCAGATACTCATAGCCCAGGCGCGCCAGCTGCGGATCTTCCTGCTGTCCCAGGATAGAGTGCAGCTGAGTAAACTCCAGCTGTTCCGGCAGTGCGTCCAACAAGGATTGATAGCGCTGATAGACCTCACGGTTAAACCGCTTGATGTGGCCGCTGAAATCGCGCGCCGATAGCTGATACTGGTTATCAAATATCCCACCGCGCAGTATGTTGAACAGTACATTGGCATAGTGGTGTGCCGATACATTTTCCTCGGCGGTCAGCTGGAAACCGTCGCCGGCCGCCATGATGCGGGCCAGTGCGTCGGACCCCTTTGCTACAGACTGGTCGATCGACACCGCCAACGCCTGTGGATTGGCCAGCTGATGCTGTAGGGCTATCGACTCGCTCTGGCTCTGCTCTATATTGGCCACCAGCTGCCAGTGCTTCGAGGATAGCGCAGCCAGTTCCAGCGACGCATTGACCATATACGCCCCGCGCACCCCACGTTTGTGAGTCTCCTGAGTCACGACGCCAGAGCGGCGGAAGCTATCGATTTGTTCACTGCTGAGTAGCACTTTTTGATCGTCCAGCCCAAGGCAGAATACGGTGGTGGCCTTGAGCGACTCACAGGGTTCGGCGCGATCGGTGATTCCGGAGAAGAGGGTGAACAGGGCCAGCCCGCTCCGTTCGTCCAGCTCATTCCATTTGTACGCGTCCACCAGATAGCTGGAGTTGGTCTGGGTGAAGCGGGGTGTCCCGGCGGGCAGAATATTCTGCAAGCCATCGAGGAGCTCAATCCGGCAGCTAGACGGACCCAGGTTCTCCAGTTCACACTGTCGGGAAAAACCGTAACTGTCGCTCGTTACCCAGCGGTAGCGGAAGGCCAGCTGTAGATCGTGGTTGATTTCCTCAAACAGCAATTTGTTACCCAGTAGATTTTTATACAGCTTGCGAGTTGTCGCAAAACGACCGTCATGCACAGCGTTGAACGGTTCCCAGTCGTCTTTGTGTCCATCCAGTTCGACGCGCAGCAAAGTCCTGCTGCCGGTGTGCGGCGTACTCTCGTGAATTCTGTCTACCGTGATGTAGGGAAACAAAGCCGTTTCCGGGGACACACGGCCGGCGGTGAGGCCACCATTGGATGAGATAAACAGCCAATGGTCGCTATCAGACACCATGCTGATGAAAAATGGTGTCATCTTGTCAACATTGTCGATGACATAGAAGCGCTCACCGTCAAGGGTAACAAAATTCCCGTTGACTTCCTGGGTGTTGGCAATGGATGTATGCATGTTTTTGCTACCGGTTAATTCAATAAAAGATGGGCGTAGAACTCCTGCATGACCATTTTGGGCATGCGATCCACCGTAAAGAGCCCCCAGTGCTTCTCCGGCTCCAGGGGGTCTGGCGAGCCCTTCCAGGGTTCGTCAAATGCCTCGAAGACAAAGGTCAGGATCCCGGCGTCCCGGGTCCAGTTGACCAGCTCGCGATAGTAAATTGCCTGTAATTCCTGGGAGGCGTTGTGGGGCTCTATCCCCCGACCGTTAGATGAGGTGGTCCAGCCGGCCTCTGTAATTACCACGGGTTTTCCCGGGTAGTAGTCTGCAACGCTGTAATAGTTCTGCTTGGTGTAATCCAGTGCCACCTCGACATTCTGGTATTCCCAGACCGGATAGGTGTGCAGTGAAATGAAGTCCAGTTCGGCTGCCAGTGCTTCCAACTTGTGGGTCCAGGGAACGTAGTTTTCGCAGAAGGTCACTGGCTGATCGATGGCAGATTTTATCCTGCGCACATAGACGATCAGGTTTTCAACCGGTACCAGGTGATCGGTCCAATCGACGGTGGCCTCATTGCCCACAGAGACGGCAAATACACTCTCGGGGTAGAGGTTCGCCAGGGCGATCATCCGGTCAATTTCCTTGCTGTTGGCCTGCTGATTCGCAGACAGCGTTTCGTCACTGAATTGCGCGCCCCAGGGACAGCCTGGATTGCTAGCCTCCGCGAACATGTTGGCGCCCAGCATGACCTTGAAGTCCAGGGCTTCATCGCGGATTACTTCGAGTACAACTTCCGCGTGGAGGCTGCAGTCGTACAATCTCAGGTACGTCCAGTTTTGTGCCAGGATGTGAAGATCTTCGCTGACCTGCGTGTGGCTGGGGAATGAGCCATCCTGTGGAGACTGTCCTTCTCGATAGCCCGAGTAGCAAATTGCGTTGCCGGATTCCAATTGCATTGAATTCAGATCCCTTGATAAGTGAAGTTCAGGCATACTTGAGGACGCCATCTTTGTCCCATAGGCCCCAATAGGCGCCAACGTCGCCCTCCGCATCAACCTTCCAGTCTTCATCAAAAGACGAGAAGTAGAAAATCTCAATACCCTCTTCTTCAGCCCATTGATAAGTGTTCAGAAAATACCGAATTGCGTTCGCGTAGGAGGGCACTGCGGCGCCCGTGGGTGTGCCGACGTTCGGCCACCCCGTCTCGCTGATAATGACCTTCTTGCCATTGGCAACCTGGACAGCGCGACGATACATATCTTTCATATACAGCAGTGAGTACTCGGCAGAACAGCCTTCCCAGAAGGGATAGCAATTGGCGAGTATGACGTCGCAGGCTTCCGTCACCCGCGGGTGATCGACGAACTCAAAATAGGCATCCACATAACCGACTTCGACGCCGGGAACCGCCTCTTTGACTCGATTTATATAGTCGATCAATTCATCTTCAGACAGATCGCCGCGCAACAGTACTTCGTTGCCAACGGCAATAATATTCGCATGGCCGGCTTTGGCGACTGCTATGGCGTTTGCAAGTTCCTTCTCGTTATTTTCGAGATCCCCTTCCAGCCAGGCCCCCACCATGGTTTTCAGTCCATTTTCGTGGGCGATCCTGGGAATCGCCTCGTTGCCCTCGGTGCAGGAGAAGGATCGCACCCAACCGACATGAGACTGGATGACGTTGAGACGCTCGCGGATCTGTGCTTCACTGATCTCGGTACCTGGTCCCTGTCCCGCGATATAGGGGCTGAACGAAATGCCATGAAACCGCTTTTCCAGGACCTTGTGAAATTGCGCAATCAGTTCCTCATCTGACACTTTGGAGAAATTGATTCCTGCCAGCGCCATGAGTGTGCCGCTACCGGACACTGCTTTATTTTGTGACACACTGTTCTCCTGTCGTTTTTGTAGGTCTACGTCGCCAGTCGACGTCGTTCGAAGGTTGAAGATACCTGCTATGGAGGGGGAAACAACGCGGCTGCGACAAAAGGGGCAAGTGGCGCGATCAGATGGCCCCTTGCAGGACCTCCCTCCGCTTTATCGCAAGGGCCGCCCGGCTTAACGAAATTCAGTGTGCATACAAAGGCTGGCATGCGACGGTCGGTGCAATGTTAATTCATAAAGAAGGTCTCAAGGCACTACTGCACCAGGTTCTTCACCAGCGAATAGAGCAGGGGTGTGATCTGGATGCGAGCGCGTTTAATCGTCGTATCGAAGTGGCTGGGAGTAGCTACGATGCGCTTTATGACATAGCGTTGGAACTGCGCTCACCCCCTGTTCGCAACGACTGGTCCTATCGTGAGCCGGTGATATGGGACGAAATCGCCATTGAGTCCGAACATCTGAAGCCTCAACAGATATGGTCCGAACCGGACCTTGAGCAAGCGGCTGACAATGTGCGGGCCGCCTTTCTCGGTTCCGTCTGTGGCTGCATGCTGGGCAAACCTATCGAGGTCGATCCGACACTCGCCGAGTTAAAGCGCGTCGGGGAGGATGTTGGGGAGTGGCCTATCCGCGACTACATTTCGCAGGCTTTCATGGATAAGCTCGGACGGCGCCACGAGTCGGTAGGCCAAACGGTACGTGAGAATATCCGCTTTGTCGCAGCGGACGATGACATCCACTACACGATCATCGGAATGCTGCTGCTTGAGGAGAAGGGGCTCAACTTTGACGAAGGGGATATCTACGAGAAGTGGTTGATGAATGTCCCCCCCTTGTGGACCTGGGGGCCCGAACGAACCACCTTGCTGACGGCCGGGATTAACGGTCATCATGTACTGCCAAAAAAGAACATTGAAGACTGTCATGATGTGCTCCTGCTCAATCCGGGGGATGAACTGTGCGGCGCCATTATACGGGCGGATGCTTACGGCTATGCCTGTCCGGGAAATCCGGATCTCGCAGCATGGCTCGCCTGGAAGGATGCTTCTTTCACGCATATCAAAACAGGAGTTTACAGCGCTATGTTTGTCGCCGCCCTGATTGCCCTGTGCCATACAACCAACAGTTCCCTGAGAGGCAATAAGCGCCTCGAAATTGTTGAGGAGGCTTTAAAACGAATTCCAGGCAAGACGCGCTTCTCAACCATTGTCCGTGATTCGATGGAGAAAGTCGCAACGGCCGATGACTGGCTGGCGGGCTATGCGGCAATCCATGGAAAATACCGGCAATACTCTCATTGCAAGGTCTACCAGGAGATCGGCACCCTCATCAATACCCTGAAGTTTTCAGAGAGTATTGACCATGGGTTCTGCATCCAGGTGAGCCAGGGCAATGACACTGACAGCTTTGGTGCGACTTCAGGATCTATGTTGGGTGCATTCTTTGGTCCGGACTATCTGGATGAACGATGGCTGTCCCCCTTTAACAACAAAATTTACCATGCGCTGGCTGACTTCCATGAATACGAATTGCAGGCTCTGGCCGATCGCATGAGCCGACTGCCGGAGACTGTATATGCCCAGTACCTGAAGAACCTGTAAGGCATAGGAGGGGGAATAGTATTCCGGGTGCACATAGGCAGGAGCGACAGGCCCGGCTCGGGTAAAGCAAAGGTGGATTTAGACTCCAGAGGTGTTTATGCTCCCAATATATTTCGTCCGGTGCGGAGGTGTAAAAAATTCATATTAAGGTTTTGTTCTGTTGGGCAGCACTGTCTGCGAGTCTATCCTACGCGGCGCCTAACGATTCCTCCGCTAGCCCGGAAAAAATCGATGTTGTTCTGGGGCAGGTGACCCAATATTGTGGTAGCTGCCACAAAGTACCCCCTGCGAATATAATGCCCAAGAAAGACTGGCCTGTCGCTACGCGAATCATGGCGGATTTGGCCGCCAGTCGTATGGGCCGGGAGTATATTTCGGCGGATGTCCTGAGAGACATTACGGCCTACTATTACGGCAGTAGCCCCGAAGCGCTGCCGGTGCTTCCCTATTACGAGCACTCCGCAAGCTTGCCGATATTTCCTCAATCGACGCTGGGGCCAGCATCGACAATGCCGCTGGTGATAAATGTAAAGTCAGTACAACTTGGAGGAGCGGGCGGTACCCAATTCCTGGTTTGCGATGGGGAACGAAATACAGTGTCACTATTGACCAGGTCTTCCGAGCGCTGGCAGGAAACTGTTTTGGCGGAGGTGCAAGTACCCAGTCGCACGGCAGTTGTCGATTATGATGGCGACGGAGACAAGGATATTATCGTCGCCGTTCTGGGGCACTTTCCCCCCTCGGACAGACTGTCCGGTAAGGTTTTGATACTCCGCCAATCAGCCGCCGGAACGTTTGATAAGGAAGTGCTGTTGGAGGGGGTGGGTCGCGTTTCGGATGCCCGTCCGGTTGATCTCGATGGAGACGGTGACCTGGACCTGGCGGTTTCAATTTTTGGGGGAGGGCAGGTCGGGGAGTTGGCCTGGTTGGAAAATCTGGGCAACGGGCGGCATGCCAAACATGTTTTGTTGAAAGGTAGTGGAGCACTCAATTTGTCCCCGGTAGACCTGAATGCTGACGGCAAGCCCGATCTGGTCAGCCTGATATCCCAGGAGCACGAAATGATTGTCGCACTGATAAATAGAGGTAAGGGCAAGTTTGATCACGTGTCGCTTCTCCAGGCGCCCCACCCCATGGTGGGTTTTACAGGCATGAAATTAGTTGACCTGGATGGTGATAAGGATGTTGATATTCTTTTCACCAACGGTGATGCCCTTGACTTGCAGAAGGATCCCAAGCCCTACCACGGCGTCCAGTGGCTTGAAAATAAGGGGCAGCTCCAGTTTCAGTTTCACGATATCGGTCGTTTCTATGGCGCGGCTACAGCAGTGGCGGGGGACTTGGACGCCGATGGTGATCTGGATGTCGTGGCCAGCAGCTGGATCAACGATTGGGAAGATCCTCGGCGACAGAGTTTGATCTGGTTTGAAAATGACGGTAAACAGAATTTCACCCGGCATAATATTGCCAGTAAACCTTCGGGTATCGTCTCTCTCGAGTTAATGGATATTACCGGGGATGATCGCCTCGATATTGTTGCCGGTGTCTTCAGGGTAGAACTGTTGAACGAGAGTCTGGCCGCTGATTCGAAGCGGGACGACGCGCAGGCTGGGGCGGACAACGACGCCACACCTGATCGGGGAACATCGAGTGCCCGGGTCATCCTGCTGGAGAATGCCGCTGGCAGGGACAGTGCACTGCGCTGAATGAATGCCCGGAGAGACTCGGGGCCTATTGCTTGGCTGGACAGTACTTGCCCAGAAATTCCTGATGACTGCCCATGCTCGACACCGTTTTTTTGTGGGATGCCTTTATCTCTTGCAGGAAATTTTTCAACTCCTGATCGCTCATCAGGTCGACGATCGGATGATATCCGCTAGGCATGAGACCCTGCCCTGTCATCACGCGAGTCCAGGAGCCGTCAAAAAATAGCTCGTGACCCTCCCTGAAAATCCGGCCATTACTGCGGAACAGTTCTATTCTACGAGACAGGGTCTCCGGGACTTCCATCGTGCGGCAGAAGTTCCAGAACGGGCTGTCGTTGCGTTGAGTTACGTGGTAGTGCAGGATGATAAAATCCCGGATGTATTCTATTTCCTGCTTCGACTGGGCATTGAATTCATCCACTTCTGTCCGGTCGATTCCATTGACGGGAAACAACTGCATCAGCCGGATAACGCTCGATTGAACCAGGTGTATGCTTGTTGACTCAAGGGGTTCCAGAAACCCGCTGGCCAGACCGAGCGTGACACAGTTCTTGTTCCACTGTTTTAATCGCCTGCCGGTCCTGAAGGGGATCACTCTGGGCTCTGTCAGTTGTTCGCCCTCAATATTGTCCAGTAATGTCTGCAGCGCTTCCTCATCGGAACAGTGCTTGCTGCTGTATACCAGTCCGTTGCCAACCCGGTGTTGCAGTGGTATCTGCCATTGCCAGCCGGCCCTATGGGCAATAGACCGGGTATAGGGCACGGGCGGGCGAACGGCACGGGTTTGCACCGCCACTGCCCGATCGCAGGGCAGCCAATGGCTCCAGTCCTCGTATCCGGTGTGTAAGGCCTGCTCTATCAACAGGCCCCTGAAGCCACTGCAGTCGATATATAAGTCGCCCGCGATTGTTTTCCCGGAGGCAAGTGTCAGTGATTCGATAGCACCGGTCTTTTCCTCTGTGGCCACATCGACCACCTTGCCTTCAATACGTTGCACACCATGATGTTCGCTGAACCCTCGGAGAAACTTCGCGTAGAGACTCGCATCCATATGATAGGCGTAGTCGAGCCCCCCCTTTGGCATGAGTGCGAACTTATTCGAATCTGTCGCCTGTTGATGCAGGCAGTATTCGCCCAGGTCTGTGTCGTTCCCCTGAAGTACCGACTTCAGCCAGAAATGGTGAAAGCTACAGGCCCAGCAATCCTGGCCGATGATGCCGAACGGGTGCAGGTATTTGTCTCCCAGTGCGCCCCAGTTCTCGAATTGAATTCCGAGCTTGAAGGTCGCCTGGGAATGACGCATAAAATCCTGTTCTTTAATCCCCAGTAGACTGTGAAACGCCGTTAGCAGGGGGATCGTAGCCTCGCCCACACCGACGGTGCCAATTTCATCAGACTCAATCAGGCGAATATCCAGATTTTTTCCCATGAGCTTTGATAGCGCAGCTGCCGCCATCCAACCGGCGGTGCCGCCGCCAACGATAACCACATTCCTGACTTTGTCAGTGCTCACACGATCCACCTCGGTTTGTTATCTGATTTCCCAGTCTGCCGGGCTGAGAGGAAACTTCATTATAGTTTACGCAAAAAAAACCGTCACAGCTTGGCGCGGTGACGGTTAAAGGTGTAGATATGGACCTACAATTTATAGCCAGCTCGCCTAGAACGTATACCGGAATCCCAGGTTATATCGCGCACCAAATTGATTGGCTGTCCTGAGCTGATTGTCATAGCGGTTGTAAATACGCTGAGACTCGTCGGTGACGTTAAGCGCTTCGATAAACACGGTAGCGCGCTCATCAAACCAGGGCAGCATATAGGATGCATTCATATCCCACTGGCCATACTCTTCGGTAAACTGCGGCTGGTTGCTTTCCGTGGTACTCAGGAACTCATCGCGCCAGTTATAGGCAATACGCGCCTGCCAGGCGTTCTTCTCGTAGAAGGCCACAAAGTTGGCCGAATCGCTCAATCCGGGCAGGACAAACTGGAAGCCAACCTGGGAAACATCGACGTCGACGTCGCCTTCAACAAAGGTGGCGTTCGCCATCACGCCGAATCCGGAGTCACCGAACAGATGCTGAATCGCGAGTTCCATACCATAGAGCTCGGCGGTCTCCAGGTTGGTGGGTGTTGTTACCATCCAGTCGATCAAGGGATCATTGTTCTGTTGCGTGATCGCCGTTCCAGCTGGTCGCCCCATGTTGGCGTTGATTTGATCGTGTACCTGTGTGGGATCATTGGCGTCGCCGCCTGAGGCGTTCAGGTCGGCAACCGCCTGCTGGGCCCGGGGGCCGGCAGCCGGATCTCTCAGGTTTCCTATCGGGGCGTCGGTGGTCTGGTTCACAATGAAGTTTTCCACCAGTTTCCTGAAATAACCCACGGAGACATAGCTTGTGTCCCCGTAGTACCACTCCAGTGACAGGTCGAAGTTATCCGAGGTGAATGGATCCAGTGCGGGGTTGCCGCTGTCCGCGGTTCTCTCACTGGGCTTGGGACGATCGGTGACTGTTGTGGTGCCGCGCACGTCAAGCAGCGTCGGGCGAGTTATTGATTGGCTGTAGGAAAAACGCGCGATGACATCCGGGATAAATTCCAGGCTGAGGTCGACGTTCGGCAGCCAGACCTGGTAATCACCGGATTCGTCACTGACGGTTTCCTCTTCGGCGCGGTTTACGCCCCACTCGGTCGAGTTGATCCAGACGACTTCTTCTGTCTCAATCTGCAGGCTATTGGCTGTTACATCGGTTTCTTCGTAGCGCAGGCCGAAGCGGAATGTCACGGGCATATCATTAAAATCACTCTCGCCCAATATCTGCATATAGGCGGCTGTCGTCTCCTCGTTGATCTCGTGATCGAATACGGGGGTGGAGCTGCGATCCGCGGCCAGTCGTTCCCCGCCGTTGAACTCCTGCTCGAAGGCTTTGATGCCTTTCTCGTAGTCCCAGTCATAATAGTAGGGCACGTCGATATCGCCGCTGAGCTCTTTCAACAGTTTCGTCTGGTCTTGCTGGGAGAATATGGAGTTGTCGTAGACATCCTGGTTGCCGCCGTACCAGCCCGCGGCAATCTGCCCGGAGTTGAATTCTCGGCTGCGGTAGGTCATGTCAGTATTGGACAGGCCAAACTGAATGGCTGTTATCCCGGTCTGCTCATCGCTTTCCCATATACCGTCAAGCTGGATCTCCGTGATATCGGACTCGTTGACGTTGGCACCGGCCTGAGCGAACAGGGAATCGTAACTGTCAGCGGTAGGCTGTCCATCCACAATACCTCTGGCATTTGGATCGAATTCTACAAGCAGATCGGGGAAATCCCCGCCACCCCTGGAATCGACGGTTTTTGTCAGAATGAAAGGGGCCGCCAGAATCAGGAAGGTATCATCGCCGCGACCCACGCCCTCTGAAATAGCATCGGAGTCATGCGCGTCCAGGGCCAGGTTCAGGTTTTCAGTGACTTGCCACTCAAGGTTGAAACCGACGGAGTTGTTCTCGTTTCGTGATTCCTTGAACCTTTCATTGGCGGCATAGTCCTCGAACTGATCCTGGACGTAGACATAGGTGCCGTTCTTATCAATTTCCACTTCTGTAGTGTTCGGAAAATCACCAAACCAGATGCCAACACCATTGCGTAAAGACTCTTCTTCGAACTCAGACCAGGTGTAATCCAGAGTGGCCGTTATGTTCTCGTTGGGCGCCCACTGCAGTGCCAGTTGGGCATTGTCCCGGGTACGAGTAATGTCCTCGACACCATAGCCAAAATTACGTGGATACCAGGTGTTGGTGTCACGGGTTCTATTGTCGGTAATGATGGTGCTCTCGGGGATGAGATCGTCGATATTCTCCCGCCACAAGGCGATATCAGCCTGTTGAAGCTGGCTGTCCCGCTCCTGGTGGGAAGCAGACAGGGAGATACCAATGGTGTCATCGGCAAAGGTGTTGCTGATGATGCCCGAAATCTCGGGTGTAACATCGTCACCATTTTCATTGGTCGTATCGTGCATCGCCTTCATACCAAAGCTGGCCACAAGGCCCGGCTTGTCCAGTGGTCTGGCAGTCTTGATATTGATGGCTGAACCGATACCACCGCTTTGCTGATCCGCGCCGAAGGTCTTGAATACTTCAACGGCACTCACGCCTTCTGATGCGATATTGGCGAAGTCAAAGGAACGGGTGGGGTCTTTCAGCGACGTTGTTGGCATTTGCCGGCCGTTCAGGGTGATCAGGTTGAAATCGGGGCCAAAACCACGAACAGTGACCTTACTGCCCTCGTTGTTTGATCTATCGATGGACACGCCACTGATGCGTTGCAGTGATTCGGCCAGGTTAGTATCGGGGAATTTACCGATATCTTCGGCGGTGATGGCTTCGACGACACCCTTCGAATCCCGTTTTACATCCATGCTCTTTTGCAGGCTGGCGCGGGTGCCGGTGACAATTACCTCCTCCAGCAGCTGCGGTCCCTGGGCGACTGCGTTCCCAGCGATGACCATGGCAATACTGGCGGACAATACATTTCTTTTGGATATCATCAGTTTTACTCTCCAGATCTAAGAATTATATGCTCGAAGTCGACAACTAGGCGAATCGACGAGGCAGGAGCTAACGATTACGACAGTACGCCCGGGGGTAGTTCAACCCAACGCTTTTGCGACAATGGGGGGAGAATGTACGGTGAAAGGGACAAAACGGACTTATCTGTAACCACACTAAGGCATTACAGCTTGTCTGGAAAGGCCCCTGTAAGCGGCGGAGTGTCCTTGTAGGTGGTTGTGTTATTTTGTCAAATGCGGGAAAGAAAGCTTAGCTTATATAGCCTGTGCGGGGTCCAGATGTAGCACTTAAGTCCTGTTCGTCTCAAACCTGACCTCTTCAACCGCATATAAATTGCAATTACAGCGGGCCCCGATAAGGTAGCGGCTCTATGAATACACTTTTTACAACTGTAGGCCTTCGCGCCAAAAACCCGGGCCGAAGCGGGCTTTGCTCCTGCTCGCCATCGATGTTCAGGGTCTTTGTCCTGGCCGCGGTATGGGTTCCGGGGGTTGCTTGGGCCGGTGACGCGGTGGAGGCCTGGGAGGCTCTGGGAACAAATCTCCCCACCATCGACCGCGTCGTTTGGGCGCTTAACATCGGCGGTGCGAAGTACACAGACAGGGATGGCCTGCACTACTATGCGGACCAGGCAGGCACGGGTGGCGAGCGGGGTAGTATAGACCGGATACTGGGTGCGCAGGACAGCTTCATCTACCAGAGCTACCGCAGCGGAGACATCAGGGTAGAGCGACCCATTGCCAATGGTATTTACGACATCACCTTTCAGTTCGCCGAACCCGAAGACATTGCGACGGGCGAGCGTGTATTTGATGTTTTCGCCGAGGATCAGCGGCTGATTAAAGGGTTGGATGTCAGGCTGGCACGCGATGGAAGGCATCTCTCGGCGCTGACACGTACTGTTACTGATGTGGAGGTGACCGATGGTCAGCTTGATATCGTACTCGCCGCCGTTGCAGGAGAGCCCTTGCTCAATGGCCTGGTGGTGCGCACCAAGGCGGTGGAAAGGCGAGAGTGGGCGTTGCTCTGGGCAGATGAATTTGACTACAGGGGCCCCCCCGACTCCGGCAAATGGAATGTTGATGTCTGGAAGCCCGGTAAGGTCAATAGTGAGGATCAGGCCTACACGGATCGAGCGAAGAATGTTCGCGTTGTCGATGGCAAGCTCGTCATCGAGGCGCACCGGGAGAGCTACGGTGATGCCGGGTATACCTCCGGACGGGTTCAGTCTCAGGGGAAGGGCGATTTTTTGTATGGCAGGGTCGACATACGCGCCCGGATACCGGCGGGGCAGGGCACCTGGTCGGCGCTGTGGATGTTGCCCAGCGATCCCTACCGGTATTCGACCCGCTGTAGCGATGGCGAAGAGTGGCAGGGCAGCTCAAGCTGCGACGCCTGGCCCAATTCTGGCGAGATCGACATCATGGAACACGTGGGGTACGACATGAACAGGGTGCACGGGACGGTGCACAATAAAGCCTACTATTGGAAAAACAAGGAACAGCGCAAGGGCAGTGTCGAGGGGAGGAATGTGGATCAGGCCTTCCACGTCTATTCGTTGGAGTGGACGCCGGAGCATATTGATATCTATTTTGACGGCAGTCTCTATTTTTCCTATTTTAATCAATCGACCGGTTGGGAAGCCTGGCCTTATGACCACCCCTACCACATTATCCTGAACCAGGCCGTCGGTGGTGATTGGGGCCGGGCTGGCGGCCCCATTGATGACCGTATCTTCCCCACCAGGCTGGAGGTCGACTACGTTCGGATATTCAAGCCTGTCACTGCCCAGGCGCGTCCTTAATCCACCAGTTCCAGTGCGCCGAACAGCCCGGCGTCTATATAACCCCGGTCTTTGTCGTCACCCGCCGCGTATTCCGAGCCAATGAAGTTTTCACGCAACTCGCTGTTATCGTTATCGCAATAGGCCACCATGAAGCCCAGCACTTTTCCAGGTGAGAGCAGTGCTGGCTGATTGTCCCCGGCGCCGTCCCGATAGGCATCAGTGTAAATATCGATGCTGATTTCCCAGATAATTTTGTTTCCCTGTTGCCGCCAGCGGCTTTCCACGTGGTGGGAGTAGTTGTGAGGCTGCCGGTCAGTGCCGATGTCTATGGCCTGGTTATCCAGGGCGAGATGGTAGGCAAAGGCGTTGTGGTTATAATGATGTTCGCCACCTGAGTTATCCTCGTCTATGAATATCTCCAGGGTGTCGTCGTCCCAATACTGCACCAGCGGATCGCGGTGAGTATCTATCAGAACATCGTCGACGAACTCCCCGAGGAAATACAGTTTGCTCTGCGTCCACACAACTTTGTAGCGCCCCTGGAAATCCTCGCTGGAATACTCGGGGCCCAGCCAACGATTGTCTAGCACTCGCCACTCGGCACGTTGCCAAATTGTCTCGTCGGCGACACCATCCACTTTTGGCGCCTGTTTTGCCCGGGGAGCAGCGTAGTGGGTTCTGTCCTCATCGTGACCGGGTGCCGAATTGGCGGGTATCGCGCCTGTCAGCATAAGGGCGCTGGCCATTAAGTGCGCGCCTGTATCTTTGGGCCAAATCATAGCTTCCTCCTCACTGATAACATTAAAGCGTATAGTCCAGCGATTGATTTGGGGCGGCAATCAGGTTGAGGTGAACGGGTCGGTGGTTGCGTTGAGTGGGGCAAGATAACCATGGTTCCAGGGCTAAATTGCCAATGCCGGCACCATAGTAATTACGATAGTGCCCAGCCTTTGTTCGGCCTCAACTCTGTGATGCGCCTCAGCCACCTGCTCCATTGGGTAAACTTTATCAACGATAGGCTTTATTTCTCCCTCCTCAATCAAGGTCTTGAGTGCGAGCAGCTCCTCTTCCGTCTCCTGGGCAAAGGCAAACATGACGGATTTGTCCGTTAAAACGGGTGTCAGCATAGAGCGTAGCATATCAAATAGCCGCGGATTCCCCATCAGGTAGCGCCCGCGGGGCTTGAGGGCGGCAATGCAGGCAGAGTAGGAGGTGTGGGCAACCATATTAAAAATGACGTCATAGCTTTGGCCGCTTTCTGTAAAATCCTCTAGTGCATAGTCAAAGAAATGGTCAGCCCCAATGGTGCGTAACATCTCTTCCTTGATGCTGCTGTCAACGGCCGTCACCTCGGCGCCCATCGCCTTGGCGATCTGTACGGCAAAGGTGCCGATGCTGGCACCAGCACCGTTGATCAGTACCTTTTCACCGCTTTTGATATTTGCCTTTCTCATGTAATGGAGTGCATTAAACCCACCCAGAGGGACGGCGGCTGCCTCTGCAAAGCTCAAATTTTTCGGTTTGGGCACGATCGTGTAGCTGGCAGGTAAACACAGGTATTCACCGTAACTACCCAGCCGCAGCTGGGCAGCGCCGAAAACCTGCTCTCCCTTGCTGAACCTGGTTACATCTTTGCCGTAGGACTCAACTTCACCCGCAAAATAGCCTCCCAGTATTTCTCGTTTTGGCTTTGTGATCCCCAGCGCGATTCGCAAGGGCAGCCAAAACCATTTTACGGAGAAATTGAAACTCCGCATCTCACAGTCTGACTTTGTGGCCTCTGCTGCATGTATTTTTATCAACACCTCGTCGTCCAGGGGTATCGGTTGTTCTACCTCATCAAGCTGCAAAACTTCCGGCGGGCCGTAGCGCTTATAGACAATTGCTTTCATGTGTTTCTCCCAGCGAGCGACGGCAACCTTACCCCAGTTACCCACCGGGGTGCTAGCTCAGGAAGCTACTTTTCATACTGGGGCGATGGCCAGGAAAGCCAGAAGCTTTCGGCGCTCATCCACCGTTTCACGCGTCTTTTTCATTAGGTGGGTAGTTCTCTCCTCGCGGTCCAGAAAGAGCTTGCCGCTGGACTGCGCGGCCTCTTTTGCTACCGCCAACCAAATAATTGTGTCCGCACCTTCTTCGGCAGAGCGCAGTACAGAACGTGTGATCTTTCGAAATGCGGGTAATGCATTTTGTACGCCCGGTGTGTCGGCCCATCCCGGATGCATCGCATTGACTGCAATCCCGTCTTTTGCCCATTCACGGGCCCACTCCTCGGTTAACACCATTAAGGCGCGCTTTTCTCTGGCGTAGGCGGCGCTTCCGGAATAACTGTTACCGTTGCTGTTTGGCAGGGCGTCAACATCAAGCTTCTGGCTATACATACCGCCTGAAACAACATTGATTACTCTCGGCTCGCTGGCCTTTAAAAGTAAGGGCTTTAAGCCTTCAGTCAGACGGCAGGGGCTCAGCAGTAATAGAGCATAGCTTTGCTCTAGGCCTTCGACGGTTTCAGCTCTTGGGTTGAACAGTGCCCCAGCATTGTTTACCAATACATCGATGGGGTCGCCACGTTTTATCAACCGACTCACCAGTTTGTCGACATCAGCCATCAGGCTAAGATCGGCAAGCTCGTAAGCGATATTGGTATTTCCGGTTTCAACTATTAACTCCGAGACAGTTTGCCTGGCTTTCTCTTTGTCGCGCATTACCAGCGTTAGCCTGGCTCCGCGCCTGCCAAGTTCCCGCGCTGTTACATACCCAAGGCCCGCACTGGCACCCGTAACGACCATGTGCTTGTTTTCTACGGATGTCGACATAGGGTGGAAACGCTTTTTCCCCAGGCGATAGCCCAGCCGGGTGAACAAGGACAGTTCAGGAAGCAAATTTTCGCGCCGGCGTTTTGATTCCAGTTTGAGTGGGAACTCGTCTTTTAGTGCCTCTGCCATCCCCGCTAACGAGTCTCGGCCCATTTGCTCAAGCCCCTTTTGGGACAATGATCCCAATGGTTTTAGAAGAGACCCGAAAAAGAACTCTGCCTGATAATCAATCCTCGTACCCTCGGGGGTTTCGGTGAAGTATATTGTATCCTTGATATCGAAGAGCCGACTCTTACCACTGAGGACGATAAGCCTGTCTGTCTGCAGCTCCTCAATGGTGTATATCAGGGTAAGGCTGCCAACGGGTAGTGCACATACAACCTCAAACTGCGTTCCAATCTCGATAGCGCCCGGGGTCAGCTTTACTGCGCGCAGTGCGGTTGAGTCCCATTCCGTTGTCGTGGTGAAGTCGCTGATGTACCGGAAGGCTTCGTTTGCCGGTCTGGCGACTTCTATAGTCTCATTTAATACGGTCATAAAGTGCTCTTTGGTGTCTAAGGTGATCTAGGTACGCAAGCAGTGGCGGTCCAGTTCACATCGTGGTGTATTATCCTGAGGTATCTCTGATTCATTGCCCGATCGCTATCGTATGTGAATCAGGCATAAGCAAGCCTGCCGTCAGGGGTCTAAGAGAGAAATTCTGCTCGGGTTCCGGTGTTTGACTTGAATTCGCCACCCATAGCAGTAGTTTGCGTCGTTGAGTTGGCGTCCATTACCCCTCTGGCTTTCACGCAATAGTGCGCGGCGCTAATACTCACAGCCACGTTATCAGTCCCTAGCAGCGTCTGCAGTGCTACCAGCACCTGCTGGGTAAGACGCTCCTGTACCTGGGGGCGCTGGGCAAAGAACCGGACTATACGATTGATTTTTGACAGGCCGATAATTTTGCCAGCCGGTATGTAAGCAACAGTCGCTTCACCATCGATCGTAATGAAATGGTGTTCACAGGTACTGATCACCGAAATGTCACTCACCTTGACCATTTCGTCGACGCCCATTTTATTATCTATAGCGGTGGCTTTCGGAAACTGAGCGTAGTCAAGCCCCGAAAATATTTCATCGACATACATTCTAGCGATACGCTGGGGTGTTTCCCGCAGGCTATCATCGGCCAGATCTAGGCCCAGTGTATGGGCTATATCTGTAAATGACGCTCGAATTCGTTCATATTTTTGATCGCGATTCAGGCCGTTGTATACTAATGGTGTTTCCAACTCCGCTTCTATCAGCGCATCTCTAACCCGTTGTGCGTCTTCTGAAATGGCTAGCGGCGGTGAGATAACGGTTTCCATCAAGGCTGATTCCATAACAGTACTTCTCCATTTTTAAGCGTCTGAATATATAATACGCGTGAACGGACTGTTCAGATCCATTATTGACTTGTTGAGAATCGATACCCCGGTTTGGCAAAGGCCAGTTGCACCGTACCAATAATGCGTTCCCGGAAGCCGCCTTCGCAGTAACAAAGGTAGTATTCCCACATGCGAATAAATTCCTCATCAAAGCCCATCGCTTTCACTTCATTGATTTTTGCCATGAAGCGCTCGCGCCATTGCGCCAGTGTTACAGCATAGTCTTCGGTAATATCTCTCAGGTGAACAATCTGCAGGTCGGTATCTTTCGCGACATGGTCAGCGATTACTGCAATGGATGGCAGGCACCCTCCGGGAAAAATATAGCGCTTGATGTAATCCACTGAGTCGCGGGCCAGTTGGTATCGTTGGTCGGTAACGGTAATTGCCTGAATGACCATCTTGCCGTCTCGCGCCAAGAGTTTGGTGCAGCATTCGAAGTAGTTTTTGTAGAATTCGTGTCCAACAGCTTCTATCATCTCTATAGAGACGAGCTTGTCGTAGGTGCCGGTGAGCGCACGATAGTCCTCACAAAGTAGGGTGATTTGATCTGTCAGGCCTTCTGCCTCGACTCTTGCACAGGCATAAGTATATTGCTCTCGAGAAATAGTCGTTGTTGTCACGTGACAGCCATAATGCTTGGCCGCATGAATCGCCATTCCTCCCCATCCTGTGCCTATCTCAAGCAGATGATCTTCTGGCTTTAATTCCAGTTGCCGGCAGATCTCGTCCAGTTTTCCCTCCGAGGCCGCCTCAAGCGACATGGATGGGCTATCAAATATGGCGGACGAGTACATCATGGTGGGGTCCAGGAACAATTGAAAAAATTCATTTCCAAGGTCGTAGTGGGCAGCAATATTTTCCTTAGACCTGTCATGGGTATTTTTATTGAGTCGGTGGGCAACATTCAGGGCCAACTTCATTGCCCAGGACTGCTGATCATCCAGGCGTTCAATTACCGGCAGGTTGGCACTGAACAGACGGATAACGTCAACGGGAGCGGGCGATGACCACTGGCCCTGAATGTATGCCTCACCTGATGCGATAGATCCGCCGGTAAGCATTTGCCCATAAAAACCTGGATTGTGAATATGCACTTCAGCCTGGGGTTCACCCGGAACACCCGGGGTACCAAAGTGGAAAGTGTCCTGGCCTTCGTGCAGTGTCAAAGTGCCTATTTCGAGCTTGCCAAACACCTTGAGCAGGGCCTCGCGTGCAATTTTCTCTCCCATGCGGGCCGTTCGACTTTGCGGCAATCGAACGCTGCCAACGGTTAGTTCACTCATTGCTAGCTCCTAGCGTTTGGTTATTTGGGTGTGTATGTATCGGTACGCCTTTAAGGTACAAACGTAGCGCCTGCCAGTAGATAGCAAAGACTACTTTGACCGTCATCAAGGGGTATCTGAAGAGGTATTTATTGAGGTTGGAGGCGGTCAGTGGCTGCGCCGACAATGACAGGGTTGCATCGAAGACTTTCTCACCCTCGCTACTGTTTTCCATGTGAAGAACCAGCCGCCTGTCTGGGGTATTACTGCGCCAGTGATAACACATAGACATGGGATTAAAAGGCGAAACATGGAAGGCCTTGTCAAAATCGGTTTTTAACCACTTTCCCGTCGTTGGCCCAGGGAGTACATAGCTGTGACGTTCGTCCCAGGGCGTGTTATTGACTTCAGCAACGATATACTCAAGTCGACTCTCATCCTCGCTGTAGCAGTAGTAACAGGCGATAGGGTTTATAATATGGCCAAAGTAGCGCAGGTTGGCCAGCAAGTAGATGGGGCCACTATGGGCCTCACCTGTCTCCTCATGAATACGTCTTCTAACCTCACTAGACAGCGGTAGCGCCGGGTCGCCCAAAAAGTCGCTGCGCCGGAATTCTCCCAGTGCTCTGCCGGTCGCTGACCAGAAGGATTTGTCAGCAAACAGTTCTGGCAGTTCGTCCAGGCAGAGGTAGGGCATAAATACCCGGTACTGAAACGCATGGTTACGAGGGGACACGCGACGATGCCGTAGGATACCTTCGTATAGGCGAGACTTCACGCAGCGACCCTTTTGCGTTCACCGATAGCGTTTGCCACACGTAAAGCGCTCACCACACCGTCTTCGTGGAAGCCATTGTGCCAGTAAGCACCGCAGTACCAGGTATCGTCCACGCCATTGATTTCATGCCACCGCTGCTGCGCAGCCATGCCTTCCAGAGAAAAGACCGGGTGGTCATACTGGAACTGGCCCAGTATTTTATTTGGGTTGATCGCCTGAGTGTTGTTGAGTGTTACACAAAAGGTCTCAGGTGCGTCGATGCCTTGCAGCATATTCATGTTGTAAGTCACTACCGCCATGCTGGAAGACTGGCCTAGCATATAGTTCCAACTGGACCAGGTTTTCCTGTTCCGTGGTAGAAGACGGGTATCGGTATGCAGCACCACGTCGTTCATCTGATAGGGAATTGCGCCTAGAATACTTTTTTCTCCATCCGTGGGCTGTTCAAGTAATGCCAGTGCCTGGTCTGAGTGACAGGCGAAGACCACTTGGTCAAAGTTGAGTTGCTGCCCATCTGCCATGCACAAGGTTACCCCCTGTCCGGGTTTTCGTCTTACCTGCTGTACGGCGTTTCCGGTGTAAATGCGTTCCGAAAATCGTGCACACAAGGGCCTCAGGTATTCACGGGAACCCCCTTCAATGACTCGCCATTGGGGGCGATCGCTGACAGATAACAGGCCATGATTTTTGAAAAAGCGCAGGAAAAATTTGACGGGAAAGTCCAGTATCGTAGTGCAGTCGGCGGACCAGATGGCGGAGCCCATGGCTGCCAGATACTGATCAGTGAACTTTTCCCCATAGCCATTTCTTTTCAGGTATTCGCCCAGTGTCTCAGTTTCTCTAATAGAGCGTGACTCGAGATCGGCCTGTGACTCCCGGTTGAAGCGCAAGATGTCCCTGATCATGCTTATGAAAGACCAGGACAACAGGTTTTTGCGCTGAGCGAACATCGTATCCAGGTTGGTGCCTGAGTATTCCAGCCCGGATTCGGGGTCGCTTACACTGAATCCCATAGCAGTTTCTTTGCTTGGCACGCCCAATTCATCCATAAGGGCTATGAAGTTGGGGTAGGTCCAGTCGTTAAACACGATAAAGCCTGTATCGATGGCATAGCGCCGGGTGCCTAGCTGGACATCCATAGTCGCTGTATGGCCCCCGATTTTGGTGTTTGCCTCGAAAACTGAGACCTCGTGCTGCGGACTCATGTAATGCGCACAGGATAGACCTGAAATTCCTGAGCCAATAACCGCGATTTTCATATTTTGTTGGTCCTATATCGTCTCCCGACTCAATAGATGGCCGGATAAGGTTGTATAGCCCATTTTACGTCGAGTGTGGGGTTTTGGATCATCAGAGTAACAAAAAGCCGGCGAGTGATCCGTTTTTCTCGGTCTGCGTACATTACATAGACGAAAATGGGACCGAGAGTGACCCAAAATGGAAGAAAATGTCACACAGAGTGATCCAAAGCAGAGTCAGCGCGTATACTTACTAAACATTTATGGAAAAGAGAATGTTTCTAGTGGCAGACAATCCGGGTAACGAGGGTTCAGGAAGCTCCAGTGAGGGTGGTAGACGCACTGACGAGTGGAGCGAGTGCCTCACGCTCATCGCGAAAAACGAGGACAGGGCAGCGTTCACCCGTTTATTCAGGCACTTCGCCCCCTTGATGAAAGCTTTCGCGCTTTCTGGGTCAACGTTCTCTGCTAACCATGCCGATGAGCTAGTACAGGAAGTGATGTTAAAGGTTTGGCAGAAGGCAGGCGCATTCAACCCCGACAAGGCAGCTGCCAGCACCTGGGTTTATACCATCGCACGAAACTGCCGGACCGACATGCACAGGCGCTTGAACAAGTTCGATACCGCGTTGTCTGCCGAGGATCTTGGTAGCGAGCAGGCCACCGATGAAGCGTTTGTGGTACTGCATAAAGGACGAAGCAAAGAAAATATCCGCGCACTAATGAAGGAATTGCCTGCAGATCAGGCTCAGATATTGGCTAAAGTCTATATGGAAGGCAAAACGCACTCGGAAGTTGCGGGTGAATTGGACCTTCCTCTAGGCACGGTGAAGTCACGCGTTCGCCTGGCAATTCAAAAATTACAGATTCAAGTAGAAAGATGAAAACTATGACTAAATTTCACCCAGATCTCGACCTTATGACGGAATTCGTTTCCGGTACCCTTCCATTGGCACAATCTGCCTGCGTATCGCTGCATACCGGTTCCTGTGACCATTGCCAGCGCTTGGCCGGACAGTTGTCCGATCTCGGCGCAACATTGTTCGAGGAGTTGGATCCCGTGCCGGTTGGTGACGCCCAGCTGGACGCGGTACTGGCAAGGTTGGATGAGGAGCCCCCTCTTAAGTATGCCGCTGCGAATGTGCGTGATAAGCAATCTACACCGGCGCTGTTGCAGCGGTTAATGGGCGGCGACTTCAGTGATCTAAGCTGGAAGTCCATTGGCAAAGCCTTGAGAATCAGCTATCTGATGACGGGAGATCCGGACCACGAGCTTGCGCTTTATCACATCAAGGCGGGCGGCCGTATTCCCGAGCACGGGCATCGCGGTAACGAAATGACGCTGATCCTTGAGGGCGGGTTCTCTGACGCAGATGGTAGCTACCATAAAGGCGACTTCCTCTTTAGGCGCGCAGGAGAAGTCCATTCACCTACCGCATTCCAGTCTGAGGACTGTATATGTGTCGCGGTATTGGATGCGCCATTGAAGTTCACCAACTGGAAGTTTCGTTGGCTGAACCCTTTTCTCAAGTTACGAACGGCTTGAGGGATAGGCCTTTATTGTCTCTGGCTCCCGGTATCGAGTAGGGAGCCATATCTCCTCGGTGCGATTTTTCGTACCAATATCACCAGGCGGGTTTCTCTCCGTATTCTTCTGTATAGGCCGATATGCTAATATTGCTGCGTGCGCACGCGTGCTGACTTCCTTCAATAATAGTGAAAAATATGGCAAGCAAAGAAACAGAGATTCCTCCCGATGGGCGCCGTCTGCGCAGTGAACGCAGTCGACAAGCTATTCTGGACGCCTCGCTGGCTTTGATATCCGAGGGTATTCTCGTGCCGACGGCACAGTTGGTATCGGAACGCGCAGGTGTTGGCATTCGCTCGTTTTTTCGTCATTTTGCCGATATGGAAAGTCTGTTCTCCACTGTGAATGAACAAATTCGGGAATCCACTGAGGCGCTGTTTATTGGTGGCGACCGTGACGGTACCCTGGAGGAGCGCATTCTGCATGCAGTGGAGCGCCGCAGTAACGGCTATGAAAATCAACGAAATATTATCCTGTCCACTGCCGCCCAGAGTTGGCGTTATGAGGTGCTGCGAAAGAACTATGCGCACTATCAGCGGGGGTTGCGCAAGGATCTGAATGACTGGCTTCCTGAACTGGAGTCCCTGTCGCGACCTCATCGTGAGGCGATCGATGCGGTGGCGTCTTTTGAGATGTGGAACCGGTTGC
Source organism: Halioglobus sp. (assembly GCA_036960305.1). Classification (GTDB taxonomy): domain Bacteria; phylum Pseudomonadota; class Gammaproteobacteria; order Pseudomonadales; family Halieaceae; genus JBALVT01. Next base: position 37,042 of record JBALWA010000003.1, on the reverse strand, counting down.
GTGAGCACCAGGGTTTGAGCAAAAAGCACGCTATCGAGATTGTTGTCGACACTCTCAGCCAATTCGTTACCGAGTTATAATTCCCCAGAGTAACCCATCGATGTGAGCACAGTGCGGGCTGGCGCTTCGGTGTTTCTTTGTGTGATAATATGGCACATCTAGTGTCACTAATAGCCACAATCACACAATTCAGTCAACGTCCTGGAGTACACAGTAATGCCCACGAATCTGTTCGATCTCAGCGGAAAAATTGCATTGGTCACCGGCGCGAGCCGGGGAATTGGCGAGGAAATAGCCAAGCTACTGGCCGAGCAGGGTGCCCACGTTATCGTATCCAGCCGTAAACTGGACGGTTGCCAGACAGTTGCAGATGCGATTAATGCGAGCGGCGGCAGCGCGGAAGCGATCGCCTGCCATGTGGGCAGTATGGAAGATATCAGCAATACCTTCCGTCACATCAGGGAAGTACACGGAAAACTCGATATTCTTGTCAATAATGCAGCGACCAACCCCTACTTTGGTGACATCCTGGATACCGACCTGGCGGCCTACACCAAAACCATTGATGTCAACGTGCGTGGCTACTTCTTCATGTCGGTGGAAGGCGGTCGACTGATGCGTGAAAACGGTGGCGGTGCCATCGTAAATACCGCGTCTGTCAGTGCCCTGCATCCTGGGCCAGCCCAGGGGATTTACTCTATCTCCAAAGCGGCCGTGGTGAATATGACCAAGGCCTTCGCCAAAGAGGTGGCCCACCATGGGATCCGGGTGAATGCGCTGTTGCCCGGTCTGACAAAAACCAAATTTGCCGGGGCGCTATTTTCCAACGATGAGATCTACGAGGCGGCCATGGCGACAATTCCCATGAAGCGTCATGCGGAGCCGCAGGAAATGGCTGGCACGGTACTCTATCTGGTGTCTGATGCTGCCAGTTACACCACCGGTGAGTGCATTGTGGTCGATGGGGGGCTCACACTATGATACCGGGTGAATTTCGAGATATCAGCTATGAAAAGGATGACAGCGGTGTTGTTACCCTGACATTCAATACGCCCAAGCGTAAGAATGCGTTGAGCCTCTATACCTTCTTTGAAATCCGTCAAGCAATCGATTGTTTCGAGCAGGATGATGCCGCCCACGTCATGATTCTCACGGGCGCTAAAGACACGAACTCGGACGACCCTGCGAAGGAAGCCTACAGCAGCGGTGGCTACTTCAATCCCGATGCCTACGAGGGCGTAGCCGATGAAGTGGTCCAGCAGCTCGATCAATCGGACGTAGCACAAAAACAGACTACACTAAAAATTTACCAGTGTTACAAACCGATAATTGCCGCCGTTAATGGGCTGGCAATTGGGGGTGCGTTAACGCTCACCCTGGCGGGCGCTGACCAGATTTACCTATCTGAGCACGCCTGGCTGCAGTTGCCCTTTGCCAAGCTGGGTATTACGCCTGAACTGGCGTCCTCATTCTTGTTGCCTCGACTGGTGGGCAGGCTAAAAGCCAAGGAGATAATGTTCTTCGGCGACAGAATTAACGCCCAGGAGGCGCTGCAATTGCAGTTAGCCAACGCAGTGCTACCACACGAGGAACTCTTGCCATACGCCCGGGAGAAGGCGCTACAGCTTATTCCGCCATTGGGCTCAGGACGTGCCATACGAGAAATGAAAAAGTTGCTGAACGAGCCCCATGTGGAAGCAATCAGTGATGCCCTGGATGCGGAGAATCGTCTATTGCGAGAGTTGTTCGTTTCCGGTGATTTTGCTGAAGCGCTTACCGCGCGTATGGAGCGTCGGCCACCCGTCTTCAAGGGCGCCTGATACTCGACGCAAGCGGCCGCTAATCGATAATACCGCGCAGTAATTCGAATGACCGCTTGCGGTCCTCAAAATAGTACATGTTGGTGACGGCCATGATTTCATCGGCGTCATGCAGGGCCGCCAAATCGACTATTTTCTGGCGCACTTGATCGGGTGTGCCGGCGGCTCGACTGTTCTCCCGACCGGCGATAAACGCCTTTTCCTGAGCGCCAATGGGATACAGCAGCGCCTCTTGCGGCGTCAGTGACCGTCCCCCGGATTGTCCGGTAAAAAATCGAAACAGATTCAGGTCGTAGGTCAGTTGCAGCGCTCTTGCCTGTTCTTCCGAGTCCGCGCAAAACACACTGAGCGTGAGGATGGCATAGGGTTTTTCCTGTGTGGGGCCGGGTTGGAAACGCTCTTTGTACAGCCCTATTAATCTGGGATCTGCCTGCGGGTTGATGAACAGCCCCAAATTGTAGGGCAGGCCTCTCTGGGCGGCGAGTACGGCGCTGTCCGGGCTGGAACCCAGCATCCATATCGGTAGGGGATCGGTCGGCGGTCTTGGGCTGACCAGCGGTGCCGTCTCCTCAGTCCATAGATAGTTGCTCAACTGCGCGACCTGTTCAGGAAAGCGTTCAAATTTGGGTTTCCCGTCGTTGGCCAGTGCTGCGGCCGTTGACATATCCGCCCCCGGCGCTCTGCCGATACCGAGATCAATTCGGTCCGGGTAGAGGTTGGCCAGTAATGAGAAGACTTCGGCAATTTTGTAGGGGCTGTAGTGCGGAAGCATGATGCCGCCCGAGCCCAGGCGAATGCGCTGGGTGGCTGCACCCAGTGCTGCCAGTAGCACCTCCGGCGCGCTGCCGGCGACCGAGGGGAACGCATGGTGTTCCGATACCCAGAACCGCTCGTAGCCGAGTTGCTCGCACCATTGGGCCATTTGCAGTGTTTCCTGTAGGGCCACGGGCGCCTCGTCAGCAGAGCGCGCCAGGGATTGATCCAGGACAGAGAGTTTCAGTTTCATAGGCAGCCAGGGAAGTGCCGTCCCGGTTGTGTCCGGGACTGGCGGGTGGGATTACTCAGCGAAGTTCGTCAGCCAGAACGGCAATTGTGGCATCGAAAACAGTGTCATCAGTTGGCGTTATTGCCGCGTTAAAGTCGGTGACCCCAAGGTCACGCAGTCTGGCTATGCCCGCCCTGACGGTTGCCTCATCGCCAATTAGGGCAACGTCCTCAGGGCCAGCGGCACCTTCGCGATCGAGCATGGCGCGATAGGAGGGCAGCATGCCATAGATTTGCAAGCTCTTGGCTACTTGTGCTTTTGCCCCTTCCACGTCGTTAGTGACGGCAACAGGTAAGCCGGCAACAATACGTGGCGCCGCTTTACCTGCGGCCTCTGCGGCCTTGCTAATCACCGGAATAATATGGTCTTCCAGTGTTCGCGGGCCAGTAACCCATGTTGTGGTGCCATCGGCGAATGTGCCGGCAATTTCCAGCATTTTAGGGCCTAGAGCGGCGACCAATAAGGGCACCGGAGTGGCACCGGGTATGTCCAGAGCGACTTTACTGCTGTACTCCTTGCCCTGAAAATCTGCGCCTTCACCTTTGAGCAAAGGATTAATGATTTGCAGATATTCATTCATATGCGAGGCAGGCTTGGCGTAGGACATGCCCAGCATATCTTCGATAACCATCTTGTGAGACAGGCCAATACCCAGTGTGAAACGGCCCTCGCAGGCGATGTTTGTCGTCACGGCCTGTTGGGCCAGGGCGGTGGGGTGACGGGGATAAGTGGGGGTTACCGCGGTGCCAAATTCGATACGCTCGGTTTCCCAACCGCAGATAGCCAGTGTGGTGACCGCATCCAGGCCAAAAATGTTGGCTAGCCAGATGGTGTCGAACCCTTTCGCCTCGGCGTTTTTGGAGAACTCTACGATATCAGGCAGGCTATTGCCGGTTGCGGCGGTGGCGCCGGCGAAAAGACCAATTCTCATGTGTTACTCCTTTAAGACGGGCGATATAGGGTGACAGTTTGCTGTGTGCCCAGTTTCGCGGGGTTCGAATTGTACCGGATAGTAGGCCGGAAGCGATAGCTATCCGGCTGCAGTTGCCGTCTCAGTGCAGTGGTTTTTTTATGGGGTCCAGCATCAGCAAACCTTCATGCACCGCCAGTGAGATAGCGTAGTGTTGGAGCAATTCGCTACCGATAGCTGCCTGCACATTAGCCATATCGATGAAGCTTTGCATGGCCGGTGGGATCACCCCGAATTTAAAATGGTGAATGGTCTGGCCGATGGCAACCGGAAGTTCGTAGACCTCGGTTTCAATTTCGCCGATCATTGCCAGTACGTCGCGTTCGCGCCCGACAGGCTCAAGGCCCTCAACTTCGCTGGCGCAAACATAGGACAAGTGAGATCCCAGGCTGAGAAAGGCTTTCATATGCTTGCCGCCAATGGTCTGGTGCATGATGGTTTGGCCGCCCAGGTTCTCAATTTCGATCTCGACGGGAAACGCGTCTAAGTACTGGTCCAGTACCAGTTTGCGTTGTTCGGGCTCGATTCTCATCACAAATTGATCAGTGACATTAGCGCCCAGGACGCCGTCCAATTCCAGACCCGCGACGTCGGCGACTTGCGCGGTGGTCAGGCCCATTACCTCCTGTGCCACTTCGAAACGCGCACCTTCAAGAGAAAGGGGGCGGTCCGCGAGTGTGAAGGGCAGGCTGGTATCGATCAGAAATTTTCTACCTCGGATATCTGCGATAGGGTAGCCATTGATCAGGTCACATGAATACTGTTGCATGGTCTATTTCCTCGATGTTCTCACGAATTAAAAAAGGGGCGGGCGAACCCGGCCCCAGGGAGCTAACTGGTTTTAATCTTGTGCATGTCGTCCAGACCTTTGGCGACTCTGGAGCCAGTCCGGCTGGCCCAGCGGTTCACTTCGCTCCAGGCCGACACCGAGTTGGATGCGAACATAGTGTCGATGCTGTTACCGCCTGAACTTTGTATGGCGCGCTTTTCAATTGCCATGGCCAGGGGTTTGCCAGTCTCGCCATCAAACAACTCGAGTATCAGAGTGACTTCGCCCACTGAGTTACTGTAGACCTCGCCACTGCCAGCGAGTTGAGGCGGTACAGTTGAGGCAATATCAACCAGGTGACCACGCAATATCAAAGTGCCGGGGCCGGCCTGCTCGACAATGTCGAACTTCCTGCTGCTGCGAACCAACTGTTTATTGAAGGACTCGCCCACTCTCTGTTCAAAACGCTCGCGGTCTTTTTCGCTTATACCAAAGTAGCGTTCGTTGCTTCTAAGGTGACTCGAGCGGCTGTTTTGCACGGGCCCCACATCGCGATACTCAACTCTTCCGTCAACCAGCATGACCTGGTTGTACTTGCTGAAATCCGCATCCGGGTGTATCCAGGTATTTTGGAAGGCTCCACGCTTTTCCAGTACCAGGCCGTCCGGAGTGACCTCAGGTGGCGCCGATTTGGCCATTACGCCGTGGCTGGCACCGGCGGCGAAGACAAATGCGCAGGCTGCAATAAGTAGTTTGTTCATGATGCTCTCCTCGTTATTGGGGGGTTTCCCCTGTTGACGAGGTGACTATAGGGCGAGAGTCGGGATAAACCGAATTAGCACCTGTGAGGTGTTGGAATAGGCTGGATATAAAGCCAATTAAAACAATGTGTTAGGGTTGTTCTGTGAGGGTTTCCAGCAGCCAGCTTCCGGCGGTTCCTAGATTGGTCCAGCGTACCTCCACATCCCAGACGTTCATCCCCTGAGCGGCGCTTTCACAACGCAGTTCCCGCAGGTGCCCCCCCTCCAGCAGCAAGGCGGCGGCATACCGGGGCATCAGTGCAAAGCCCAGTCCCATCATCAGGAATTCCTGTATCTGGACGATACGCTGGCAGCTGATAAAGCGCGGACAGATGCGCATCGAATCCTGTAACGCCTGGGTGACCACGTCACTTACAGCCGGCAGTAGTTGAGTGTGAGGCAGTAGATCGGCTTCAGTCAGTTCTCCCTGAAGCTGGGCCAGGGGGTGGTTCGCGCTGGCGACATAACACCATTCCATTACCGCGAAGCGGCTATAGGACACCGAGCGGGTAGGGGTTTGGCTGGAAGGCATAAAGACCAGGTCGACATCACCGTCGATCAGGGATTGGTCCAGGCCGAAACTGTCCGGGTCCAGCACGGTCAGCTCAACGCCTGGAAATTCCACCACGAATTGCTTGAGCGCCTGTTCCAGTCTCTCATTGAAGGCCAGACCGTGTATGGCCAGTACCAATTTACTTTCCACGCCCTCTTGGCAGCCCGTAGCCTTGTTCTCGAGTATTTCCAGGCGGGGCAGGATTTCCACCGCTTGATAATAGAGGCTGCGGGCTGTATCGGTGGCTTTCGGCGCCTGCCCTTCAACCCGGTCAAACAGGTCGACACCCAGGTCCAACTCGAAGTGCTGGACAATACGGCTGACCGCTGAGGGTGTTTTGCCCATTTGCCTGGCGGCTGCAGAAAAGGAGCCGGTCTCCAGTACGGCGACCAGTGCCTCCATGCGCTCAATCGTGACCAGCATGCTTATTGACCCGTTAGCATGGCAGTTTTAGCTTGCCACCCAGGCGGGGTAGGGCAGCTTGCGCTCCCACAGGTATTCCGGGTTGTATAGCTTGCTCTGGTAGCGGCTGCCTGAATCGCACAGTATGGTGACAATAGTATGGCCAGGCCCCAACTCCTTTGCCAGTGCCACGGCGCCCCCCATGTTAATACCGGAGGAGCCGCCGACAGAAATACCTTCTTCCTTCAGCAGATCGTAGATATAGGGCAGGGCTTCATCGTCATCCACCTGACAGGAAAAATCCAGATCCAGCCCGGCGAGGTTTCCAGGCACAAATGACACCCCGATACCCTCGGTGATCGACTCGCCTGTGCTCTCCAGTTTACCGTGGTTAAAGTGGTTGAAGAGGGCGGAGCCCATGGGGTCTGCCATACCTATCTTGACGTTAGGGTTTCGTTCCCGCAGCGCCTCGGCGACACCGGTGAGCGTACCCCCTGTGCCCACAGCACAGATAAAGCCATCTACTTTGCCGTCTGTTTGTTCCCAGATCTCCTGACCCGTGGTATCGAAATGTACTTGCCGGTTCGCTGGGTTATCGAACTGTTTGGCCCAGATTGCTCCGTTGGCCTCTTCTTTGGCGCGACCTGCGGCGACAGTTTCAGCCATGTGGATGTAGTGTTTTGGGTTGGCATAATGTACCGAGGGCATTAGCAACAGATCAGCGCCCAGCATCTCCAGCTGGTTGATCTTTTCCTGGCTGGCATTCGCCGGCATGACAATAACCGACTGGTAGCCCAGCGCGTTGGCGATCAAGGTTAGGCCTATTCCAGTATTGCCGGCGGTTCCCTCGACAATGACACCACCGGGCCGCAGTTCACCGGATTGCTCTGCCGCGCGGATAATGCCCAGTGCCGTGCGGTCCTTGATTGATCCCCCAGGGTTCATAAACTCCGCTTTGCCGTAGATATGGCAACCCGTGAGCTCCGAGATCTTCTTCAAGTACAGCAGTGGGGTATTTCCAATGATATCCGGAAGCTTGGTTTGATTTACCATGGTCGGGACCCTCGGGAGATTAACAATGTTATACCCTCATTATTAACCCATACGGAAGATTTACCAAGCGCGCATCCACCCGGATGCGAATTGGCCAAAAGTCCGCTATGCTAAAGGTAAGTCATTTGCGTCGTGGACGCCGGGAGAGCTTTGCATGAACAAATTAAACCTCAGCAGATATGTCGCGTTCCTGTTGATATTTCCCGCACTGGCCTGGTCTCAGAACCAGATGACAGAAACCGATTGGTTGGAGATGGTTGAGGGCTATAAGGGTGAGACGATCGGTGCCCAGGTGCGCAAAGTTGAGGAAGATGAGGAGACCGGCGGTCAAAAATTAACCATTTCTATCCCCAAAATTGCTATAAGTGACCCCAGTGACATGGAAGAGGTGGTTGTGGTGGGACAGGCGCCAGAGGAGCGAGGCCCCATATTCGATTTCAAGTATGAATTCGAGTGGGTGGACGACTATGATAATGACCATTATGGGCTGGTGGTGCGCCTCGGAAAGTCGACAAATTGGCCGATCCGCCTGTTTATGCAGTCAGATGATGGCCCCCGTGACAACCCGGATTTGGCTAACCACTAACCCCTTGACTTAAAACAAGTTCATCCCTATAGTACCGCCCCTCAACGCGCCTGTAGCTCAGCTGGATAGAGTACCTGGCTACGAACCAGGCGGTCACACGTTCGAATCGTGTCAGGCGCGCCATATTTTTCAAAGACTTACGTATTCGCGTGAGTTGTCTCCTCAGAAAAACGTAGAGTTTGGCTCTACGATCTCCAGCACCCGTTCGATTCTCGCTGCGGCATGGCTCAAATGATCCGGTGCCAAGTGCGCATAGCGCAACACCATCTCATACGACTTCCAGCCACCCAGTTCCATTAACTCCTGTAAAGACGTGCCGTTGGTCACATGCCAACTGGCCCAAGTGTGGCGCAGGTCATGGAACCGAAAGTCCGTGATGCCCACACGCTACCCTATTTGAATAAGCCTTTTTGAGGAGTAGAGAAAGGAGGGCGTAGAGAACCGGGTATTACCCAGTGAGTAGCAGATCAAGGGCTTCTTTGAGCCTGCTTCCGAGGGCCCACTTTATATGGTGAACCTGCTCAAATTCAATCCCCAGGTGGCTTCTTCTGACGCCACCAATATGGAGCTGGAGATTATGTTTCGCCTCGATTTAATGGACACCTTAGAATGAGCGCAGAAATGCGCGTGGGTACGCAGAATGAGCCGACAAGATTGAGGTCGGGTTCAGAGTAGCGTGGCGGGGAGGGGAGGCCGCCTCGCCTGAGACTGCCCCCATGTCTACTAGTAAGCCCCGCGCGCGAACAGAACTGCAGGAATGGTGCGGAACAGAAGCCCCACATCCATGCGTAAAGAACGACCCACGATGTATTTGATATCAAGACCCACCTGCTCATCGAAAGGAATATCACTGCGTCCTGAGACTTGCCAGATGCAGGTGATGCCGGGTTTTACCATCAGGCGCTGTCTATCGTATGCGCTGTAGTTGGCCACTTCCTGAGGTACCGGTGGACGTGGGCCGACCAGCGACATATCGCCGATAAATACGTTCCACAACTGCGGCAGTTCATCAATCGAGGCCTTACGGATAAAACGCCCCACCCTGGTAATACGGGGATCACGTTTCATTTTAAAAGTGGTGCCACCATCCATCTCGTTTTCTGCCAGCAACTCTTGTTTGCGCTGTTCTGCGTCCACGAACATTGATCGAAATTTCCAACACTTGAAAGGTGTGCCCCCCTGACCCTGGCGCGTCTGGGAAAACAGCACAGGCCCCGGTGATTCGAGTTTGATTGTAATCGCCAGTAAGGCAAAAAATGGGCTTAACACCAGTATGCCCAGGCCCGAAGCCAGACAGTCAATAGAGCGCTTGCAGCGCTCATAAATGATCAGACCTGAGATTCGGGCCGCGGTGCGGCGCGCACCTGTAAAGGGGCGGATTTTACTGTCTTTCTCACTTAATGCTAAATCGGACATTACCTTTTCCTCAACGATAAGTTTGTGCTTGCAAAGGATAGTTAGCAATACGCGCGCCAAAAGCCTATCTCACTGATAAATGTAGATAATTTCCGATTGCTAGCAGCTCAACCACCGGTTACTCGCGAGACGAGTTTCAAATTGCGAGCTGAATTCGGAAGCCGCTCTTCAGAGGCCGGTAGCAGCTACACACGAGTCGACGGAAATTCCCCGCAGTAATTTAAAAAACTAAATTATTCATAAGGTTAGAGGTTTTATGGCGAGCATTAACGATGATTGGCACGCTCACTGCAGACAACTCAGGCAAAGCGACCAAATGCGCTGATGCCGTGCCGCGACATCGGTTCACTGCCCAGGAAAGGAACCCGAAAAGATGAAAAAATTGCTGTTCATTACGCCAGAGTTGCCCTTTCCCGCGCAGAGCGGCGGCAAAGTAAAGAGCCTCAAACTCTTGCAGGCACTGGCAGAGCGCTATCAGGTGACCCTAGCGTGCCCGCTGAAACTTGAAGATGCCAGCTACGTCGAAGAATTCCATGCTATATCCCCCTGCAGTAACCACCTGCACGATGCGGTTAACGTACCGCGCAGTCCTGGAAACCTGATTAGAAGCTACCTCCGTGGCATACCGCTCAATGTTCATCGCACCCACAGCCAGCGCCTGCAGGCTGAAGTCGCGTCGGTGGCTGATGACCACGACGTGGCGTTTCTTGATCACTACGAGGTATTTCCCTACCTCCCGCAAGAGTACGCAGGCCTGGCGGTTTATCACGCTCACAATGCTTATTTCAAGATGTGGCAGCGCTACGCGCAGCTCCCGGGAAATCCCGCTATGCGGCTGGCTGCGTACTTCGAGGCAAAGCGAGTCAGAAGCTATGAAAGCTCCGTTGCCAGTCTTACCGACCTGACCTTTGCCGCCCCCAATGATGCCATTGAGCTAAAACAGTTGGGGGTCGAGGAAGACAAGGTACACCACACTTTTCACCTCGGTGATGACGAACAACTGGAGCTGCCTGATCTGCGGCATGTCGATACTGTAAAGAAGTTGATGTACGTCGGTTTTCTGGGCTGGGAACCGAATGTCCAGGGCTTGTTATGGTTTATTGAGCGAGTGTGGCCGAGCCTGGTACAACGGCACCCCGACTTGCGTTTTGATATCGTCGGCAAGAATCCGGACCAGCGCTTACAGGCAGCCGCGGCTTGCTGGGAAGGCATCTCGCTGAAAGGCTTCGTGCCCGACCTGCAGGACATCTACCGTGACAGCCGTGTGTCGGTGGCACCGCTGCTGTTTGGTAGCGGTATGAAGGTCAAGGTGCTGGATGCTATGGCCAGGGGAATGCCGATAGTCACCACTAGTGTGGGTGCGGAAGGCATCGATATGGAGAGCGGTAAGCATTTGCTGGTGGCCAATACCCCCGGTGACATGGCCAACGAGGTGGATCGTCTGCTGACAGATTCCGATCTATGGCAACGCTTACAGGTAAATTCCCGTGCACTCATTCGCGAGCGTTACACCTGGCGCAGGCTGTTTACACAGATGCACAGAACCCTGGACGCCGGTTTACGAGCAAGAAAATCTGCTGGCACTCGTTCTGTAACACGGCACTTACAGCATGCTGGCTGAGCTCAGCGCTGGCTCGCTCGCTACGCCCGCCAGTGATCCGTCGCTGCTGCCCCGGTTACGCAAGTTCTTGCCAATGTGCAAGCTTGCAGCCAGTCGTGGCAGCGCAATCCTGGCCCAGTTTGCCGCCCAGTTGGTGGTGGGTAATATGGTGGGCGCCAGTGGTCTGGGTGTCCTGCAGTTATTTACATCCTGGACTTGCATAGCAGGAGAGATACTTGGACTGGGATTTCCTACCAGAGCCATGCGCCTGGTCTCAGTGGCCTATGCCGAGCAGCAGGGTGATGTTATCCGGCAGTTACTGCGAGATGCGCGCCGAAAAATAATACGCCTGTGGTTTTTACTGGCGCTGTTAGCCGGCGTTCCGCTGGCTCTGTTACTGCAGTCGGAGACGCCGCCGGACTGGACGCACTATAGCTCGCTGCTCATCGGAGCGGCTCTCGCGGCGCCGTTTTTTTCCTTGCTGCGGCTTTATGCTGAATCACTAAAGGCGACTGGTGCTGCACTGGCAGCGGTTACCCTGGAGAGCCTGTCTTCGCCACTGGCACTGCTGCTGGTATGTGCCGCTTGCTGGCTAACCGGACAGACGCTGGTGACGATCACTCTGCAGCTAGCGTTCGGACTGAGCCTGGTGGTAACGCCACTGGCGTTACACGCTAAACTCAAGCAGCAACTGGCGCTGCTGCCAGCGGTGGGCTCAGGGCTAGGGAAAGTGAAACGCGCAGCACCGACGCAACGAGGTGAGCTGCTCTCTTTGTGGGGGAACGGCGTACTAAGTATCGCTTTTCTCCAGCTGCCTTTTATTGTGCTGCCTATCTACGTCGATGCGTCCCAGATTGGTGTGTTTGCCGTAGCCCACAAATTGATTAACGTGATCACCACTTTGCTTCTGTTATTGGCAGCTGTCTTTGGCCCCGCCTTCGCGCGTCACGCAGCCCAATGCGACGCTGCAGGCATGCTCAATTTGCTACGCCGCACGCAATTCATTTCCACTGGCGTATTTCTACCCGTAGCGCTTATTTTGATCGCTCTGGCTAATCCACTGGCCCAATTATTCGGTGAGGACTTTGGCGATCTTCAAATCTACCTGGTGATACTCACTGCGGGACAACTTATAAATGCGGCGACCGGCCTCGCCGGCGTTATGCTCAATATGGCGGGAGCCGCGTCTAAAGAGCTTTCAACCCTGGTGATTGCCATGATTTTCGCGCTGGGGGGCAGCATGTGGATCGGTCCCGAATTCGGCGCAATTGGACTGGCTTGCGTGTTTAGCGGCAGCATTGCCCTGAAAAATATTGCCTCCTACGCACTGGCACGACACCATCTTCTGACGACGAGAGTACAACCGTGAAATCACTGGACTTCCTGATCATTGGCGCTCAGAAATGCGCTACCACCACCTTGTTCGAGCATTTGCGCAGTCACCCACGTATCGCCATGCCGCTGGAGAAAGAGGTGCCGTTTTTTACCGATGATGATTGCTCGGCGAAGAGCTGGCAGACATTTGCCCTGGATCAGTTTGGCCGCAAACAGGATGGCAAGTTGTGGGGTAAGGCGAGTCCCCAATACATGTCTGACCCCAACGTACCCGGCCGCATACAGAAACTCATGCCTGACACAAAACTGGTTGCCATTCTGCGTGACCCTATCCAGCGCACCTGGTCGCATTTTCGCATGGGGCAGCGACGAGATACCGAGCCTCGAGAGTTCTCCGAGGCGATAGCATCGCTGCTGGCCACAACTGGACAAGCCGCCGGGCATTCGCGGGTGCTTCCGGATCATGCGCTGGGCTACCAGTCCGAGGCAGACTTCTACGTGGCATGGAGTGAGTACGGGCGCATTCTGCAAGAATTCAGCGCCTGTTTTGATCCCAGGCAACTGCTGGTACTTTACACTGAGGACCTGGAAAACGACCCGGCTGCCACTGTGGATCGGTTGCTTGAGTTCATTGGCTTACCAGTGGGTTTTCGCCCACCGACACTGGGTGAGGTCATCCATCGTGGCGGAGCCAGTAATCGCATACCACATTCTGTGCGCGGTTGGTTGCGCGAGCGCAAGCTGCTCTACAGATTATGGCAACTCCTGCCAGATGCTCAACGCGGCCGTCTGCGCTTTCAGTACGAGCAGTGGAACGTACGAAAAAATGGTGACTCCATGTCTTTGCCCGACAACCTGCATGATCAACTGCGCAAACACTACGGTGAAGATATCCGATCCTTGTTATCTCTCCCGATAGCCTCGCCTCCCTGGGCCGACCGTTACCTGGGGAGTAACTGAGCCCAACCGTTTTCCGGTAAACGGCGCATAGCCCAAGGAATTTCATTTTGCCACAAGCCGGATAGCGTAATCCCGCAGCATGGTATTTCGCATTTTGCAAACACCCGGCTTTCGCACTTTGCGAATCACATTGCAAATCCCCCAGCTGCAGATAAAAGCATAGTTTCTATCTAATTGTTTTTATTGACTATTATTGATTTTTAATAGTTGGCACTGCTATTGCTCCTACAACAGGGACACAACAGAAGTTCAGAGCCAACAACATGAAACAGTTCAGCAAGCGAGTGATTCAAACAACCCGGGGGGCGTCTTCCTCGTTGCGCGGTGCCCTTGCGATCTGGGTGACGTTTTGTTTGGCATGCATCATTACCCCGGTCCCGGCGTTTGCGATCAACGACTCCATCCTGCCTTTTGTTGAATCGTTACAGATGGTGCAGCAGCGCTCTTATGCGCAGGCGGCCGCCAGCGGCAATGACCAGCCACTGGAGGACATGGCAGAACCACTGGAAGCCATAGGCGGCATTCAAGTCGAAAGAGAAGCATCCAGGCTGGAGCTAATGGCGGATGAAAAAAAAGGTCCGTTGAGCTTGCAGGACAAGCAGCAGGATCAGGTACTGCATTCTGATCTGGAGCAGTTTGGCTACGACATTTTTGGCCAGGTACCCAGCACATTTTCGCCCGTGGCCGGAATTCCGGTGCCACCAAATTACCGTATTGGCCCCGGGGATACGATCATTGTGCAGCTGTTCGGCAAGCGCAATGTAGAGTACAAGCTGGTGGTGACGCGCGATGGCAATATCCTGGTGCCCGAGTACGGTCCGGTAACACTGGCGGGCATGAGCTTTGATGAAGCCGAACAGCTGCTCACCGAGGGTTTTGAAAGCCAGGTGATTGGTGTCAAAGCCGTGGTCACCATGGGTCGACTACGAACTATCCAGATCCGCCTCGCTGGCGATGTGGTGCAGCCTGGTGTTTATACCATAGGCGGGCTTTCCACCATGATCGACGCGTTGTTGGTTACCGGGGGCGTGCGCCCGACTGGATCACTGCGCAATATAGAGCTGGTCAGAGGTGGTAAAAGCGTCGCAACCCTTGATTTCTATGACTTGTTGTTGCGCGGGCGAATGGATCAGGATTTTTTCCTGGCACATAACGATACCATTTTTGTGCCGGCAATTGGCCCAATAGTTTATGTGGGTGGTGAAGTGCAACGCCCTGCGATTTATGAATTGAGCGGTGAACAAACGGTGGGGCAGGTGATTGCCATGTCAGGTGGTCTGCTGCCCACTGCGTCTTTGCCACATTCGCATATAGAGCGCATTCAGTCGGGTGGCACGCGCACTTTAATTGATTTTTCGGCGCAGAGCGGACTTGGCAATGAGACTGCCATCCTTAATAGCAAGGTCCAAACCGGTGACCTCCTGCGTGTTCTATCACTGGAAGACGAGCTGTCCGATGTGGTGTTGCTGTCTGGTCATGTCAAACGCCCGGGCGGCTATCAGTTCAGGCCAGGCATGCGTGTTTCGGATATTGTGTCTGGGGCAGAGGTACTGCAGCCCGGTGCTGATGTTGATTTCCTGTTGATAAAACGCGAGAACCCGCGAACCCTCCGCACCGAAGCTATGTATGTCGACCTCGTCGCTGCTCTCACCACACCCGGAGGAAAGGGCGACATCGTACTGCAGTCTCGAGACCTACTGATTGTATTCAACCTGGATAATAATCGCGAAGAAGACGTTGCCAGTATTGTACGGGAGCTTGATATACAGGCCACAGATTATCGTCCCGCGCGGATAGTGGAGGCCCGTGGCGCAGTGCGCTACAACGGTCGCCTACCGCTGCAAGAGGATGCGCGACTGCTCGATATAATGAGCCTGGCCGGAGGTCTGTTACCCGGCGCAGAGATGTTCTATGGCGTGATTGCGCGTACCCGCCATCCAAGTCGTACTATAGAGGCCATCTCGTTCAACATCGCCGCAGCGATCACCAACCCGGAATCATCGGCAAACCTGGTGATTGAGCCAGGCGACAGACTGTATTTTTTCGATGATCGCGGCAGTCGTTCAGAGTTACTTAATAAAGAGATTGATCTGCTGCGCCAGCAAGCCAGTTACGGTGCAGACGAGCAACTTGTGACCGTGCAGGGCGAAGTTCTGCACGTGGGAACCTATCCCTTGGAAAGCGGTATGCGCGCCAGCGATTTACTCTGCGCCGCACAGGGCCTGACCCGCAAGGCATATGGCCTTGGTGCGGAATTGTCGCGCATGCAGCACAACACCGGCGCCGATAATGCAGTTGAGCATTTCAACTTGGATAGCAACACGCTGCTTGGCCTGTGTGATGATGCTCGCAGTGCGTCCACCAGCGACGCCTTTGCTCAGGGCACTGGCGCAGAGTTAGGCGGCTACACCGACGATCAATTAAATCCACTTCTCAAGCCGATGGATCAGCTCACATTTACCGAGAAATCCGGTTGGGTAGAGCGCGCCACGGTAACTCTGGTCGGCGAAGTGGAGCGCCCAGGCGTATACGCGATCAATCGGGGGGAAACACTTTGTCAGGTATTACTAAGAGCGGATGGCCTGACGCCACAGGCTTATGTGTTTGGCGCACAATTTACCCGCAGGTCTGTACGCGAAATGCAACAGCAAACGTTGGATGAGTTACACGGTCAGTTAGACGATCTGATGATCGAGTTATCGCTCTCACAAGGCTTCCGTAAAACGGGTAAAGCCCCATCGGAGGTGAATAGCAAGCAAGACTACCTGAAAGCTATTCGTTCGCTTGAAAAGGCACAGGCCAATGGACGTATGGTGATAAACCTGGAGAAGCAGAAGAAGTGCAAGGCCAAGTACGATATAGCTCTAGAGGATGGTGACGTGCTGACTGTGCCGCATATGCCTGATTATGTGCAAGTAGCGGGGCAGGTCTATGTGCCGACCTCCCATCTCTATGATGAAGACCGCAAGGTTGGTGACTATGTAGAAATGAGCGGTGGACACACGACATTGGGGCGGCTTAAGGATACCTATGTTATCCAGGCGAATGGCGAGGTAATGAACTATAGAGGCAGCCGCAATTCCTCGCGCATGGCGCGAAAATCCGTCATGCCGGGAGCAAAAATATATGTGCCGCTGGACGTAGACCGTATGAATGTCACCGAGAAAGCGCAGACCTGGGTCGATACGCTGGTGCGCTCAGCGATTCTTGCCGGCATCGTCTTGTGAGTCATGCATACGAATTCATGCGCATTGTGCCCCTGCCTTTGGCAGGACATGGAATGGAAAATCGCCGCGCGCGGCAACACCCAACAACAGCAAAGTACCACCGAAACTGGAGTTACCTGATATGAGTACAATCACCTACCCACCCATACGCGACTGCGTCAATTCACTGGGTATTCCAGTGGATAATCTGTCACTGCAGCAGGCGACGGACCGCATTATTGAGATGGCAAAGACTCGCGACGGACAGTCCCGTCTGGTGTCTACACTGAATGTAGACTTTCTGGTCAATTCGTTGGGGTATGCATTTACCCGCGCTCGTCACCCTGAATTGCTCAATGTATTGCGTACCTCAGATATGGTAACGGCAGACGGCTTCCCTATTATCTGGCTTAGTAAGATCATGGGCAGAACCCTGCAGCAGCGCGTGACTGGTTCTGATCTGACGCCGGCACTCGCGCAGCGTTGTGCTAGCGAAGGCTTATCAATGTTTCTGATGGGCGGCGCTGAAGGCGTCGCCGCGGCTGCAGCTAAGTCACTACAGAAAATCAATCCAGCGCTCAAAATAGCAGGCACCTGTGCGCCTTTTATATCAACCGATGGAGCTGAGTTAGTAGACTTTGCGGCAAGTGATGCTCATGTACTGCAGGCACTCAACAGTTCGGGCGCGGACATTCTGCTGGTCGGCCTGGGCAATCCAAAACAGGAATTGTGGTTCAACCGCAATCGCCATAGATTAGAGGTCCCTGTGGCCATCGGCGTTGGTGGCACCTTCGAATTCATCACCGGCTCTGTCAAACGTGCTCCCCGATGGATGCAGCAACTGAACCTGGAATGGATGTTTCGCATTAAGCAGGACCCGCAACGCCTGTGGCGACGCTATGCAGTTGGCTTATTCAAGCTGGGAATACTCACAGCACCACTGATCTATTACCGGGCGAAGCAAGATTTGCTTTACGGCGGGGCAGCGGATGCCGAGCGTCCGCGCATACGTTGGAATTCGGTCTGGTCATCGCTTAATCAATCTCTGGCGGTTTTGCGATTGCCTAGCCTGGTAACTGCCGCCTATCTGGAAGAGTTAGTCGCCTCGCTGCAGCGTGAACACGCCAGTACTGCCCTGCGCCTACTCGATTTCAGCCTGGTGAAGCATATCCATTCTTCCGGCCAACAGGAGTTCTTTCGTCTTGCCCAATTACTACAAGACCCACAGAACGACATCTCCATGCTGGGGATGAGCAAGGGGCTCAAGCGACAGCTGGCCGCGTGTCGAATCATGGATATACTCGGTGAGGACGGCAACGGTGACACTATCAGCACCCTCTCTTACACTCCGCAGGGTAGCCGCCTCCAGGAAACGGGTTGCAAGAGTTATGTTATGAGCCAAACCACGCTGATTTTTTTATCCGGCCGGGTCAATGGGGATGGCCTGAATGCACTCGGTTTTATGGAATGCCTGCAGCACGCAACCCGAGATCGAACCTGCATCCTTGATTTGCGGAACGTCACATTATTGGAGAGCACAGCGATTGCCGAGTTATATCCGGTGATGGCCCAGCAACAGGAAAATCGCAGCGGTGCGATTCTGATAAGTGGCGCAGATGCTAATGCGCGTCAAATGTTCCGTATGACGGGCCTCGGCGAGCAGGTACTGTTTATCGATGACCAGACGTTCCTGGGCTGTATTGCGGCAGAGGGTCAGGAGTATGAGTAACGACAAGTGCAGCGCATGAATGCCTGGCGGCAGGGGCAGGGGCAGGGGCAGGGGCGGGTGCGACGACCTTGCCAGGCGCTGGGTGGTCGTAGCTAGAGGGGTCTCGCTGTCGAATTCCCATATTGAATTGCATTATGCGATGCAATATGGGTAAATTGATTGACATGCGAGCCTCGTTGTTAGAGGTTGATACAGAGTTTTAGATATAAATACTATATAAATCAATAGGATATATTGGTTTTGGCGTTATGCGTCTCATGTCGAGAAATGTGGCACGTTCATTGATACCTAAGTAAGTAAGCGTGTAACCCTAGCGCATC
Organism: Halioglobus sp.; assembly: GCA_036960305.1. Classification (GTDB taxonomy): domain Bacteria; phylum Pseudomonadota; class Gammaproteobacteria; order Pseudomonadales; family Halieaceae; genus JBALVT01. Next base: position 18,478 of record JBALWA010000003.1, on the reverse strand, counting down.
AATAGACGGAGCCGGTTCCATACGAATCGCAGTGAGGAAGAAATGAGCACCCAGGCAAAAGTACTGATGATTGAGGACAGCGTATCGCTCTCGGCTATTTACAAAGCCTACCTGGAGAATACGGATTACCATTTGGTGACGGCTGAAACGCTGGGCGCGGCACACGCAGCGCTGGGGGCCTTCCAGCCTGACATTGTGCTGCTGGACATAGAATTACCAGACGGTAACGGCATGGATTTCCTGGCCGAAGCCGCAACCCTGGACAATCCGCCGAAAATTATCGTAATGACCGCCTATGGCACGTCGGATATGGCAGTGAAAGCGATACAAAAAGGCGCCTTTGACTTTCTCACCAAACCTTTCGATTCCGCCCGGCTCAAAGTTACCCTGGACAACGCGGCTGCTCAGCTGCAGCTAGGCAAACGGGCTCAGGAGCTGGCGCGGCTGGAGCGAGACAGATACTGCAACTTCATTGGCAAGTCGCTGGCTATGCAATCTGTCTACAAAACTATCGACTCGCTCGCTCCCAGTGACGCCACCGGCTTCATCGTCGGTGAAAGTGGCACGGGCAAGGAGCTCGCTGCCGAGGCCATTCACCAACAAAGCCCCAGGCATGCCGCAGAGTTCATTGCCATTAACTGCGGAGCGATTCCTGGCGAATTGATGGAAAGCGAACTTTTTGGCCATGTTAAAGGATCTTTCACCGGAGCCAGTGCCAATCGAGAGGGCGCCGCCAGCGTTGCTAACGGGGGCACTCTTTTTCTAGACGAAATATGCGAAATGAGCCTGGAGCTACAGAAAAAACTTTTACGCTTTATTCAAACTGGCACCTTTCGCAAGGTGGGCAGCAATACGCTGGAAAAAGTCGATGTACGCTTCGTGTGCGCGACCAACCGCAATCCTCTTGTCGAGGTAAGTGAAGGGCGCTTCCGTGAAGACCTGTTTTACCGTTTACATGTGGTGCCTGTGCACATGCCGCCACTACGAGAGCGTGAAGATGACGTATTAATGATTGCCAAACATTTCCTGCGGTATTTTAGCGATAAATCCGGCAAACCCTTCGAGGGTTTTTCGGAAGACGCAGATGCGGCTATCAGGCGTTACCCCTGGCCGGGCAATGTTCGGCAGCTGCAAAATGCAATGCAGCAGGTAGTAGTGCTCAATGAAGGCCGGCTGGTGGAGCAGGCCATGCTACCTGATTCGATCACGAGTGGCGCTCTGGGGATCAAGGAGTCAACTGTGGATGTTAGCGTTGCACCCTCTTCAGCGGTGACAAGGTTGGTCGCACCGGAGCATTCCCATGTTGCTCGCCGGCAACAAGTTGAACCTTTGTGGCTGACAGAGAAGAAGGCGATAGAGGCTGCGATAGAAGCCTGTGATAGCAATGTTAATCGCGCGGCGGGCCTGCTTGAGATAGCGCCCTCCACCCTTTATCGTAAATTGCAGTCATGGAAAAAACTCCAAGCCTGAAAATCAATGAATTTTTGAATGAATAAATAGATAGATAGGTAGGGTAACTAGCCATGTACGGTCTGATAAACAACTCTTTGAAAGGCATGATTCTCGATAAATTTGGTGAAGAAAAATGGCAGGAAGTATTGAAAAATTCTGGTGTGCCGGAAGATTCTTTTCTCACCATGCGCAGCTATGACGATGCGCTTACTTATTCCCTGGCTGGCGCAGCTTCGGATGTGCTGGGCGCACCGGTGGAGGACTGCCTGGAAATGTTTGGCGAGTACTGGGTGTTGGAAACCGCAACCAAGTCTTACGGTACGCTCCTCGATGCAGCGGGGAATGATATGTTCGAGTTCCTGGCGAATATGAATGCACTGCATGATCGTATTACCAGTACGTTTCTCAATTATGTACCCCCTGAGTTTTACCTCGTAGAAAACGATAATGGTCATCAAATTCATTACTTAAGCAAGCGTAAGGGGTTGACGTCTTTTGTCGTTGGGCTTCTAAAGGGTTTGGCAATACGCTTTGAGCACACACTGAATATTTTGGAGCAGAGCGAAGTAGAGGTGGAGCAGGGGACTCATACAATCTTCCAAGTTGAGCTTACTCCTAAATGATTGGGCGGGCAGACATACCCTGGAGAGAGCTACAACGCTTGTTTTCGGTTGTCATATATTTTGATGAGTCTATGCGCATCGTTTACGCCAGTGATACGGTGCAAAAATATTTGCCTGAAGTTAAAGGCAATCCGCTGCTGGGTGAAGTTTTTCAAGTGCTTCGCCCGCGGGGGCTAGAAGTGTTCTCTGATGCACTCGCGTCATTTGATTCCCTGTGTCTCATGACCGCTAATAATGGCCGTTTTGCAATTCGCGGTCAGTTGGTATCAACCACCTATCTCAATCAGAAAGTAATGTGCCTGTGCGGCGCACCCTGGCTTTTCTGGATGTCCAGCAATTGCCCTGACATTCGTCTGAGCTTGAGTGATTTCGCGGCGCAGGATGTGCAGCTAGATCAGCTATTTTTCATGACAACAGAAAAGCAGATGGTTGCAGATCTGGAAAACCTGAATACTGAACTGACTGAAGCCAAGGGAAGATTGGAAGAGGCGCATAGCGCGCAGCACCGTTTTTTTGCCCAGATGAGCCATGAAATGCGCACACCGCTAAACGGTGTAGTTAGTGCGCTGTCACTACTGGAAACGAATCCTCTCGAGGACAAGCAGCGCCAGCTTGTTGGGCTAGCGCAGAGCTCCTCTCGCAACCTGATGGATGTAATCAACTATGTTCTGGATTTGTCCAAGCTGGAATTAGTCGGGGAGGATGAAAAAACCGTATTCGATCTTCCCGAGCTGATCCGCTCAACCATGGACATCCTTGGCGCTAAAGCGCGAGAAAAGTCGCTGGACCTCACACTGGAGATAGATCCAAATATTCCGCTGCATTGCAAATGCAACGCCCCGCGTCTCCGTCAGACACTACTTAACCTGATGATGAATGCGATCAAATTTACAGATATGGGCTCGGTGACCATCCGCGCCGTAAAGGTGGACAGCGAAGCCCCTGGTTGCATGCTGAAGTTCAGCATTATTGATACGGGTATTGGTATTGCCAGTGATATAAGACAGCTGATATTCGAGCCTTTCTGGAGTATGCACCCCGGGGGGGGAGGGCATCCCGATACCGGGACTGGCCTGGGCCTCGATATTGTTCGCCGTAATGTCGAACACGTCGGTGGGGAAGTCGGCCTAATATCCGAGCTCGGGGCGGGGTCGACTTTTTGGTTCGACTGGCCAACTGTCGCTGAATCAGTAGTCACGGTCGCGAGATCAGCAAGGGGGCCATCCGCAATGATTGATGCAAATGTTAGGCTTTCCGGCAGGATTTTACTGGTTGACGATAACCAGACAAATCTGCTCCTGGGTACAATGATAATGGAATCAATGGGCGTGGAGGTTAGCACCGCGACGAACGGTGCTGAGGCAGTCGCTGCAGCATTGCAGGAGGACTATGACCTGGTATTGATGGACATCCATATGCCCGATTTTGATGGGATCGAAGCGACCCGCAGGATACGCAAGGTCAAGGACAAGCAGGATCTACCTATTGTGGCACTGACAGCGCTAGCCTATGAAAAGGAAAAGGAAGTGTGCATGGCAAGTGGCATGAATAGCTACCTTACAAAGCCTATCGTCAAGCAGGCGTTGGCCGAGGAGCTTGGCAACTGGTTAGGCAGCGATGCCCAAAGCGCACTACCAGACGCCGTCGAGGGTCAGGGCCACGATAGTGGCGAGACGCTAGCCGCAGCCGAGCCCCTGGATCAAGCAGTGCTGGAAGAGCTACGGCGACAAATTGGTCCGGATAATCTGCAAACGGTACTGACAAAGGTGCTCTCGGAAGCAGCGCAGCGCTGGGAAGACCTCACTGCTGCGCAAAGCAGCGATGACTATGCGGCCATTCAGCGCCACGTTCACAGCCTGTCCAGCATTTTTCGCAGTGTGGGGTTGATGCGCGCTGGGGACATGCTCGCGTCGATAGAGGTTCAATTGCGCGCTGGCGCCAAACTCGACGTTGGATGGATCGAAGGACTCGAGAAGACGAAAACCGACAGCTTAAAAGCGCTCAACCAGCAATTATCTACGCAATGAACAATAGCGCTAGCTCTACCGCACGACCGACCCCGAGAAGAGGCGGTATGTCGTAATGCGCGAGAATCCAAAACCCCCGGCATGGCGACTTCGAAAGATACAATTCGTTCTGTTCTATATTCTATTACCAACGCTTGTATGGCGACTTATAGATCTCTTTGATGAGGCAATAAATGGCGCAACAAAAATGAGCCTCGGTAAGTGGGGGCTCGAAGGATATGACGCCCTGCTTGCGCAGTTGGTGATTATCGGCATCCTACTCCAGTTAGTCTTTCAGATGAGAAAATTGCTTACCTCCCGCGATCCTGGCCAGTAATTGCTGTTTACGCTTTCCCGGTAGTTGCGAATACTCGCAGACTGCAACTCGAAATCGCGACACTTCGCAAATTGCAACTGAGATAAGTATAGATTTCGACCTGAATACCCGTAAGTACCGGCCAAAAGTGGGTGGCACGCATCTTGCTCTACCTACTTCAGAGAATTAAAAAGCCGGATATTTAAAAATGAATAAAGTCCTACATTACCTCAGGCAGCGTGACGTCAACATGACGCCAGTTGGAAAATTTGGCGCGGCACTCGCGTTATTACTTTGCGCGCAAGGCGCCAGCAGCGCCTCTATTTCCGGCCAGACAGTCGATACGGATGGCGTCGCCCTGACTAAAGTATCGGTTTGCCTGTCGCTGCTAAGTACGCCTTCCACTTGTGAAAGAGTGCGCTGGACGGACAAGAGGGGCGCATACACATTCAACGGTTTGAAAACGGGTATAGACTATATTGTGAGCGTCAATGGTGACAGCACTGTTTCCAACAGGAAGTTTGAGCAGCATGCAAATTACGCCTGGCAACCGCGCGAGCACCGGGCCACTCTCAATTCAAAGAATGAAAAACTCAAAGTTGAAGGCTTCGTTGGTAAGTTTAACTTCAGCAACTTTCAACGCATCGTCAGTCTAAGAGCTGCGGATTTTCCGGAGCTATCAACCATTGACCTGGCTGGTAGCTACGTTGCTCTTAAGGTGTTTATTAGCTCCGAAAAAGTTGATGAGCCGCCCGAGACAATCTTTTTGGGTCGGGTAGTCGACGGCGAAAAGCTTAAAATTCGCGCCAGCGTTCCTCTTACGTGTTCGGCCATCGAATATGAAATTTTCAGTTCTAACCTCGCTATAAACGGTTCAATCGGATTGGCCCAATGACTATTAGCAGAAATAAATTGACTGTTCGCGAGCCGAAAAATGCAGGGAAGAAAAGTCACATGAGAAAAATACTAAGTATACTCGGTATGACCAGCATGACGCTTTTCTATTGTAGTTTACCTGTTGCTCAAGAGTTTGGGTCGATACGCCTGACCGATGTGATTAAAAGCCAGGGGACAGGTAATATCGATCTATTCAAAGACCTAAGCGCTAGCCAGTTGGAACAGTTACGTTCAGACAATGACGGACAACTGGTATTCGGGGTTGATATCAACGAAGCCGCTAGCGGTACTGAAAAATCTAGCACCCAGGCCGTTACAGTAAAGTACGTTGTCCTGACCATCGGTTTCGAAGACGGATCGCAACAGGTTTATGACGCAACAAGCGGTTGGTTCACCGAGACCTATACTCTGGTCGCTGAGGCGCCGGGTACGACCCGCAGCACGTACTATACGCTGCTGGGCGAGTCAGGCTCCAGTCGGATTACCTCTAACAACGCAGTGCAAGACTCTTTTGACAGTACACTGAAGATAGCGGTAACCGAGACGCTCTTCAGTGAAGGCGGCAATAATGCCAGCAGAGCCACCCTGCAGATTGGCCTGTTGCAGACCAACGAGTCATTAGGCGACCCTGAAGCTTTTTATGATTTCAGTGCTGGTTTCGAAGATCTGGCCATACTAAATGCAGTCGATGCAAGCTTCATTGACAATTATGGCGCAGGCTATGAAGAAGCCCCGATGTTAGTCCTGACAAATCCCCCCGTCGAGATCGATCTTATGGCCGTCGACACCTGGAACCATTTTCCCACAGCGAACACCTTTTACCTGGTTGGGTATGAAGATCTTTATCCGGCAAAGGGCGACTATGATTTCAACGACCTGACGGTTGCCTACCAGGTAAAATACGGTTTGAACGTAGACGGCGATGTCGTCGCAATACAGGGTTTTGCCTACCTGATCACCCGCGGTTCCGCTTACAGTCACGACTGGCATCTGGGAATTGACCTGCCGGTAAACACAAGCGGCACCATCAGCTGCACTACATATTTCCCACTGGATTACATTGGTAGGGGTTTTACCACCACCCTCAGTCAGGACTGCAGCTCTACTCCCCAAGCCGATGTAAGTGGCAATCTGGATCTGGTCGTCTTTGAAGATACTCTCAATATTTATCGAGACCCTGCGGGTTCGCTGTTCGTCAACACCGCTTCAATTCCAGGTAACTGGAACTTACGATATTTCGAGGGACCTAAAAGCGAATTTAGACTGGACCTGGCATCGCCAACGCCGATGGCTTCTATTATGTCTGCCCCCTTCGACCCTTTTGTCCATGTGCTGGATACAAATCGACTGATACGTCTGCTCGAAGTTGACCCCAGCTATCAGGACGAGAACGGCTATCCATTCGGGATGCTTTTAACGGCCACCTGGAAGCCGGCGATTGCGGCTTACAACGTGGGAATTCCTTATCAAAATTTCGATACATTCGTGCAATCCAAGGGGGTTACTAATGCCAACTGGTACGAATCATACATGTCTGAATATATCGTAGATATCCCCACCGCTGATGTCTGGGCGTGGTAATCCGCAAAAAATATTATATAGCCAGCAAAAAGGGAAAGAGAAAATGCAAAATTCAATGACTACGCAAACAGCCCGTCATGCGCCAACCGCCGGTTTGCAGCTCATTAGCTGTGAAGACACTGAATCGCGGGGCTACAAAATCGACCCCATGACGCTTGCCTACCTGGACTTCGGATTATTTAAATCGCTGTGCAGACTCGGCGTTTCTCGTGACAGAATCTGTTCTGCACTGACCATAAGCTATGTTGATTTTGATTACTTATGCAAGCTCTCGATGACATAAATGGGCGGCGGAAGTGTTGAATGAATGCTGCTAAAACACCAATTTTCGAAAGGCCTTCTTCTTATCAGGAATACATGTGATGGGATATATCAATGCCCTGACGGGTCTGAGAGGGGCGGCAGCATTTATTGTTTTTGTTTCTCACTGTTCGAATTGGCAGATGCTGCCAGGCGCACTAGGTAACGGTTTCGGCCAGATTGGTGTAATGCTGTTTTTTATACTAAGCGGCTTTTTGATGGGGAATCTCTATCTGAATAAGGAAATTACCGCCGAGAATATAAGGCTATATCTGGTATCAAGAGTAGGTAGAATATTCCCCCTCTATATCGGCCTTATTCTTCTTTCAATACTCATTTCAACGACGCTATACCCAGCCTTCCATTACTCTATTACAGAGCCGGATATTACTTTTCGAGCACTGTTTTTCATAGATGCTCCATTCGAGTTTTGGACTATACCGGTGGAGCTGCAGTTTTACCTCGTCTTTATTATTTTCTGGTTCTTGCATGCACGCAACACAGGTTTACCCCTACTTGGTGTTTTCATAGCACTGACTAGTGTGCCCAGTATCATCCTCTTCCTGAGATTGGGTTATGTTCCGGCCATTTTTTCGAGCTACTCTGTGCCATTTTTTGTTGGCATAGCGACCGCTATTTGCTATCCACGTATATCCCGGAATCCACTCTGCAAGTCTATCGCGGCATACTGTGCAATACCGAGTCTGATTGCCCTGTTTCTGAATCTTCCCGCTATCCGAGCTGACGCAGGTTGGGTACTAGCGGATAACTTCTTTGTAAGGACATGGGCAGATCCCGTTAATTGGCTGGTTGTCTACAGTATTTTCTTCTGCGCCCTGTTGAACGTAAAGGCGTTCCAATTCCTGAATACAAGGCCCTTGGTTTTTCTGGGTGAAATATCCTTTGGGTTTTACCTTATTCATTACCCTATCCTAAAAATCGTCCACAGTTTGAATTTACCGTTGTCCGTGCAATTTCTAACTTCTCTTGTAGTGGTCACCGCCCTGGCGTGGCTTTCCTATACTTACTTTGAAAAGCCAGCGAATCGAATAATTAGAAGGAAATTCTCCGTACCGAGAAAAGTACCTACTGTCCGCCGGCTATCCTTTGAGTCTGTATGAAGACGAAGCACTCGCAAACTGCGATCTCCAGTATTCCCATATTGCGACTCCATTTGCGACTTGGCTGTCGGTCAATTCGCGCATAGATATCTAAGCTACTGAATAATGTGGATAAATAGCTAATTTTGGGTTTGGCATGACGGTTGCTATGTATAAGAGACAACCTGGATTACTGCGCTCAGGGAGACCCGCCAGTTAGGCCAATAATGACTTTGGCCGCACCACTGACGTTATCCCGGCCAGGATCGCCATGCAAACCCCGGAGACCGTAAATGAAGAGCATAGAAACCACGGCCAGTGAACCTACCGCTGTGATGGAGTTGGATCTCATGCCCTACATCAACGCGTTGATCGATGCCCGCTGGATACTGGTCATTGCTGCGCTGGTATCCGCCCTACTGGCGGGCTTTGCTGCGTATTCCAAACCCTATATGTTCCAGTCCGTGGTCACGGTCAGCGTGGTGGATATCGAGGATCCCGGTGGAGTATCCCCGGATGACCGTCGGGCCTCGGAAGTTCTGACTCTGGTCGAGCACGGCTTTGTAATGGGGACCACGCATGACAACTACAACGACGTAATGCGCGCGCGACTGGGTTCTCGGGACTTCACCATGCGATTTCTTGATGAGAAAAATGTCTACCAGTACTTCTATCCGGAGCAGTGGAATCAGGATGAGCAACGCTGGGAGGACGGCTTTACGCCAGACCGTGGAGAGATTTTCACGCGGTTTCGCGATGAGGTTCGCAGCATTATTCTCAATGAGGAAACAGACATCATTAACATCGGCATGCAGTGGCCGGAGCCAAGTGTCGCGAGGGATTGGGCGAATCAGTATGTACAGAGTTTCAACGAATTTATACGTGAGCGAACGATAAACGACACGAGCCGTAAGCAGGAATACCTGCAAACGGAACTGCGTCGCTCCGACATACTGGAAATGCAAAAGTCGATCTATCGCCTCATCGAAGCACAGACGGCTATCGCGATGCTGGCCAACGCGCGGAAAGAGTATGCACTGGAGGTTATCGATCCTGCGGCCATACCCTATCGCAGCGTCACCATGTCAAGAAAGAAGAAAATCGTAATAGGAACCATAGCAGGCAGTCTGCTAACTGTTTTTGGTGTCCTGGCCAGGGTGCTTCTTGCTGGCATGGTACAAAAAATTGTCCAATATCGCGCGCAACACCAGGAACTGGCGGCCAGAGCCAAGTTGCAAAAATTATGATTTTTCGCACAGTTCCACCAGCTGAATTGAAAGTAGTTTTCAGCATCGTGTACACGTATCACCATAATTCTGTAGGAGAGTTTTCATGAACTCAGAGAATATAAATGAAAAACTCGCTTTGCTCATCTGTTCTTACCGCCCGGACTTTGAACGTTGTGCTCGGCTATGTGCGAGCATGGATGAATTTATCAGTTCTGAGGTAAAACAATTTGTAGTCGTGCCTGATCGCGACAGGAAAATGTTCGCGCAACTCGAATCAACAAGCCGAAGCATTATTAGTACAGAGGATGTATTACCAGCCAGGTTTATTCACTTGCCACTGTTCAAGAAGTGGTGGCTGGATAACGGTATGTGGCCGATTCGGGGTTGGATGATGCAACAAGTGACGAAGTTGTGTGCAGATACTTTTACCGATTGTGAGAACATTATTTTTGTCGATTCCGATATAGAGTTTATAAGCCCACTACAACATGATCGCTTTGTTCGTGAAGGTGCGCTGCGCCTACTTCGGAAACCGATGCATAAGAGTGATGGCGTGCACCTGAAATGGCATCATGCGACAGCCGAACTGCTGGGTTTCAGTCCCCAGTATTTTGGCAGTGACTATATTGGGCCACTGGCTACATGGAGGCGCAGTAACCTCGTTCAGCTCAAACGCTATATAGAAGATTGCCGAGAGCGGCCCTGGTACGAGGCTGTTGGTAGAAGGACGACGGTATCGGAATATACGCTTTACGGTGTGTTTGTGGAGCATGTTTTAGGTATTGAGCAGTCCGGACATTTTCAAGCTTCGGATGACCTGTGCCACTGTCTTTGGTTTGAAGACGAGACCGAGAGATTTCTGACTCCTTTTGACCATGGCAACGCGCCTCAGGCTGTATTGATGCAGTCCAATATCGGTCTAAATCAGGATGATGTAAATGCATTGATGGTTCAGCTACGACGGAACCTGGCGATCTCTTGAAAGGCTTCTGGCGTGATTAATGACTCGGGAAATCGCTCGATGCCGCTGTTCATCCGAAAAATTCAACGGCGCACAACAGACTAAATACATTTTTATGGAGAAAAAAATGACTGACACCTGTACATATATAATTCTTCTTAACTGGAACGGCTGGCAGGATACTATTGCCTGTCTTGAATCAATTTTTCAGTCTCGAAATTCACCTTTTCGTGTCGTCGTCTGTGACAATAAATCATCAGATGGAAGTCTGTTCAAAATCGCCGCCTGGGCTAGAGGTGAGATATCTGCAGACCTACCACAAGACCCACGCCTACGGACACTTGTTGGTGGTGGGGGGCGCCAGGTCGAGTACGTTAATATCACTGCAACGGCTATCAGCGCTGGATCCATCACAGACGAAGGCGAACCCCTTGTACTGATAGACAACGAGGAGAATGGGGGGTTTGCCGCAGGTAATAATGTCGGGCTTCGTTACGCACTTAATCAGCCTGATATGTCCCATGTATGGATACTGAACAACGACACGCTGGTAGACCCCTATTGCTTGTCGAATATGCAGTTTCGACTGCAGCAGGAATCTATGCCTAAAGTTTGTGGGACCGTTATTCATTTTTTCGACAATCCGGAAACTATCCAGGCCATTGGGGGCAACTGCTTTAATAAGCGAACTGGCGTCGCATCGGAATCTGAAGGTCGCTTTAGGCTGGAAAGTGAGCTAAACGACTGTAATCTCATTGAGGAAAAAATTGACTACGTGAGTGGCTGCTCAATGTTGATACCTCGATGCCTGTTGCAAAGTGTCGGTTTGCTGAGTGAGGACTATTTCCTCTATTACGAGGAAATTGACTGGTTTACTCGTGCGGGAGTAACTTCACGGCCCTGCATCGCCGCCGATGCACACATTTATCACCGCGAGGGCGGATCCATTGGTTCGCCGAGTTGGCGGCAAGCAACACCCTCACTATTGGCAGACTTTCATATCTTCAGGAGTAAGCACCTCTATATGCGCAAGTACCACCGGGGTAGCTTACTCTGGTGTTACCTGCATAGTTATATCGAGGTAGGAAAAAGAGTTGTGCGCGGGCAGTTCAGAAACGCCCTTGTGGTTCTTTCTGTTTTGCTTGGTGCGACCAGCTTCCGCCAATAGGTCTACTTGTATGGATTCCGCATCGACAGTTGATGTCAATTACAGCGCTGGTTTTCGCCCTCTGAATCTTCAGTCAGTGATTTGCGTTTTTCTTTTTCTTGCCATATTCGCCGGCTGTCAGGGCGGACGCTACTACATGGCGAATCGATTGCAAGAACTGGGCATTTTTAGCGCTCTAGCCCTCATGGTCCTGGGTACATGGAGAGGCTTTTTTCAGCTGGATATGAGTACCTTGAAAGCCTGGGTGTTCAAACCCATCTTCCTGGTCTTTGGCATTATGATCATCAGCTCGTTGGCCTTCTATGCAAATTTCGGCGGCAATCCTTTATACAGTTTTTTTTCGGCTCGTGAGTTTATGCTTGCGTTCATAGGGCCCGGCGTCTATCTCCTGTGCAGGACTGGATTACCCATCGCTGTCGTGGAGCGAACAGTGCGCTTTGCACTCATTGCTCTGATGCTAAATTATCTGGTTTTTTACTTCACGCTCGATCTCAAATCATTATTTTTCTCTACCGACCATACCCTCAGTAATCTGGTGACTTACGACGACTGGCGCGGTTTTCGGCTGAAACCGCCGCTCTTTGCAATCATGGTTGGTCTAATGGCTGCTCTAGTTGGGGTCGGGCAGTCACGTAGCATCCTGGCATGGGTGGTATCTCTGTCAGTCGTCAGCATCGCCGTTTACATATGGTCAATAGTGATGTTTCGCTCAACATTAGCCACTATGGCATTGGCCATGTGCCTTTATCCGGTTGTTTTTGCCTCAAGAAACAGGATTCCACTCGTAGTCGTTCTCTCGCCACTTATCATTCTGTGCATACCCGTAGGTTTCGAACTGATGTTGGATGTCTTTCTCGGCTCCGATGGAGGCAGCCTGCGTAAAAAGGCATTTGAATTGGCTTTTGAGCAAATCCCGGGGCATTTCTTCTTCGGGGCGGGTGAAGACAACGCTTACGGAATCAGCTACCAGGATATTGTTGCACCGTACTTCTATCCTGATGATATAGGCCTTGTAGGGACCTTATACAAATATGGTGCCATTGGCGCTTTCTTATATCTGTACATGCACTTCAAGGTCTGGTCGCAGTTATGGGCAGCAAATATTCGGTTTACTCAGGTTCATGGCCACCTAAATCCGCAGCTTTGGGCGATCTTCATGTGGCTGACCGCTATGGCGTTCAATTTGGTTCTTAATCCCGGCCTTGCTTATGCCCAGGGCATCACCTTGGCGTCAATTGGATTTGCACTTGCTTCTCTGCATTTACGTTGAATAAATTTTAAGAAATTCCAGCTGTTAGCAGGCGATGTATTCTTGGCTGGTCTTATTAGGGTGCTATAGAGTGCAAAAATGCAGGATGGATAATAAGCTATAACAATCACGGCTTATACAACCGAGAAGTAACAATAGAGACGATATGAAACGACTCAACGAAAAATTCTCTATAAAAAACGGCAACAACCATCTCTGCGTAGTAGAAGGTAAGGGTGGCATACCGGCCATCTACATAAGAAACAAGTTCGCGACGGCGATCATTAGCCTGCAGGGCGCGCATTCGTCAGACTCCGGTCTTCCAGCGCATGGCCTCGCCAGAACGGCAATGTGGGATATCCAGGGTACGCAGGAGCTGTAATGCAGCAGATGATCTAGTCAGCATCACGCCGGGTAAGGCGCATCATCTGTGGGTACAGTACCAGGTGTTTAATAGGCTACAACGATATACAGTGTATTAAGCCTTAAAACCCAACCCGTAAGGAAAGAAGCTTTCAGCTTCTGGCATGCTGCAGAATTGAATCAGTCTCGTACAGGCGTTGCATCATTGCTGCAGTGTGGGGCATTGGTATGTTGGTGACGAATGCTTTCTCGTCATTGGTGATTTCGGTTGCAGCTCGCAGTTCCCCGGTAACCTTCGGTCTATCCTCATCGGGTGTACTTATAAGCCCCATGGACCAATCGGCAAAATGGCGGCTCTCTTCCAGTTGGTCAGAAATTATTCGGATGTCATGATGCCGTGGGTCGACGTCGAGCTGGGAAAGCAAGTCGGACATTGCGTGCTCTTCTCCCTCGATGACCTGGATGAAACAGTTATCTATAAACAAGAGTGCACCGGTGATGCCCAGCAGTAGGTTTTTCCGAGCTGCAGCTGCAGCAAGTTCATGCAGTTCAGAAGCAGAGAACTCGTAGGCTGCCTTGCTAATGTATATAACCTGCCTGATTGTGGTCATTTGTTTGCGGCTCTCTGACTATTTCCAGCTGAATACACCATTTTTACTAAACCACCTGTGCCGTTAAGAGATATACCAGAGGGGACTCTGCGGTGGGGTTAAAACGTGTTGAAGTGGTGAAAATCACCGCTGAAGACAAGGCTACACACTAATCACAATCTGCGCAAACGCATTCCTGCTGCCTGTAGACAATTCATTCCCTCCGGTACTGATCTATCCCTCACTCAATGTTATATAGTAGCTATCTGGGCCGCGTCGTGTGGCAGCAGGCGCGAGAATATCGTGCGCATCTTCATTACATCAATCGGCTTGGCAAGAAACGCCGAAAAAATATTCATCTCTTCTGAGTCCGGGTGATAGACCCATTTCAAAGGGCTTTATCTTTTAAAATATACTTGATATAGTCAAATAATGATGATATCAATTAATGACTATGTCAAGTGCTGAGTTAATGACTAACACACCTAACGATGACGACTACCCCATCATGTCCAGCACTGGTTATTGGGTGACGCTCCTGGCCAAGTCAATGGAGTACGACCTGGAAGAACGCCTGAAGGTCCATGGCATAACACGGGCGACGTTTGCAGTATTGAGTGCAATGTTTCACGACAACAAAACCACGCCTGCTACGCTTGCGGCGTTCATTGGCATAGATGGTGCGGCAATTACACGCCATCTGGATCGAATCGAGAAACAAGGACTTATCTTGCGAGAAAGAAGCGCTGCAGATCGACGTTCCGTCAATCTCAAACTGACGCGAAAGGGCTCCGGTCTTGTTCCAAAGCTTGTTGCAGAATCCAAAGCGACGAATAAAAAATTTCTTGCTGGAATCACCTCCGCCGAAATCGAGAGATTTCAACGAACTATCCGAAAGATGCTGCCAAACGGAGATGTCGTACCGCTTGATATCTAGTGCAATTCCGACCTGTAGGAGACCGAAGATGAGATCTAAATTTCTGTTAGTAGTGCTATTTGGGTTACTGATACCCTCACTGGCATCTGCTGCATCGAGTTATTCAACTCAAGAGCCTGTGGGAGGGGAGCCGTTTGGCCATAGCGTTCAGAAAATTGGCGATGGCTTGTACGTTTTCCGCTGGTGGGTCTATCGAAACATCTTCATTGTCACCGACGACGGTGTAATCGTGACTGATCCGTTAAATCCAAAAGCGGCAAAGCTCTTACGCAGCGAAATCCGTAAGGTCACAGACAAGCCTGTCAAATATGTTGTCTACAGTCACAATCATCACGACCATATTTCCGGCGGGAATATCTTCAAAGAAGAAGGCGCTCAATTTGTGAGCCACGAAAACGTCATGAAAGAACTGGGGGATCATCCCAGCCCGGTGATCCCACTGCCGGACGTCACGTTTAAAGATCGCTACACGTTGAAACTTGGCGGTCGGACGTTGGAGCTTCAGTACTTTGGCCCGAACCATGGCGAGAGCTTGATAGTGATGCGCTTGCCCAAAGAAAAAATCCTGTTCATCGTGGACATCGTGACTCCGCGCCGTGTGGCATTCAGAGGTATGCCTGACTTCTGGCCCGACGAGTGGGTCAGATCATTGAAAGAAATCGAGAAAATGGATTTCCAATACGTTGTATCAGGCCACGGGCCTCACACCGAACCCGGCATTGATTCAGCATCTGTGGTGGTGGAGCAACGGCGCTATTTGGAAGATCTCATGGCTGCCGTGAAGGATGCGATGGACTCGGGAGTTCACAGTCCCGATGCACTTCGAGAGAAGGTCAAACTGCCGAAGTATGCGAGCTGGCGAAGCTATGACGAATGGCTGCCGATGAATATTGAACGTATCTGGGCTTACTATCACATGGGCTGGTAGTCACGCGAACGACTGCAATTGGCCGATACATCTCAGGATATTCCCTGCTAGTACAGTGTTAGTGTGCAAAAACTAAATTACCTCAAGCATATTCAGAGTAAGGAAAAACGATGTACTCACTAACGCTTTACCACCACCCATTATCAGTTTGCTCAATGAAAGTTCGCCTGGCACTTGAAGAAAAAGGGGCAGCATGGACTGGACGGGTCATAGATATTATTCAAAAACAAGAACAGCTGGATCCGTGGTATTTGGTACTAAATCCTAAGGGGGTTGTTCCAACGCTCCAGTATGATAATGGTTCAACACAAGTTGTTACAAATTCGGTTGATATCATCCAGTTTATTGCAGATTTATCCGAAGGCAGTCCATTAATTCCTAAGAAGGAAGAAAAGATTCAGCTTATCAATACGATGATTGATATGGCAGATGATATTGACCTTCAAATTCTGAGTTATGCACGTCACCCCTCAATGGAAAAGTCAGAAAACGTATTGGATGCACGTATTCAGAAATCGATCATGATGGGAGAAAAACATCCTGAGCTCAAAGATTGTTATCAAGTATGCGCGAACAGGTCAGAAAGAAACAAAACTTTCAGGGTCAGCGCAGAACATGTCCAGAGTATTGAAACGCAAGCACTTGACGCTCTTTCTTTTGTTGAAGACCAATTGCAGGGTGCTGAATTTTTAACAGGTGAGACTTATACACTTGCAGACGTTATATGGACAGTTGTTCTGTCCAGACTTGATCTTCTCGACTACAACGAATGGATCAATGGAACAAGATTTCCATTGGTCGCAGATTATTACCAACGTGTAAAGCAACGCAAAAGTTTTTCGCTTGCTCAGATTCAGAACCATTGGTGGGAAAATTAACAAAATAATTTAGGAGAGATAAATAGTGAGTAAAATAATACGGCAAACGATATTCCCGGGAGCGCCAAGTTAACTCTCCGGAATTGTTAAAATCGGTGGACGAACACATACAAACGCCACCGATTTTCCTCCGATCCACGCTGTCTCGATCTACTATCGCTTCAATGTGAGCCACACCTACATCGCAGCTCTCGCCTGATCCAACCACTACCCAGGTTAGCCAACAATCTCTGTATGGATAACTATCCTCAGACTAGTCGGTTTTCGGAAAGAGGAGGAGTCCATACATTGAGGTGAATGCGGAAGTCGGTTTAGACGAAATCGAGATGTTTTGGGCGGATTGTTGGTTTCCAGGCTAAATGAAAATCAGCAGCACTCTAACTAACTACTACCTGGTCACTTTTCCATTTTACTGTGAGAATCATGATCGGAAATTTTTTCATGATATTTGCGCAAATCCGGAATTCCTCACTCAAAATGGGAGGCTGCTTTGGGGGCCAGCAGCGGACTCTCAGAGTAGGAAATATTCCAGTCGACAGGGGCCGCTACATGTCATTAAGGGAGATTAGTGCTTGCAGCAGCAGCACCCTTACGGCGTCCCGCTGCCTGACAAACTACCTAATACGCACCCTGTGAGTAGGTCAATTCATAGCTGTGCGAATACACTTCAAAGATCAGGCCAAACGGGTCTTCGACGTAGCACATCCTGTAGGGTTTCTCGCCGGGATAGTATTCCCGGATGGGCATCCGCTGCTTACCGCCGTGCTCGACAATTTTGGCTACCAGTTCCTCAATATTAGGATCCTGAACGCAGAAGTGGAACGTGCTGGTCTTCCAGTATTCAAAATCTTTAGGCGTTTCATTGTTTTTAAACTCAAACATTTCAACACCAATTTTGTCGCCTGTCGACATGTGGGCAATCTTGAACGAGCCCCAGCCCGGTCCGAAAACATCAATACACATCTGACCGATGGGAGTATCTGACTCCTCGGTAATAGTGGTGGGCTCCATTATGTGGTACCACCCCATAACGTCACTGTAAAACTTTGCTGCTTTTTCCACACTCGGAACGGAGATTCCGATATGCGAGAATGTTCTTGGATAAGTACTCATAGTAGTTCCCTTAGTTGAGTTTAACTTCGTTTGCCCTTCCGTAGCGAATACTGAACGAGAGAACGCCATAGCTCCCAGTGCGCCAATCGAAGAGATGTTAAATGTGCGTCTATCGATAGGCAAGACAGATTCCTTTTTGTAGTGACGGTTTGTAGTGGCTTATGACCAGTGAATAAAAAAGCGGCCCCCAACAGGCCAGTATCTTGAGTGTCCGCTTTTGGGGTCGTAAGCAGGCCCTCGTCACATGATACCCCGATGTCCGTTGTTAGGTGCGATCTCAATCGGTCAGCGCAACACATGCGTTTAATCTAGCAGCTGGTGTTTCAAACCCCAAGGTTTTCCTTGGTCGCTCGTTTAGTTGACGAGCCACGGCACTTAGCTTCGCCTGGGAATGTATTGATAGGTCAGTGCCTTTGGGAAAATACTGCCTGAGTAATCCGTTGGTATTCTCATTGGAGCCGCGCTGCCAAGGGCTTCGAGGGTCACAAAAATAAACCTCGATGTCGGTTGCTAAGGTGAAGCGTTGATGACCAGTCATTTCCGTTCCACGATCCCAGGTTAAAGACTTGTATAGCTCATCGGGTAGTTTGTGTGCTTGCTTAATAAGGGCATCCACAACGGTTTTGGTTGTCTTGTTATCCAACTTTGCTAGCAGGACATAGCGGGTGTGACGTTCGACCAACGTAGCGATACAGCTTTTGTTCGAGCCTTGCATATTCCGGCCCATCTTGATCACCCATTCCGGTTTTAGTTGATCACCTATTCTGGTTTTATCTGATCACTCGTT
>JBALWA010000039.1:0-45551 GCA_036960305.1 Halioglobus sp. | reverse complement strand
ACGGTCGACAATTCGCTTGCAGACTAACAACTAGTAGTTTATAGTTTTCCCGTAACTAACCACTTGGAGCTTACTGCAATGAGTCAATGCCCTTTTGCCAACTTTACCAACCTGATCGACCCCAAAGCCTACGAAGATGGCATGCCCTACGATGAGTTAGCCCGCATACGTGCATCAGGTCCTATCCACTATATGGATGACCCAACCATGGGCGTGCCCTACTGGTTGATCACTGGCCGCGATGAAATCGACTTTATTTCCAAGAAGCCCCTGATATTCTCCAGCGAAGAGCGCACCGCACTGGCTGACGAATGGTCGGAGGAAGACGTGGAAAATATTCATCGCCACATGACCATTAACATGGATCCGCCGCGCCATATGGTCAACCGCAGAATCGTGCGCTCCACTTTTACCCCCAGTGCGGTTGGCGCCTATGAAGACCGCTTTCGCGAACACGCTCGCAATATCGTTGACCAGGTGGCGAGCCGCGGCGAATGTGAATTCGTAGAGGAAGTCGCCGCAGAACTGCCGCTACTGGCGATTCTGGAACTCTGTGGAATTCCAGCAGAAGATCGCAAGGACTTCTTCGAATGGACCAACGCGATGATATTCCAGCACGACCCGGAAATGGCCGCTGACAAAGATGTTTCGGAAGCTGCATCGATCAGCGTGATCACCTATGCGATGGGCCTGGCTGAACAACAGAAGACCAACCCCAAGGATGACATTATCGGTGCGCTACTCAGGGGCAACGGTACAACTGAAGGCCTGAATGAAGATGAGTTTGTCTGGTTCTTTCTTATGTTGATAGCGGCGGGGAACGAATCTACCCGCACCGTGACTAGCCACGGCATGCGCATGCTAATGGAGAATCCTGACCAGCTTGAGTACCTGATAGAGAACCCCGACAAAATAGCCAACGCCTGCGAGGAAATGCTGCGCTACAACACCGCGTTCATCCTGATGCGCAGAACGGCGATGGAAGACGTTGAAGTGGCTGGCAAGCAAATTAAAAAGGGTGACAAGATCATCATGCACTACCACACCGTCAATCACGATGAGAGTATTTTTGGTGAGGACGCGATGAAGTTCGACGTCACCCGGGCCGAGCGTATGCCCGACCTACACAACCAGCACCGTTCCTTCGGCATCGGCCAGCACTTCTGCCTGGGCACGCATCTGGCGCGCCTGGAAATGCAGGTTATGTTCGAAGAGATCATCCCCAGAATGCGCAACCCCAAGCTCGCCGGCGAAATCGCCTATACCCGTTCCAACCTGGTCAATGGCATCAAGCGTATGCAGATCACCTTCGACCCCGAAGTTAAAAAGAATGAAGAGGCCGCATAGGAATTGCACGCCTGTAGCCAGTCGGCTACAGGCGGTTTAAATCGAATAGTTCAATTGTAGGTACAACAACCGTCCACGGGGATCGTGCGTCTTGGCATCGTAGCCCAGGAAGGTATCGACATAGGGCGGGTCTTCATCGAAGGCGTTTAGTAACCCCAGGGCTATATCGACGCGCTCAAACCCGAGGGGTGTATCCAGGCGATAATGTAAATCGACCGTCGTATGGCTATCCACGGGGGCATTGCCGTTGCCGTCATCCCGGTAGCCGTCAATATAGTTGACCCGCACGTTAGCCTGGTGCCGGTCCCGACGCCAGTTCAACCAGCCATTGCCTTTCCACTCTGGCAGTGTGCGGGCCGCGGGCGTGGTGACATTGCGGTTGCCCACACCGTCGCGCTCCGGTATTCCTGGCATCTCACGAATATCAAAGCGCCTGGTCCAGGTCCAGGCAGTACCCACAGTAAACAAGCCAGCCCTGCGGTCCCACTGATAGTGCAGGCCCCAATCGACACCCGCGGTCTCTACAGACGCTGCGTTAATAAAATCTGCATTAATCTGGACAATATGGCCGGTTTGCGGATCACGTATGATCTTGTTCGTCGCATCCATATCGCCCGAGTCTGCACGCTCCAGAATACCCTGGGCCGACTCCTTGACAATAATATCCTGGTAATCGTAGTACCACAGGTCGATGTCCATTTGCAGGTTGGCCAACTCCCCCACCGTCATGCCCACGTTAAAGACATCTGCCGTTTCCGGGTCCAGCTCACTACTACCCACGGTAATGACATTGGTAAAGATTGGCGTGCCGGGAATAAGGTCATCGCTGATCGGCCGAGTAGTCGACTGGCTGGCACTGGCCTGAAAGAGCGAAGGTGCACGAAAAGCCCGACTATAGGACGCGCGAATAGAGCTGTTCTGCGCCACTTGCCAGCGCAATGCTACTTTGGGAGAAAGGGCGTCGAAATCGCGATCATAATTCTCATAGCGAGCGGCCAGTTGCAGCTCCAGATCCTCACTCATGGCCAGATGTAGTTCTCCAAACGCGGCCGCAATATCCCGACGAGAACTAAAATCAGGCCCACCACCGAGCGCCAGCAATTGTTTATCGTTATACACCTGGGCAAAACTGTTACTCAGGGTCTCGCGGCGAAAATGCCCGCCCAATGCAACAGCATAGCGATAGTCGCCCACAGCGTGCCAATCAGTGGAAGCCACCAAATCCAGAGTATAGAGCTCTGTCTCCCCGCGCATGCCCCAGTCACTGAACAAATTACTTTCAAGCGCTTCGTTGTTTTCCGCCTCAAATAGTGGATTCCAGTATTCCTCTCCGGAATCACCCGCCTCACCATTGAGCGCGGACTGCAGCCTGTCTCGCACCGTATCAGCACGTCCATAACGTACCTTGCTCTGGCTGTATGATGCACTGGAAGCCAAACTGAACAGGTCGAAATCGGTGGTCAGCTCAAGTGCAGCGAACGTGTGCCGGTAGGTACTGCGGGAGCGGGATGCACTGTGATCCTCACCGCGTACCCGGCCATAGAACAGCACCGGCTCGCCAAAACTATTGCCCGGATTATCCACCGGCACTTCTGGCAAGCTAATAGCGAACGGGAACGAGGGAGATGCAGTGACCCACACGTCGGCATCATTCCAGCTCAGGCTCGCACTTAATTGGCTGTTATCTGTAACACGAAAATCCAGGTGACTGTACCACTGCCAACGCTCTTCCTCGGGTACCAGGTCGAAGTAGCCGGAGACGTCAAACTGGCAAAACTCACTGTTGGGACTGACTTCACCACCGCTCACGCCACAGGCCGGGTCTCGGGTAAAGCCGTCCCCGCCCAGGTAAGTGCCCGGTTGACCCAGGCTGCTGATAGCCGTTCCCTCGGTAAATGACCGATCAAAGGATGCCAACCTGTCCCGGACAAGGTAACTGACAGCCGTAACAAAGTGTGCCCTGCCATCCGCAAAGTCCAGACCGTAAAGGGCAGAGACCCGACTGTCCGCCTGATCACCCTCCCCCGTTGCCTGATACCGCCCCTCCACGGAAAAGCCATCGAACTCGTGCCGCGGGATGATATTGACAACCCCCGCTACGGCGTCGGAGCCGTAGGTTGCCGACGCTCCGTCCCTGAGTATCTCAATACGATCTATCATCACCATCGGCAAGAGCGAATTCAGGTCGACAAAAGTTTCTCCCTCTGTCGTCGCAACAGCGACGTTGGTCTGCCGCTTGCCATTCAGTAACACCATGGTTGCGCCCAAACCCAGGTTTCGCAAATTGATCGCACCGGTTCCCGCCGTCAGTGGTTGGTCCAGGTTGTGAACCTGAACCTCTGCGCCGGAATTGAATGGAAGGTCTTGCAGTATTTCGGGCAACTCGATATTCCCCTGATCCATCAGGGTTGAGCGCTCCAGGGTAGTGATGGGCGAGGGACTGTGCATTTGCCGTGTACGACGAATATGAGAACCCGTGACGATCACTTCCTCTCGCAGAGACACCGGTTCTTCCTCCGCCGCCTGCGCAGTAACGATGCGATACAAAACCACGGTATTGGGATCACTGAAGCGATAGTCCAGCCCAGTATTGGCCAGCAACTCCTGTAGGGCCTGTTCGGCACCGAAGTCACCCTTGATGGGTGGCGCCTGAATGCCCTCACCTAAATCGGAGGCGAAAAAAACCTGTAAACCTGACTGTCGTGAAAACTCGAAAAGCGCCTTATCGAGCGCTTGCGACTGAATCGCAAAGGTATGTGTGGTCAGGCCTGCATTGAGAGCTGCACTGAGAACGGCGCTGGCCAGCAAGGTCGCAAGTAATATAGCCTGACGATACAATCTCATACCCGATCATTGATGGAGCAAGTAAATAGCGCCACTGCGCTCCTCGACTTTCGCGGGCAAACTCTGTTCAATCGCCCGGAGAACAGCTTGGGTATCGGCGAAGTCTTCAAAGACGCCACTGACTTCCACGTTCTGTAAACGTGGATCTGCCACGATGATAGACTTCTCACTATAGCGATTAAGATCATAAATCAGTGCATCCAGCGGTGCATTTCGAAAAACCCGGCGGCCCTGTCGCCAACTCGAAAGTTGATCCTCAGGGATACGCTCGACAGTACTCAAGCTGCCATCCGGGCCGTAACTCAGCTGATTACCGGCCTCAATCTGTTGTTCGTTGGGATTGGCCGCCGCCCCGGACACAGCAACAATGCCCTCAGCCACGGTTACCGTGACATCTTCAATACCAGCGTGCACGGTAAAAGCTGTACCAACGGCTGTCGCTGTACCACCACGAGTGGACACCACAAAGGGTCTGTTACTGTCCGGCGCAACGTCAAAATACGCTTCGCCACGCTCAAGAAGAATGAGCCGTTGATCTTCAGAGTAGAGGGTCTTCAGGCGTGAGTGCGCGCCCAGCTCTATGCTCGAGCCATCGGCCAGCAGAATCGTCTGCAACTGCCCGGTCTGGCTACTGTATTGCGCCGGTGGAGGCGTCGATCCGGCCCGCATACTCCCGCCCTGCCACTGCCAAAGCAAACCGGCGAACAAGGCGGTAACCAGCAAGGTGGCAGCCACTGCAAACAGCCTGGTCGGCATACTCGCAGGCACATCACCGTGCTGTGCCAGCACCTGATCTGACACCTGATCGAATTCACTCCACAGCAGTTGTAGATCATCGAACGAACGCTGGTTTTCAGCGCTGGATTCAAGCCACACGCGAAAAGCCATTTCCTCGGTGCTACTGATGTCGCCCGAGCTATGCTTTAGCAACCACTGCCGAGCTTCCGCCCGACTAGTGCCGCTACTGCCATTCTCATCCATCTTAGGTACTCTCCAGTGTATCTTGTAATTGCGCCAGCGCCTTCATCATATGCTTTTCAACCATGCTCACGCTGATGTCCAGGTGAGTGGCCACCTCACGATAGGTCATTTGCCGAAATTTGTGCAGCACAAACACCTGACGCCGTTTCAAAGGCAAGCGACCCACAGCCTGTTGTAGTTGCTGCAGCCTTTCCTGCGAAGCGGCCTGTTGACTGACTTCAGGCTGAACCGAGACCTGAGTCTCGTCCAGAACCCCCCGATTACCCTCGTCGCAGCGAGATTTTTGTTGCCGCAGTCGATCAATCGCCAGATTACTGGCGATCCGGTACAGATAAGCCACCGGGGAATCTGCTCCTGCCAGCCCCTTTGCTGCCTTGCCCTCATCATTAACGAGGCGAATGAACGTTTCCTGGACGACATCTTCTGCCTCCTCCGCTTGCCGCATTTTTCGGCTGATAAAACGGAGCAGGGAACCACGCTGATCGGTGTACAGGCGTTCCAATTCGGATTTGTTTTGCATACTCCCGAGGCTAACACAGTCGGGGGCATTAGCGGATATGCGAGACGGTGTCATGGGCGTTTTCCACTCACTGGTCGCACCGCTTAAACCGCGTCCAGTGCACGGCGATAGTGTTTCAAGCCCATCACCAGCAAGATGGCCGCCGTGGGGCAAACCAGCAACGGCAGCACTAACAGGGAGTATCGCAGGGCCTGGTCATCTCCGAATACAAAATCAGTTAACAGCGCTACGGCCGTGGGCCCCAGGGCCAGACCGAAAAAATTTGTTACAAAAAGCATCAGAGCCGATATCTGGGCTCGCATGTGATTGGGGGTAATGAATTGCAGGCCCGCAATAGCCACCCCGTAGTGCGCATTGAGGAAGAAGACAATGGGGCAGGCCGCGATGACAGCCCATTCCGCACTCGGTGCCATTGGACCCAGGCAGGCGGGCACCAACCACAGGCAGGCGACCGTCAGGATAATACGTAGTGGCGCATCCTTATAGCCCCGCTCCGTCAGCGGCTGAACGCTCCAACCGCCAGCCAGGGCGCCGAGGCTACCCGCGATTAAGAAGATCATCCCAAACTGACCACCGGCGTCGCCACGTTCCATCCCAAAAGTGCGGATCAGAAACTCGGGGTACCAGGCCATCGTGCCGTAACCCAGTAAGGACAGAACCCCCATTGCCGCCATGAGTGAAAAATAAGCCTGTTTATGGTCCTTTAACTGCTGCCAGACCTCGGCCAAGCTGGTATCGGGGGCCACCGCATCAACCGCTTGTTGACGTTTGGGCTCTTTTAGAAAAGCCAGCAAAACGACGATGAGAAAACCCGGAGCCCCGACCACGATAAAGGTCATTTGCCAGGGACTGACCATGCCGAACAGTGGCAGGACAATATCGCCACCGGCGGCGAAATATTGGTAAACCGCCGCCCCGACGATATACGCCAGCCCGCCACCGATGGTAATGCCCAGACTGTATACGGCGATCGCACGGGCCAGTTTGTCAGGGGGAAACAGATCGCTGAGCAAAGAGAACGCAGAGGGAGACAGCGCGGCCTCCCCCACCCCTACCCCGACCCGGGCCAGAAACAACATAGCAAAGCTGCGCGCCGCACCGCATAAACACGTCATCACGCTCCAGCAAAATACACCGATAGTGATAATCCACTTGCGATTGTGGCGATCAGCCAGCCGCGCGATCGGCAAACCCAGTACGATATAAAACATGGAAAATGCGAAGCCGTGCAGCAGGCTGTACTGGAAGTCACTGATGGAAAACTGCTCACGAATCGGTCCGATCAGTACAGCCATCACGTTGCGATCGACAAAGGACAGAATATAGGCAAGCAGTAGGACCGCCAACGCATAACGTGCCTGGCCGGGAGTAGCCTGGGTTGAGGTCAAGACGGAGCACTCCTGGTGATAGCCGACACAGTGTCTACACGCCGTCCCAGATAGATGAGAAACAGCGCAGGAATGAACATGGCGACCGAGTAGAAAACGGTTGGAATGGCAAACACCGGGTTGTTCATCAACACCGCGGTCACCGTAAAGGCGAGCGCGCTGTTTTGGATACCGGTCTCTATTATCAAGGTGGTTTTGTCCTGACCGTCAATTTTCATCACCCTGCACAGGGTATAGACGATCAATGAGGCGCACACGACCAGCATCAGCACCGGTAATCCCACCTCACCCGCAGCCGCCAGAATGGCCGACTTTTGCAGAAACCACAGATAGAGGATGTAGACCACCAGCATTATAGAACAGAAAGAACTCAGCACACGGCTGAGCCGGTCGACTACCGTACTGAATTTAAATTTGACGAACATGCCCAGGGCAATAGGCACCAGGGTAATTTTGGCAATGGCGATCATAGTATCCAGCAGGGGTAAGGAAATCACCGCCTTACTGATACCTAACAGGCCCTGCGCATAGTTCAATAGCACAGGAATAGAAAATACGGTCACAATACTGCTGAACAGGGTCAAGCTAATGGACAATGCGACATTGCCCTTGGCTTTATAGGCCACGTAATTTGACAATACGCCACCCGGGCAGACGCAAATCGCCAGAAATCCCATACTGAGCTCGGGGCTCATGGAAAATCCCTTGGCGATGGCTAAGCCCAGAACCGGCAGCATAATCAACTGACAGGCCAGACCCAGTATAATAATTTTAGGCATTGCCAGAATGCGCAGGAAATCCTCCCTGGCAATGGTTAAGCCCATGGTGAACATCATCAGGCTCATTAATGCTGGCAAAAGATTCGTCATAGTTCAATCCAGAAAGATAAGACCCTAAAAAAAAGCGGGGCAGATTCCCCTGCCCCGCTTTTTCACCCAATGGCAACCCTCGATCAGAAATCGTAGACCAGGCTGAGACCATAACTCAGTGGCTCACCGTAGATTACTGAGCCAAAGTTATGATACACCTCGTACTCCTCATCGGTAAGGTTCTTGCCCCATAATGCCAAGTTGAGGTTACCCACTGGTACCGGAATCTCCGACAGGGACAAACGCGCTCCCAGCAGACCGTAATCTGGCTTGAGGTCTTCTGCATCAGAGCTACCCGCAGCCAGTTCCTCGTCACGGTAGTCATAGCTGACTATCGCAGCAAACGTACCAATACTGCTTGGGTTAAACTCATACTCAGCCGCCAAGTTGTACTTCCATTCTGGCGTATTAAACAGCAGTCGATCTTCGGTGACGCCGGTAAACGGGTTGGTGACCGTTGTCGACGAATCCAGGTAGGCAAACGCAGCGCTCAGTAGCAAGCCACGGACAGGAAGGTATTTAAGCTCCAGCTCGGCACCATCTGTGCTGGCCTCAGCCGCATTGACCGTCACTTTGGCTGGCGGTTCGTCGGCATTCAGACCCGGATCGAAAAACTGTACCTGAATATCTTCATAGTCCAGGGTGAAGATAGCCACGTTCAACAGCAGGCGATCATCAAACAGCTTCGATTTGAAACCAATCTCAAATGATTCGAGCTCTTCCGGGTCAAAGGCCTGTAAACGCTCAGCGCCCGTATCAAAGCCACCTGAACGGTAACCCTGTGCATAGCGGAAGTAGGTATGAATATCGTCCGTCCAGGCATAATCAATCGTAAAGGTCGGATCGGTGCTGTCGCTCTCAACGCTATCAGCCGAATCGACTTCAAAATCGCCTCCGGCATTGGAGGGCTTATTCCAAACCAGGGAACGCTCGTCTTCGGTGTAACGCGCGCCGAGATCAAAGGTCAGGTTGTTGTCCAGGATAGCCGGGGTCCAGGTAATCTGCGCGTAGACAGCCTGGGATTCATTCTCTATATCATAGCTGTTGAATGGCTTAAGATCAGACAATGCCGGGGCTACTATCGGCTCACCCAGTCCAAGGGCTGTATCGATCTCCAGGGCCACTCCGTAGTTACTTTCCAGCTCAGACTCGTGTTGTACCACCTCTTCTTTGAAGTAGTACAAGCCAACATGGTATTGAATGCTCGCATCACTGTTGCTACCGGACAGGAGGAATTCCTGCGAGATTTGGTCCTGGTCGGCGTCCCTCGCGACCAGGGTTGAAACATTGTAGGACTCAGCCCCGTCGTGCAGTGAATCAGACTCGAACTCCCGATAGCCGGTAATCGACTTAAGGGTCATGCCGTCATTGATATCCCAGGCAGCCGTCAGCGAGTGACTGAGAGACTCAAAATCATCTTTCACATTGACATCAATAGGCCGCCAGGTGTCGTCCTCACGATCAGGAAATTCGCCCAGGTTTTCCAGGTTAGTCGCAAACTTGGGATAACCGTGCTGCTGGTAATTACTGATGGAATCCTGTTGTACGGTGTCAAAGGCGTAATCAATCAACCAATTCTGACTGGGTGTCCATCGCAGCGCCGCCCGAAAGCCTGTGGCGTCACGATCGCCGGGGTTGCCAGCTGCGCCATCGTTGTCTACCCAACCATCCTTTTCGGTTTTGAGAAAGGTAAAACGGCTGCTGACATTGCCAATTTCGTTCAGGTCCAGGGTTGAAACGGAGCGGAACAGACCGTAATTACCGACATCCAGCTTTTGCCTGAAACCCAGTTCACCCGTGGGCTTCTCTGAGATAAATTTGACCGCGCCACCAATGGTATTACGACCGTACAGGGTGCCCTGGGGACCGGCCAACACCTCAATGCGTTCCACATCCATCATTTCTGAGGCCAGGCCATTACCGTGCCCGACGTAGATATCGTCCAGGTAGATCCCTACACCGTTGTCACGTTCAAAGTTGGCGGGTTTTTCCTGGCCTACACCACGGATATACACTTTCAGGGCGGAGGCCGTCTCAAAGTCAGGCTGTATGCTCAACGAGGGCACTTTATCCGCGATATCTTCCATCGTGTGGAAGCCCATTTTTTCCAGCGCCTCAACACTCAGGGCCATGACCGACATGGGCACATCCTGGCTATTCTCCGTACGACGCTGGGCTGTGACAAAGATCTCTTCCAGTACCGCATGATTGGCACTGTTGGCTTCAGACACGGCCTGTGCGAGCGTTGGGGTGGCGAAGGTCGCTGCCGTCAACATCAATGAAGCGGGTGCTACCCATTTTTGGAGCTTGTGGTCTCGTATTTTCATAGTGGTTTCCCGAAGTTTTTTAATTATCTCGAGGTCTTTTGCATTCCGGAGTCAGTCCGGACGGGATACACCCACAGCAAAAAATCGTCGAGTTATCAGGTATGACGAGGCCCGGTGAGGTTCACCTCACCTGTAAAATGAAAATATTTTCACGCCCGGGGTGGGCTTTGGACTAGCTTGCGGGCTGATGTAGCTCGATCACATTCCCGTCGGGGTCACGAACAAAGAAAAATACGGTGCCATCGGGGAGCTCTACCGTCTCGGTAATGGCTATTCCCTGCGCATCCAGGTGCGCCTTCACAGCCGTGCGATCGGTGATTTCCAGAGCGATATGGGTAAATCCCGTATGTTTCTCCGACACGTCCATCAACAGGTTGGTTGGAGACGCATCGTCACCGGCATTCAGGATAAAGTTGATATTGACGCCACAGGGGTGCTCCATGATGGCCACAGGCTCGGGCCCCACCGGGCCCACAATGAATTCAAAGCCCAGCTGCTCGTAAAACGCACGTGTGGTGCCCAAATCCCGGACTCGCAAGCCCACGTGGTTGATCCCGGTTATCTGCTTCATGGCAGCCTCCTAAGGGGTCATTCTACTTTTCGGCTCTCGGCAAAGATTTCCTTAACCGCTTCATCCAATGTGAGCTGGAAATTCTCCATATCCTTGGAGCTCAAACGCCCTTTGGTTGTACCCTGCCAGACGATCGCTTTAGATTTCACATCAATAGCGTCAATCACGAGTTTGCCCTCGGTGTATTGACTTATCTGGGTGGTATGTCCCGCCCCCCAGCCAGAGCCATAGACGTCATAATACGGGTCGTAGCCAACACCATAGCCGCCTGTAGGCACGCTACGGCTTTTGATTTTCTCCTGAGTCTCGATAGAAAAATTGATGAGTAAATCGGGGTTGGTTTCAACGCGCTGCAAACCCGAATTATCCAATTCTCGAGCGACAGAACCCTTGAGGTAGGTGGACTCCAGCGACTGATAGGCAGCCTTGTCCGTCGCCAGGTCTGCCATAAACGCGTAAGTCTTATAGGCGTCGAAATCGACTGAGCTATCATAGTTGACGGCGGTTGGACTGGAAGAGCAGGCACCTACGGCCACCAGGGCCAGTGCGGTAATTGCTATTGCCAGCCAACGGCGGGGGCTAATGCTGTGAATCATTCGGAACCTCATGTGTTTGTTGCATTTCAAAGACCGAATACTATACCAGCAAGGTGCTACATCATAGCCTGCTTTATTCCACTAACGTCTACCCACAGGACCGTTACTCGTCGCCATTTTCCTCTTCCTCAAGGGACGACAGCAGCAACTCACCCGACGGGATGGACTGCCCCCCATTGGCCGACATTTCATCTTCATCTTCGCCCAATGGTTGGCTATCACCGGGGGGTACCGCCTGCAAATCCTCACCCATGGGTTGGAGAATACCAATATGGTAGGCCGCGAACCCAGGTAACACGAACTGATCCAGAGCCATGCCCAAAATCCGCCCATCGTGAACCGATGCAATATCACTCCTCTCATTTGTCACCGGGTTAATCACCTCACCCAAGACATCGCCAGGTTGCACCACATCGCCAGGCTTAACGTGACTGAAAAGAATACCCGAGGTATTGGCCCTCACCCAGGTTGACCGGTAGTAAGCCGGTGACGGTTTAGCCCATAAACTGAAGCTGGGATACATTCCGTTCTTTTCCAGCAAGGTATTGATTGCAGTGACACCCTCCTCAACCACCTCTACTTGCATTCGCATCGGTTCACCCGCCTCCAGGGTTACCGTTGGGATGTCTGCAACAACGGCTGCCGCCCTCAGGGATCTGGGGTTTCCAGGCGTATTAAGCACAGGGATATCGCCAAAATACGATGCGAATTCGACAACGCCCGGGTTACTCATATCCGCGCGAAGCTGGGTTATATTCGTTCTATGGAAGGAGCCCGTGTGCAAATCGACCAGGGCATTACAATGCTTGATAACGTCTCTGAAAAACGCGAAAGCAATCCGCGAGGCCACGCTTCCCGAGGCATTCCCGGGAAAAAAGCGATTGAGGTCCCGGCGGTCCGGCAGATACCGGGAGTTGCGGGAAAAACCCAGCAAGTTCACAATAGGAACACCCACGACCATCCCATGTAATTTGAGGGGATCCAGGTCATACATGACACGCCGCACCATCTCAATCCCATTGAGTTCGTCGCCATGAATCGCCGCTGTCAGACACAGGGTCGGCCCATCATAGGCACCATTGACCACCAATACGGGGGTATCCACCGCCATGCCACTGAAGGAGCGCGAAGCTGTCCAGTTTAAGCGAGTAGTGGTTGCTGGCAATATATCAACACCCAATAAACTACGCGCCTGATTGGGTTTCTCTTCGACAGACTCCGTACTGACCACGACTTTGGGATCATTAGGATCTTCCGGCAGCGCTGCCGGTAAAACCTCGGCTTCCGCTTCCGCTGCCTCCGTCTCCGGACCGGGGAAAAGTGGAGGCTGCTCAGGTGCGGGAATAACCTCCTTCAAATTGATGTTTTCGGCTGTGGGTTGCACCTCGACTGGCTGTGCCTCGACTGGCTGTGCCTCGACTGGCTGTACCTCTGCTGGCTGTACCTCTGCTGGCTGTACCTCTGCTGGCTGTACCTCGGCTGGTTGCACCTCGACTAGCGTCTCCTCAGCGTCCGGCTCTTGAACGCTCGTATCCTCTGGCCCCGACGAGGCATCCGAAGAGGTCGACTCCTCCGCTGGCAACTCTCCTGCTGAAGCTTCCTCTGGGATTTGGTCACCGAGCGACGCCACTGCGGTCTGCTCAGCTTCGGTTGTTTGTGCGATTACGGGGACAGAGATTGAAAAAGAGATCGAAAAAAGGAACAACAACAGAATATGGGGCATAGCAGCCGGGCTACCTTTTTATACTTTATGACGGAAAATCATTGACAGTGTCTCATACTTCAGTCGGCTTTGTTGATAGGGAAGGCAGTATTAACAAGAACAAACTGTAGACAATCTCCTGGGCGTCGTCAGAACCCAAAAACCTCGACTTTTCGCCAGAATTTCCTGCTGATCCTGCTTCCGGAACGGTATATTCAAAATATGAGGGCTGATTAGGTTTCTGGGGCAAGACACACTTGCCAGGAGTACAGAATATGTTGTGCAAAAATGCACTGGTTGTCGATGATTCACTAACTGCGAGGACCGTACTGAAGCATCAACTGAATGAATTCGATGTCATCGTGGAATCGGCTTGTGATGGGAGCCACGCACTCGAACTCCTTAGAAACCTCACTCCAGACGTTATCTTTCTCGACCATATCATGCCCGGCCTGAACGGCTTCGAGGTTTTGCAGCAGCTTAAGAAAAACCAGTCAACCCGCGGCATTCCAGTGGTGATGTATACCTCCCAGGCCGCACCACAATACACCAGCGAGGCCAAATCACTGGGCGCCATCGGTGTCATACCAAAAGCGGTGAGCACCGAGCAACTAATGCTGGTACTGGATAAGGCGGAGCTGTACCAGTTGGAGGCAGTGAATGCCGACCAGCACACCCTCTCGGAAAAGACAGACGCT
Organism: Halioglobus sp.; assembly: GCA_036960305.1. Lineage (GTDB taxonomy): Bacteria > Pseudomonadota > Gammaproteobacteria > Pseudomonadales > Halieaceae > JBALVT01. Next base: position 31,708 of record JBALWA010000039.1, on the reverse strand, counting down.
ACCCTCTCCAGTCAACCGATACCAGCCCCCTTGCAGGACGAAGCTCTCCAGGAGGAATCCGCAGAGCCGCTCAAGACCAGCGCCGGAGCGGCAAAGGAACCGATAAAAATAACAGAGGACGACATACGTAAGGAAGCAGCACAAAGGCTTACCAATCAACCCAATCCGCCAGCGAAGACCTTCTCGCTCGGCGGCGCGCTAGCGGCATCAATTCTGGTTCTGTTAGTCATTGCACAGGGCTACATGCTGGTCAAGGATCGTCAACAGCAGCAAGTGATCGCCAGCCTGCATCAACAGGTGTTACAACAGGAACAGCTGCTGCTCGACACCCAGGAAACACTGGCGTCTGAACAAAAGAGAATTGAGACTGAGCACCGCGAACTAACCGAGGCTACCTGGCGCCAGGTTCAGTTTGTAGTGGATATCCTGCTGGACCAAATAGAACAAGGGTGACGCCTCGCACTGACATTCCGTGCAGCCTACTCGCTGCATTTCTGCTCTTATTGTTATTGGGCTGCCAGCAGGAGCCGCGCTACACGGCCCTTGAGGCCGGCACGACCGTACTCGCTTTTGGGGACAGCGTCACCTACGGCGTTGGAGCTGATAAAGGCGAGGATTATCCCACACTACTTGCGCAGCGCACCGGATGGAAGGTCGTAAATGCTGGCATATCCGGGGACACGGCACAGAGGGCGACAGAGCGTCTTGGCGCCCTCCTGGCCCAGCACCAACCCGCCCTGGTTTTGGTCGAGCTAGGGGGTAACGATTTTCTCAGACAGCGGCAGGCCTCCCGGGTAAAAGCTGACCTGCTTGCGATTCTGGAAGAGAGCAACGCCAGCGGCGCAATTACCGCCTTGATCGCGGTGCCCAAGCTGTCGGTATTGCGGGCAAGCGTCGGTGCGCTGTCGGATTCGCCTATTTATGCAGAGCTGGCCGAGGAAACAGGTGCTCTGCTGGTGGCCGATGTATTCGCCGAGGTATTGTCCGAGGATGCACTCAGAGCGGATCAAATACACCCCAACGCCGCAGGCTACCTCCAATTCACCAAAGCGTTGCTGGAGGAATTGACTATCGCAGGGCTAGCGCCCTAGTCCGTTAACACGCTCACTACAGGCGAGGATTGGGATGGTTCGACATAGATACCACTCCAAGTGGTTCATTTTCGTACCCCCAACTTAGAGTTGACGAAATTCTGATACAAGAGAGAACGGATTAGCGGTAATCTATTGGTCCGTAGCTCCGCTAGGTAGATTAACTAGCTTGCAATAATAGACTTAAAATCAATAGATAGAGGTTCTCAATGATAAAAACCCTTGGGCTCTTAACCGCTGCGGCGACGATGTGCTTCAGCACAACGTCCTGGGCGGCCAAAGAAGTTGTTCATGACGCCGAGTATTACATTCTTAAAGAGCAAAACGGTGAGCAATGGGCTGCTGCCGATGTTGGGCTGAAAAAGAAGCTCAGTGCACTGAAAGAAAAGCACGGCACTCCACCGAATATTATCTATATTCTTTGGGATGATCAGCAAGTGGGCGCAGTCGGTAATGAAATGATCCAAAAGCAATTGGGTTATACGACGCCGAACATGAACCAGATGGCTGCAGAGGGCATCAATTTTACCCGCATGTATTCGGAACCTTCCTGCACACCAACCCGCGCAGCATTTATTACCGGGCGCACACCCGTACGCAACGGTATGGGTATTGTTGGTATGCCTCATGAATCAAAAGGTTTAGCAGCCGAAGAAGTGACTATAGGTGAAGTGCTATCGGAAGCGGGCTATGCCACTGCTTTTTACGGTAAAGGCCATCTGGGTGATATCGAGGAAAGTTACCTGCATAACCAGGGTTTTGATGAGGCTTTATTTACCCCCATGAATCAGATCAGTTCTTTGTGGAACCCGGGGGGTACAGCAGTTAATGCTATCTTGGGTATGCACCCCGAAATGTTACCGCCTGATCCTTATGCGATGGATAGCCCGGGCCTCAACCCAGTGGGCTGGGTGATGACTATTGAAGGGAAGAAGGGTGAAAAAGGTAAGGAGTTTTGTGGCACTTCCAATGAATGTTACGACAAAATCGATACCGAATCTGAAAAACGCACACTGGCCTTTATGCGTAAGAATGCCGAAGCTAAAAAGCCATTCTTTGTCACCTACCAGCCAACCTGGTTGAATTTCTTACAGGCTGAGCCTAAGAAAAACACCCTTAACGGCGGCAAGGTGCCCAACTCATACGCCAAACTGGATGCTTTTGTCGGTACTGTAATGAAAGAGCTTAAAACGCTGGGTATCGAAGAAAATACACTGTTTATCGCTATGGCGGATAACGGCCCTATGTCTCACAGCCCCCCTCCTGGTTGGGCAATGACTGAGATTATGTACCGTGGCGGTAAAGGTGATTACACCGAAGGTGGTGTACGTGTACCGGCTATGGCGTGGTGGCCTGGCATGATCGAAGAAGGTCAGCTGGTGGGTGATATTATCCACGTGACCGATTTGTTCACGACTTTCGCCCGCCTGGGTGGTGCTACCAAGTATGTGCCGACTGATCGTGTAATTGACGGTATTGATCAAACGGAATTATTATTGGAAGGTGATACCCACAGTCACCGTGACTATGTACATATTTATCAGGGTCACACACTGGCAGCTACCGTTAAAGGTCGCTACAAGCGCCATTGGATAGGCCTTAGTGCTGGTGCGGCTTCAGGCATTTCTCCTGATTATTACGACTTGTATCAAGACCCTCATGAGAAAAACCCACAAATGATCCCAATGATTCATTTTCAGGGACAATTTACGGCTATGCGTGAACGTCACGAACTATTTAAGGAGGTCTACCCTGACTCTGACAATGCTCATGGTATCCCCTACACTGGCTTGAGTAATGCAAGACCAGAAACAGTGGAAATAACCAACCGCCTCAAGCGTGAAAAAGCGGCAATGCCAAGCAACGTGAGAAAACTGATGCGCTAAAGCAGCTATTGCCATAAGCACCTAATAGCTCCCTATCTCCTGGCAGGGAGCTATTACTCTCCAAAAGTTATTCATCTAAACCTGGTATCGGCAAGTGGCTATGCTTCCATCTAGCCCTTAGGTTGCAGCCTGGCAGTAAAGTGCCGTAGAGAGGGTGGCTCCCAGGTAATCTCCAGCCCCGCTAGCTCATGACGCTTCTGATAGATTTCAGCCAGGCATTCAACGATATAATCGCCCTGACTCTGTGTGTATACACGCCTGGGCATGGCCAGTCTAACCAGGTCCATCGCCGCGGGAATCTCACTGCCATCGGGCTGACGACCAAACATAAACGTGCCGATCTCTGCTGCGCGAATGCCAGCAGTTTTATACATCTCCACAACCAGGGCCTGGCCCGGATACTCGAGAGGCGGTATGTGTGGCAACATTGCGCGAGCATCAATAAACACCGCATGCCCCCCTGAGGGTTTTACAACAGGAATTCCAATTGCGTCCAATTTTTCATTGATATATTCAATGGAACGAATACGGTAGTGAAGGTAGTCCTCACAGACTATTTCCTCAAGCCCTACCGCCAGACACTCCATATCGCGTCCGGACATCCCGCCATAAGTAGGAAAACCCTCGGTCATGATTAAGTGGGCTCTTGCTTTTTCAGCCCAATCGTCATCATTCAGCGCGAGCCAGCCTCCCATATTGGCGAAGGTATCTTTTTTGCCGCTCATGGTCATGCCATCAGCGTAGGAATATATCTCGCGCACAATGTCGGGGATGGGCGTGTCTTCGTATCCCGGTTCCCGCATTTTAATGAAGTAGGCATTTTCAGCAAAACGGGCACTGTCTATAAAGAGCGGCTTGCCGTAGTGCTCACACAGGGCTTTGGTTTCGCGGATGTTCTCCATGGAAACGGGTTGGCCGCCACCGGCGTTATTGGTGATAGTCAGTTCCACCATCGGGATTCGGTCACCCTTGGACTCCAGCAATTCCCGGAGCTTGACCAAATCGATATTCCCCTTGAACGGATGCTCGAAGGCGGGGTCGAGCCCCTCGGCTATAACCAGATCGAGAGCCTCAATATCCGCGTTCTCAAAATTAGCCCGGGTAGTATCAAAGTGGGTATTGTTCGGAACTATCTTTCCTTTGCCCGAACCGTCAGCAACGATTGCGGTGAGAATATGTTCTGCTGCACGCCCCTGGTGTGTGGGAATGATGTGTTTGAACGGCATGAGATTGCGCACGGCGTTTTCAAATCGGTAATAAGAAGGCGAACCGGCATACGACTCGTCGCCATTCATTAGAGCCCCCCACTGCCTGGTACTCATGGCCGAGGTGCCTGAATCCGTGAGCAAATCAATGATTACGTCATCCGATTTCAGGCTGAACACATTGTAGTTCGCCTCCCGTATAAATTGTTGACGCTCTTTCTCATCTGTCATACGGATGGGTTCTACAGATTTGATACGGAACGGCTCAATAATGGTCTGCACTGGGTGTTCTCCTTTGGGTGAATCAGGCCTGATGCCCTCGTAACTGTGTCCAGTTTATCAACTGTACCGAAGAGGAAACGTGCATTTTTAGACACAAAACTATAAATACATGATAGATTATGCTAACAAACTATATTTTAATGGATGTTTATGTCAATTAAGTTGGATCGTATAGATCGTAAGCTACTGGATCTTCTGCAGCGTAACGCCAGGATTAGCAATGCGGACCTGGCGGAGCATGTCAATCTCTCACCGACTCCGTGTTTGCGACGACTGCGCAAACTGGAAAGCGAAGGCTGGATACAGCACTACACCGCCGTCCTGGATGACAAAAAATTGGGGTTCCATATCGGAGCCATGGTCTTTGTGAAACTGGAGAAAAACACCCGGCAGAACGGGGAAATTTTCGAGCGCGCCCTGCTCGATCTACCCGAGGTAATTGAGTGTTGCGTCGTGGCGGGTGTTCACGACTATGTGTTGCGCGTGGTCAGCAAGAGCCTTGAAGATTATGAACGTTTACTAAAAGAGGATATTGCTGCAGTAGATGTTGTTTCGGACCTCGAGTCATTGATCATTCTCGATGAAAACATCAAACGTCGAGAGTTGCCTTTGTGCTGACTGCGCACCTCCCCCGCCTAAAAAAGCCCTTCGATCTGCCCTTGGGCATTGACGTAGATGTTGTTGGCAGCAGGTACCCTCGGCAGGCCTGGCATGCGCATGACATCACCGCAGACAACCACAAGAAACTCGGCGCCGGCAGAAAGGATCAGTTCCCGTATCGTCAGGTGATGATTACTCGGGGCGCCCAGCAATTTCGGGTCGGAGGAGAAACTGTACTGGGTTTTGGCCATGCAGATTGGGAACTTCCCGTACCCCTCTGCCTGGTATTGTCGAAATTGGTCACGAATTTTCTTGTCGGCGGAGATATCGTCTGCGCCGTAGACGCTTCGGGCAATATGCCGGGTCTTGTCCCATAGGCTCATGTCATCGTCATACAGGGTTCGAAACTGCGACACTCCGGAGTCTGCAAGCCCAGCTACCGCTCGCGCAAGTTCCGCTGCGCCCACGCCGCCGTCGGCCCAATGAGTACATAGATGAGCCGTCGCTCCCTGTTTCTGGACGAATCCAAACACGGTATCCAACTCTGCCTGGGTGTCTGCGCTGAAATGGTTAATGGCCACAGTGACGGGAATGCCGTACTGCCCAGTGTTGTGAATATGGCGACCTAGATTGTCCAATCCCTTGCGTACTGCATCCACGTTCTCCGCCTGCAAATCATCCCGCGCGACACCTCCGTGCATTTTCAGGGCGCGAACCGTCGCCACGATAACAGCTGCGTCTGGCTTCATACCGGATTTGCGGCACTTGATATTGAAAAACTTCTCCGCCCCAAGATCGGCGCCGAACCCCGCTTCGGTGACCACGTAATCACTCATCTTCAGGGCTGCTTCCGTGGCGATGACCGAGTTGCAGCCGTGCGCAATATTCGCGAAAGGGCCACCGTGAATGAAAGCCGGGGTATTTTCCAGCGTCTGCACCAGGTTCGGCGACAGGGCATCCTTCAACAATGCCGTCATTGCACCCGAGGCGCTGACTTCGGCTGCTGTCACGGCCTGCATGTCCCGGGTGTAGCCGATGACAATTTTGTCCAGTCGCTGCTGCAGGTCTTGCAGGTTTCTAGCCAGGCAGAATATTGCCATGACCTCGGAGGCAACAGTAATGTCGAATCCGCCTTCCATGGGGTAACCGTTAGCCGGCCCACCGACCCCGGTCAAGACCGAACGCAGTTGTCGGTCGTTAATATCGACCACCCTGCGCCAACTCACCCGCCGCAGGTCCAGACGAATTTCATTACTCCAATGCACGTAATTATCGATCAGCGCAGCCAGCAAGTTGTGCGCGGCTCCGATGGCGTGCATGTCGCCGGTGAAATGCAGGTTGATATCTTCCATGGGCACTACCTGGGCATAACCACCACCGGCAGCGCCGCCTTTCATACCAAAACAGGGCCCCAAGCTGGGCTCCCGCAGGCACACTGAGGACTGCTTACCTATGCGGTTAAGGGCATCCCCCAAACCGATCGCCGTGGTCGTCTTACCCTCCCCCGCCGGTGTGGGACTCATCGCCGTAACCAGGATCAGCTTACCGGGGGCTCGACCATTGAGACTTTCGAGAAATCCCAGATCAATCTTGGCCTTGGTATGTCCGTAGGGAATCATCTTCTCCTCGGGTATCCCCAGGCCCCTGCCGACCTCGAGTATCGGCAGCATGTTTGCCTCACGGGCGATTTCAATGTCTGACTTGTTCATAGGCGTCTCTCTTAGATTTCGAATTTTATGCACCAGAGACAAACAGAGAATCCAGCGCCCCGAAGCCGCTATGGATACCTCCCTCGGCGACATCCACTGGTTTGGAACGTACCAGATAACCGATATGCCCTGGCCTGTCATCGCCGGTTTGCAGCGCTTTAGTTCCCAGGTGAGCAGTGAACAGGCCTATCTCACTTACCAGTCCCTGCACCTGTTGCGTCTGCCCGTCCCGTATCAGAAGTGTCGGCTGCTCCCGTCCGGCTGGGCGCAGGCGCTGCATCAGGGTCCATGCACCATACTGCGCGGACTTGAGGCTATCAAGGCGGCGCAGTATGTCGTCGTCAAACAAACAGTGGCCGCCACCCTCGCCCTGATTTTTCAGCACCCACTGCGCGCTACTTGCCTCGTCTTTCAGTAGCCTGGCCGTATTGGCATCGACCGCTCGCATAGGTGCAAGAACAGCCTGCAGCAATGAGCGTTCTGTGGCGTCAAATCCCAGTTCTAACAACAGCTCGCCATCGTCGTTTGCCAGTTGCATTTGCATTCGCTTGCTGGTGGCTAGTTGCTGAGCCACTGTAGCGTTCACCGCAACTCGGTGTCGCTCAATAAACAGTCGGGTCGCGCGCAGCGCGTCACAGCAGCGCCGCGTGTCCAGGTCGGTGGCAAGGTAATCCTGGTATTGATAGCCGGCTCGCAGGTAGACAACATGAATCCTGCCGCAATCTTCCAGTTGCAGGCTGTTGTCCGGACCGCTGGATAGCTGGCCGTGAAGTTGCCGAAACGTGCGGCGATAGGTTCTCAGGCCCAATTGCTCTAGCGCCTGTTCCAGCAGTTGTTGATCGAATACATTGTCCTCGTTTTCCTGCACTATCATCAGGAATCCCGGCGCCTCCTCAGCGCCTGAATCCCTCGCTATCTGCAGCGCCGCCTCGTTTATGGCCCTGGCCATGTTGGCTGTCGCCGAATTGGGTAAGAGCTCGCCCGGCTCCTGCGTATGAAACTTTGCAAATTCAGCGGGCCAGCGTTTTCCCAGATAGGCGTGAAGCTTGTGTATCTGTTCACCGAAGGGCGCCATCCCGGCTGCAATGCTGTTGCACTCAACCAGCCGCGGTCCCAGCTGTTGGTCGAGCATGAAATCGCTGCGCTGCAGTAGCAGGGGCACTCGCAGTAACCGGCCAGGATCGCGGTATAACTCATGATGCATGGACAGCATTTCAGCAAAGAAGGAATCGCCGGCCGCCAACGGTGCATGCACGGCCTGCAGCAGCTCGTCGCGGCCTGCCAAGGCCTGGGTCAACCTGCCCAGCAAGGGAGCCACCGTCTCCAGTTGATCAACTATAGAGCGGGCAATCGGGGCGGGCGTTAAGGCAAAAGGCACGTGACGGGTTTGATGCCGGTCCTTGAGAAAGCACAGGCCCAATTGCACCGCCTTTGATACGGCATCATCGATAAAGGAGTTGCTGATCCCATCGGGCATGGTAGTGATTTTTTTACAGTGGCCAGCCGGAAGCATAAGATAGATCCGGGCTATACACCACCATCTGTCGGCAAGTATCTCAAGCTATCAACCCACAGGGTTCTAATTCCGATTTAAATCGTGCATTAATTTTCGATTAGCAACACCATAACTTCGCAACTTATCGGTTACGATCTTTCTTGACTCGCCACAGATCGTGTTGTCAGGCATAGTGCGGATAAACAGGCTGGAACATGCTAGCCGTTATCGATGCGAGAATATCCTCGGGCTCTTCAATGGTGGCAAGACCGGATTGCCACGCGATGCCTGCGACTTCGCTGGCGATATCGACAGAGACCTTGCGAATTTTTTCGAGGCTTGGGTACAAACGCCCGGCAGCCAGGTCTTCTTCTGATACTTCTGCAGCCAATCGCCGGGCGGCCGCCAGGAACATCTCATCTGTAACCCGACTGCTGCGGCTGGCCAGTACTCCCAGGCCAACCCCGGGGAAAATATAGGCGTTGTTCCCCTGCCCTGGCACAAAGTGCTGGTTGCCGTAATCCACCGCGGCGAAAGGGCTGCCACTGGCAAAGATGCCTCTGCCTTCAGTCCAATTATAAGCTTGTTCAGCAGTGCATTCAGACTTTTCTGTCGGGTTTGATAAGGCGAATATGACCGGACGATCGTTGAACTGCGCCATGCTCCGCAGCACAGACTCTGTGAAGGCTCCCCCCTGGCCACTGCACCCGATTAATACCGTGGGGTGCAAGTCATCAATAGCCTCCTGCAAGGTGGCCACTTCATCGTGAGCATGGGCGAAGGGTTTTTTTTGCAGTGGAAGGTTTTCGCGCCCACTGACCAGCAACCCCTGGGTATCAACATACCAGCAACATTGTCGGGCCCGCGATTCTGCCACGCCCTGTTCCAGCAAAGCGGCTACCAGGGTGTTGCCAATACCTATACCCGCCTGCCCGGCACCGTGAAACAAAAATCGTTGGTCTTCGAGATTGCCCCCGGTTAGTCGCAATGCAGACAATAGGCCGGCAAGACCCACTGCTCCCGTACCCTGGATATCATCGTCAAACAGGCAGCCGCGCTCGCGGTAACTCGCCAGTAAACGAAAAGCATTGCTATTGCCAAAATCCTCCAGTTGGATCAGAACGCCAGGGAACTGCTGTTGCGCCGCCACGATAAACTCCTCGATGAGTGCATCGTAGTCAGCACCTCGTACCCGCCTCTGCTCCAGGCCATTGTAAAGTTCATCGTTCAGCAGTGCCTCGTTGTTAGTACCCACATCAATGGTCACCGGCAGGCAATGCTGGGGTGCGATACCTGCGCAGGCGGTATACAGGGACAACTTGCCAACGGGGATACCCATACCGTTAGCGCCCAGATCACCCAGCCCGAGAATGCGTTCACCGTCGGTTACCACAATCACCTGCACATTTTCGTGCGGCCAGTTGCCGAGAATTTCAGCAACGTCCCCGCGATCATGCATTGAAATATAGAGCCCCCGGGGGCGCCTATAGATATGGCCAAATTCCTCGCAGGCCTTGCCTACGGTAGGCGTATAAATGAGAGGCATCATCTCCACGATATGATTCATTACCACTCTGTAAAAAAGCGTCTCGTTGCGATCCTGCAATGCAATAAGAAAGAGGTAGCGTTCAAGATCACTGAGCTTGCCGCGAATATTGCCAAGCACGCGCTGTTCCTGCTCCGCTATTGAGTGAATTCGCGGTGGTAACAGGCCTCTCATGCCCAGTGCCTGCCGTTCCGCCTCCGTAAATGCGGTACCCTTGTTGCGGACCGGGTCGTGCAGTATTTTGACCCCCCTCATCAAGTCCTTATCACTATTGTCACTCATAGCTACAGCCTCCTTTAGCTATAGTCTAAATCCTGATTCAGTATTTGCATTGTTTCTCCTCAATTTATGCCCATAATTAATTTTTGTAATACGGAAGCTATCGGGCATCACAGGCCCACAGAGCACCCACTCAAAGACTAATGTCACATCCTTTAACCATGTAAAGATACAGTTCTACTTTCTGGCCAATTTGCTATATTTACAAACCTATTTGAGTGAATGGAATTTCAACATGGCCTTTACCCAACTTCTACCAGATCAACTATATCGAACGTGCAATCTTGAGGCCGCTGATTTCAGTACAACCGATGACCTCGAGCCTCTGCAGCAACCCCTCGGGCAGGCTCGGGCATTGGATGCACTGGAATTTGGCGTTGATATCCAGCGGCGCGGGTTCAATATCTTTGCCTTTGGCCCCAATGGTCTCGGCAAACATCAACTCGTGCGGGAGGTACTGCAGAAGCAGAGCACCAATGGTTATGTTCAGTATGACTGGTGCTATGTCAGCAATTTTTCCGACCCCGGCAAGCCCCACCTTTTGCAGTTACCCTCCGGTCTGGGCACCGAGTTGTCTGCCGATATGCTACAGCTGGTTGAGGATTTACTGACCTCGCTGCCGTCAACGTTTCATAGTGAAGATTATCTTAATCGGCGCAAGGATATCGAAACCCAGATGACAGAGCGTTACGAGGCCGCATTCCGCAAGCTGGGGGCCCGGGCCAACGAGCGCCATGTCGCCTTGATCCGTTCACCTGCCGGTTACACGCTTGCACCCACTGCTGATGACAAGGTGATTACTCCGGAGGAGTTTGCTGAGCTCAGTGAGGACAAGCAAAAGAAACTGCAGGAAATTATTGCCGAACTGCAATTAGAACTGCAAGAAGTGGTTAGCCAACTGCCGATGATCAAGCGCGAGGCCAGTCACCGCACTAAATCCCTGAACCAGGAGGTAACCCAGCTGACCGTTGAACAGTTTGTGGCCTGGCTGGAGAACAAATACAAGGATCATCCGCAAATCCTCGACTATATTCGCGATGTAAAGAACTTCGCTATAGAAAATGCCGAAGACTTCCTACCCGAGGAAGAGGCAGCCGAAATTGAACATGTCAAGCAACAGGCCAAAACCTATTCTGCGTATGGAGTGAATGTACTGGTAGACAATTCCCAGGCGAGTGGGCAACCGGTGGTATTTGAAGAAAATCCAACCTACCAGAACCTGATTGGCAGGGTCGAGTATATCTCTCAAATGGGCACGCTACTGACAGACTTTACCTTGATAAAACCGGGGGCATTGCACCGTGCAAATGGTGGCTACCTGATTATTGAGGCACGCAAACTGCTCAATCATATGTACGCTTGGGAGGGACTCAAACAAGCCCTGCGCTCGGGTGAAATCAAAATTACTTCACTGCAGGAAATGCTTAGCCTGAACAGTACAATTTCACTGGAGCCCGAGAGCACCCCCCTAGACGTAAAAGTCATCTTGCTCGGCGAGCCCTTTATCTACTACATGATGAATCACTATGATCCGGAGTTCCGCCAGCTGTTTCATGTGGCGGCAGATTTTTCCGCTGATATGCCCTGGGATGAAGACAACCTGATGCTGTTCGCGCGGATGATTGCAACTTGTCAGCAAAACGAGCAGCTACAGCCGATTATGCGCAGTGCTGTGCAACTGATCATTGAGCAAACAGCGCGCTGGGCTGGTGACAGCGAGAAGCTGTCTCTCAATCAGGATAGCCTGGGGCTACTGTTGCAGGAATCTGACTACTGGTCCAGGCGCAATGGGCGGGAAATGATTACCCGGGAAGATGTCGTCGATGCCATCGTCAAACACCAGGAACGGCGCGGCAGCCTGCAGGAACTGCTGAATGAGCAGATATTGCGCAATTTTCGCCTGATTGATACCAGTGGAAGTAAAACATCCCAGGTCAATGGGCTGTCGGTGTTATCGCAGGGGGATTACATCGTCGGATCTCCCGCAAGGATTACCGCCACCGCGCGCCTGGGCAGGGGCAAAGTGATCGACATTGAAAGAGAGAGTAAACTCGGCGGGGAAATACATAGCAAGGGCGTCTTAATCCTCTCGGCTTATCTTGCAGACAAATATGCCGCTGAGCGCCCCCTGTCGCTGACGGCCAGTCTGGTGTTCGAGCAGTCCTATGGCGGTGTCGATGGTGACAGTGCCAGTTGTGCCGAATTGTGTGTACTACTATCAGCTATCGCCAAGATACCACTGGCGCAGAACCTCGCGGTTACCGGTTCAATGAATCAATTTGGTGAAGTTCAGGCCATAGGAGGCGTTAATGAGAAGATCGAGGGCTTCTTTGACATCTGCGCTGTCCGTGGATTGAGCGGTGATCAGGGCGTGATCATTCCCGCCGCCAACCAACCCCAACTGATGTTGAAACCGGACGTTCTGGCCGCAGTGAAAGCCGGTCAATTTCATATTTACACGGCTACACACGTTGAAGAAGTCATGGAGAAACTCTGTGGACTATCCCCTGGGCAAGAACAGGACGGATATGAAGAGGGTACATTCAATCAACGCGTCATGGACCGTATTGGTGAGCTCCACGACCTGCACAGCTCCTTTGCCAGCCTCAGCGAGGGGCAATGAGGTAGGCGGCAGCCTCACTCGATGTGGAGGCCCAACAGCTCAGTATAATAGGCCTTGAGCTCTTTCTTCTGCACTTTGCCAGTGGCCCCTGTGGGTAGAGGTTCGTTGCGTGTCCATATTTTTGTCGGCACTTTATAAGCGGCGAGGTGATCCGCGACGAACTGTTGTAAGGTTTGCTCAGACACGGTGTCATTCTTCCCGAGCTGGACTACAGCACCCACCTGTTCCCCCAGCGCCTTATCAGGTAGAGCAAAAACGCAAGCCAACACCACCGTGGGGTACTCCGATAGTGCCGCCTCAACTTCGGCGCAATAGATATTTTCACCGCCACGGATAATCATGTCTTTAAGCCGATCAACCAGGTAGATAAACCCCTCCTCGTCGATCTTCCCCAGATCACCGGTATGAAACCAACCGTCTGTAAATTCCGCCGCGGTGGCTTGCGGCTGTCGCCAATACCCCTTCACAACATTGGGGCCACGTACCCAGAGTTCACCCAATTCCCCGGCGACAAGCTGCTCACCGGCCTCATTGACGACTTTGACATCGCATACAGGCGCAGCGGGTCCGACGCTGTCCGGTTTGTCGGAGTAGTCCTGTCTGCTATTGGTGGCGATACCCCCCGAAGTCTCAGTAATACCCCAGCCGTTAGAGGCGCCTACTGTGGGCATAGCTGCTTTGATTCTGCGCAGCAGGTCTGGTGGCGCCGGCGCGCCGCCGTAACCAATATTCGTTACCGTTGACAAGTCGCGCTTCTCAGTTTCGTTGGCATCTAGTAGCTGCCTGACCATGCTGGGCACACCGCTGAATATATTGATTTTTTCTCGCCCTATCAGTTCCAGGGCAACAACTGGATCCCATTTGTGCATCATTACCAATTTGCCACCATTGCTAAAGATACCGAGCATCATGCCGTGGCAGCCGGTTACGTGGAATAAGGGAACTGTCAGTAGTGCGGCCCGCGGTGTCTTCTTAAGGGCCATCAAATCGAGCAAGGTGCCGCCGCTGCGCAATATACCCTGCACTCCGCCGTAGGGCATAGTGAGAGCAGCACTACAAAAATTTCTGTGCGTCCCCAGTGTTCCCTTGGGGGATCCGGTAGTGCCTGAAGTGTAAAACAGGGTGGCATTGTCTTCGGGGCTAATGGACATTGCGGGTAAGCTCAAGTCATCCGCCGCATCGTGCCACAAGGCCTCGATGGTAGTTATACCCTCCGGAACCGTATCGCAGCGCACCGCCACAACGTGCTGCAATGGCAGATCTGATACTATGCCATGTAGCCGCTCCAGCCGCTCTGCATCGGCGAAAACCAGCTTGGTGCCGGAGTCGGACAATCCGTATTCGAGTTCCTCGCTGGTCCACCAGGCGTTCAATGGCACCACCACGGCACCGACTACGGCAGCCGCCCAGAAGGCGATCGACCACTCGGGGAGATTGCGCATCGCAATGGCCACCCGGTCCCCTTTCTTGATCCCAAAGCGGTTGACTAGCTGATGTGACACCGCCGCTACCCTTTGATAGTGGTCTGCGAAAGTGATGCGCTCGTCCCTATACACGATGAAATCCATGTCGCCGTATTCGCGGCTGTTTTCAACCAGCGCCGCCATGGACGAAGCCGCGTTCTTCCAGCTGCGAATACTGGCGCCATCGATCTCGACTTGCTCGATCTCGAAGGGCAGTCCCGGCGAGCCAAGTACGCTTCTGATGTCTTCGATGGATGGCCGGGAAGCCACTTTTGGAAATCGTTTGTGAATCTCTGACTTGATCAAAAACCCGAGCGGTTTCAGCGACAAATTCATTGTATACCTCTCAATACTGTCTGGCGCACGGTGCCTCTAGGCGGCCTTGTGCCGGGTAATTACGCTCACGACTATTTCAGCCATTAACCGAAAGGCCTTGCAGCTCTGACATACTCCGCAACATACCATCCGATAACATCTCAATATCAGGCACGGCTTTTTTACACCCCATGAGAGCGAAATTCAGGTTCCCGGCATAGCTCCACACGGTGATGTTCAAACCACAGCCTTCTATCAGTGGTCCCATTGAATAGATATCGCGCAGTTCACCGTAATTGCCGGACAAACGCTCTTTTGGACCTGTAACGTTGGATATGATGACATTTGTCATCGGGCTATAGTTGGGATTGTCGGCCTTACGCAGCCGCTGTTTGCGACGGGTTTTCCAGATTGAAAAAAAAGGCGGCAGAAAGTCCATCAGCTGGACAAATGTATTTTTGCCCATCATTTGCAACTCTTTCTTGGCCAACTCTGTGGATCTCTGGATAGCGCGGAAGCGCTCCAGAGGGTCGGCGATATTGGTCCACAGTGTTGTTGGTAGATACGTCGTACGGTTGCCGTACTCTCTCATCTCGCCAGGATCATCTGCAGATACCGGAATGCTGGTACAGAGCGCCTCTTTGGGCAGATCGTCATGGCACAGCAGGTATTCCCGCAACGCCGAAGCGGCGATAGCAAGGATGACATCGTTGACAGTGCCTTTCAGTGTATATCCCAGCGCCTTTATTTCTGCCAACGGCAGCTGCAGGGTGGTGAAGCTTCGCCGTGCCGATAATACATGATTCAGCCGAGTGCGCGGCGGCGGGTGAGTCAGCCGGGCGACAGTCGGCGAGCCGATATCCCGGTTGAATGCCCAGAGACGGCCGGTGGTACGGCATAGGGTCGCAACAAAGGCCAGGAACTTGCGTATATCGTATTTTACGTGGTCCAGCAGCGCATCCCAGATAAGGCGGCCTGGGCCGGGTGATGGTTCGGGCTTCCAGACTGCGGCATGGGGAGCAGGAGTTTGCAGGTCAGCCTGGTAATCGAATACTCGGCTCAGGTAGCGCACGGTTGCGGTTCCATCGGCCAGGCAGTGATGTATTTTGTGCACAATTACTATCTCGCCATTCGCCAGCCCGGTCAAAACCCACAGCTCCCACATGGGCCGCTGACGGTCCAGTCGGTGGCACATTATCTGGGAAATCATCTGGTTCAACTCCGCTTTGCCACCGGGAGCGGGTAATGCGGCGCGATAGATATGGGAGTCCAGGTCGAAATCAGGATCATCGATCATAACCGGATGGTGCAGGTTAAAGGGCACAAACAACACCCGCTGACGCAACATAGGCACCACCTCCAGCGTGGCTTCCAGTCGCTCGCGTAGCACACCGTAATCAGTCTCTGCGAAGAGTGATTGAAATACCTGTATTTTCAGCGTGTGCATCAATACTGTCGGGGTTTCGGCGTACAGGAAACTGGCGTCTTGTCCGGAGAGTCTATACATGGGAAGGCCTCCCGATTAACGTTAGAATTATGTGGTTTTCTCTACCGCCCGGAACGGGTGGTCTTTTGCTTCACTTTCGATTTTTTTTGTCCCGTAACCTCTCCCGCCAGGGCAAGGTATTCCTGCAGCGCCGCGCCCAATCCATTGATGATATCCCAGGGTTGGGGGACTAGCTCCGGCTCGATGGTTACACCGAAATCCACGTGATCCGCGTAGCTCACGCAGGTGAAATTAATACCGAGGCCAGGTGTAATGATGGACATGGGATACATGGTCTCCATACGCACACCTGCAATGTACATGGGGGCAGAACTGGCTCGTACATTGGACACAATCAGATTCGCTCCCATCATCTGCGGAGCGAGCTCTGAGGGGGTTGCATTCACCATTGCGTTGATCAACACGGGCGGCATGAGTTGCATCAGTTCGAGCATGCCCATACCGCCTTTCCTGGCCTGCTGTTTCGCCTGTACTGATTCCCCATTGATCGCCCTCAGGCGCGCGACCGGATCCTCAATATCTGTCGCCAGGGTCAGGGAGGTTGTGGTGACTTTGTTACTGAATTCGGCATCATCTCCGGTGCGAAGCGATACGGCTATACTGGTACGAAGCGGCGCATCGGGCAGGTCGCTGTGGGCCAATAAATAATTGCGCATGGAGCTACCTACCAGGGTGAGCACGACATCATTGACCGAAACACCGAAAGCCTGCTTGACGGCCTTGATCTCTGTAAGGGCAAGAGAGCCAAACACAAAACCTCGCTCGC
Organism: Halioglobus sp.; assembly: GCA_036960305.1. Taxonomy (GTDB): domain Bacteria; phylum Pseudomonadota; class Gammaproteobacteria; order Pseudomonadales; family Halieaceae; genus JBALVT01. Next base: position 14,941 of record JBALWA010000039.1, on the reverse strand, counting down.
TGCCAATCTCCGCATTGAAGGATGTGCTCGGTACCCCGGGCTTCTCCGGTCTGGTATTTTTTTCCCATCCCAGTTTTTTTAGTAATTTGGGGCGGATGAAACTGTAGATACCTCTGGAGGCATCACCCGGCAGGCGTGCGAGATGTAATGCGGTACTGGCAGATTGCTGCCATTGGCCCGGCACCAAACCGGGCCTGGCTTTGGTGATAGCGTCATCCACGGGTCGCGGCTCTGCAACTGGCTCAAGATCACACAAAATTTCACCCAATTTACTGGCGCCCTGGCCGTCCATCATGCAGTGATGCAACTTCTGCAGTATCGCAAACTTGCCGCCCGCCAAACCCTCGATGAACCAAATCTCCCACAGAGGCCTGCTGCGGTCCAGATGCTTGCTGTACAGGTAGGCGACTACCTCGGCCAGTGCTTCCCTGTCCCCCGGTGAAGGCACGGCGATACGTTTGAAATGATGGCTATAGCTGAAGTTTTCGTCCTCTACCCAGTAAGGCAGGTCCAAGCCCAGGGGGACCTCATGGAGCTTCCAGCGGAAGTGCGGTATTTGGCGGATTCGCGCTATGCTTCGCTCTCGAAAGGTTTCAAAATTGAAATTGGGGGCAGCGCTGGCATCCAGAATTACCAGGCCGGCGGTATGCTGGTAAACGGTATCTGTTTCACCTGCAACAAATAGCACATCTTCTTTGCTCAGCTGCCTTACAGTAGACATCGCCTCACCTCTATTCATCGCGTCGATTCAGTCTGTATCAAGAGCAATGCCTGGCGAATGATCTACATCAATCCAAAGGCTGATTTGCGTTAATCTTGATAAAGACTTCGTCAATGAAGAAGGTATTACCGTATCCACCCTCGTTTCTAGCGCTCGGTTATTTCAGCTTCTGGAACAAATCTATCGGGACCGGAAAAACCAGGGTAGAGCTTTTGTCACCGGCAATTTCAACCAGTGTTTGCAGATAACGTAACTGGATGGCCTGATCCTGGCTCGACAGTACTTTGGCCGCCTCCGCCAGTTTCTCCGCCGCTTCTGCCTCACCCAGGGCATGAATCACCTTGGCTCTGCGCTCGCGCTCGGCCTCCGCTTGTTTGGCAAGAGCCCGCACCATGGTTTCGTTGAGGTCTACGTGCTTGATCTCCACGTTGGCTACCTTGATACCCCAGGCCGATGTCTGTTTATCTAGAATGGTCTGCACGTCGGCATTGAGTTGCTCCCGCTCTGCCAGCATGTCATCGAGTTCGTGCTGCCCCAAAACTGAGCGCAACGTGGTCTGGGACAACTGGCTGGTCGCCTCCAGGAAGTTTTCCACCTGTATAATGGCTCGTTCCGGATCGATCACCCGAAAGTAAATTACCGCGTTTACCTGCACCGACACGTTGTCCCTGGAAATGACATCCTGTGTGGGAACATCCATTACCACAGTGCGTAAATCGACCCGCACCATCTGCTGTAGAACCGGGATGATGATAATCAATCCCGGGCCTTTGACCTTGTAGAAACGTCCCAACATGAATATTACCCCGCGCTCGTATTCCCTCAGCACACGGAACATGTAAACCAGTAAAGCGAGCGCCATTACCAGAAAAAATAGGCCAAAATATTCTGCGTTCATAATCATGCGGTTTCTCCCTTGTCTTTTTCCACAATGAGCGTTACGCCATCGAATCCGGCAACCGTCACGGTGTCATCTATGGCGAGTAGTTCATCGCTGCACACCTGCCACAACTCGCCATCCAAACGCACCAGAGCATCACCATCGTGTAGTGATTCGACTACAGCGCTATGTCCCCTTAAATGGTCTAGTCCGGTCACTACCTGCTGGCGCCTGGCCTTGAGCACCAGCCCCAGGGCAAAGATCAATACCCCAACATTGAAAACAGCAAAGGCGACGATCATGGGCATGGCAATCTGGTAACCAGGCAGTTCAGTATCCATCAGAATGATGGACCCCACGACGAAAGCGATGATGCCCCCCAGACCCAGGATACCGAAACTGGGCGCAAAGGCCTCAGCCGTCATTAACCCAATACCCAACACCATCAGGCCCAAACCAGCATAGCTGACCGGCAGAACCTGAAAGGCGTATAAGGCAAGCAACAAACACACGGCACCTATGACTCCCGGGACACCGAGACCGGGGTTGGAAAACTCAAAGATCAAGCCGTAAATACCGACCAGCATAAGGATATAGGCCACATTCGGATCGGTAATGACCGATAGAAATTGGCTGCGCCAGTCGGCACGGTGGAAATAAATATCGATCCCATCTGTGCTAATACTTAGTGTTTTTCCATCCATGTTCACTTCCCGGCCATGCAATTGCTGCAACAGCTGTTCTACTGAGTCGGCCATGAGATCGATCACTTCTTGCTCCAGGGCGTCCTGCGCAGAAAGACTGGCCCCACTACGTACCGCTTTCTCAGCCCATTCTACATTGCGGTTACGCAACTGGGCCAGACTCTGGATGTATGCCACTGCATCATTGATGATCTTGCGTTCCATAGCCGTAGCCGGTTCGACGGCTGCGACTTCGTCGTCTCCGGATTTTTCACTGGGGAGCTTGGGCACGCTAGGGGCGCCGATTTGTACGGGCGTCGCCGCACCCAGGTTGGTCGCGGGCGCCATGGCGGCAATATGGGTGGCGTACAACAGATAGGTACCGGCACTGGCCGCACGGGCACCGCCGGGAGCAACGTAGCCGATAACGGGAACAGCGCTAGCGAGAATAGCCTTGATCATACCGCGCATGGCAGTGTCGAGACCGCCTGGTGTATCTATCCTCAGAACCACAAGTCCTGCACCAGCTTGTTGTGCCTGTTCTAGCCCTCGCACCATGTGGTCGGCTGTGGCTGGCCCAATCGCACCCTTGATATCAATGAGCCAGACGCTTGCCTGGCCCTGCGCGGGCAGCGCAATTGACCACAAAAAGAGTAATAGGCATATCAGTCGTTGCATGTGTACCATTTGGAATTCACCTGACTACACTGTCGCCAATTGCGGGTAATAACCGCGATACACTTAGGGTACCTCCATCTCTGGTCAATAGCGTTGCTCAAGATCAAATAATTGACAGAATTTCGGGATAAGTCAGGTTACGGTCACCCCGCCCCACTCCATTACATTGGTGCCCCTAAAAAAAATAGTCCCCAAACTTCTCGATAATATAATCTGTCCACCGTTGCGGAATAGGTTCCCTTAATTCCGTGGACTTTTCGAAATCCGGTTCGAACACCTGTGCAATCAAGTCGGCGGCGGCACCGGGATCCGAGGTGGCGACGTTGAGTTCCTGGTTAATATGCAAACTAAACCTGTCGAGGTTGGCCGAGCCCAATGACGCCCAGCCGTCAAAAATCGCTACCTTGGCGTGTGAGAAGCCGGGGTAGATATAAACACGAATGCCATTGGCCAACATGGCATTGGCAGCGAGGACAATGTTCCTGGTAATCACGCCGCTGTCTGTTTCAAGGGGAATGATCACCCGTACATCGACCCCGCGGCGGCGTGCAAGAATGAGTTCCTGCAGCAGGGTATCATCAGTAAAGTACGCGTTTTCTATATATATGTAGCGCTGGGATTTGCGCATGGCTTCCCGTTGCAGCTGGTAAATTTCATGCCTGCCGGGTTTGGTATAGATCAGGCGCAGGGGATAACCACCTGAATCTTCATTCAGGTTGCGAAAACGCCAACTGGTGAGGTAACTGAAGTCACCCAGAAACCCAGCCTGACCCCAGGCCTTTTGAAATTCCCGGTCTATTTCGTCCAAAACTGGACCGGTAACTTCCACCATCACATCGTGCCAGTCGTAGCGATATTCCCTGCCGATATTCATGCCCCCTAGGTAGGCCAGTTTGCGGTCGATGACCATGGTCTTTACGTGGTCTCCAGTCATCCACGGGTTTTTTCCCGCGCGAACCTTCACCCGCGACTCCTGCCTGAGAAAGTTTGCAATAGAACCCGGCGCCTGGTGCGATGCGGGTTCGGTTTCCGAACTCTTGCCAGATGCCGCAATGGTACCCTGGCCGTCGATCAAGACCCTGACGTCCAGACCCTCACGGGAGCGCCGTTTCAGGAGCTCAGCCATGTTCAGCGCCACGTCATCGTCATCAAAAATATAGGTGCGTATATCCACTGATTTCTCGGCGGAGGTCACTGCGTCTACAAAACGCGGGAAAAAAACATCCCCACCAACGAGGAACTTGAGCGTACCGCGACTCGGTGGCCGCCCCAGTTTTCGTGTCAGTTCTGTTTCCCAAGCGACCAGGTCCATTGGCGCCGTTTTGCTGAGTTCTGGTATCGGCGTATCAAATCGAGTCTCCGTCGTCAGGCTTCTTCCGGTTTCAACAGCAGTGTCAGTAACAACGCTCAGCAGGCTTTGCATGGAACTGAAGGGCCTCATCAATATCGTGTAACTGTGGCTTTCCAGAAAGTGCCAGACCGTGCGCAGCGCGTGCGTACCGGGTACAGCCGGTTGTAGACTCTCGGGTAATTCCTCATATTGGATCAGAACGACCAGCTTGGCGGCTGTGTTGATATAGAGGAAGGGCACGGCGCCCCGGTCCAGGTCGCCTGTGCTGAAAATTACCTCCTGCGTTTCGATGCCAGCGTCCAGCAGGAATTTTTTCACTGGAGCTTGCCAGGCTTCAAGGTGATCGGTCAGGTCTATATGGTCGCTAACGCTGTACCAGGCGGGCTTGTCTATGAGGCGCCGGGCCCTGAACATACCCTGGGCATCGTAGAAAAAAAAGTAGTCGAGACGGTCAAAACTTACCGCAACACCCTGGTTTTTTTCCCGGCTCAGGATGTCCACAAAAAGTTGTTCGCGTAGTGTTACCCATTGGTTTACTGTCATTATGGGTACGGGAGCCAGATTCTGGGTGAGTCGCTGCCAAGCATCTTCTTCCTGAATATCAAGTGGTGACACCACCGGAACCTCATAGCGCCTGTCCAGTGATGGCGCCCGCGCCAGTGGACGTTTGAGGTCTCCCGCGGCATAGAAAATGTCTTCCCCCCTGCGATAGCGCAGGAAGTACAAGTCGTCACCGCGGTAGGCATCCAGCAGGATGAACAGAGGCTCCGCAGGTATCATCTCATCTATCGGCGATTGGATCTCCGGTTCCGAGCAGGCGATTACCAGACTGGTCACTGCGCACAGCAGTAGCCTTGCAGTCGATCTGATGCTGTAGTGTCGCGTACCGATAAGAAGCCTCACGCTTTGCTTGTAGATACCCATTTGAGACATCCAGTTTGATCGCCTAAGTCAATTCAGTCTTCTGGAAAAATTATTTTCATATTTAGTTTGGCAACTAATGATTCAAAAGCTCTGCATTCGTTGGGTATTTCTCAAGTAACTCAACAAGCTTCTTAGCGCCTTCTACGGGTTTAAGATGGGTAAGTGCCCTCCGTAAAACTCTTACCTTTTCAATATCTTTCGAATCCAGAAGAAGCTCCTCACGCCGCGTGCTACTTTTAGCGATATCCAGCGCGGGAAAAATCCGCTGTTCTGCAACATCCCGTGATAAAACGATTTCCATATTACCCGTGCCCTTGAACTCCTCAAATATCACCTGGTCCATCCGGCTTCCGGTATCAACGAGTATCGTCGCAAGAATGGTAAGTGACCCACCATTCTCAATATTTCTAGCTGCGCCAAACAGCTTTCGTGGTATTTCCATGGCTCCAGCGTCAAGCCCGCCCGACATAGTGCGACCGCTGCCCTTCCGTCCCGCATTATGTACGCGTGTGAGCCTTGTAAGAGAATCAATCACGATCATTACATCGTGACCCTCGCCAGCTTGCTGGCGGGCGGTGCTAAGAAGGTCATTGGCCACCCTGACGTGTTGCTTATAGCTTTTATCCGAGGACGAAGCATGTACTTGTGCCGGCACGCTGCGCTTAAAATCCGTAACTTCTTCCGGACGCTCATCAATTAGTAACGCATAAAGCTTTATCTCGGGATAAGCTTCCCCCACTGCTTGGCAAATATGTTTCAAAATGGTCGTTTTCCCGCAGCCCGGTGGAGCAACAATCAAACCACGCTGCCCCATTCCAATTGGCGTGACCAAATCTATCGCTCGCGTGGTAAGTTGCTGAGAACCTAATTCCAGGCGAATACACTCAGAAGGATTAATGGCTATGCCATTTAGAAAACGCTTTTGTGGGTCAGAATGAGGTACATCTTTGACCACCTCACTTACTTGTTTAGAGTCCTTATTCCGTTTCACCTTCAAAGACAATGTTTTTTTCGTCATAATATCGGTTTATAGCCCTAGAGAATTATGTGTTTTCAACGTGTTTAAGTAGTTTAACGCAGCTAATCAGCGATTGTCTGTTAATGGCCATTTCGTAATCTGGCTTACAAGCTCGGAAGAAGCTCGGTCTCGCCCGCTCAACCCCGCTCCATCAAAAAATCCCGTTACGTTTCTTCAGCCGGGGTGCCATATTTGCTAAACTCTTTCAGGGTCAAAACTCAATCCCGATAGACCCAATAAAACCCTGACAAATCGCTCGACCAGACGTGACTCAAGAGACTTTATGCGCACAGCCAGGTAAACCGGCAAACTGGCGCCAAACTCTTCTGGTAGCAGGTTGACCATGTGGCCAGAATGTATGAAGGGACGAGCCACATGATCGGGGATATAGCCCACACCTCTACCGCTCAGTATAAAAGCAGTCATACCCTCTACTTGATGCACCGTAGCGAGGCAGTTATCCAACACCTCTGAATCTTGACCATAATTATACAAAGCACGCGCGTAGCCGGCACTGGCTACCTGCGCCCGGCCCGGCTCGCCAATCTCCCGGACCAAAGGGTGCTCGCTAGAGCAGCACAAAATTTGTTGCTCCTGGTGAATTTCGTAATATTCCATCGCACTATCAAACGTAGTGAAAGTCCCTATAGCTAACTGAATGTCCGAATTGGTCAGTGCATCGTGCAACGACTCCATTGATGCTGTGCGCAGATTAAAGTAGATATCTGCTGACAACCCGGCCACGTGCTCCAAGGCATCCACCAACTTACCTTCCGGGTGACTGAGGTAGTGATCCATATGCCCGATAAGTAGCTCACCTCGCAACCCGCTGCCGATGGACTGCAACTGGTCCTGATAGTCAGCCAAATCTGTCAACAATGAGCGGGTAGTGGCATATACCTCAGCGCCCTCCTCCGTCACCCTGAAACCCGCACGCCCACGGTCACATAACTTCGCGCCCAAGCGAGCCTCAAGATCGAGCAATTGCGCGCTGATATTGGATTGAGTCATACCCAATGATTCCTGGGCGGCGGAAATACCGCCAGAATCAACCACCTCGGTAAAAATTTGCAGCGATCGTATATCTCTGATTTGTAGCTTATTTAGCATTCGAGCCTCTCCAATCTTTAGACTAAAACTATATACATCTATTTTTTATATATAAACATCTTTATACATATATTTAAAAGATTGTTAATCGTAAGTATTGTGGCCTCATCGGCTCAGCGTAGCCAACCACCCAACTTCCTATGAGGATATAGGTCATGAGAGCAAAAATTGTATTTAGAGCCATCGCCGCCGCGTCCATCGTGCTGACTGTAGGTTGCGCCACCAGCCACCAGCCCGCCGTCAACGAGAGCGCCAAAATAGAAGCTGTCAGTAGCGAAGCTGCCGCTCTCAGCCAGCCAGTGGCGTCCATCGCCGTATTCATGGTGACAGAGGACCAGCAAGGGCGAGCCGAGTTCGAGGACTCATTCAGCGCATCCATGAACTCGAGTGGCATCAGCGCCAGCCCTACTTACACCCACCTGCCTGGTGTCACTGCATTAGAGGACAAGCAGGTAATTACCAACCTGTCCCAGCAAGCAGGCGCAGATAGCGCCATGACCATCGAAATGATTGAAGAACAAAGTAAAGCGGCAGTGAAAACAACTAAAGCCACCGGAGTAGCGTTTTGGACTGCCTTGATACTCGACCAGCCGGAGATCGCTGATATATCAGGCATAGCCAACATGGCGGCCTATGATAAAGCTCGCCGGTACAAATTGCGGCTGACCCTTTGGGACGCCAAGAGCGGCAGCAAAATCTGGAGCATGGATACAGAGTCAGCCACTACGTTTGGCGTCATTGAAAAGGACGCGCGGGTACTGGCAGAGGTCGTCGGCGAGGAATTACGAAACAAAGGACTGGTAATCTAGGTGCTACTAGAGAAAAGGCCCCGATGGGGCCTTTTCTCGGCTCTGACGTTACATCGCCCGTCCCGCCATCGCCATCCCCCGTTTATCACTCAGCTCTACCGGCAAGGTGATCTAAGCCATCTCTAGCGGACAGCAATCAACTCGACTTCAAACACCAGTGTAGTATTGCCCGGAATCGGTCCCGCGCCATTGGCTCCGTAGCCAAGCTCGGGAGTTACTGTAAGTCGCCACTTGTCACCTTCCTTCATCATCTGTAAGGCTTCAGTCCAGCCAGCAATAACACCGTTCACAGGTAAATCAATCGGCTGACCACGCTCGACAGAACTATCGAAGACTCGGCCATCCTCAAATGTCCCATGGTAGTGCGCGCTCACGGTATCGGTTGGTCCAGGAGTTGCCCCGCTGCCGCTTTCCAGAATTTCATACTTCAAACCTGAAGCAGTAGTAATGACATCGCTCATTTTGTTACATCCCAATAAAAAAGAAGGCACCATAACATACCAGCCCAAATTTAGGGGGCTGCCATGACATAGCCTATCCTTCGCTCACCCTATTGGTATCGAATTGCCAATTCACGATCAAAATCAGCCAGCTCGAAGTTCGGCCCCAGCTCAAAGTTCGGATCAGTTCTCTTATTGTCTGATTCACAATGATATGTCAGTACCCCGATAAGGGCTATTTGAAAGTTAATACACCATCATCAAGCGACGCTTTACCAATGGTCTTTTTCTCCAGTCGATAGTTTTGATTGTTAATCCACGGCTCTCTATCACCTTGCTTGGGAAACTTGGGCAGACCCCGTTGCATGTACCCGGACTGAAAATCATCTATCCATAGACGTGCTGGCATATCGGCATCACTGGCACGTAACACGGGTGTCACCTGTTTGGTCTTGGTTTTCTTCATACGGCCAATCACCTGGCAGGCAAAGTCGGCGATCAGGTCTGCTCGCAACGTCCAGGAGGCGTTGATATAGCCGAAGGTATTTATCAGGTTTGGGATGCCTGAATACATCATGCCTTTATAACTCCAGGTGTCAGAGAGGTTGATTTGCGTACTGTCTACCATCAGATCCGCTTCACCGTTGATGGCCATCTCGAGGCCGGTAGCAGCTACCACGATATCCGCTTCGATGGTTTTACCGGATTTCAGTTTGATTCCGTTTGCGACAAAGTGGTCAATTTCGTCAGTAACAATACTTGCCCTGCCGGACTTGAAGGCCTCGTACAAATCGTTCTCATCCAGAGCGCAAAGTCGTTCGTCCCACGGGTTGTAGCTCGGAGTGAAATCGGCCGCAATATCAAAGCCTTCACCCAATTGAACACGCGCCTCTCTAAGCAATAACCATCGCAAGGCCGCTGGCCAAGTGCGAGACAGTCCATAGGTAAAACGCTGTATCATCGCATTTTTCCAGCGTATAAAGTCGTACGCTGTTTGTTCAGATAATACTTTGCTTACTAGCACGCCCAACTTGTCGATTTTACTACGCGACCCGTAATAAGTTGGCGAACGTTGTAGCATTGTGACGTGGGCAACGCTTTGTACCAAAGCAGGTACCAGGCTAACAGCAGTGGCCCCCGAACCTATGACCACGACTTTTTCCCCGGCGCAATTCAAATCTTCTGGCCAAAACTGAGGGTGAAAAAACTGACCTTCAAAGCCATCCACGCCCGCGAAATCAGGAATATAGGGTTTTTGATAACTATAGTAGCCTGCACAGGTTAACAGCATATTGGCGCGATATTCATGGTCTCCGGTCGCGACCGTCCAGGTCGAAGATACGCTATCCCAGTTGGCATTCTGCATGCGTTGTCCAAAGCGAATGCGTTGTTCAATACCGTTTTCTTGCGCTGTTTCTGATACGTAATCTCTTATAGCTGGTCCGTCGGCTAACAACTTGCCCCCGCGCCAGGGTTTAAAACCGTAGCCGAGGGTGAACATGTCGCTGTCTGATCGAATGCCGGGGTAGCGAAATAAGTCCCATGTGCCACCGATATTGTTCCTGGCTTCCAGAATGACGTAGCTTTTGTCCGGGTGGTTTTTTTGCAGCTTGTAAGCAGCCCCTATGCCCGACAGGCCAGCGCCAATAATGATAATGTCGAATTGTTCAGCCATATTACCTTCTCGTTTTCTTTAGAGTACTATAGCAAAAATCTTGCCAGCGCGTACCGGGTACTCAGCTCGGGGTAATGACAAATTAACTTCTAAAGATCAGAGAACCCCGTCGTCTGCCTTCAAGCGGCGGGTATAAATGGCACCGAATTTGATGCACCAAAGACGAATCACTTCTTTGCTGACAGTGATGCCTCGCTGAGCTAGCAGGTCTTCAATATCTCGGTGACTGAGATTGAAGCGATAGTAGAGCCATACGGCACAGAAAATGATGTCTGGGGGGGAATCTGTGGCGCTTGTAAGTATTCATGGCCCGATTCTAACAATTTCGGGCAGTTAAGTTGGCGATACCTTCAAAACTTCTTCTTTAGGGAAATTGAAAATACGTCAGCATCAAAAATTGAATGGTGATCCCATTCTAGCGCCACAGAGGCACCCTCCTTTAACTTATATCCAGCTGACAAACCGTAGGTTATGTCGTAGCCGCTTTTATCAAGATCAAATGATACCTCCGGACGACTCTCCTCGGCGAGCAATCGACCCTCGCCGTCCTGATCCCAGGCATACACGCCAGCCTTCACCGACAGATTAAGCCGTTCCGTGAAATGAAATGTTCGTATTGCGCGCACCACGGCACCATGCAGCTGTGCCTCAGCCGTCGCTTCCCGCGCGATCGTTTTTTGGGTGGCAGCATCGGTAAGGAATAGTGGCCCCGAAACACTGTGGTCTCCCATGTCCAGCCAGGCTAATTCGATGCTCCACTTTTTGTTAAACTGATAACCAGCACCCACCTCCCAGGAGAAGTCGGTGTTATCGCTTTTAGTTGCTTGCTCAAGCTCAGAGTCAAAATCGATGGTAGATTGTCCTAGCGCTAGCCGCCCGTAAAAACCACTGCTTTTAGATTCATCAGCGGCGATGGCTCGAGAGCATACTGCAGTTAACAAAATGCTGAGGGGTAATGCGTATTTCACAAAATGATCCATTTTTAATAGTGTTTCTTTAGGGTTTGGGAATAATCAGCTCGCGATTTACTGATTCTTATAGCGCGTTATAGATTACGGGCATTTGGAATTTCCAATTCCCCCATATCTCACCACTAGCAATCAATTCAGACATGAAGTGAGCAACGTTTATTCGGCTTGTGTTACCCGCATCAAAAATGGCGCTGCGAATTGGAGAGGCGTGCACATCGTACTCAGTCACCAACTCCTGATCGATTAGACTGTCGGGGCGCACAGTTACCCATTCGATCAACTTCTGGTTCTCGCCAAAACTCGATTGCAAGTACGTTGCCGCTAGTTCATTGTCTAAATGCGGTGGCAGCAACAACCTGATAAGCCCAAGAACTATTGATTGTGCCATTGATATTCTTTCACCCGCCTGCACATTTTGATTGCCGGTAGTATTCATTAATATGAATTTGACCGGAATGACAGGCATGGACTCAACGATGGCGTGGGTAAGGCGTTTTACCGCATCGGTTACCAAGCGCTTGGGATGACCAAACATTCCGTTGAGGGTGAGGTTGTGCCCAAGACACGAAATGACAGCAGAACACCCTTGTACTTGTTGCGATAATGCTTCATCTGTCATATCCAAGAGGCTTGACTCGGTAATCAGCAGCTGACAATTTTTCTTTAAGGTAAGTGGGAGATCATTTATTGAGCGGACGATAACTCTTACGTTTTCTTTTTTAGCCAGCAATTGCTCTACCAGTAAGCGGCCCGTTGCTCCGCTTGCTCCAACTACGAGAGTAGTCATTTTTTACCTTCCCGCTATCCATTAATTTGCAAGCACTTTATATATACATATCTAGTGTGTATATTGCGTTAATTGAATACATGGTATACATATACGTATGAACTGGGACTCGGCAAATTTTGATTGGAACTACACTCGAGCCTTTTTGGTTACTGCTGAAGAAGGTACTTTATCAGCTGCAGCAAAGGCTTTAGGCCTAACGCAACCGACATTGAGCCGTCAAGTTGCCGCGCTAGAGGCCGAACTAGGCATCACCCTATTTGAGCGAGTTGGACAGCGGTTAGTACTAACCGACAGTGGCGTGCAGTTATTAGAGCCCGCGCGCCTAATGGGCGAGGCTGCCTCGCAGCTTTCATTGGCTGCAACAGGCCAATCTCAACAGATAGAGGGCTCTATAACGATTTCTGCCGCTGAATCGGACGCGGTATTTCGATTGCCAAAAATCATCGCAAAATTACGCCGGCAAGAGCCTGGCATTGATATTGAGGTGATTGTCACTAACGAGGCAAGTGATTTGAAACGCCGAGATGCAGATATTGCGATTCGAAGTTTTCGGCCGACTCAGCATGATCTCATTGCCAAGACAATTGGAGAAGAAGTAATCTGGCTGTGTGGCACGAGGGATTACATCGAACAACTCCCGACATTTACGAGTGTTTCAGAACTCACGGATGTCCAGATCATTGGCTTCGACCGAAGTAATATGGTGGCAGACGTACTTGGCCAGCAAGGTTGGCAGCTCTCAGAAAAGAATTTTCAGCTTGTCACTGCGTTTCAACCAATGCAGTTTGAGCTTTGCAAGGAAGGTATGGGCCTGATGTTTTTGCCTGAGTACGTGATAAAAAAACACGCGAGCTTGGTGCGAGCCTTCGAACATATGGGGCCTGTAATGGAGTTGTCGATCTGGCTGGTATGCCATCAGGAACTGCGAACCAGTTTGCGAGTTCGACGAGTTTTCGATTTCATCGCCGAAGAATATGGTCAAACTTCGTAGCTGCGGATCGTGCGTTCCAAACAGTCTATCGGACCACTACACAGTGAGAGCTTCATAGGCCTGAGCCAACGCAGCCTCATCGGTGGGTTCCTGCGTCAACTCGGGGCTGACGGGATTCCTTTACATCTACCGCCAACCAAACCTTTCTCTAAGACTGATAGGGCATTTATGACATACTGTGCTCTATGATCTGGCTCCTAATTTTTATTGTTCTGATAGTCTGCGTAACTCTTCCCGGCTTATGGGTGAGGCAGGTGATGAAGAAGTACAGTGAACCCGCTGACCGCTACAAGGAGCACGGCAACGGTGGCGAACTCGCGCGACACATACTGGATAGGTTCGACCTGGGCGACGTGAAGGTGGAAGAAACTCCCGACGGTGACCATTACGACCCAGCAGCCAGAGCTGTTCGCCTAACACCGGGGAACTATACAGGCTACTCCCTGACGGCAGTCACAGTTGCAGCCCACGAAGTGGGTCATGCCATTCAGGATGCACGCGGTGAATCTCTGTTCCGGGCACGGCAGACACTTGCCAAGACCGCGATGGTAGCGGAGCGGTTCGCAGGGATACTGCTGATCGCCGCACCCATTGTATTTATTCTCACCAGGGCCCCACAGGCGAGCATCTTGACGATATTGATCGGTGCGATGTCAATGGCACTGGGCACCGTGGTACACCTGGTGACACTCCCGGTAGAGTTCGACGCGAGTTACCGAAAGGCCCTACCGATATTGAAAGAAGGCGATTACCTGCGCGACGGGGACCTGCAGCATGCGGAGAAAATTCTCAAGGCGGCAGCGCTGACCTACGTGGCGGGCTCATTGGCAAGCCTACTCAACTTGGGCCGCTGGATCGCGATCCTGCGCAGATAGCTGTAGATATGGCCGCGACGCCTGTAGGTGGTGAGTTACTAATTCATCAATAGAATCAGATGGACATCCTACCCAGCCTTAGACTCTCCCTGCCGGAAGTTTGTGGAGAACATCAACCACAACTGATTGAGAATTTTTTTGCGCTGGCTGGTCTGAGGGAGCGGATTTGGGTTCAACGATCGAACCGGCACCCATTCTGACCAGCGCTGGGCTCGACGCTACTCCGCTATTGGCAGCGATAGAAACACGGGAAGTAAAAGATGTTCTGCATCTGGAGACAGAATTGGCAATCGGTCAGGATGTGTTTGGCGTCCCAACATTTATTATTGATGGGGAGCTGTTCTGGGGTAATGACCAACTGGACCATATCGAGTTGTTTCTGCAGGGGAAGGACCCACTCAAGCCAGAACGCGTCGAAGAGATGCTGGCACGGCACCGTGGAATCGACCGTGTAAGACACCAAGGGCTCCCAGCGAGCAATACCGTGGGTGATGATATAGTCCAGGTCATGGTGAAAGCTCTGGTAGCCAGAAGCGGAAGATCCCGTCTTGGTGTTTCGGAGGTCAAAGGTTGTATTGTCTACGAAATTTTTGGAATTCCCCTTGTGCGCTTTGCTTGGCAATACCCTTGCAACACATCACCCGCGTCGAGTACGTCGGGTTGGATTGGAGTTTCTGCCCCGGGGGGGGCCGTATGGTGCAAATATTCGAACGCACTCACCGCACAAGATTAGGATCTGGTATAATCCGCAAGTTACGCAAATGCATTGAACAGAGCAAGTAGCCGAGTAGCAGCCCTCGATGGTAGAAAAGATTCCCGAGTCGCAATTATCCGAGATCGAAGCCATCACCCTGGGACATTATGAGAACAGTGCCTCGTCTTTCTGGCGGGGAACGAAAGATCACGATGTCACTCAAAATTATGAGAAGTTCCTCAGTCAATTCCCTGAAGGGCGCGCGCTCGATATCCTCGATTTTGGCTGCGGCCCGGGTCGCGACCTGGGCTATTTTCAGTCTCTGGGTCAT
>JBALWA010000038.1:0-45707 GCA_036960305.1 Halioglobus sp. | reverse complement strand
GGTGCAGACGAGTTGGATTCCATATTAGCGAAGGTTGAGACTCTGGGTGGTGAAATCCTGGTGCCGGCTACCTCCCGCCCAGGGGGGGGCCAGGTTGCGGTTATTTCCGGCCCCTCGGGTGCGGGTATTGCGCTACAGACCTGGACCGATAATCAGACCATCGTTGAGCTTGCGGAGGAAGAACAATGAACTATCTCGTGAAGGCCCTGATGGGCATCTCTCTCCTTGGTGCGATGACACTGCTGTCTGGCTGCGATGACCCCCAGGTCTATGGAAGCGTGGGTGTTTCCAGCGGCTATGGTTCTTATGGCCGTTACGGTGGAGGCTATCGCGGTGGCTATGGGAACAGGGCTCATACCAGCATTTCCGTGGGTGGCAGGATCCGCTAGAGCGAACCAGGCGCCTTGTTTATTCCGCGGTACTGAGTGGCAAGGCGTAATTTCTTCTATCGACTATTATTAGACTCAGATTACGCTCTGAACCTCTGGAAAAGGATAATTTGTTAATGAATACACCACGTACGGTCTGTAGCAGTCGCACTACAGCTTCACTGTTAGCTTTTTCAGTTTCCGCAGTACTACTGAGCGCTTGCAGCAGTACCGAGCAGCGTGTGAGCAGTTGCACTGGCGAGGAGCAGGCCTCCAGTCGCCTGTTCCTGCAGCAGGTAACCGACAACAGCGCCATCATCAAGTGGCGAGGAGATGCGGAAGTTGCCTGTGCGGGCACGGATATGAATCATCTGGATATACGTGTCAGCGCGGTTGATACTGCGGGCCACAAACTGGCCCATGTGACAGGGCTGGAGCCCGATACGGTGTATTACTATTCCATCGGTGGTGCCTTGGCCGGGATGGAAACGCAACAGTTTCGCACCGCACCTCGCAAGGGGGAGGTGCCTGCCGATGGCAATACGCATATCTGGTTGCTCGGGGACTCGGGCACCGCCACAGAGAAGTTTCGAGGCAAGTACACGCATCCCGGCGAAGCGGTGGAGGTTAAGCAGGGCTTTCTAAAGTACAACCTGGAGCAGGCGGGGAACGAGGGGGTCGATATGCTTCTGCTGCTGGGTGATAACGCCTACCTGGAGGGCACTGATGCCGAGTGGCAGGGCGCTTTTTTCGATATTTACCCGAATGTCATCCGCAGCACAGCGACCTGGACGACCATAGGTAACCATGAAATGGGGATGGCTGCTTTGGATATCTGCCTGCTGGCCGAGTTACCGGGGTGTGACAAGGGGCCTGTGGTTATGCCGTTTGGGGGTGTGAGTGAATCATCTGACCCTGCCAGTTATGACAGCGATGGTAAGGGCCCGGATGGCGGTGGTCCGCCCTATCTGGATATCTTCAGTCTGCCCAGCAAAGGGGAGGCAGGCGGGGTGGCCAGCGGCACGGAACAGTACTATGCCTTTGATCATGGTAACGTACACGTGGTCAGTCTGGACTCGCAGTTGTCCAACCGTGATCCGGCTCAGCGGATGGCCATGCGCGATTGGCTAGTCGATGACCTGAGTCATAACACCCAGGACTGGACGATTGTTATTTTTCATCATCCGCCTTACTCCAAAGGCGAAAACCACGACTCCAACCTGGAGCAGCCTGAGATCGATATGCGCCAGACCTTTGCGCCGGTCTTTGAAGATTATGGGGTCGATGTGGTCTACAGCGGGCACGCCCATTCCTATGAGCGCTCCTGGTATCTGCACGGGCATCACGGTCTCTCGGAAACCTTTGATGCCAGCCAGCACGCTGAATTGAATGCCGCAGGTGAACCTTCGCTGGGGCAGGGTGAAGAGGTCTATCGCCAGCTAAGTCCCAGCAGCGGAAGCGACGATAAGGCCGTGTACACCGTCGCAGGTAGCGCGGGTAAGGCTGATGATGAGAACCCTTGCCCCGAGGGGAGGGCATTGGGCTGCACCCCTAAAGACTGGCTAATGCATCCGGCCCACCGGACGTTTGATGCGTCCACCCCCGGGTCCAGGCCGCACGGCTTGGCCAGGAAAGGCTCCGTGGTATTGGATGCCACTGCCACCACGTTGACCTCTCGGTTTGTCGATGAACACGGTGTGGTTCTCGATCACTTCACCATTACCCGTTAGCGGTAGAGCGGTTTGCGATCTTGCCATTTTTTGTTTGCAGTCCTGCTCTTACTGCCGGTCTGGCAGCTTGCGGCCCATCCGGGTGCTGAGGCCAGTATTGCTCGGTTGAATGGGATGATAGAAGAACAACCGGGTGAGCAAGCCCTGTATATCAAGCGCGGTGGTCTATATTCCCATCAGAGCCAATGGAACAAGGCGTTAGCAGATTTCACCCGGGCGCAAAGTCTGGGTGATCCCGTCAGGGTTGGATTTGAATTTGGGTTGATGTACTACCGGATGGGGGAATACCCCTTAGCGCTTAAGGAATTATCGCGGTATCTGGAATTGTATCCAGCCGACACAGTGGCCTTACTGTATCGGGCCCGAGCGGCGCAAGAGGCCGGGCTCAATGAGATGGCCCTGACGGATTACCAGCTTTACCTTCAGTTGGCTGCGGCACCTCAGCCGGGTGATTTCCTCGCGGCGGCCCGCTTAATGGCAGCGGAACCTGGCGTTGGCAGTGGCCCGGCACTTGAGCTTCTGGATCAGGGTATGGCGCGAGTAGGGCTACAGGCCCAGTTGCAGCGCTATGCCATTGAGTTGGAATTGCAGCAGGGTGAACTGCCGTCGGCCGTGCAACGATGCAGAACATTACAGGTCGGTTTGGGGGAGAGTCCTGTGTGGAAAGTCGAGATGGCGGAGTTGCTGTTACTGGCAGAGCAGCCAGTCAAGGCAAAAACCTTACTTTTGCAGGCAGAAGCACAATTGAATGTGCTTAAGCAAACACCGGCCCGCCGTGAGCTGCAGGAAAAAATCCAGCGGCTCACAACGTCCTGATAGCCCTATTTCTTGAGCTGCATTTTGATAGTGCTTTCAGTTGCCTTGCCATAGGGAGGTAACATGCCGCCCAGTTTTCCGACATTGATATTTGCCTGACGGTAAATTGACTTGGCATGGCTGAAGTTCTTGAAGCCCTGGAAACCGTGATAAGAGCCTGTACCACTGGGGCCGATACCGCCGAAGGGCAGTTCTTCCTGCATCACGTGCATGATGACGTCGTTGATACAGACGCCGCCAGAGGTGGTGCGGGTCAGTACAGCCTCTTCTTCTTTCTTGTCTTCACCGAAATAGTAGGCTGCCAGAGGACGTGGATTGTCATTGACGAAGTTGATGGTCTCATCAAATTCTTTGTAGGTACGGATGGGCAGCAGCGGGCCAAACAGTTCTTCCTGCATGACTTTCATGTCGTCCGTTGGCTCGGCGATGAGTGTGGGCGGAATTTTCCGCGTACCCTGCTGAGCGCTAAAGTCCTCATTTGCCGGGTTAATGGCAATGGTTTTGACGCCGCGCTCTTCCGCTTCCGCCAAATAGCTGTTCAGACGATCGTAGTGGCGATCATTAATTACAGAGGTGTATTCTTTGTTGTCTAGCATAGTCGGGTACATCTCTGTTACCGCCTTCTGCGCAGCGGCAATGACTTCGTGCAGTTTTTCTTCCGGCACCATCAGGTAGTCGGGCGCCAGGCAAATTTGGCCCGCATTGAGGGTCTTGCCAACCATAATGCGGCCGATGCTTTTCTCGATATCGGCGCTGCGGGAAATAATGACCGGCGATTTTCCGCCCAGCTCCAGTGTCACAGGCACCAGGTTGCGAGCTGCGGCGGCCATGATGTGCTTGGCGATTGATGTTGCGCCGGTGAACAGCAGGTGATCGAAGGCGAGGCCGGAAAAGGCCTGTCCGACCTCCGGGCCGCCATCAAATATGGCGACTTCTTTCTCGTCCCAGGCCTCGGCTACCATTTCAGCCATCAGTGCTGAGGTTGCGGGTGTGAATTCCGACGGTTTGATCATGGCGCGGTTACCTGCAGACAGAATGCCTGCGAGGGGGCCAAAGGTCAGGTTCAGCGGGAAATTCCAGGGTGAGATGACGCCTACAACACCCAGTGGTTGATAATCGATTCGCGAGCGGCCACCCAGTAAATTGAGTGGAAACATCGTCGGGCGCTTGTCAGCTTTCATCCATTTACGCAGGTGCTTCTTGGCATGCTTCATGGGGACAACGGAAGCTGCGATATCGGTCAGCATGGTGACTTCCCGGGGGCGGCAGCTGAAGTCTGAGTTCAGGGCCTCGACCAGCTTGTCCTGATACTTGAGCATCACATCGATACCCCGGTCCAGCCGGTCGATGCGGGTTTCCGCTGAGACGGCACCTTCTTTGATGTAGTCTGCTTTTTGCGCCGCCAATACGGCGTTCATTTTCTCAGCGATTTGATCCTGAGAAAGAATCTGTTCTGGTGCGTTCATACGAGGGCTCTCTTCAGCGACAAGGCGCTGCTTAACGGGTAATTAATGCTAACTGCCCAGTATAGTCCTCTACAGACGCGAGTTTAATGGTAAATAGAGGTCGAATGTGGCCATAGTTAGTCAATCCCCGTCCCATTGAGGGGCGGGCACCTGCGATCTGGGGCGGGTTAGCGGTTGCCGGAACGGGGCGAGCCGGCTGGCTTTGAGTTGCCTCCCCGGCGGCGACGGCTGGAGCCGGTACCGTCTGGCCGGTTGTGCCCATCGCTGCCGCGATTTCTCGCGGTATTGTCGCCAGACTTGCGGCCCTTGCCCGGCTTATGAGGGCGTTTGACTCGGTGGGCACGCAGGGGGCCGCTTTCGGGTAGTTCGTGGTCGGGCTCGAAACCGCTGATATATTCTCGTTTAATGTGTTTCTGTATTACCTGCTCGATGTCTTTGAGCTGCTTGATCTCATCGGCGCTGACCAAAGAGTAGGCTTTACCCGAGGCTCCCGCGCGGCCAGTACGGCCAATGCGATGAACGTAATCCTCGGGCACGTTGGGCAGGTCAAAATTGACGACCTGGGGTAATTGCTGGATGTCCAGGCCGCGAGCTGCGATGTCTGTGGCCACAAGAACCCTGATTTCTCCCTGCTTGAAACCGGCCAGTGCTTTAGTGCGAGCGCCCTGGCTCTTGTTGCCGTGAATGGCTGCCGCGTGAATATCCCGTTTTCCCAGAAATTCGGCCAATCGGTTGGCGCCGTGTTTGGTGCGCGAGAACACCAGTACCTGCTCCCAGTTGTTTTCTCTTATAAGGTGGGCCAGCAGCGCAGGTTTTTGCTTCTTATCTGCGGGATACAGCCACTGTTCAACGTTGTCGGCGGTGGCATTGGGGCTGGCGACTTCAACTTCCACTGGATTGTGCAGCATCTTGTTGGTGAGCGTGCGGATTTCATTGGCAAAGGTCGCGGAAAACATCAGATTCTGGCGCTTGGCGGGCAGCAGTGCCAATATCTTGCGGATGTCGTGAATGAAGCCCATATCCAGCATCCGGTCGGCCTCGTCCAGTACCAGGATTTCCAGGTCATTGAAGCGAATGGCATTCTGGCTGTGTAAATCCAGCAAACGACCCGGGGTCGCGACCAGTATGTCTACGCCACGCCGGAGTTTCATCAGTTGTGGATTGATCTTCACGCCGCCAAAGACCACGGCGGAGCTCAGGGGGAGATGAGCGCCGTAGGTGCTTACACTTTCTTCAACCTGGGCCGCCAGTTCCCGGGTCGGAGTCAGTATCAGCGCTCGGGTGCGATTGGCTTGTGCGCGCTGACCGTCCTGCAGTAGCTGTAGAATGGGCAGGGTGAACGCGGCGGTTTTGCCGGTGCCGGTTTGGGCTGCAGCCATGACATCACGGCCAGCCAGAACAGCGGGAATCGCCTCGGCCTGAACAGGAGAAGGCTTGCTGTAGCCCTTGTCCTGAATGGCAAGCAGCAGTGTGTCGGACAGACCAAGTTCGTCGAATGTCATTGCGGTACTCGAGTGATTTAGTGGTGTCAGGGAAGGCCCTAACCAAGTGCGAGGTCGCGCATTTTACCGAAAGGGTGGGCAAAGGGGAATAGCTGTCGCTACAGCTCGAGCTTGGCAAGACGCGATTGAGCTGCTAAAAAGTAACAATGAACGAGGAATTTTTAATGACTGACAAGCGTACGCCCTCTCCCCCCTACGGCTATTCGAGAGTGTGCAACCATACCCGGGAGCAACAGATCCATATTGTGGCGGAATTTCATGCTCATAAGATACGGCCAAGCCGCATAGCGTATCGGATAGGGATTGATATTGCGTTCATCGAAGAACTGATTGCCGGTGAGACCGAAGAGGGGCGGTTCGAGCGGATGGTGGCCCATTACCGCAAGCAGCGTTATGCCAAGCGAATGAGTGACTCAAAGCGGCGCAAGGGGGTTGTTCAGTACGAAATGCAGCAGAAAATTGAGAAAGAGTTCACCCAGGAAGTTGACCTGTAAGCCTCAGGCTGCCCTTATCGTTTGCACTGCTGTGCGATATTCAGTACGTTGAGTCCCCAACAGTGGGGGCATGCCCCCACTTTGAATGAGCCTGCTGCACGCGCGGCAATTGATGATTTTCTGGGCCCTCTGGTGAACTAATTTGAAACCCTGGTTGAAGTACCTCTTGATCGCTCTGGGGGCGATCGCAGTATTGCTGTCTTTTCCCGCCTATTACCTCTACGGTGAGTTCAGTAAGGCTGCCAGTGAAGACCCTGTGGTGTGGGAGTCCGATATTCGTGCGCTGGAACAGACCACGCGGGGGCCGCCCGGATCTGTCCTGTTTATCGGCAGCTCGAGTATTCGCTTATGGGATAGCCTGGCGCAGGATATGTTGCCGATGACGACAATAAGGCGTGGATTCGGCGGCGCTAAGATGGCAGACACGGTTTATTACGCCCAGCGCCTGGTCGACATTGAGCAACCGGCAGCCATCGTGATTTTTGTTGGTACCAATGATATTCATCCGGGTGAAGTTAAAGAACCCGAGGTGCTGTTACAGTCTTACCAGCGGTTGGTAGCGGAGATAAGAGGCGTGCACTCGCTTACGCCCATTTTTTATATTGCTATCACGCCCTCGGTGATGCGCTGGGAGATATGGCCCGTGGCGCAAGAAACCAATCGTCTGATAGCGCAATACTCGGCCACTGATACCGCACTGCACTTTATCGATACCGGTCCCGCGCTTATGCACAGTGGACGCCCGGGCAAACAGTTCTACCGGCGGGACGGCCTGCACCTTAGCGAAGCGGGTTACCAGGTGTGGACTGATATTATTCGCGCCCGACTGCTTGAGGTTACCCCCGCACTCAATGCCCCGCGCTAAATGTTGCCGCTAAGGTGGAAACCGGCCAAGAGTTGGCGCCCTTTCTGTATACTGACAAAGTTATCGGCGTGCGCAGGCGGATCTGGAAGGAGTCAAAGAGATGGCGTTGTTAAGGGATAAGGTCGCACTGGTTACAGGCGGTGGCGCAGGTATTGGCCGTGGCATAGCCCGTGCGTTTGCCCGCGAGGGCGCGAAGGTTGTCGTCGCTGAATTTAATGTTGAAACGGGTCAGCAAGTGGCTTCTGAGCTAGCCGATCTGGGTGGTGAAGGCCTGTTTGTCCACACCGACATTATGGACGTTGCCACGGTGACTGCTGCGGTTGAGCAGGCGGTCGCCCACTGGGGGCGCATTGATATTCTGGTAAATAACGCTTATCCGACGATGGCCTATGCGCCGGCCCGGATAGAGAACATTGATCAGCAGCGCCTGCGGGCGGGAATGACCGCCGGCTTTTTTGCAGTGAGCGCCGCGATGCAGGCCGCTTTTGTCTCGATGAAAGCCAATCGCTATGGCCGCATCATTAATCTGTGTTCCCTGAATGGCGTCAATGCCCACAAGTACACGGCAGAATACAATAGCGCCAAAGAGGCGGTGCGCGCTTATACACGAACGGCTGCTGTAGAGTGGGCTGCCCATGGCATCACTGCCAATATCATTTGCCCGGGTGCTGCGACGACACCGTTCAAGTTTTTGGCAGATCTGGCGCCTGATATGGCAGAAGATTTGAAAGATACCAATCCCATGGGCTATATGGGGGATCCCGAAGAGGATATAGCGCCGGTCGCCGTTTTTCTTGCCTCGGATATGTCCCGCTACATGACCGGTAATACATTATTTGTTGATGGCGGAGGGCATATTAACGGTGTGCCCTGGGCGCCGAAAGTCAATTAAGGAGCAAGCAATTGAAGATTGGGAGAAATAGTCTATGAATACACTTGAGTTATGGCATGAGATGGTTGTACACGGCAACCCGGACAGGTTGGATGAAATTCTCACCGAAGACTGCGTCTTCCTGTCTCCGGTCGTGCACAAGCCGCAGGTAGGCAGGGAACTGACGAAGTTCTACCTTACCGGTGCTATGAATGTCTTTAACGAGAGCTTCGAATATGTGAAGGAGGTGGTGACGCCCGAGCATGCGGTATTGGAGTTCGTCTGCGATCTGGATGGCATCATCGTAAACGGTGTAGATATCATAACGTTCGCGGCCGACGGCAAGATTTCCGAGTTCAAGGTGATGATTCGCCCGCTGAAAGCGGTCAATATGTTGCATGAAAAAATGCGCCTGATGCTGGAACAATTATCGGCTTGAGTACTCTGAGTAATACCGGGATTTAGAGTATTCTTCCCGGCGAGTCACTCGGAGAGCGTTTTATGCGGATTACAGAGTTTAAATTTATGCAGGGTTTCGTGCGTGCAGTAGGTCTTATTGTTTTGGCAGGTCTGCTGATAGCCTGTAGTGAGGGTGCTGGCACGTTTGACACTGACGGAAGGCAGGACGCGGTGGTGGGTAAGGTAGAAGGCGCGGTTGTCTATCGAGAACGCATGGCCCTGCCGCCCGGCGCGATCGTGGAAGTAGAACTTCAGGATATCTCCCGTGCGGATGCCCCGGCCTCGGTGATGGCCACGCTTGCCCTGACCCCCGAAGGGGGTCCTCCCTACAATTTTTCCATTGAATACGACCCCGCGCAAATCGACGAACAGATGCGTTATGCATTGCACGCTACGATTCGGCTGGATGATCGCTTGCTGTTTACCAATATGGATTATATAGACGCTTTCAGCGGCAATCCGGTTGAGGTGTTGGTGCAGCGGGTGCCCGAGCGAATAACGCCCCCTGGCCCGACGTTTGAGAATACCGTCTGGGTATTGCAGGCCCTGA
This sequence comes from Halioglobus sp., assembly GCA_036960305.1. GTDB lineage: Bacteria > Pseudomonadota > Gammaproteobacteria > Pseudomonadales > Halieaceae > JBALVT01. The sequence continues at coordinate 36,586 of JBALWA010000038.1, read as the reverse complement.
ATGGCGAACCGGCCACGCCGGGCGCACAGGGCAAGCCCATAGACCTGCAGTTTCAGCCCGGGGAAATGCGTGTCGCTGGTTTCTCCGGCTGTAACCAGTATATGGGTGGCTATACCCGCGAAGGTAGCAACCCTGAGGGGAGCCCGCTGGGTTTTGGGCTCATGGCGGGCACATTGATGGCCTGCCCCGAAGGCGGTGATCTCGAGAGGACCTACATGCAAATGCTGGGTTTGGTGAGCAGTTTCCGTTTGCAGGGAGAGACTTTGTCTCTGCTGGCCGGCGGAGATGTCGTTGCAAGTTACAAGCCTCGCTAGGCGGGCACGCTGATGAAATTTCTTGGTGTGCCGCTGTTGGCACTCGCGACCGGCACCGCAATGGCAACTGAGCAGCCCGTCATGGAGCATGTTCTGGTTTCTGTTCCCCTGCACAAGAAAACGGCCGAGACTGCCCTGCCTGTCACGGTATTGTTGGGCGAGGATCTTCGCAGGGCGGCATCGTCCACTATCGGTGAAACTCTTAGTAACTCACCAGGGCTTGCCAATGCGTCCTTTGGGCCGGGGGTGGGTCAGCCGGTGATTCGCGGTCAGCAGGGTGCACGTGTCACCGTATTGCAAAATGGTACCAGCAGCGCCGATGCCTCCAACCTCAGTGCGGATCACGCAGTTGCGGTAGAAGCGATGCTGGCCGACAGTATAGAAGTACTGCGTGGCCCGGCTACTCTTCTCTATGGCGGTGGTGCCATTGGTGGAGTGGTGAATGTCGTCGATAACCGCATTCCAACGACACTGGAGGAAGGGGTCAGTGGGGGGGTGGAATATCGGCATGATACCGCCTCCAATATGGATACGGTCGTTGTACGGGCAGACCTGGGGAGTGGTGCTTTTGCTTTTCATCTCGATGGCCTGTATCGGGACTGGGATGACCTTGAGATACCGGGACCGGCCGCCCGTGAGGATGAGCATGGCGACGGCCATGATGTGGAACACGAAACTACGGATGGCTACATCGCGAATACGGATGGGCTTACCCGCAACGCCACGCTGGGCGGCAGTTATCATTTTGAGGAAGGGTTCCTGGGTTTGGCCGTCAGTCGTCTGGAAAATACCTATGGTATTCCCGGTGGAGCGCATGAGCATGAAGATGATGAGGCAGGTGATGAGGCCGAAGATGAGGGCGGGGGTGTGCGTCTGGATGTAGAGCAGACTCGTTACGATGCGGCCCTGCACTGGCACGAACCACTGCCCGGATTGGAAGTGCTGCGAGGTTTTCTGACGTTTACGGATTACGAGCACAGTGAAATAGAACCCGACGGTGAGATTGGCACGGTGTATAGCAATGAGACCTGGGAGACCCGGCTGGAGCTGGTACATGAGCCACTGGGGCCCTTACACGGTGTTTTCGGTTTGCAGGCTAAAAACGGGGAGTTTAGCGCCCTGGGTGAAGAGGCTTTTGTTCCCGAGACAGACAGCTTGGGCCTGGGGCTGTTCTTACTGGAAGATCTGCACTGGGATCGCTGGACCTATGAGGCCGGCTTTCGGCTTGACCACGATGAGCGCAGCCCCCTAAATCATGGCGTCGAAGACAGGGACTTTCTCGGCTTCAGTGTCTCCGGCTCCATACAGTGGGAACTCAACAGTGAGTGGATGTTGGGGATGGCGCTCTCTCGAGCGGAACGCGCGCCAGCCACCGAGGAACTCTATTCCAACGTGGCGGGTGAAAGCCCTGAGGACTGGATCGTGCATGCAGCCACGGGCGCGATAGAGCTGGGTGATCCCGATCTGGACTCAGAGGTATCCAATAACCTCGATTTGTCCATGCACTGGTCGCTGGGCAGTCACTTTGTCGATGTGACCCTGTTCTATAACGACTTTTCTGATTATATCAATCTGTTGAATACGGGGCTTGAGGTGGATCGTGTACCGGTTTTACGCTACACCCAGGACGATGCTGAGTTCTATGGTCTGGAGATTGATACTGAGTTTGCTCTGATGGCACTGGCCGATGGCCAACTTGCACTGGGCTTGTTTGGGGATAGTATTCGTGGCGAGTTGGATACTGGTGGCGATGTGCCACGCCTGCCACCTGCTCGCCTGGGTGCCAGATTGAATTGGAGCAGCGACCGCGCAACACTCTGGGCTCAAGTGATTGATGCGGCCGCCCAGGATCGACCGGGTGATAACGAGCGGGCAAGCGAAGCGTATACACGCTGGGACATGGGCGCAGATTACCTGTTTTCCCGAGGCGGCAGTGAGTTCACATTGTCCCTTGATTTCAAAAATATCACAGATGAAGAAATCCGGCTCAGCACGTCTTTTTTGAGAGATGTTGCGCCGGAAGCCGGGCGATCGGTCGAGTTGGGGCTGCGATTGCTGTTGTAGCCTGGTTTTTCCATGGTCGGGTTGGGGCGAATGAAGCAGCCTGTTGTCCCGCGAGCGGGAAAAGGCATTGCCTGCTAAGCTAGTGACTTAATACCGCAGCCATTGCGTGCGGTCTTATGCCCTGTATAATCGCCCGCCGCTGCATTCTCGGCGGCTCTTCTCTCACCTCAAGGTGCAATCATGTCCTCAGATAACGCGGTAACCAGTTTTTCAGAGCTGGACCTACCAGCCTCCCTCCATAAAGCACTCAAAGATGTTGGCTACGAAACGCCCTCGGCGATTCAGGCTGCGACTATTCCCCACATGCTGGAGGGCGTGGACTTGTTGGGCCAGGCCCAGACGGGCACAGGTAAAACTGCCGCTTTTGCGCTGCCGGTACTGGCCAAGCTGGACCTTAGCCAGAAGCTGCCCCAGGTGCTGGTATTGGCGCCCACCCGGGAGCTGGCCATTCAGGTGGCAGAAGCGTTTCAGACCTATTCCAAACACATTTCTGGCTTCAGGGTATTGCCCGTCTACGGCGGTTCCGACTTTCGTGGACAGCAACGGCAGTTAGAGCGTGGTGTCCACGTGGTGGTGGGCACACCCGGTCGGGTCATGGACCATATGCGGCGTAAAACCCTGAATTTGTCCAAACTGCAGACGTTGGTGCTGGATGAAGCGGATGAAATGCTTCGCATGGGGTTTATTGACGATGTGGAGTGGATTCTTGAGCAGACACCACCAGAGCGCCAAACAGCGCTGTTCTCAGCCACCATGCCCACCGCCATTCGTCGAATAGCACAAAAATACCTCACTGACCCCCGTGAAGTAACCATCAAAATGAAGACGGTAACCAACGAGTCTATCCGTCAGCGGGTCTGGATGATGGCCGGCAGCAGCAAACTGGATGCTTTGACCCGCATTTTGGAAGTCGAAGACTTCAAGGCTATGATCGTGTTTGTCCGCACAAGGATTGCGACCACGGAACTGGCGGATAAATTGTCTGCCAGAGGTTATGCCTGTGCAGCTATAAATGGTGACATCGCACAAAAATTGCGAGAAAAAACCATAGACAACCTGAAGACGGGAAAGCTGGATATTTTGGTGGCGACGGATGTTGCGGCCCGGGGTCTGGATGTGAAACGCATCAGTCACGTCATTAATTATGATATCCCCTATGACGTGGAAGCGTATATTCACCGCATTGGTCGTACCGGTAGAGCCGGCGCAGAGGGCGATGCAATATTGTTTGCCGCGAATCGCGAGCGTCGATTATTGCGGGCGATTGAAAAGGCCACGGGTAAGACCATTGAAAAAATGGAATTGCCGACGGCAGCAGAAGTGACCGACAAGCGCGTTGGAAAATTCAAGCAGCGCATTACCGAGGTATTGGATACCCGCAAGCTGGAGACTTACCGGAAGCTCGTCGATGAATATCAGCACGAGTTTGGCGTGCCGGTCATCGAAATTGCCGCCGCCCTGGCGATCCTCGCTGAGGGCAAGGCCTCTTTGGTCGCGCCTGGGGTTGTCTCTGGCAAGCCGGCCAAGAGTAAGACGCGTAATGAAAAGGAAAAGACGAAAGACAGTACTGCAGATAAAGCGCGCGATTTTCTCGACAGCAAATCCAGCGGTAGCAAAAGTACAGAGCCCACGGCGCCCCGGCAGCGAAAGCAAATTGATGTGCCTGCTCCCGACAAGGACATGCAGCGGTTTCGTATAGAGGTTGGTCTGGAACATGGGGTCAAGCCCGCGAATATTGTTGGTGCGATTGCCAATGAGGCCGAGTTGGACAGCGAGTATATCGGTAGGATAGAAATCTATGGAGACTACAGCACCGTGGATTTGCCTGAGGGCATGCCCAAGGAGTTGTTCAAACACCTGAAAAAGGTTCGGGTCAGTGGTCAGCGACTGGACATTTCCAGGGAAAATAAAGAAAGCAGGGTGTTCTCTGAGGAAAAGCCCGCCAAGCGTAAGCCGAAGCCAAAGGCGGACAAGCCTGCTGCCAAGAAACCGGGCAAGCCCAATAAAAGTAAGGTTTCCCCTGAGTAACCGTCTCAGGGGCCGGCGATGCCTATTCTCTTCGGGGTCGTTCTCCTCGACCTGATTGGCTTCGGGATTGTCATCCCTATCCTGCCCTTCCTGTCGCCTCAACTCGGGGCAGACAAGATGGATATCGCTCTGATCATTGTCAGCTATGCCATGTTTTCAGGTCTCTTCGGTGCGGCCTGGGGGCGTCTGTCTGATCGCATTGGGCGCAAACCGGTGATCATGATCTGCCTCGCTGGAGCCGCCGTTTCCTACCTTATGTTGGCCTTTGCCACCGAGTTGTGGATGGTGTTTGTCGCACGATCATTTGCGGGGGCTATGGCGGGTAACCTGGGTGTCGCCTCTGCGATGATGGGGGATATCACCCGACCGGAAAACCGGGCCCGGGGAATGGGCATGATAGGCGCGGCGTTTGGCATGGGGCTGGTCCTGGGCCCTCTGTTGGGTGGCTTGCTGGCGGGTGACTCGGGGGCGTTTACGCTACCGTGTATTGTTGCCGGTGGTATGTCCGTATCGGCGATTATCGCGGCAGCCCTTTTTTTGCAGGAGTCTTTGACTGAAGAGCGAAGGGCGTCAAACCGTGCCCATCATCGTAGCGGCTTACAGGATTCGATTTTTCAGATGCTGCGGCGAACGGGCAATCGGCTGCTGGTTTTTCAATATGTTCTGCACAATGCCTGCGTGAGTTCGGCGACCTATATTTTTCCCCTGTGGATGGCTGAGACCCTGGGCTGGTCGGCCAGGGAGGTGGGTATTGTCTTCGGTATTCAAGGCGCCATCATGGTGGTGTTGCAGGGGGGAGTGCTGGGCCCGGCAGTTGCCTGGATGGGAGAGCTGCGCTTGCTGCGCGTGGGCATTACTGTTTTTTTGTTGGGGCTGCTAACGGCTGTTTTTGCCAGCGGCATGCCCGCGATGGTGGCTTCACTCTTTCTGGCGATGTCAGGTGGCACCCTGTGTATGCCAATTCTCAATAGCATTACAACCCTTCGTACACCGGAAGAATTGCGCGGGCGCATGATGGGTACCACCGGTGCCGCTTCGTCCTGGGGCAGGGTTGCAGGACCGCTGTTGGCCGGCGCCACGTTGGCGCAGTTTGGCTATTCAGCTGCCTGGCTTGCGGTCGTCTTATTGCTAGTGCCCTATCTGGTGTGGGCCTGGAGTGAGCGCCCAGACCGGGTCAGTACCTGAGGCACCGCCTACTCGGGTGAGTGCTCCAGATAGGTGAATCCACCTTCCTTGATATAAAGCTCGCAGTACTCGTCGCTGATAGGGGTAATTGAGCCTCCTACGGGGATGCGTAACCAGCTGTGCGTGTTGTAGCGGCCCAACTCATCGCTGAACTGACCTTTTAATACAAAGAGTTCGGCCCCGTGCGGAAAGTTAATTTGTCCCAATTCATCAGGGGCATCCCATGCCTCCAGCCGCATATAATCCGTATAGGGCTCTTGGGCATACAGCTTCTTCCAGGATGCCATTTTACGCACGGAGGCCGCCCAGTTCCGGTCTTCGTACTGGGACGCGACGTGCATCCGATCCGTCCCTGGATACTGGCGTAATTTCACGAATAAGGTGCAGCCTTGCCGTGAAAATGGTGCGTGTGAAAAACCCTCTGGGTTCAGCAGGTAGGTCCCTGCCGGCCAGTCGCCATGCTCATCTGAAAATACACCGTCCAGTACCAGAATTTCTTCGCCACCGGGGTGCTCGTGGGAGGGGAAGCTGGCGCCCGGGTCATACCGAACCACGGAGGTGACTTGCCCGGATTCGGCAGGTCCCACCCTGTGTAGGCGCTTGCGCCACACGGAACCACTGGGGCTGGGGGCCCATTCCATGTTTTGGGTATCTACAGCCACGCGCACTGAAAGATCGCCATTCAGCGCTTCGAGTTGATCGGTCATGATGTTACCTGAAAGAAATCGGATTATCCGACACAGGATAGTCTCTGTTTGGCATTGTACAAAGCAGTTTTTACAGCCAGTCATTGCAACCACCGGTCGGCAATGAGATGCTGGGGGCATTAGTTCGCTGGTGTTGGGGTGAAAGTATGGACGTCGATTCAATACATCCGCTTCTCTTACAGGACTGCCACGTGATTGGCTCATTGCCATCCGGTGTGTTGTTACTGAACCGCAATGCGGCCCTGCACTGGTTTATTCTGGTGCCGGATAGCACACTGAACGACGTATTGGACTTGCCGCTGGAGCAGGCCAGGACGGTGTTTACCGATTGCGCGGCTGTCTCGGGGTTTATCAAGCAGGGGCTTTCCTATCCCAAAGTTAACTTTGCCGGGCTGGGAAATCAGGTTCCACAAATGCACCTGCATATCATTGGTAGACGCGTCGGTGATGCCTGTTGGCCCGACCCGGTTTGGGGTAATTTGCAGTACTCGGGTGTGTACACTGAGGATAAGTTAGACTTCATTCAATCGGGCCTTGCTGAGGCGGCCGCGTTGGAGCCCGCACAAAATTAGACGATGACTTTAGGCAATTAAGCGCAGGATATGACAAAGAAAATTTTCGTAAGCCACCAACTCCCCGGTGAACAGATTCACCACCTTGCTGAACTATGTGAAATGAATGTCTGGATGGGCCCCGGCCTATTGCCGGCTGATGGCTTGCGTGAGGAACTCGCGGGTTGTCACGGTTTGCTGTGTCTGTTGACTGACCGGGTGGATCGTGACCTGCTTGATTCCATGCCAGAGCTGGAGTTTGTTTCCAGTATGTCGGTGGGGGTGGATCATATCGACACAGAAGCCTTGTCCGAGCGGGGTATTCCACTGGGGCATACGCCGGGGGTGCTGGTTGAGACCACGGCCGATGCCAATTTTGCGTTGATGTTGGCCGCCGCTCGCCGGGTGGTTGAAGCGGATCGATTCGTACGCCAGGGTCACTGGCGCGCGGAGAACGCCTGGTCTCCGGAATTCTTTACCGGCAAGGATGTCAGTGGCGCAACCCTGGGTATTATCGGCCTGGGAGAAATAGGCCAGGCCGTCGCCAGACGTGCAGCCGGGTTTGGTATGCAGGTGCTGGGGTGGAATCGGTCGGCAAAAGAAGTCCAGGGCATTCAAAGTGTGTCTCTGGATGAGTTGCTGCAGCGCAGTGACTTTGTCAGTGTGAATGTCGCTCTGGCGGAAGAAACACGCAACCTGCTGGACGCCACTAAAATTGGCATGATGAAGCCAGGCTCGGTACTGGTGAACACGGCGCGCGGGGGCATTGTCGATGAGACTGCTCTGGCAGAAGCGTTATCCAGCGGACATCTGTATGCGGCGGGTATCGACGTATTTTCCCAGGAGCCGGTAGCGCAGGACAACCCTTTACTGGCACTGCCTAACGTTGTTGTTGTCCCGCATATTGGTAGTGCGACTACTCTGACACGCGCCAAAATGGCGGATCTTGCGGTGAATAATGCGATGGCGGCATTAAAGGGGCAGCAGATGCCCCATTGTGTGAACCCCGAGGTTTACTAGCGTCTCAGAATGCTTCAGGTAGGTCACGCGTTCCTTGCTTGACCGCTTTTTCCACGTTTTTACGTAAGCCCGATGTATCGGTTGAATTCACGTTATCAATAATTTTGGTGATGACGACGCGCCATACTTCCTCGTTACTGCCAGTGTCATTCAACTGTATACCGATATTGGCCGTTTCCTTGATGCCCCCCAAAGCGTAGGCGTTATCTACTGAGGCCTGATCCATGTTGCGATTGGGGATGGCGCCGGGGTGGGTAGACAGATTGCTGGCATCACGGCTTTTCTCACCCATGCGAAGACCTTCAGCATAGATATAGTCGATACTGAACTGGGCCTGCGTTGGGTCGAGAATGTACCCTTTGGCTTGTAGTGCGTCATCCATAGCGCGACGCAGGATCGGATCCAGTTGATAGATAGGATCAACCGAGTTGATCGTGTTTGCCATGGGGGCGCTGCGCCAGCTGTAGTAACGGTAGTTACCAGCGGCAAAGGTATCGGTTTCTGCTGGGCGGGTTTCAATGCCGCTGCATGCCACCAGGCAAAGGGCAAAAAGTAAGCCAGTGGTTAGGGTTTTCAGGGAGTGCATGGTATTCCTCTGTGTAATCCGTGTCGCTGGACACGGGGTGGTATATGAAAGCCCGAAGTCTTCGCGGGAGTCGCTAATGGTAGCAGCCTGAAGGTTCGCCAGCTACAGCGTCTTAATAGTTGGGTATGCTGCTCAATAACTGCTGGGCAGCCCATTCCATTCTTTGTTGTCGCACAGTAAGAGGCTGCATACCAGGATCGGAGAAGACCTCTATCGCACCGCGCCAGACAATCAGATCTGTGCCGGCGGGGGCTATGGCAACCAGCAGGTTACCTTTTGTGTAGCCAGAGGGGTTGCTCGCGAGTGAGGGGTAGAGTCTGAAAGTCTTCTCAATTTCCTCCTGGTCCTGTAGATCCCCTAGCACGGCAACGGCCAGTACATCATAGGTCGCATCGTCTTCGGGACCGACGAACTGGTAGCCCTTGAGTTCGAATTCACTCTTCAATATTTGTTGTAGTAGGTCTGCCCGACGTTCGTATTTCCCCTCCGGATCGTCCACCCAAACCACATCAGAACGCCAGCGCAAGGTGGTATCGGCTGATGTTACGAACTCAGGCATGGCAACGGAAACTGCGCTTGACTGGGACAAGGGGTCGGGTTGTTGCGTCGGTGCGGAACCGCTACTGGAACAGGCGGTGAAGAGAAACGCGGCCAATAATGAAAATACGGTACGGTACATGGTGTGGTGGGCTCCAGATTTTTGTTGGCAGTGATGATAGCGGGTTTGGACAGAAAGGCGAGCCACAAATGTGTGGCGGTGTGTTTCATACGGGTTTGTGGTCGGGGCGGGCCGGAATTACGGCATATAGGGACTACATAGACAGGCCAGTGAAATAAACAGTTTTGTTTGATAGCATGTAGTAACATAACGAAAAGTTATTTCACCGGAGCTCAGATGATTTCCAGACAAATGATCCGAACGGATCTTAACCTGTTGGTTGCGCTGCAAATTCTTCTCGAGGAACGCAACGTCACGCGTGCAGCGGAAAGGTTGTCCGTATCCCAGCCCGCGCTGAGCAAAACACTGCAAAAGCTGCGAGACTCTTTCTCGGATGAGCTGTTTACCCGAACGGCCCACGGCCTGATTCCCACACCGCGGGCCGAGGCGCTGGGCGCTGAGCTCCCCAGTCTGCTTGAGTCGGTAGAGCGCGTACTGGGCAATGAAGAATTTAGCCCGGAAACCTATGCTGGTAGCTTTAAAATTCTGCTGCCGCCCATACTGAGTGAGTCTCTTTTGCCAGGGTTGATGGCGGATCTCTGCAAGTTGGCACCCGGGGTGCAAATTATTACTGCAGAAGTGACGCCAGACTACCAGGAGCAACTGAAGAAGGGCGAGGCGGACTATGCCGCTTTTGTCGCACTGGAGACAGGAAGGGATATCCATGCGGAGCCTATAGCAACCATTGCGCCGCGCTGCTATATGCGGATAGACCACCCTCTGGTGGGCAAGGAAATGAGCCTGAAGGACTTTCTTGCCTATGACCATCTGCGTCTGTATCTGCCCGGCCTCACGCGGGAAAATACCAGTATGGTAGATGATGTGTTGGGTCAATACGGAGTCCATAGGAATATTACACTGGAAACTACCCAGTTTTCGGCCGCCGTTGGGGTACTGACACGCACGGATTCACTCTTGATCGCCAACGCGGGCTTCGAGGAGGGCGGGCTCTATAATGAGCGTATTGTGGGGCTTGAGTTGCCTGCAGAATTGGAGCGTATGATTAAAAACACCCACAGCCGAAATCGTGGAAAAATGTCGCTTATGCGGCATACCCGAACCTCGCGCAGTGTGCCACACCAGTGGATGCGATCATTGCTGATGCACCACTTGACCAAATCCGAGAGCAAGGTGGAGGACGCGGAAAGCGCTGAGGCCGGCGACCAGCAGGGTCCGGACGCGGCGTAACCGCTCCCTATTTACGCACAGAGTTGCGATAAGCCCGGGGTGACATACCCATGGTCTTACTGAAGAGTCGCGAGAAATACAGGGGATCACTGTAGCCCAAATTGGCGGCTATCGCTTTTACGCTCATTTCTGAGCTGTCCAATAGCTGGCAGGCGTATTCAATTTTCATGTGCAGGAAATGTTTGATCGGTGAATACCCGGTCAGTGCTCGATAGCGGTTGGAGAAGTGGAATTTCGACAGATGGGCCACCGAGGCCAGCGCCTGTAAATCGATCTGCTGATCGATATTATCCTGCATATAAGCCTGTATAGAGTCCAGGTCCAGAGCGCTGGGTTGGCCCGCCTGCTGGCGGCCAGTCTCCATTGCGAACTGGGTAATCAGGTGCCGAAGCTGGTTGGCAGCGTTGATAAATGCGCTGCTGCTGTAGCCAGTGCGCCGCACCGCCAGCAGGCTGTTGAACGCGGCGAGCAGGGCGGGTGATATCCCCGGGTGAACCAGGGGGCGCCCCTCGCGATAGCCCAGGTACTCAAGGAAAATACGCGTGCTGACGCCCTGGAAGTGTACCCAATAGAGCGTCCAGGGCTGCCCTTCATCGGCGGCGTAGCTGTGGGCAAGGCCCTGTGGCAGCAAAACCAGGTCTCCGGATGTCACCGCCAGCGACTGACCTCCTGTTTGGAGATTCCCATGCCCTTCAACGCAATAAAGCAACAGGTTGTCATCGTGTCTGGGTCGCTGCATGCGGTGACCAATCGCCTTGGGGTAGTAACCCATCGCCGTGGGGTAACAGTCCCGGGTGAGCGGGTGTCGATAGAGCTGCTCCAGCATAAATGCAGGGGTCAGGAAGCGAATTCCCTGGTCTGGCAGGGGCCATTGCGATGGACTGCTCATTGTATGTAGCCATTGACCGGGTGCTGGATTGTTTGTGTGACTATAGCAATATAATCCATGTAATGCGCAATTTCGTCAATATGATCCCCGTGATAGCGGTGCTATCGTGCACCGCTATCTTATGAATAAACGATTGAGGAGTAGTCTCATGTCCGATGAACAAACCCCTATAGAGCAAATGCAGGCGTTGATCGAGCGCTCTCGAAAGGCCCAGCTGGCGATTGCCGACTATAGCCAGGAGCAAGTGGATGAGTTGATTAGAGCTATGGTATATGCCGTTGCCAGGGAGGATGTGTCAGAGAAAATAGCCCAGTTCGCGGTTGATGAAACTCAACTGGGGAATTACGAGGGCAAGTACCTCAAGATTCACCGCAAGACCCGGGCGACACTGATGGATATTATTAACGATAAATCGGTGGGAATCATAGAAGAAGATCCCGAGCGCAATATCGTTAAAATTGCCAAGCCCGTGGGTGTGATCGGTGCCCTGTCGCCTTCCACCAACCCGGAAGCGACCCCTGTTATTAAAGGCATTTCAGCCATCAAGGGTCGCAACTCCATTATTATTGCTCCCCATCCTCGGGCCAAACTTACCAACAAAATGATTTGCGACTATATGCGCGAAGCGCTGGAAGCCTGTGGAGCGCCGGCTGACCTTGTGATTAGTATTGATGTGCCATCACTGGAGTTGACCAACGAGCTGATGCGACAGTGTGATCGCGTGTTGGCTACCGGTGGCGGCGCGATGGTAACGGCGGCGTATTCCAGCGGCACCCCCGCGCTGGGTGTGGGTGTTGGCAATGCCTGTATTACCGTGGACGACAGTGCCGACCTGGAAGAAGCGGCTGAAAAGATCCGGATCTCCAAGACCCTGGATCTGGCGGCGTCCTGCTCCTCGGATAACTCAGTACTGCTGTTTGATTCCATCTACGATGAGATGCTGGCCAAGCTTCAACACGAAGGCGGCTATGTCATCACCGGTGAGGACAAGATCAAACTGCAAAATACCATTTGGATTGACGGTCATCTGAACACGGCGATTGTCGCCCAAACTGCGTATAAGATCGCCGGTATGGCGGGCATTGAAATGCCCGAGGGCAAGCTGTTCCTGATCGTGCCTGAGACAGGTGCCGGACCGGAGCATCCTTTTTCCGGCGAGAAGCTGTCGGTTGTTATGGCGCTGTACCGGGTGCAGGATATCCAGGAGGCGATCGCGCTCACCAATGAAATCCAGAGCTATCAAGGGGAAGGCCATTCCTGCGGCATCTACTCTTACACAGATGACAATATTCTTGAATTTGCCCATGCAACCAAAACCTCCCGGGTGATGGTGAACCAGCCACAGGCGGCCTCCAACAGCGGCAATCTCTGGAATGGCATGCGCCAGACGTTTTCCCTTGGCTGTGGTTCCTGGGGTGGCAATGCCACCAACAACAATATCACCTGGCGGGACCTGATTAACGAAACCTGGGTGTCCAGGCCCCTGGCGGTTGCCAAGGTATTGCCTTCTGATGAGGAATTGTTTGGGTCCGTGATGGATAAATTCAAGTAGACGGGCGGGGCACACGACGTGGATTTTAATCTATCGGACGATCAGGCGGCCTTCGTGGAAAGCGCTCGCGCTTTCTCCGTAGGCGTATTGGCGCCTAACGCGGCGCTTTGGGATGAGCAGTCTATCTTCCCCAAAGATGCGCTACAGCAGGCAGGCGAGCTGGGCTTCATGGGTATGTATACCCCCGAGGAAGCCGGAGGGCTGGCGCTTCCGAGGCTGGATGCCAGCCTGATCGTCGAGGAACTGGCTAAAGGCTGTACTGCTACTGCTGCGTTTCTCACTATCCACAACATGGCGACCAGTATGATTGGTCGCTATTGTTCGGATGCTGTTATTGAGCAGTGGTGCCCGGAGTTGGTGATGGGCAGCAAGCTGGCGTCCTATTGCCTCACAGAGCCGGGAGCTGGCTCTGATGCAGCATCGCTGCGCACTACAGCGTCTCTGGATGGAGATGATTATGTAGTCAATGGCAATAAGGTATTCATCTCCGGTGCGGGTGAAACCGATGTGTTGGTGGTCATGCTGCGCACGGGCGATGCAGGTCCCAAAGGGATATCCGCCCTACTGATTCCCGCCGATACCGAGGGTATTTCCTACGGCAAAAAAGAGGAAAAAATGGGGTGGAATGCACAGCCTACCCGCGCCATCAACTTTGACAACGTTCGTGTTCCCCGTGTCAACATTATGGGGCGGGAAGGCCAGGGTTTTGCGATTGCCATGGAAGGGCTGGATGGCGGTCGTATTAACATTGCGACCTGCTCCGTGGGTACCGCTCAGCAAGCGCTGGAAGAAGCCACGGCCTATGTGAAGGAGCGCCGCCAATTCGATACCGCCATCAGTGATTTCCAGGCGACCCAATTCAAATTGGCTGACATGTTGACTGAACTGGTTGCTGCCAGGCAAATGGTGCGACTGGCTGCGAGCAAGCTGGACGGTAAAGATCCCCAGGCTAGTACCTATTGCGCCATGGCCAAACGTTTTGCCACTGATGTGGGTTTTAACGTCTGTAACGATGCACTGCAATTACATGGCGGTTACGGTTATATCAAAGAGTACCCGATGGAGCGACACGTGCGCGATACCCGTGTTCACCAGATACTGGAAGGAACCAACGAAATCATGCGGGTGATTGTTTCCCGTCGACTGTTAATGGAAGGGGCCCTGGAGGTCATCAAATGAGTTTGAGTAATTCAGAAAAATTGAAAGTCGAGCTGGTCGGCAATACCGCACTGGTCACCATTGATAATCCCTCAGCCAACACCTGGGATGTAGAGAGTTTGCCAGCGCTGAAACAGCTGGTTGAAAAGCTGAATAATGATCGCTCTGTGTATGCTCTGGTGTTAACCGGTGCCGGTGAAAAGTTCTTTTCTGCGGGCGCCGATCTCAAAATATTCGCAGACGGCGACCCCGAGAGTGCCGGCACAATGGCGCGATATTTTGGCGAGGCTTTTGAGGCCCTGGCGGATTTTCGCGGAGTGTCTATTGCGGCGGTTAACGGCTTTGCTATGGGCGGCGGCCTGGAGGTTGCCATGGCCTGCGATATTCGCATTGCCGAGGAGCAGGCGCAGATGGCACTGCCGGAGGCCAAGGTGGGCCTGCTGCCCTGTGCCGGTGGTACCCAGCGTTTGTCCCTGCTGGTAGGCGAGGGTTGGGCGAAACGCATGATTCTTTGCGGCGAACGAATTAACGCCACGACCGCAGAGCGAATTGGTTTGGTTGAGGAAGTTGTCGGTACCGGTGAAGCCCTGGCCAAGGCTATGGCTCTGGCTGAGCAGGTGGGCCAGCAAAGTCCGACATCCGTAGGCATGTGCAAGCGCCTGATTCACTCGGGTCGCAATCAGGTGATTGCTGATGGCCTGGTTGCAGAGCGCGACTTGTTCGTGGAACTCTTTTCTACCCAGGACCAGAAAGAAGGCGTGAATGCCTTTTTGGAAAAGCGTAAACCCGAGTGGAAAAACCAATAGGAAGCCCTACATGTCAGACGCCCCCATACTGTTTGCGGAACTGCCGGCGGCCGCCGGGAAAATAGGTCGAGTCACACTGAATGTGGCTGCGACACTCAATTCCCTGACGCTGGAAATGGTCGATCTGCTGCAGGAAAAACTGGATCAATGGCGGACTGACGACAGCGTTGCCACAATCTTCATTGAAGGGGCGGGCGAGAAAGCTTTTTGTGCCGGCGGTGATATTCAGGCTCTACACCGCTCTGCGGTTGAGACGCCCGGCGGCCCCTGTGAGTACGCCGAAAACTTTTTCACCCGCGAATACCGGATGAACTATACCTTACATACTTATCCCAAGCCGATTGTCTGTTGGGGACACGGTATTGTCATGGGGGGTGGTCTGGGCGTGATGGCCGGTTGCAGTCATCGCGTGGTAACTGAGAAAACGCGTATCGCTATGCCGGAAGTCACCATCGCGCTGTTTCCTGATGTCGGTGGCAGCTGGTTTCTCAATCACATGCCGGGAAAATCCGGTCAGTTTCTCGCCTTGACCGGCGCCGCTATCAACGCGGCTGATGCGATTTACACCGGTATGGCAGACCGCTTTATCTCCAGTGAACGCAAGGAAGCTGTATTGGAGCAATTACAGCAGCTTACGTGGACTGCACAGCCCGAGGCGAATCATGCCCTGGTTCGACACACGTTGCGGCCCTTTACCGAGCAGAGTATTGGCAATTGTCCCGGTGGCCAGGTTGAACCACACCTGGGTTCTATTAATACCCTGTGTGACGGCGATGATGTACATGAGGTGATTGACAACATCTGTTCCCAGCAAACTGATGATCCCTGGTTGTCGCGCGCCCGGGACAGCCTGGCCCATGGCTCCAGTCTGGCCGCACTGTGGATAGAGCGCCAGCTGGTTGAAACGCAGCATGCGTCGCTTCGTGAAGTGTTTCAGGCGGAAATTCAGTTAGTCACCAATATTGTGCGACACCCCGAGTTTGCCGAGGGTGTGCGGGCACTGCTAATTGACAAGGACAAGCAGCCTGCCTGGCAGTATGCGGCGTCCCGGGATGTGCCGGCAGAATTACTGGCATCTTTTTTTACCGCGCCCTGGGAACATAACCCCCTGGCGGATTTGTAGCTAATTAAGGAACAGGAAAAAATTATGGCGAATGTGGCATTTATAGGACTGGGTAATATGGGTGGCCCGATGGCTACCAATCTGGTGAAGGCCGGACACGCGGTGTCTGTTTTTGACTTGTCAGCAGCGGCCTGTGAGCAACTACAGTCAGTCGGTGCCACCGTTTCGGCTTCGACGTCTGACGCGGTGGTCGGCGCGGACTATGTTATTTCCATGCTGCCGGCGGGCAAACATGTGGCGGGTATCTATTTGGGTGACGACGGTCTGCTGGCGCAGCTGGGCGACTCGGTCACTGTTCTGGATTGTAGTACGATTGATGCGGCGACAGCCAGAACCGTAGGAGAAGCTGCGGCTGATTTGGGTATCGCCTTCATGGATGCGCCGGTATCCGGGGGCGTCGCCGCGGCCGCTGGTGGTACGCTTTCGTTTATGTGTGGTGGTAGCGAGGATTCGTTTGCCAAAGCAAAGCTGGTTCTTAAGGATATGGGAAAGAACATTTTTCATGCCGGGCCTGCGGGCGCGGGGCAGGTCGCCAAGGGTTGTAACAATATGCTGTTGGCCATTCACATGATTGGCAGCAGCGAGGCGCTGGAAATGGGCGTTCGCAACGGTCTTGACCCCAAGGTGCTGTCAGAAATTATGTTGGCAAGCTCCGGGCGTAACTGGTCACTCGAAGTCTATAACCCCTATCCCGGTGTGATGGAATCAGCGCCTGCCAGTAACGATTACAAGCCCGGCTTTATGGTGGACTTGATGGTAAAAGACCTGGGTCTGGCACTGGAGATCGCCGAGCAGTCAGGTTTTGAAAACCCTATGGGGCAACTGGCACGGGAGCTCTACGTACAGCACCAGGCAGACGGCAACGGATCGATGGATTTCTCCAGTATCCTGCAGAAGCTGAAAGCCTAGTCTTTACAGCCGTCTTACCAGGGTATTTCATTGCCCTGGTAGTCATAGAAGTGACCGTTGTTGTCGCTGCTTAACTGGTCTATCACCGCCAGCATTCCGGTGATACTTTCTTCTGTGGTCAGTTTAGCGCCCTCTCCGCCAATTCGTGTTTTTACCCAGCCCGGGTGTAGCACCACGCAGACAAACCCCTGGCTGCCAAGCTCCACCGAGAGGGTCTTGTTGAACATATTCAAGGCGGTTTTGCTGGCACGATAACCGTAGTAGCCCCCCCGATTATTTTCGATGCTACCCATGACGCTGCTGATGTGAATGATTTTCTTGTCACTGCCCTGCTTCAGGTTCTCGAACAGGGCCTGTGTAACGCGCATGGGCCCCAGGCTGTTCACGTCGAAGGTCATGGGTAGCTGGTCGAAGTCGAACTCGAGAAAACTCGCAGCATTATAGCCGCCAGTCCCCGCATTATTTATCAGGATATCGATTTCGATACCCTCCAGCTTGGCAGCAAGGGCTTTGACACTGCTGCTATCAGTCACGTCCAGTATCTCTACCTGTGCCCTTAGTGCTTTTAACTCGGTGGCCTGTTCCGGCTTGCGGGCGGTACCGATGACCCGATAGCCGCGCTCACTGAACTGACGGGCAAACTCCAGGCCGATACCCCGGTTGGCGCCCGTGATCAGTACTGTTGTCGCTTCTGAATTTTTAGCGGCACTAGTGGGGCTACCCGACATGGCCATGGCGGCAAATGCGGCGATGCAAACCGCGTGTATCCAGATCTTTATGCTCATTTCTTTGTCCCCATTCAGGTATCGCTATGTGTTGACTGCGGCACGTTCACCCTGGGCCGGGGGAGTTTCCACCGGGCCGGCAAAGCATTGGGCGATGGGCATCCACGCCCTGGCACTGTCTCCCTTGACAACCAAATGGGTGTCAGCGATGTTGCGCGACTGTGTCACCACTTGACAGAATTCTGTGGCGTCTCCCGAAACGTAGTCAGTATCGCTTTCATCATTCCATGTCCATACAGTGCCCGAGGGGGCGGTAAGTCGTATATGGGGTTTCGGCATGGGGGCCTCCATTTGGCGATTGGCAAACGTCCAACGGTAGGTCCTAACACCCAGTTCGGCAATGCTGCGAATGCGATCGGTATTTTTTCGCTCAACGCCCAGCGCGTCATAGATAGCCTGGGCATGTGACCAGGTTTCCATCAAGCGGGCGGTAATGCTGGATTGCGCGCTCATGGGTGGACCAGCCCAGGGCACCCGTTGTTCCGGGTCAGTTTGTGCGAATGCCGAAGTCAGCTCGGAGGCATACTCATGCCACAACTGCAGCAGTTCACCGCCGGCGATATCGCCCATATAGAGCCGCTCCGGCACGCGTAGGCCACCGTCTGCACCCAGTCCGGCTGCCAGTCGTTGAAATTCGGCGTCAAATTTCTCCCCGTCCATCAGGGAGGTATAGGCCATTTTATTCCAGACATGAAGGTGGCGAATAATATCCTCGAATGACCAGTGTTTGAAGGCGGTTGTTTCCTGCAGCTTGCCGTCTGTGTTGGCCGCGATCAAGTCGTACAAGGCGTTGCTTTCGGCCAGAAAATCATTAGCTTCCGGGATCATAGGATAGGACCTCTGTGAGTATTAAATGGCGCAGTGGATGTGGCTTGTTCAGCACCAGCATGTGTGAGGCGAGGGTTTAATGGCTGGCAGCATCTATCTCTTCCAATTGTTTCTTGTTGGCATCCTGCAGCAGCCCTTCAACGTTCTCGGCCTTTTTCATTGCGTTCAAATGGCCTTCCGGGATAACGCCTTTGGGTTCTTCTTCCTTCAATTCACAGCCGAGAATGAGCACCACGGAGAGTGCTGTCAGCAGTATTGTTGATAGTGTCTTCATAATCTAACGCCTTTTTCGCACAGGACTGTTTCACCGCCTATAGCATAGACGGCTATGGCCTGATAGTGAACGTGTTTTGGGGTTCGATCCGGGATTGGGCAGCGGAAATGAGGGTTGCTGTAAGCAATTGTGGCCTTTTCTATCATGGTTATCGTCGGTTCCTCGGCATATCGTGATGACTCACGATTATTACCAGAGTAGAGCCCATGTCTTTCGTACTTGTTGATAAACCCCGGCCGCATGTCACCCGCATTACACTCAACCGACCCGATCGCATGAATGCCATGGCTTTTGACGTCATGGTGCCCTTTAAGAAGGCGCTGGAAGAGGTCAGTTTTGACAATGACACGCGTGTGGTGATCGTGACGGGCGCCGGGGAGGGCTTCTGTTCTGGCGCCGACCTCGAGGACCCCGGTTGGCTGGATATTTTTGATGGCCTGGGTATGCCGGGCATTGCCCGACGTGCCATGAAAATACTGGACGATGTAATGAAGGCCATACAAGATATGCATCAACCGGTGATTGGGGCAATTAACGGCCCGGCGATTGGTGGTGGCTTTTGCCTCTCTATGGCAACCGATATCCGGGTGGCATCGGATACAGCCTATTTCCGCCCGGCGGGGATAAACAACGGCTTGACCTCGGCCGAACTGGGCTTGAGCTATCTGCTACCCAGGGCAATTGGCAGCAGTCGCGCTTTTGATATCATGCTCACGGGCCGAGATGTCAGTGCTGAAGAGGCGGAGCGAATTGGCATGGTGTCAAAATGTGTAGCCCCTGAAGCGCTCATGGATGAATGTTTTGCCATCGCTGAGCGGATGGTTGGCTTCAGCCAGTTGGGTGTTGAACTCAGTAAGCAGATGCTGTGGGCGGGAATGGACGCCGGTAGTTTACACTCCCATATGAATCATGAGGGTCACGCCCAGTTGTTTGTGCGTATGACCACGAAGAACTTTGAAGAGGCCATCAAGGCCCGCAAGGAGGGGCGTAAGCCAAAGTACGATGACTAACGCGATACTGAAAACGGCCTGTCTTTTAACGTTGATGTGGCCTTCGATGCTGTGGGCTGACAATCTGCTGGAAACCACCACTTCCTGGGATGGCGGTGAATTCCATTATCCGCAGGGTGAGGCAGAGGTCACCTCGACGATTCTGGCTATCGAGGCGGGTGTTAGCGCCAGCTTCCATTGCCACCCGGTGCCAACCCTGGGCTACGTTCTAAAGGGCACTGTCGAGGTAGAGACCAAGAGCGGGAAGAAGACTCTTCTAAGTGCGGGTGACTCTGTGGTTGAGGTGATGCGGACCGTCCACCGGGGGACCGCTATCGACGGCCCGGTAGAGATTCTGGTGTTCTACGCCGGCGCTACTTCAATGCCCAATACCGTATTCCCTGAAAGTGATCCCGATAACAAATACTGTAATTGATTTCGGGGAACTTACACCAGTTCTCGCTGTTACCCGAAAAGTTAGGGCAACGGTGTAAAGCCGGGTCCGCTCCACAGCGCTATTTCCCAATCAAAAGTGGGGTCAGATAAGACTTTCCGAGTCGAAGCCTCAGTTGTCTCGCCAAACTATCCAAAAGTCTTATCTGACCCCATTTATAATCTTGTTTATCAGCGCACTGAGCCATTCGGCCCACAGGTGGAGGTTAAGGGCAGGAAAACGCCATCTTACCAAGCGAATCACGTGGAGCGACTAAGATGGCGTTTTCCTGTCCTTAACCGGCAGAGACACCCATGGACTGAAGATAGAGTAGCTGATCGAATCCCCCGCTAATGCGCGAAGAGCCTTTTTGAACCCGGCAATAGCAAATCCCCGATAAAGAGCTAAGATGGAGTGTAGTAGATGACAAGCATCTATAATTCACTCTCTAGGAAATTGTTATGAAATATTACTTATCTGTACTTGCGACTTTAGCGGCGTTTTCATTTTCGGGAATAGCCTATTCTCAGGACATTAATAAGCTGGTTGAAGCCGTCGATAAAGACAAGGCGGTGGAGTCTGTTGATACAGACAAAATGACGGAAGCTGTCAGTGGTGGTGACGTTGATTACAAGAAAGCCTACGACTCAGTCGACAAAGAAAAAGCGGCGGATTCAGTTGATATGGATAAGGTGAAGGAGGCGGTAACAGGCGATTAGCCCTGCTGTAGCTCTGCCCGTATGGGCAGAGCAAATCGCCGGGTTTTACCCCGCAAACTGTGCTATATCGAAGTAGTCACGCCAGGCAGAGATTTTGCCCTCGCGAAACTCAAAAATGCCCATGACCGGTAGCTCAACTACTTTACCGTTAAAGTTGAGGCGATCAGTTCGCTCGTTCATCACGATGCCATCTGCCCCTTCTAGCTGATGGTGAACAATAAACTCCAGTTCACTCACTGAACCGATAAAGCCTTCAATAAAAGTGCGGATCTCGACTTTGCCCTTGTTAGGCGGGCCCATGGGAATATTGGTATACAGCGCATCATCGGTAAAAAAGTTCATGATTTTGTTCACATCAAGCGTTTTCCAGGCGGCGACAAAATCCATTGTTATATCTGCATTCATAGTGTGATCTCCATTGCTATTCCTCTGTGGTATCCGTCATTTTTTCAGGAGCTTCTGCGGTGTTCAAGGCAGATGCATCAATCGTCACCAGGCGATCGAAGTCGTAGGCACTTAGCGAAAAAAAGTATTTGTAGCGATTGCTGCGGACAAAATGTTGTTCTCCCAGGGTAAAAAAAGCCAGTTGTTGGGAGGTGTCTGTCCGGGCAATGTCCAGTGTCAGATCCGGCGCGGCAATGGCCAGGGAACTCTCGGCGGTCGCGTCGGCAATACCGTCAACCTGCAGGCTGCGCAGCCCCAGAAGTAGGGCGGCCAGTTCCCGTTCGTCGGCTACTCCTCCCTGGCTGGAAAACCATTGGTCACCGCGCCGGCTTATCGTGTAGTCACCGCTACTGATGTGCTCTGGCTCCGGTGCCTGTAGCAGGGCCTTGTCCAGCCAGGCCTGAGCCTGGGCCGGCGCATCATAATTATTAAAGGGGATGCTGTAGATCTCATCCCTGGCGTCGTTGCGGGCATGTACTGTACGAAAGCCTGGGGAGGTTCCCAGGTAGATACTTCCCAGTAATTCGCCAGACCCTATGAGGGTCAATCGACGTTGGAATTGATAGGCGGCCACCTGAAAGCGCTGGCGTGATGCATCCGTGGTGGCAATCGGCCATCCCGCAGTCCTGTGGTTGATAGCGGTGAGAAGCCCGCTAACCATTTGAGGGTCGGCCGGGATACCCCCCAGGTCAGGTAGCAACCACTGTCCTGACAAGTTCAGTAGTACCGCCTCGTTATTCTGATCGTCCGCTATGTATATTTCATCGATGGTGTCGGGGTCAAAGGACAGCAGCGTCTCGTTCTCCTGGCTGTCGGCTAGTCGAGTCTGGGGCCAATAGAGTAATGCCACCAGTGCAGATTGCATCAGCAGCAGGATGGCTAGAGCGATTATCTGCCGGTTCACAGGTCCAACCGCCTGCCGTACTGTGCTCGGCGATGACGCTTCCCAATCCAGTAAACGGCGGCCACAAAAAGTAACAGCAGCAGGGCGATCGCATAGTTGGCATATTCGATGATCGCCTGCCCCTGGGGTTGCATGGGTGGCAGGGTTCGGTTGAAGTGACCCCGGGCGCGAATCTGTGACAGCGTGTCATCCTGCATCGACCAATCCAGCGTGTTGGCCATGAGTTCCAAAGGCCCCAGATATTGGGTGCCTGATGCCGCGACCACCGCAGCGAGAATCTGGTCGTCTAGAAAGTCATTTGAAGCGTAGACAATAATCCGTGCTGATTCAGGGGAGCGCTCGATTGTGTGATTGGCTGCAACAGGCCCCGGACCCATTCTTCCGGTTTCCTGTTCGCCGCTCAGGAGCGGGTTTTCCCTGTCGGTAAACCAGGAATCAAAGCGGCCCTCCAGTGCTATCCCCAGTGTGTGTGGCCCAGTGGGCCCTGTTTGTTGGAAAACGCTCTTACCCTTCGCGTCCAGGCTGGGCATCACGTTCAGATCTTCTGTAAGCCACGAATGTTCTGAACTGCGCAGTAGAGGCGTCAGGCGTCGGTTGGCGTTGCGTTCAACGGTGACAGCTGATGCCCAGGCCATCGTAAGCTGTGGCAGGCCGCCAGACACAGGATGGGGCGCCGTTAAGCCGCCAGAGCGCAGGTCGATGAAGAAAGGGTAATCTATCATCTGGACGTCCCGGAACTCATGCTCCCCGGATTTACGGGTGACGGGGGCGGGGAAGGGGGCATTTTGTGTGTCCATGACCAGTGACTTCGCGATAGCGATACCGTGGTGTGCCAGCCAGTCTTGCAGTCCACTGTCCCACTCCTGCATGCGGACTTGACCACCCGATAGCTCAGCTGAGTAAGGTGATGTTGCCAGTATCAAGGTGCCACCGCGCATGACGTACTGGTCTATGGCGAAAATTTCCCGGTCACTTAATTGATGGGGTCCAGCGACAACAAGGATGTCGGCGTCGATGGCCACTGCGCCATCTTTCAGGTCCTCCATAATGATGCTGTAGTCCTTGGCGATGGCGTGCTCGAGATTGGAGAACGTGGGGCTGCCCATTTTAAACTTTGCCATCTGCTGATTCACTTCGGGTACTACCAAGGCCACCGTTTTGGTCAGTCCCCGGGCGAATCGCTTCAGACCTGCGTGCAGTACAAGGCGGAAATTATCCGGGTCAAAATTTTCCGCGGGCAGTTGGACGACCTGGCGTCGGTCGGCCAGGGTCAGATAAAAGAAAAATTCCTCCTCATCGGATAGGGCTGCCACCATGGGTTTAAAGCCCCACTCGTCGCGAATCTTTCGCGCTACAGCGCCATCTCCAGCCTCGGGCTCAATAAAGCGCACGCTAAATTTCCCCCCGGCGTGCTGTGTGATTTCCTGTAACTGAGCCTCAATGGCTCGCTTGTACTCTAGCAGTATTGTTGGCAGTAGCCCGTCCTCGGAGACGTAGCCGATAAACTCCAGTTCTTCCTCTATGCCCTCAAAGGGGTTGCCACTAGCCTGATAGCGGTATAAAACCTGTTTGATTGCCCTGCTAATATCGTATTCCGGGTTGCGCAGCAGCACTTCCGCCTCGCTATTGGCCGCGGTCTTGACCTCAATCAGGTCGGAGAAGCCCAGAACTTCATGTTCGTCCCCGTACTGGACCAGTACGTTGAAATAGGAATTCACCAGAGCAGACTGGTAGCGGTCGGCAACCTGGAAGGGCGTTGAGTTGATACCGAACTGATTGTTGGCTTCCTGTTCCAGTGCCGGGTGTCGAGCCGGGTCTATGAACTCCACTTTTATTTTTCCGTTGCCCGCGATCTCATACTCTTTCATAAGGTCGCGTAAGCGGGGAACAAGCGGCGATAGGAGGGGGTGGGTCTTGGCACTGAAGTAGCCGCGAATGAGAAGGGGCTCCTGCAGCTGATGAACAATATCGAAGGTCGGCTCGGTGATGGAATAAATCTGCCCCTCGGTTAAATCCACGCGCGGGATGTCGACCTTCCCCAGCCAGATGTTGGCGATGAGCGCATTGACGACTAGCAATAGGGTGGCTGCACGCCACTGCCGGTGACGTGGAGTGGATACCGCCTGAGCCCAGCGCTCTTTCTCCAGCACGTAGATGTTGAGCGACAAGAATGTCAGCATTAGGCTAAGGTAGTAAATCAGGTCTCTGGCATCGAGTATGCCTCGGGTGATGCTTTCGAAACGGGCTCCCGAGCCCAATAAGCGCAGGATCTCCCCTATTCGATCATCGAAAAATCCGGTGAATACACCACTCCCCAGCAAATAGAACGCGCTGCAAAGAATAACGCTGCCAATCAGGCTCACAATCGGATTGTCTGTTCCGGCAGAAACGTAGAGACCGATACTGATGTAGGCGCCGCCCAGTAGTGCCGTCGCCAGGTAGCCTCCGCCTACCGGCCCCCAGTCCAGGTCTGCTATAAGCGCGATAG
The DNA here is from genome assembly GCA_036960305.1 of Halioglobus sp. GTDB lineage: Bacteria > Pseudomonadota > Gammaproteobacteria > Pseudomonadales > Halieaceae > JBALVT01. The sequence goes on along the minus strand of JBALWA010000038.1, from coordinate 11,924 downwards.
TCAGTGGCAGCGGTAAGGTACAGCACAGGGCAATGAGCAACAGGACAAAGCAGGCGCGAAATTTCCCCAGTACAAAACGCCATAAACCCTGGGGTTGGGTCAGTATATGTTCCAGTGTGCCGTTACGGCGTTCATCGCTCCACATGCGCATGGTGAGTGCCGAACAAAGGAAAATCAGCAGGATGGGCATCCATTCAAATAACGGCCTGACATCAGCGATATTGCGGGCAAAGAAGGACTCCACCCAAAAAAAGGTAAACAGTGTGACAGCGGAAAAGCTGGCGAGGAAGAGCCAGGCCACAGGCGATGCAAAGAACAGGCGTATCTCTTTCTGGGCGACGCGCCTGGCGACTGAATTAGAGGCCATTGTCATGGCCTCCGGCAATATTTGCTTCTTTGAATATCGTGTCGAGGTCGCGGATAAGGGGCTGAAGTAGATAGAGCTTGCGTTCGGCTTTGATAACACATTGGGCGATATTGTTGGCCGCGGTATCCAGGTCTGCGTTGCTTTGCAGTGTGAGTGTATATTCAACGAAGTTTGGTGTGGTGGCGCTGCAGGTCAGTTGATCTATCTGTGGGAGTCGCTTGAGGTAATTGCCCAGGGTATTGGCACCAGCGTCTGTTTTTAGCAACAGGCTGCGGCTACTGCGCAGTTCATCCTGACGCTCGTCAAGAATCAGTTTTCCACTGCGCAGCATTAATACCCGGTCACAGATGGCATCCACTTCCTGCATGATGTGGGTGGACAGGATCACTGTGGCGCTTTTTGCCAGCCGCTTTATCAGTGCGCGCATTTGTGCGGTTTGCTGTGGGTCCAGGCCGTTCGTCGGTTCATCCAGAATTAACAATCTGGGCCGCCCAAGTACCGCCTGGGCGACCCCGACACGCTGTTTGAGTCCGCGTGACAAGTTGCCAATATCGTCCAGCGCCCTGGTGTTGAGGTCTGTGGCCTCTAGCGCTTCGTGCACGGCAGCCATACGCTCTTTCGCTGGAATACCCTTGAGTGTGGCCACGTAGTCGAGATAGTCAGCGACCATCATGTCCGGATAAATGGGCAGGTTTTCTGGCAAGTAGCCCAGCTGTTGTTGCACGGGCCTGGCGCCCCGGGCCATATCGATGCCGGCGATTCGAATACTGCCATCTGAGGGTTCAAGGTAACCGCTGAGCATTTTCATTATGGTGGTTTTACCGGCGCCATTGTGTCCCAGCAGGCCAACGATTTCGTTGTGGCCAATATGGAAGGTGACGTTGTCCACTGCGGTGAATTTACCGAAATGGCGGCTAAGGGATTGCGCGTCAATCATGGCTTACGGAACAAGGGCTTCGCCTGTTTCAGTGTTGTCATTGTAAGGCAATGGATCAGGGGAGGAATAATAGCCTAATAATGAAAGCGATGAGCACCACATTCAGTACTGTTTTTATCAGCTTCTCCCCTTTAGCCACCGCAAAGTGGGCACCCAGATACCCGCCCAGGCCGTTGCCCAGGGCCAGTACGGCACCCACCAGCCAAAGAATCTCCACTTTGCTGGCATAGAAAACAAGCGCTACCGCTGTATAACAGCAAATGATAAACACCTTGTGCATATTGGTGCGTATCAGGTCCAGGCCCATCACCCGGTTCAGTACAGGCATAATAATAAAGCCTACGCCCAATTGTATGAACCCACCCCAGAAGCCAACAGCCACCATGAGAACGTGCCCGCGTATCAGTTGCTTTCGGGAAGGTTGATAGTCTTCCGCGGCGCTGGATTGTTGGCCTTTGTCGAAGTACATGATGAGCATGACGGCCACCATGATCAGGGCCAAAATACGGTTGAACCAATCGCCCGCCAGGTTTACGCCTACCATGGCGCCAAGTATTGCGCCCGGGATGGCGCAGGCGGCCAGGGTCAGGCTGAGCCTGAACTCACTGAAGCCGCGCTGGGAGAAGGCCAGAATTGCGGTAAAATTTTGTACCAGAATAGCTATGCGGTTGGTGCCGTTGGCTACTGGGCCGGGCATCCCCATAAAAACCATGGCGGGGACGGTGAGCAGGGAGCCACCGCCGGCCATGACATTGAGAAAACCGCTTGCGACGCCCAGGGCGGCGAGTAAAAGCCCCTGCCAGAGGCCAAGCTCCAAGTCTAGTCTTCCGTCCAGGGCTCTCGCATGGTGACAAATTCCTCGGCGGCGGTGGGGTGTATACCGATGGTACTGTCAAACATCGCTTTGGTGGCTCCGGCCTTAAGCGCGATGGCCATGCCCTGGATGATTTCGCCCGCATCAGGTCCCATCATGTGGATGCCAACGACGCGGTCGCTCTTTTTATCGACGATCAGTTTCATGAAGGTTTTTTCATCGCGGCCGCTGATTGTATGTTTCATCGGCTTGAATGTGGACTTGAACAGACGGATATGGGCAAATTCTGCCCTGGCCTCATCCTCCGTGAAGCCCACGGTGCCGATATTAGGCTGGCAGAAGACGGCGGTGGGTATGAAGTCATAGTCGACCTTCGCCTCCGTACTATTAAACTGCTCGCGGGCAAATGACATGCCCTCGCCCAATGCAACGGGGGTCAATTCCATGCCGCCGATGACATCGCCGAGCGCAAAAATACTGTCTTCGCTGGTACGGAAAGTTTTGTCGACGTCGATATAACCGAGATCGTTTAGCGTGACGTTAACGTTTTCCAGGCCCAGGCCTTCAAGGTGCGGTTTGCGTCCGGTGGCATAGAGTACTGCGTCGGCCGTTACGGATGAGCCATCGGACAGCGAGATCTCCAGTCCATCGGCCCCTCGAACAATGGATTCCACATTGATCTCAAAACGCAGGTCTACGCCGCTCTTGCGGATTTCCTGGGCGGCGTGGGCGCGTATGTCCGGATCGAAGCCGCGCAGGAAGAGGGGGCCCCGATACAGCTGGGTGACCTGGGCGCCCAGGCCGTTGAATATGCCCGCAAATTCGACCGCGATATAGCCACCGCCGACCACGACCAGTCGTTTGGGGAAGGTGTCCAGGTCAAAGACCTCGTTTGAACTGACCGCGTGCTCCCGTCCGGGGAAGTCGGGGATAAAAGGCCAGCCACCGGTGGCGATCAGGATTTTTTCAGCGGTGTACTGCTGGTCACCAACGGCAACCGTATGGGCATCGACGATCCGCGCTCTGCCATTGATAGTTTCGACATCTACCCCACCAAGCAGGTTGCGGTAGATGGCATTCAGCCGTGATATTTCGGCTTTTTTGTTGTCGCGCAGTGTTGCCCAGTCGAACCCGGGCACCGTGCTATCCCAGCCGAACCCTCTGGCGTCCTCAAAGGCATGGTTAAATTCAGAGGCGTAAACATAGAGTTTTTTAGGGACGCAGCCGACATTGACGCAGGTCCCGCCCATGTAGCGATCTTCCGCCACAGCAACTCTGGCGCCGAAACCTGCCGCCATGCGGGCTGCCCGCACGCCGCCGGAACCGGCGCCTATTACAAATAAATCGTAGTCTTTGTTGGAACTTGAGTCGCTCACGGAATTCTCCTGAAGTGTCATTGCGCCAGTCTACCAGTGTTAACGATGCGACCAAACCAGGGTGTCCTGGCCGCCCCCGAATTATATCGGGGCCGAATCAATTTGGGCTGCACCTGAGAGTGGTTGTTGCGGTCGTGTTTACTGTGACAGCAATGGGGGACTGATGTTCCCGGGGAGAGACCGGGAGAGCTCTATTCATACGCCGGGCGCGCCGGCTCAGTACTTACTCGCGCAAATCTTTACGCAGAATTTTACCAACGTTGGATTTGGGTAGGTCATCCCTGAATACCACGAAGCGCGGTACTTTATAGGCGGTTAATTCCGTCCGGCAGAAGTCGCGAAGTGAGGCTTCATCGAGTTCCGGATTAGTGGAGACCACGTACAATTTAACCGCTTCACCACTTTTTTCGTCGGCGACGCCGATGGCCGCACATTCGACAACGTCCGGGTGGGTATAGACGACACCCTCGATTTCATTGGGGTAGACGTTAAATCCGGAGACCAGGATCATATCCTTCAGGCGGTCGCAGATTTTAATAAAGCCATCTGCCTGTATGACCGCGATATCACCGGTACTGAACCAGCCTTCGGCGTCCAGTGCCTCGGCAGTTGCCTCGGGACGCCCCCAGTAACCGTGCATGACCTGCGGGCCGCGAACCAGCAGCTCTCCCTCTTCACCCTGGGCCACTTCATTGCCCTGGGTATCGACCAATTTGACCTCCATGCAGGACATGGGTTTGCCCACGGTTCCCAGTTGGCGGGCGTCGGGGCTGTTGCAGGTCAGGGCTGCAGCGGTCTCTGAAAGGCCATAACCTTCGAAAATTTCTGTTCCTGTGCGATTAAACCACTCGGAGGCGATTTCCTCGACCAGGGCGGCACCGCCGGAAATAACGCCTTTCACGTGACTGAAATCGACGGAGTCGAAATCGGGGTGTGCCATCAGGCTGATGAACAGGGTGTTAACTCCGGCCAGGGCGGTAAAGGGATATTGCTTCATGACGGCGATCATGTCGCCCGCATCCCGGGGGTCGGGTATCAGCAGGGAGTGGCCACCGGCGCTCAGGTTAGATACTACATTCATGCTGAAGCCGTAGATGTGGTACAGCGGCATGGGGGCGATCACAACTTCCGGACTATCGGGGTCGATTTCGACATATTCGCCTGATTGCTGAGCACTGGCAAACACGTTGCCGTGCGTTAATACAGCCCCTTTAGCCGGGCCTGTGGTGCCTCCGGTGTATTGCAGCAGGGCCATGTGGTTCATGCTCAATTCGGGGCTGGGTGCCTCCCTGTTGGCCCCTGCTGCGAGTGCCTCTGGCAAGGTGGTGACATTTTCCAATGAGGTTTCAGGCGCGGGTTGCGCTTCCATCATATCGAACACGTTTGTGATGATCAGTCGCTCGATACCTGTATCTGGAATAACACCTTCCAATACGGGTAGCAGGTCGGCGAGTGCGACCAATGCTTTTGCCCCGGAATCGTTGAACTGGTGACTTAACTCCCTGGCGGTATAGAGCGGGTTGGTATTCACGACCACCAGTCCGGCGCGCAGTGCGCCCCAGGCGACGACAGGGTATTGCAGGAGGTTGGGCAGTTGTATGGCGATTCGGTCACCGGCAACCAGTCCGCAGTCACTGGCGAGGTAGGCCGCAAAATTTCTGCTGTGCTGTTCGAGCTCGGCAAAGCTGAGTGTTTGTCCGATAGCGGTAAAGGCCGGGTTACTTTTGTTCTGCTCACAGGCCTGTTCAAACACGTCGACCAAGCTGGTATAACCCTCGCTATTGAGTTGCTGCAGCATTCCCTGTTCGTAGGGGAATAGCGGGATCGTGTCCTGGGAAGCTGGCATATTAAATGTACCCCTTGAAAGTAGGCGAGTGTTACTTTCCAAGGATGCTAACACCCGAAGTGGGAGGCTACCTGTCTCCTGTGCGACAGTTTCCCACCAGTCTTCGGTTGTCACCGGTGTGACAAGCTGAGGGGACCAAAATCCTGTACATTGTGGGCAGGATGATTGAAATATAAACCAATAAAGCGAGTCTTAGCAGGAGTAGCCCATGACGAACTTTAACCCAAAAATCAAATTGCTCGCGGCATCTATCGTGGCAGCTGTCGTCAGTACGAATGCCAGTGCCCAGCTGGAAGAGGTCATCGTCACGGCACAGAAACGGGCGGAGAGCCTGGGCGATACAGCCATCGCGATTACGGCGATAAACGGCGATATGCTGGACGATCTGAATGTCACCAGTGCCTCGGACTATGAAGCCATTGTGCCGTCCCTGTCCGTGAGAAACGAGCCGCGACGCCTGTTTATTCGTGGGGTAGGGCGAGTGACCAACTCCCTGGGGTCAGAGCCAGGTATTGCCGTATACAACGACCAGATTTATACCTCAGAAATAGGCGTTCTGAGTCGCGCCGGCTCCCTGACGACCAAGCAGGTTGAAATCCTGCGTGGGCCCCAGGGGACATTATTTGGCCGCAACACCACTGGCGGTGCAGTCAGCGTCTCATCACTGCGCCCCACCGAGGATTTTCAACATCATGTGCGCGCAAAAGCGGGCAACTACGGTGAGTTAAACTGGGGCGCATCCTCTTCAGGCCCTATTACGGATGCGTTGCGCTATCGTGTTTACGCTTACAACAATAAACACGACGGCTATATTGAAAATCTCGGCGGTAAGGATATCCAGTCCAAGGACCATACCGGCCAGGGTGCCCAATTAAGCTGGGACGTGAGCGATACGCTGAATATCTGGTTGAGCTACCAAAAAGATGAAACTGATGATGTTCGCAGCGGGGTTCAGTTTGGCGGTTATTTGATCTCGCCTTATCGCACGGATTTGCTTACCCAGGACGATTTTTTACTCGCTGAGCAGTATCAGTGGGGCAAGGAAAACCCCTCGGTCACCGACCCGCGCAAGGTCGACATGGGTGATGTCTTGCGGGCGAAAACAGACAACAACAACCGCATCACGACCCATGTGACATGGGATCTTGATGCGGTGACGGTCAAGTATATTGGCAACTACACGGAGAGTGATTACGAGGCGGTTAACGGTGACCTGGGGGGCACTTCAAACCCCGATGTGCGCATTTTGGAAGGCACGGAAAACCTGACTGAAAGTTATAGTCACGAAATACAGTTTATCTCAGCCTCCGAGGGCCCTTTGCAGTGGGTGGCAGGCTTGTACTATTACAATGAGGAGTTGCACCAGCCTTACTTTATCAGCACACCGCAGGCCGATAACCTACAAAACGTGCTGCCGTCGGGCAGCTTTGACCCCAGCCTCATTGTGCCAAACACCGGGTTCCCGGAGCAATACAGGCAACTGGGAGAGCTGGAAAGTGAGACAACGGCGGTCTATATCGACGGCAACTACGCCTTTAATGACCAGTGGAAGCTGACTGCGGGCCTGCGTTACTCCTATGATGAAAAGAAAGGTTACGAGGAACAGTTCGCGGTAGCCGATCCGGCGGCATTAGGCCTTGATTTGAGCATCTTTCCCGGCTTTCCCGATGAAGGCTGTTGCGGTTGGTCGTTTCTTGACCCGAGTGTAGATAACCGCAAGCTCGAAGACGATTGGGACAATGTGTCTGGTCGTGTTGTGCTCGACTATATGCCCGTTGATGAGCATCTCTTCTACGGCAGTGTTTCTACTGGCTATAAGGCTGGCGGCTTCAGTCTGGGCACACTAGCCGAGGTGCCGAGCTTTGACGAGGAAGAGGTGCTTTCCTACGAAGTCGGCTACAAGGGTACGTTCAACGAGGTATTGCGGGTCAATGCTGCCGCCTATTTCTATGACTACAGTGACATGCAGGTGTTTGTTACCCGCCTTACCGATCAAAACCTGCCGGTATCTGCGGTAACCAACGCCGATGAAGCCGAGGTGAAAGGTCTTGAAGTGGAAACCGTATGGCTGGCGACTGAAAACCTGACCTTAATGGCCAACTACAGCTATATAGACGGCGAGTACACAGATTTTTGCTGCTTTACCAATCAGTTGGGTGAGCCGGAGCTGGGAAATCAGGACTTATCCGGTAACCCATTGACCCAGGCACCTGAGAACAAGGTGTTTATGAACGCCAGCTATTCGCTGCAAACTGCCTCAGTGGGAGAGTTTGTTTTTTCGGGTAGTTATACCTGGGTGGATGAGCGCCAGTATTCAGTTTTCGATGAGGATGTTACCCGGGCGGAAGATTACTACCGGGTCGACGCCATGCTGAGCTGGTACAGCCCACAACAAAATATTCGCGTTATTCTCAGCGGTAAGAACCTAACCGAGGAAGACAACTTCTCTCACCTGACGCGAATTACCCGTGACGGTGGTATCAATGGCCAGATCAACGAGCCACGGGTCTACGGTTTAGAAGTTCAGTTCGATTTCTAGTAGTGAACCCCTTTGTGGCCGACATCTCTAGAGGTGTCGGCTTTTTTGGTTCATCGAGCGCTTGCTGAATGGGGGGCACTCCGGTTCTGGTTGCTAACTGGAACATTAGGACAAACTTGCTAAAGCCGGGTCCGCTCGGGACACTGCTTTTCAGTCACTCCACGGAATTCGTTTTGTGAAAAGCAGTGTCCCGAGCGGACCCTCTCCACAGCGCTATTTCCAAATTTGAGCGGCTAATAAAAAGTGGGGTCAGATAAGACTTTTCGAGTCGATGTCTCTGTTGTCTCGCCTAATCATCTGAAAGTCTTATCTGACCCCACTTTTTACTGCCAATTTTGTCTATCAGCGTACTGAGCCATCCGATCCACAGGTGGAGGTTAAGGGCAGGAAAACGCCATCTTACCAAGCGAATCCCGTGGAGCGACTAAGATGGCGTTTTCCTGTCCTTAACCGGCGGAGAGTCCCGTGGATAGAGTATAACAACCCGGCAAGCAAATCAGTGCCCGCTAAAACCAGTCCGCAGACATTTCGTAGCAGGTGTCATCCAGTTGCGTTAGCAGTGTTGACCAGGCTTCAATCTCAGGAAGTTCGAAGCGGAAGAAGTAGCGCATGGCCTGAACTTTGCCCTTATAGAAGTTGCTGTCTGCTTCATGAGGCTTATCAGCCAATGCGCGTGTGGCAACCATACCCTGTTTCAACCACATCCAGGCGATAACCACATTGCCAAACAACTCCAGATACTTAACCGAGTTGGATAGCACCCTGTCAATGTTCTTTTCCAGCATGGCGCCCAGCAGGACCTCGGTGGTGTGCTTCAAGGTTGCGATGGCAGACCTAAGCTCATCACCATAAGTGGCAAGGCCGGGGAGTTCGCTGGCTTCTGCGATGGTTTTTTCCATTGCTGCCAGACAGGCCGTGTAGCCGGCGAGGTTATTCTGTGGCACTTTCCTGGCCAGCAGGTCCAGAGATTGTACGCCGGTTGTGCCCTCGTGAATCGGGTTGAGGCGGTTGTCCCGGTACATCAATTCCACCGGGTGCTCGTTGATATAACCGTGCCCACCCAGCACCTGGATGGCTAGGCTATTGGCCCGGGGGCCGTACTCTGATGGCCATGTCTTGATAATAGGCGTGAGGAAATCCAGCAGAGTATGGGCTTGCTGGCGCGTTTCTTCCGTGGGCGCAGTGTGCGCATCATCCGCCAGTTGTGTGCCCAGCAGGCACAGTGCGTAAGCGCCTTCCGAGTAGGCCTTTTGCGCCAGTAACATACGGCGAACATCGGCGTGTTCGATGATGTTCACTGGCGGTGCCAGCGGATCCTTGTTTGAGGGCAGGCGGCCCTGTGGCCGTTCCCGGGCATAATCCAGCGAGTACTGGTAACCGCAAAGGGCGGTAATCGCCGCGCCACTACCCACCATGATCCTGGCCTCATTCATCATATGAAACATATAGGTCAGGCCGCGATTTTCTTCACCGACCAGATAGCCAACAGCGCCATCGCCTTCGCCGAAGTTCAGGGCGCAGGAGGTCTGGCCCCGGCCACCCATTTTGTGAAACAGACCGGCCAGTACCACTTCGTTTCGCTCCCCCAGGGAGCCATCATCATTCACCAGGAATTTCGGTACGATGAACAGGGAAATGCCTTTGATGCCCTTGGGTGCGCCTTTTAAACGTGCCAGAACAAGGTGCACGATATTTTCGTTCAGTTCATGCTCGCCGCCGGAAATAAAAATTTTGTTTCCGCTGATACGGTATGTGCCGTCGTCCTGCGGTATTGCGCTGGTGGTGAGGTCGGCAAGGCCGGAGCCAGCTCCGGGTTCGGTCATTGCCATCGTGCCGGCAAAACGGCCTTCGCGCATGGGTTCAACCCAGGTGCGTTTTTGCTCAGCGGTGCCGTGTGCTTCAATCAGGTTGGCATTGGCATTGGTCAGGCCGATGTAGCCCATGGTGGTGCTCGCTGCCGCAGAGAGATAGGCTCCGGACACCGATGCGACCAAGGGGGGCAGTTGCATGCCGCCCAGTTCGTAATCCGCGGCGGGGGATGACAGGCCCGCCTCAACAACGGCGTCCAGCGCGACCTTGATCTCCGGGATCATGGTCACCTTTTTACCGTCGAACGTGGGTTGGTGGGTATCGACCTTCTGGCGTATGGGCAGGAAATATTTCTCTGCGACGGCCCGGGAGGTGCTGATAGCGGCATCGAAGGTCTCTCGATTGTGGTCGCTATAACGTTCTCGCTCAATCAGGGATTCTGCGTCAAATAATTCGTACAACATGAATTCAAGGTCACGATCATTCAGGAGTGGAGCGGGCATAGGAGTACCTTCTGGGGAGATATGTGAATTGGACAAGATAGCAGACTATGGATGGGTGGGTTGTCGCCCAGGTGACTGTCTGGTTTTGTCATTGACGGGTACTACTCTTCTTCGATTTCAAGCTCCAGTCGCAGGTTTTCGATGTCTGTGACCAGATAATTATCGCCCTCCATGGAGAGAATCCCTCGCTCGTTCCACTCCCTGAAGATCTTGTTTACCCGCTGTCGCGAACCCATGGCGAGATGGGCGAAGTCATTCTGGCTCAATCGAGTTTCCAGCATGACGCCCGTATCCATCACTTGTCCATTTTCTTCGAGCAGGTCTAGCAGTCGCCCTGCAAGACGCACGCGAAGGGGGTAAAACAGCATGCCCCCCGTGAGTTCATAGAACCTTCTGGAGTTATGGATTTCTGTGTGAAATAAATTGCGGTACAACACCGGGTATTGCTCGCCGATATCCAGTAATACCGGGCGGGAGATGGAGAGAATCTCTGCTGACTCTATTACCTGTGCGGTGAGCATTCGCGGCTGATCGCCAATCAGGCACTGATGCCCTGTCCAGGCACCGGATTCCAGGTCAATGATCGTAAATTCGTGCCCCAGGGCGCTGGACATGGACAGGCGTACCCTGCCGCTGGAGACGCCAAAGACAGACCGGGTAGTCTCGCCGGTGGTGTGCAGGCAACTACCGACTGGCCAGCGCTTGATGGAGGCCGCAGCAATGAGTTGTTCCAGGCCCTCCCTCGGAATACCCTCGAACCAGCTGCAGCGCGAAATCATGTTGCTGATATCGCTCACAAAAGGGCTGTTACAGACCAAAAAGAGAGAGGGTTGAATGACATGAGTGTCGGAACTGCCTGGTTTGCAATGGTTGCGCCCTACGTTATGCGGCGATTCGTCTGGCTGCAAGGCTTTTTGGTCTCTCTGGGTGGCTTTTTGGTGGTGTGAGGCTAGCCATGGCCATTGATCGTTTCTATAATGTCGCCGAAAAAATGATCTTAAAACAAGACGCCATCGAGACAGAGCCTCGTACATAACAGGAGAACCCTATGTTGGGAATTCGAATCGTCCGGCAGGCTCTGTTGGGCCTGGTGCTGAGCTTTTCTGCAGTCGCCTATGCCGAAGAGGCCGCAGAGGCAGTTGCTGAAGCTGCAGCAGAGCCACTGGATATGGTCCTGCTGAAGAACGGTTCAAAAGTTTTCGGCACCATCACCAGTGCCAGGGATGGTGTGATTGTTTTGGAGACAGACTTTGCTGGCACGTTGAATATTGATGCCACAACGGTAGATTCCATGACGAGTCAGGGCTCGTTGGTCGTACAATTGGCCGATGGCTATGTCATCCGCGATCAGCCCGTTATAGTTGAAGAAGACAGTCTACTGGTGACCCTGGATTCCGGTGAAGAGCGCCCCTACAGCATGAGCGACGTGTTACTGATGAACCCCGAACCCTGGGAGTTGGGCGATGGCTATAAGCCGTTCGGCCTGGTCAGCTTTGCCTGGGCCCTGGAGCGGGGTAATTCGGATACTGACGAGCTCGATTACAAGCTGGAGTCCTACTGGCGCAGCCTCGAGGATCGCTACACGCTCAAGCTGAATGGAGAGATTGACGAAACCAATGGCCTGAAGAACGCTGACAACTGGCAGGTAGTTGGAAAATATGACTACTTTTTGGAACGGGAAAACTATGTGGGCGCTAAATTAGCTGCAGAGCAGGACGAGTTCCAGGATCTGG
>JBALWA010000037.1:0-46224 GCA_036960305.1 Halioglobus sp. | reverse complement strand
GCTGTAGCCAGTTTTCAGCAAGCCTACCAGGAGTGCACTCTCCCCATAGAGAATATTGATGAATGGGAAAGCAATTGCGGGGATGAATATGGACGCCTTTATGACAGGGCTCAGAGTCGTAACGAGTACAGCGATCTGTTTGACCATTGGCGTCTTATCGGGCTGGGCTTGGCTGCAGGAGGATTGGCCCTCCATCTGTTGCCCTGGGTATTCAAGCGCCGATTTTAGCAATTGCGGCGAGTTAACCTTGAATAGACTCATAATAGACACAGTAGATTGGACTGAGCATTACCTCTGCGATAAAGCTTCAGATTGGGTGAGTATAAACACGGAGAAATAGGTAACTACTGATCTGGGAGCATAGGACTTGCTCAACTCACTATATAAAACGAGGTACTCATGAAAAATCTACTGGTATTGGTCCTGATTTGGGTCTGGTTCAGTCAGGCAGCCTTTGCGACCGACCGCAAGCATATGAACACGGAGCATGCCAGCCAATGCAAGCGCGAAGTCATGACCCAAACCCATGAGTTCCAGCACCTACCTATGGCCGCCTTTTCAGTCAATGGCACCCACCATCACAATATCCTTTGGAATATTCACTGGAATGGGCAAACCGCCAATGGCAGCTGCAAATTCCATGATGGTAGGTTCGGAAAGGTTGAGATACACACCCATCTCAAGCATGCGAGCAAGCAGAAACACGGCAATAAATACAAGGGAGCCTATGGTGGCTTTTATTACGACCGCCACGTTGGGCAGTGGCGCGATCCAGACGGCCATGTCTGTCACACCTGCACGCCAGAGAATGGATTTCCTCGATATGGCGGCTAACGTTAATATAGGATCATCGCTAGCGGTGCCCCGACGGCCAAGGTGGCAGCCTGCACAGCCCCAGCTCTCTTTTAATAAGAATGAGGTTCCTAAGTCATGAAAAAATATACCGAACACCTGGGTGCTCTCACCGCTTTTCTCCTGATCATCATGAGTCACAGCAGCCTTGCCGATGGAAAGATGCAAAGCTCACAGGTGAACGCCGGTGAGCTTTCAAAGACCACCGCCATTCATGTACACCTGTTCGACACCACCGGGGCCGACCTCGGCAAACCAAAATTCAGCGACACGGCCAACGCCATGGCGAAATCCGCTCCACATCTACTAGCCGCTGATATCGTCGAAGCTCTACGACATGCGGGATTTACTGCCGTAACACTCGATGAATCTGAGAAAGGCCCTTCGGATGATGCATTGAATCTGACAGGCAGATTTACCAAACTTCACCCCGGCAGCCAAAATATGCGCGTCTGGATTGGCTTTGGAGCTGGCGAGAGTAAGGTTTGCATTTCAGGTGAAGTCACCAACGCCAGCGGCGAAAATCTCGCCAATTTTTCGGATTGCCGAAATGGCCTTGGATGGGGCGCTAGCGCCCAGCAAGGCGACAAGGGAGCTGAAATTCTCGGTGAGCGGGTAGCAGGCTTTCTGGTTGACTGGGCAGAATAGTATTCTCAAAAATCTATGGTGGGTTCGACATTCTGCCGCTGCAACCTGCACCAAACACACTATATTTCCCGAATTTGCGAACTGCTTCACAGTCGCCATTTCGGCTATGAAGGGTGTTTATACTAGGATTAGTAATAACTTATCCGAATATGATGAGAACTAGGAGCATTGCGATGCGCAAAACGATCTCGGCTATTATCCTGTTAACCCTTTCAAGTGTGAGTGTGAACACCCTTAGCGATAATAACAAAGTACAGATGTGCCATAAGGGCAATAAAGAAATCTCTGTCGCAAAGCCCTCTGTTCCAGCCCATACAAATCATGGTGACACACTAGGCGACTGTGAGGAGGAGACTCTCCCAAAAATAGAATACATGGCAGCAGTAGTGATGATGCGTTGTGAGGCGGTGACAGGGAATGGTGTAGTGGTCGTTTCGGCCTCAAGCTCCGTTAATCTTGATGTGGCCGTCATACTGCCATTCCCCCCTGAAGCCGAAACGGACTGTGCCACAGCATTGGCAGGACTGCTCAATACCGGATTTAAATTGCGGTCGATCACCAGTGGCAGTGCCGATAATGGTGGTAGTCTGCACCTTTACACCGACTACCTGTTGATCGGAAAAGCGCCTGCAGAGAGGTAACGTCCGGTAGCCTATGTGCCTCTTGGTGAATCAGGTCAATTGGTCCTGAATGGGTTAAGGCCGCCCACAGCGCTCTTCCTCCTCCTTTGGTACTATACTGGCTAACAATAGCCATAATAGCGCCACCCTAGAGCCTAATAAAAGTACATGATAAGCGCCGTAAGATTACCGCAGCCGCTGAACAGCCGGGATGCGGTCTGGCTGATGATTATCGTCGCCGCCAGCAGCCTCATCCGGTTCTACCATCTCGGGCACGCCTCCCTGTGGCTGGATGAAGCCTTTTCAGTAAAAATCGCGAACCTGCCCTTATCCACACTCTGGATCAGCGCTTATGATCCGACGCCCCCTCTGCACTACACCGTCATTCGCTTCGTCATGCGAGTTCTGGGGGACAGCGAGTTCTGGCTTCGACTGCCGAGCGCCCTGTGTGGCATATTGACCATCCCAGTCATCTATCTGGCCGTACGGCGTCTGGCCGATACCGGGGCCGCCGTGGTCGCCGCTTCAGTTCTCGCCCTGTCGTTCTACAATATTGGGTACGCCCAAGAGGCACGGACTTATGCGCTGGTAAGTTTCTCCATAGCGGTCTCATTTCTCGGCCTCATCACCCTGTGGCAAAACTGGTCAAAACAGTCATCCGGCATTCAGTCTTTTATGCGCTTGGGGGGGCAGCTGGTTCTCACTGGGGCTGCTCGCAGCGCTATACAGTCACAACACCAGCGTCTTTTACTGGTTCGCGACGCAGATATTCTTTCTGCACTGGTGGCTCACGCGGGACAAGTCCAGATCCCTGCTACTGTACTGGACGGGCCTCAATGCCCTGATCCTTGTCTTGTGGCTGCCCTGGGCGATTTCAACCCTCTCCTTTCTTGACACTGGCATATTCCGGGTCATGCCCTATTCCAGCGATCTCGCACTGCTGTCTTTTCGCTGGGTTCACGGTTTTAGCATTGCCTCCAAAGGCAGCCTGGCGGTTGACCTGAGCCCGGCCATTCTGGCGCTCGCTGGCCTGTTCAGCCTGAGGACAAGGCCAAACCTGCTCGTACTCTTCGTCGCACTCATACTGTGTTCTTCGCTCCTGATCTGGCTCGCTGGTTTCGTGCTCACCCCAATATTCATGCCGCGAACCATATTATGGGGGTCACTTTTTAGCGCTATTCTGATTGGGTTGGGCGTTAGTGCCCTACCGAGAAATGCCGGCTATGGCCTGGCAGCAGCGACCCTCCTGGCGGGCGTACTCAATACGGCACATTATTTTAAAGACGATCTAATGCGTAACGAAGACTGGCGCACTGCGGCACGCACGTTTGAAGAGGCCCAGCAAGCCGGCGACATCCTCCTTTTTCGATCAGATTATGTCTCCATTCCATTTTTGTACTACCTGGATCACACCTCGCCAGATTGGGAGTATATCGGCTGGAATTGCCGTACAGGGAAAGCGTCCTCCGGGACATTGCAGGGCAAAGGCAGGCAGCGAACACTGCAGTGGGATACCTATATACATGACACGGAAATAACCGTACCGGCCGAACCCAATACACAGCTGTGGGTCATCGAAGCACACTGCTTTAGCGACGATGCCAATGCCGGAAACCAACTGATCTATCCAGGGTGGAAGCTCGACCAGAGCTACCAATTTGAAGGCGTTAAACTGTCCCGATTACGGCCGGACAGCCCCCTGTCAATCCGTTAACCGGGCCATAATCTCCAGCCCTTCAAACACCAGATCAGCGGCTATGACGGGTTCGATACCCATTAGTCCGGCCAGCACTTCTGCCCCACCACCGCAGAATAGGCACTGTTCAGGTGCTATATCCGCACGTTCCAACACCAGCTTTACCGCACCGGCCTGTGCGGCGGCGATACCGTGGCGTACGGCTTCAGCGGTTGACTGCCCGGGGTTCAGGGCGTAGTCGACATCCTCGGCAAAGCGTACTCGATCCGTGTCCAGTAGCAGCGCGCGTTCCATCAGGGCCGGGCCGGGAATAATATAGCCACCCTCGTGTTGGCCAGACGCCGCCACCCTATCGATGGTCAACGCGGAACCTGCATCAATGACGGCCACCCGGCCTGGCTGCCGGTAGATTGCGCCCAACATTGCCAGCCAGCGGTCCACCCCCATTCGCTCGGGGGCAGCATAGCTATTGCACAAATTGCCTGTGCGGGCCGCCGACCTGGCAAACCAGGCCTGCACTGCCCAGCGCTGAAAAAACAGCGCCGCCAGGTCATTGTTGCGTTGGGCAGATGCCACGCTGGAGACCCAGATCTGTTGCACGTCTTCGGCACAGGCCAGCAGGGTTTCCCGGCTGGCTGGATCGTCATCCTGGTATCTGCCCCTGGACACCACATTTCCTGCACGCAGTAGCCGCCACTTGGCACTGCTGTTGCCTACATCCAGTTGTAGGCAGGGTTCGGCGCGCTTCATTTAGCCACCCGCAGGGATATTTCACCGCCGTAAATGGTTTGCACACCCAGTGTTGTTTCCAGTAACAGGGCACCCCGTTCATCGACGCCCCGGGCTATACCGCCCTGTTGATCCGCGGCGGTACTCAGGATGACGGCCTGTCCCCCGTGGGCGTCCAGCGCCATCCATTCGTCACGAAAGGGCCGAAAACCGGTTGTTTCGAACTGATCCAACAGCGGCAGCAGCTCACTCAGCAGGGCTGACAAGAGGGCATTGCGCCCGGGGGCGGCGCCCTGCCCTGCCAGGGTCGATACATCGGTCCAGGCCTGGTCTATGTCCGCCGCGGCCTCTCTGGGCATGGTCACATTGAGACCCACGCCGATCACCACCTGACAGCTGCCGGTGGCGTCGCCTACCATTTCCAGTAATACGCCACCCAATTTCGCGCCCTCAAACAGCAGGTCATTGGGCCACTTCAGCTGCACCTCGGGCAAGCCGCTGGATTTCAGGGCACGGGCGACGGCCACTCCCACCGCCAGGCTCAGTCCCTCCAGCGCCGCCGCGCCCTGGGTAAACTCCCAGACCACAGAAAAATACAGATTGCGGGCAAAGGGACTCACCCATTGGCGCCCCCGTCGACCGCGGCCGGCCGTTTGCTGTTCGGCCGTGCACACCAGACCGGCCCCCGCACCCGCTTGAATACGGCGCAGGGCCTCCATATTGGTTGAGTCGATCACTTCGCGCACATCGAGTTCGCTCAGCAGCCCCGCAGATTCCGGGCTCAGTGCCTGACGCACCCGCTGTCCATCCATCAGGTCGACGCCACCGGGAATGCGGTAGCCCCGACCTTTCACCGATTCGATCTCAAGCCCCAGCACCTCGAGCTTGTTGAGTTGTTTCCACACCGCCGTCCGACTGACACCCAGGGCCTCAGCCAGGGCCTGCCCGGAGTGATATTCCCCGTTCGCCAATAGCGGTAACAACATAGTATTCGGCATACTTTTCCTCAATAAAGCTGATGGCGACGGTGTCGCCAGATCGAGATAATAGCAAAGATGCCGGTGCCAAAGCGTAAATGAGCCGCGGAATTGCCGTGGACCACCCTCTGCACGTACACTCACTTTAAAATACCGGGGGCTTCAGACATGAGAGATATTGCAGCGACACTGCTGACCCTGTCGGGTATCAGCCATATCGCCCTGCTGTGGTTTCTCGATATCGACGCAATGAGCCTCACCGGTGCTCTCCTGGGCGCCCTCTACCTGATTATCGGCATCGGCCTCTACGGCCAATCCCGTTTCGCCCTTTTTATGGCGATCATCGTGCCCACTGGTGGCGCCTGGCTGGCCCTGAGAGAGGGGTCAATGATCAGCTTCAACCTGTTGGAACGCACGCAATTGGCCATTGCCCTGGTGGTCATTGTTATCAGCGCCTCTGTGCTCTTCACCGTACGCAACAACCCGAGCGCCTGACACCATGCTGGACCCGATCATCATTCTCATCGCCCTAATCTGCGGCCTCATCAGTCGCTCATTGGGACTGCCCGCACTCATCGGTTACCTGGCCGCGGGCTTTGTTATGCATGAGTTCAAGCTGGAGGGCGGCGGCCTGCTGCAGGATATTTCCGATATCGGCATTACACTCCTGCTGTTTACCATTGGGCTAAAGCTGCAACCCCGGGAGTTGCTGAAAACCCGGGTCTGGGGTACCACGATTATCCACATGGCCGCCATGCAGCTGCTGTTTATGGGCGTCCTGTTCCTGGCCAACAGCCTGTTCGATGCCTTCCAACTGGACTTAACCGCCCTGCTGGTCATCGCCTTTGCCCTCACTTTCTCCAGCACCGTCTTCGTTATCCAGGTAATGCAGGAACGGGGCGAGATGGCCTCCCGGCATGCCAACCTGGCGATTGGCGTACTGGTTATCCAGGATCTGGCTGCAGTGCTATTTCTGGCGTTCTCCACCGGCAAAACCCCACACCCAGGCGCCATTGCCCTACTGGCCCTGTGGCCCTTACGCGGCGTGCTGCTAAACCTGCTGGGGCGTAGTGGTCACGGCGAACTGTTTACCCTTTTCGGCCTGGTCCTGGCCCTGGGCGGCGCCGCATTGTTTGACTCCCTTGGCATCAAGGGCGACCTGGGTGCCCTGATCATTGGCGCGGTGCTGGCGGGCCACCAGAAATCCAAGGAGCTGTCTCGCAACCTGCTGCAATTCAAGGACCTGTTCCTGGTGGGCTTTTTCCTCACCATCGGCCTGACCGGCTGGCCACAAACGGAGATCATCCTGTTATCCGTGGTTATCGGCATCCTGGCCCTGCTCAAACCACTGCTGTACTTCCCCCTGTTTGCGCTCTTTCATACCCCGCCCAGAACCGCGCTGCTGAGCTCAGCAGCGTTAGCCAATTTCAGTGAATTCGGCCTCATAATCATCGCCGTTGCCGCCAGTTCAGGCTGGGTAGACGCTCAGTGGAGCGGCGCGATATCGCTGGCTATCGCCGTCAGCTTTATTATCTCCTCACCGCTCAATAACTATTCCCACGACCTCTATCGACGCTGGCAGGGCTTTCTACAGAGATTTGAAACCTCCCGGGTCAAGGCACGCCACCCTGATACCCGTAATGTCCGGGTGATCGTTCTGGGAATGGGCAATATCGGCGCCGGCGCCTATGACGCCATGGCAGAGGAATATGGCCACAGCGTGCTGGGTGTCGATGACAATGACCGCAAATTGCGAAACCACCAAAGTGCCGGTCGCCGGGTCGCCCAGGCCGATGCCAGCGACCCGGATTTCTGGCGCAATATCGATTTGTCCGCCATCGAACTGGTGATGCTCGCCCTAACCAATCACCAGGAGAACATACTGGTGGGAAAACTGCTGGAGGATCTGCATTACAGCGGCCAGCTAGCCGCCGTCGTGCGCTTCTCTGAAGAGGCGGGAGAGCTGGAACGACACGGGATCTCCGCCTTCAACCTCTATGCCCAGGCAGGTGCCGGCTTCGCTGCCCACGCCTCCGAAAAATTGCAGGCGACAAGCCACAAGGCCCTGTAATAAACTAGCGCCTCTCATTTTTACCCACATCAAAATTTCAGAACTATCCGGAGATAGGCATTCATGAAAGCAATTGCGATTAAATGGTCCCACACCCTGGCATTGGCCTTCGCCCTGCTGGCCAGCCAACTGGCCGCAGCGGACATCACGTCCGACACCATTGTACCGGCAGGCACCTCATTCCTGGTGCGAACCGGCCAGACACTCAGCACCGACAACGTCAGCGCCGGCCATCGCTTTACCGCCCGCCTGGAAGCCGACCTGGTCGCTAACGGCGTGGTGGTCGCACCCCGGGGCAGCACCGTCTACGGCGTCGTCACCAAAGCCCAGAAATCCGGGCGTCTGGCGGGTAAAGCCACCATCGCCTTCACCCTGACCGACATCATGATCAACAACCAGATGCGCCCAATTGTCACCTCGGAAGTAGGTGGAGAATCCGCCAACACCGGCGGCAAGACCGCTGGCACCACCGCCCGCGCAGCGGCTATTGGCGGCCTGGCTGACGGCAGCAGCGGTGCCAAAACCGGTGCCAAGGTAGGCCTGGGCGTTTCCCTGCTAACCCGGGGCAATTCTGCCAGCGTACCCTCTGGCAGTTTGCTGGATTTCCGCCTGCAGCAACCGTTCTCCGGCTAGCGGGCAGACATGGCGCTCAAGCCGACGATATACAAGGCCCAGGTCGCCCTGGCCGACAGTGACAGGAACTGCTTTGAAGAACTGTCACTTACCCTGGCCAAGCACCCTTCAGAAACCCTGGAGCGGCTGGCCGTGCGCCTGCTGGCGTACTGCCTGAACAGTGACCGGGGTCTCGACTTCACCAAGGGCATCTCCACCGCCGATGAGCCAGACCTGTGGCAACACAGCGACAGTGGCGAAATTCAGCACTGGATCGAGCTGGGACAACCGGAAGAACCCCGCCTGCGCAAGGCCTGTGGTCGTGCGAAACAAGTCTCTGTGTACACCTTCGGCAAGAGCGCAGACACCTGGTGGAAACTGAACGGTGACAGTATTTCGGCCCTGCCACGCCTCACCGTATGGCAGATCGCCTGGGACGATGCCGTGGCAACAGCCGACCTGCTGGACCGCACCATGCAACTCAATGTCAGCGTCGTAGGCGGCACACTGTACGTAGACAACGGCTCTAAATCCGTCAGCCTGGAACCGCAGTGCCTGCACTCGCCCTGAGCTGATTTCACCGGCCCGCTCTATGGCGGGCCATTCAGGGCCGATTTTGGCTAGTAGAGTGCCGCCACCCCGGCTATATTAGGCCCCATGCCCAGCCCCCAGCCACAGACCGACACCAACCCGCTGAACAGCGAACATTGCCGTCTCGCCCGACTGTCCCGAGACAGCCGCTTCGATGGCGAATTTTTTCTCGCGGTCAAAACGACCGGTATTTATTGTCGCCCCATCTGCCCGGCGCGACCGCCGGCGGAAAAAAATGTCCACTACTACCGGCATGCGGCACAAGCTGCTGAAGCCGGCTACCGCCCCTGCCTGCGATGCCGCCCTGAATCTGCCCCCGGCAGCCCTGCCTGGCGCGGCAGCTCAACCACCGTACAGCGGGCCCTGAGCCTGATTGCCGCCGGCGCACTGAATGAGGCTTCGATAGACAATCTGGCGGAGCGACTGGGTGTCGGTGAACGCTACCTGCGCAAGCTATTCCAGCGGGAGGTCGGCATCTCACCTCTGGCGGTGGCCCAGAATCAGCGACTGTTGTTTGCCAAAAAGCTGTTGGTGGAAACCGAACTGCCGATGACCACCGTTGCCTACGCAGCGGGTTTCAGCAGTGTTCGACGTTTCAATAGTGCGGTTCGTGGCAGTTATGACACCACCCCGGGAGACCTTCGCCGACGTCAGGGCAAAGCCCACAGTGACGGCGACATCACCCTGCAACTGCAGTACCGCCCACCCTATGACTGGGAGGGGGTGATAGACTTTTTCCAGCGCCATGCCCTGGACGGTATAGAACAGGTAGCGCCCGACAGCTACCAGCGCAGCCTCCGTGTTCACGGCGGTACCGGGCGGATTCGTGTCAGCCACCAGAAAAACCGCAATGCCTTGCTGCTGCAGCTAGCACTGCCCGACCCGGGCCAACTAATGTCCGTGGTCGCCACCGTCCGACGCATGTTTGACCTGGATGCCAACCCCCAGGTCATTCATCAGTGCCTGGCCCGGGATCCGGTCCTGAAAACCCTGTCAGAGCGCTTTCCCGGGATACGCGCACCCAGCCAACCAAGCCTGTATGAGGCGACCGTGCGCGCCATTGTCGGTCAGCAGGTGAGTATTCAAGCAGCCAGACGGGTCTGCTCTCGACTGGCCGCCGCGACCTCGCAAGGTCCGATGACAGACTCGGAGCCCATCCTCTTTCCGGCGCCCGGTGACATCGCCCAGCTGGACGATGAGTACTTTGCCATGCCCACTCGCCGCCGGGATACCCTGCGCGCCGCCTGCCAGCTTTCACATCAGCACGCGGGCCACCCCCACCTGGAGGCACTGTCACAGCTCAAAGGCATAGGCCCCTGGACAACCGCTATGGTGGCGATGCGGGGTTTTGGTGATCCCGACATTTTCCCCGCAGGGGACCTTGGGCTGGTCAAGGCCTATGCGGCTATCGCGAAGAACATCACCCTCACCAAGGATCATCCGGAGCAGTGGCGCCCCTGGCGCTCCTACGCCGCCAACCTGCTCTGGAGGAGCCTCAGCGCATGAACTACCAAATTCTCGATACTCCCATCGGCACCCTGCGACTGGTATCAGACGGACAGCACCTCACCGGCGTGGAGTTTGCCGGTCAGCACCAGAACTCATCAACCGATAGACACACCAGCGATGAGGTACTGGACGCCACCGCGCGCCAATTACTGGAATACTTCGCGGGCGACCGCCAGCATTTTGAGCTGCCGCTGAAAGCCGCGGGCACTGCGTTTCAACAGCAGGTGTGGGGGGCTCTGTGTGGAATTCCCTATGGTGAGGTTCGTAGCTATAGCGAGATTGCCCTGGAAATTGACCGGCCCAAAGCGGTGCGGGCGGTGGGCGCTGCCAACGGGCGCAACCCCCTGCCAGTGATCGTACCCTGCCACCGGGTAATAGGCCGCGATGGTTCACTGACCGGCTTCGCCGGCGGCCTGGAAATGAAAAAAGCCCTGCTGAGTCTGGAAAACGCCCTCTAGCGTGCCGAGTCAACCTGCTCACTGGCGGCGATCGTCGCAATCCACTTCGCTTCGTTGATAAAGCCCTGGCCCCAGCTCTGCCACTGCTCGCCCAGCCCCTGGGCGACAATGTCCTCAATGGACGAGCCCTGAGTCAACTTCGATACAACGGCAGCCGAGGTGCTGACCAGCATGTCGTGGTAGCGCTGCAGGTCCGCCTTGTTGGCCTGTGTTGCACCGTGCCCGGGAATAATGACGGTCGTCTCATCGACACGGCCCAGCAAAGCGACAATATTGGCGATATAGCCGTTCACACTGCCCCCCGAACCAATATCCACGAAGGGGAAGGCATCCTTGAAGAAGTGGTCACCCAAGTGCACCACATTGGCCGCGCTGAAAAAGACCACGCTGTCGCCGTCGGTATGGCCGCGGGCAAAATGCTGCACCTCGATATCCTCGCCATTAAAATGCAAGGCCAGGGAATCAGCGTAAGTCACCACGGGTAATGCCACGGCCGGGCTGGGCTCCACCACGTTGCCCAGCGCTTTC
This sequence comes from Halioglobus sp., assembly GCA_036960305.1. Classification (GTDB taxonomy): domain Bacteria; phylum Pseudomonadota; class Gammaproteobacteria; order Pseudomonadales; family Halieaceae; genus JBALVT01. The sequence goes on along the minus strand of JBALWA010000037.1, from coordinate 34,933 downwards.
ATCTCCTGACGCGTGGACATGCGCTGACGAACATTGTTGTGGGCAACAATCACCGCACCCTGCTCACCCCAAAAGGCATTGCCGCCTGTGTGGTCACCATGCCAATGGGTATTGATCACAAACTGCGGTGCCGAGCCGGTTTTAACCAGGGCAGCCAGGGCGTCCTGGTATGCCGACGCATAGGGTGCATAATCGGCATCAATGAGGAGAATGCCATCGGCCCCCACGGACGCCAGCACATTGCCGCCCTTGCCCTGTAGCAGGAACAACGAGGGGGTCACTTCGGTGGTGCGCACCGACGGAGGTGCCTCGCTCTGGGCCAGCCCCGTTAGCGAAACAATGAGACAGCCGACCATCAGTGCAGCAGATGCGATTTTATTCATGATTTTCCTCTACAAAGGTCTATTCGGCGCGGGCCGGGGGTACAAATCAGGCGTTTAAATCAGGAATCATCTCGTCTTTCAGGCGCGCGATAACATCCTTCAAACGCAGCTTTTCCTTTTTCAAGCGCTGCAGCAATATCTGGTTTTGATAGGGGTACTCGTACATCTCGGTGATGCGAACATCCAGCGCCCTGTGCCGGGTCTGTAGTTGCAGTAAACGCATCGCGGGCGTCATCGCTTCGTTAGCCGCCTCTGCGGTTGCAACGGCGTCGATTTCCGGCGTTTCACTCATGGGAGATGTTCATTCCTGAAGATACAGTCAGCTTGTTTGGGTCGGGGGTTACAAGACTATACCTACATGGATGGCAGGTACAGTGATCAACGACCAAGTTGACGATAAAGTACCTGTCGACTGTGGATCATTTCCCGGCAGGTCTGCTGCAGGGAGAAATCCATCTTGCCATCAATTTGCTCAAGCTGATCGCACTGTCGATCCAGCGCACAGATCTCATTGAGCAGGCGTTCGCGCAGCTGCGTCGTGCCCGACCAGTTCAGCGGTTGTCCGCTTACAGGACACTCGGCGCCGTACAGGGATAATCTGGAAAAGGACTTGTCCGACATGCTATCACTCCACACAGGCAAACAGATTGCCTGTAGTTAGTTATAGCGCATGTTGACCAAATAGCCAGCGTTCAAGCGCTGCCATTTGCAAGCAATTGCTGCCAGATCGGATGCCCGGTATCGCCCACGCCGTAGAAATTCGGGCTGTAAAGAGACTCACTGCAGTTGTAGCGCAAGGCTTGCCCATCCATTCCCAGTAGAGCACCACCGGCCGCCTCCAGCAACGCTTGTCCCGCCGCGGTATCCCATTCGCAACAGGGGGTAAAACGGGGGTAGAAATCTCCCTCGCCCTCCACCAACTGACAAAATTTCAGCGCGCTGCCACTGTTTTTTCTCTGTAATGGGCCCCAGTGTTGCTCCAGCCACGCCAGGCAGGTCCCCAGACGCGGGCCCCGATGGCGCCGACTGGCCAGCACCATCAGCGGCGCCCCCGCAGCCAGGGCACGGGTTTGCAATGGCCGGCAAGTCCATTGCCCGTCCGGTTGGTAAGCGTAGCAGTGTGCACCACTACCCGGAATACCCAGGTAGGCTATGCGCTCGAGTGGCAGGTAGAGCAAACCCAATATAGGTTTATGTTCGTCGATGAGCGCGATATTTACCGTGAATTCACCTGTTCGGGCGAGGAATTCTTTGGTCCCATCCAGCGGGTCGACCAGCCAGTAGCGGCGCCATGCCAGTCGCTGGTCTACGGGCACCTGGGTGGATTCCTCGGACAGAACCGGAAGGTCCTCACCCAGGGCAAGCAAGCCCTCAAGCAGGATATCGTGTGAATCAAGGTCCGCCCGGGTCAGGGGAGAATCATCACCCTTGGCTTCAAAGACAGCGGCCTGGGACGAATCATAGTGCAGGCAAATGGCATCACCTGCCCGGCGGCTAAGTTCTAATAGGGGAGTGACCAGTTTCTCTAACGCTTGCACGACACAGCCCGATTGAGGTGAGTCGTCACTATAACATCTTTAGCGCTGCCCCCCCCCTTAGCAGGCCCGCCAAAAAAGCGCATAATTGGAGACACACCGACGACAATGGATACCTCAGGGTAATGATTAACTGGGCGGCAATCGACACCGTATTGCTGGATATGGACGGCACCTTGCTGGATTTGAGTTTCGACAACTTTTTCTGGACCCGTCACGTGCCCGATGTGTATGCGCGCCAGCACAATCTGCCGGAGCCGCTTTCCATAGACGAACTGCAGGGCAAACTCTCCATCGAGCAGGGGACACTGGAATGGTATTGCCTGGACCACTGGTCCGAGCAACTGGGACTGGACATCGCTGCGCTCAAGCGCGAACTGGGACACATGATCAGCCTGCGCCCCTTCGCCCTGGAATTTTTACAGCGCCTGCACGCCAGTCACTGCGAGGTGGTGCTGGTCACCAACGCCCACCGCAAGGCATTGGACATCAAAATGGACGAGGTGAATATCAGTCAGTGGTTTGACCAACTGGTCGTTTCCCATGAGTTAAACGCGCCCAAGGAAGAACTGACATTCTGGCATCGCCTGCAACAACTTTACCCTTTCGACCCGGCACGCACCCTGCTAATTGACGATACCGAGAGCGTGCTTCACGCCGCCAGTGAGTTTGGCATCGCGCATTTACTCACTCTCTTACAGCCAGATAGTCAGCGACAAATTCGCGTGGACACCCATTTCCCGGGAATACACCACTTCAATGAAATTATGCCGGACGCACAACTACCATGACACAACAGCACAGCGAGCAGGGAAAACTCCGACTGGATAAGTGGTTGTGGGCGGCCAGGTTCTATAAGACCCGCAGCCTGGCCAAAGCGGCCATAGAGGGCGGCAAGGTCCATTTGGGCGGTAGTCGAGTGAAAGTATCGCGGGAAATCAGTGTCGGCGACACATTACAGATTCGCCAGGGCTGGGACGAAAAGGTGATAGAGGTGGCCGCCTTATCGAGTCAGCGGCGCGGCGCACCGGAGGCCCAGCAGTTATACCGGGAAACCGAGGACAGTGTAACGCGGCGCCAGGCAGAGGCGGAAGCCCGCAAAGCCGCCGGCGGCATGATCGACCGGCCTGCCACCAGGCCCAGCAAAAAACAGCGGCGCCAAATTCACAGGTTCAAAGACAGCTCGGCCTGAGTCTCGCCATCATCCCCCGCCACGACGATGGTGTTGCGACCAGAATCCTTGGCCTCGTAGAGGGCATCGTCCGCCATTTTGATCAGCGCCTCCGGCTCTAGCTCGCCTTCGGGTGACACTGTCACCAGACCCTGGCTGACCGTGATATAGGCCTCTACCTCCGAGGTCTCATGGAGAATGGCTTCGTCCATTATCAGCCCCTTCAGGCGATGGGCGGTGCGCATGGCAATAGCCCGTGTCGCGCCGGGCAGTACCAAAATGAATTCCTCCCCGCCATAGCGCGCGACAACCTCACCCGCACGGGATGTTGCACGCTGCATCAGATCGGCCAATTGCTGCAAGACGAGATCGCCGGCATTGTGACCATAGGTGTCGTTATAGAGTTTAAAGTTATCCACATCGAGCAGAATCACCGACAGCGGTGCCCCACTGCGTCTTGCCCGGTTGATTTCATCCTGCAGGGATTTGTTCACCAGGCGCCGGTTACCCAGGCCAGTCAACTCATCGACGTTGGCCAGGTCAGTCAACTGCTGCCGCGCATCACGCAACTGGCGGTTGCGATCCCTTAGCGACCCGGTCAGGTCGCCCAGTTCCCGGGACATGGCCTCACGCTGCAGGTTGAGGGAAATCATATTGCGATAGGAGCGAAAAACGCGGTCACTCACCACCACCAGTACCGCACAGATCAGCAGCACGAACAGACCGATAATCATGTTGTAGGGCTCTTCCCAATAGTGAATCAGGCTCCACCAGCCAATCGGCCACAGCACGGCGAACAGATAGGCAATAAAGTATTCCCTGATAACCACGGTAACGCCCAGGGAAAAGGCGGTGATCATGACAATCATTACCAGAAAAGCATACTGGGTGGTCACCGGAATAATGTCTATGGAATAGATAAAAGCGGAGGACCAGACGGCGCCCGTCAGCGCTGAGCTGGCCACCAATTGCCAATACAGCCGCTTGGGGTGGCTTTGCGCCCGCCGTTCCACCAGGGCATTGCTCATGAACAGGGAGCACACCAGCAACACTATCAGGAACATAGCCGCGCAGAGTAACAGCGTGGGTATATCCAGGAATGACCAGAACAGCAATACAGCGCAGGACACACCCACCATATGGGTGCCAATCGTAGCAAACCGCGCATTCTGCATCAGCAGTTCCAACTGCGAGGCGAACAGTTCTTCCGTGGGGATATTGCGTTGATAGATCATGGCTTAAATCCTACACCTATCCACGGCCAAAGATAAGCTTTCCATGTAAACCTGAGAACCTGTTCACAACTAGGCCCCCACCAATTGCCAGCGCGCGCTAATTACGACACACTGAGCTGAAATAACGCTTGGGGCCACTGGGGAATGTACTCCTGGAAAACAATACGTACGCTAGCTGCGATTTTACTGCTTATTCCCCTGGTCCACCTGGCCTTTCTGGTATCCAGGGACACCCTGCTGACCCTGAATGCCTCGCCTGAGGCCTGGATCAGTGAAGTGGAAGCCTACACTCGTGCTGATCGCCTGCAACAGCTGCCCGACGACCCGGTCATCATTGTCGGCGGCCGCCGGGTAAAACTGTGGCAGGACCTGGATGACCTGCTGGCACCCATGACCGTCATTAACCGCGGTCTGGGCGATGCCACGACCAACGACATTACCTACTTTTACCAGCGACTCATCGGCTACTATCGCCCCCACACCGTCGTACTGCTACCCGGTGAGAGTGAATTTTTTATCCGCGACAATAAATCAGCTGACGAATTAGTTGCCGCTATCCGTGAATTGGTGGAGCTGAACCAGTCCTACCAAGTGTCCGAGCATTTTTACGTGTTCAGCCCCTTGAAGACACCACTGCACCCGTTAAACAACAAAACCATCGATAAAACCACCCAGCAACTAAAAGCCTGGGCCAGCACCCGGGATAAAGTGGCGATACTGGACGCCAATGTGCTGTTAACGGATCAGCGTGGGGCGGCCAAACCCCAGTATTTCCGCCCGGACGGCGTGAACCTTAATGAGCATGGCTACGTACGCCTGTCCATGCTACTTCGGGCCCAAATGGAGCGGGACAACCCGGAAATCTATGGCATAGCGGAAGTACTGTAATCCACCACTTCCATCTCAATATGCGCTAGAATTGCGCCATGTTGTCTGAAATCCCCCTGTCGCCACCTGTTACCCCCTTACTGACCGCCATTGATCAGGGCGCGTCCATGGGTAAACTGGATGTTCAGGAGCTGCAACAACTCAGCGAAGAGCTGCGCGCCTTCCTGCTCTACAGTGTGGGCCAGACCGGCGGACACTTTGGTGCCGGCCTGGGCGTGGTTGAACTGACCGTCGCCCTGCACCATATCTACAACACCCCGGAAGACCGCATCGTCTGGGACGTAGGCCACCAGACCTATCCGCACAAGATCCTGACCGGTCGCATGCAGGAAATGCACTCCATGCGCCAGGCCGGCGGCTTGGCGGGCTTCCCCAAACGCAGCGAGAGCGCCTTTGACACCTTCGGCGTAGGACACTCCTCTACCAGCATCTCTGCCGCCATGGGTATGGCCCTGGCCGCCAAAAACCAGGGCATAGATCGCCGCGCGGTGGCGGTGATCGGCGACGGTGCAATCACCGGGGGCATGGCCATCGAAGCACTGGCCCACGCCGGGCACGAGCGCCCGAATATGCTGGTCGTACTCAACGACAACCAGATGTCGATAGGCCACAATCGCGGCGGCCTCGCCACCTACTTCGCCAAAATCTGGGCCAGCAAGACCTATATCACCATGCGCGAGGGCTCCAAACGCGTACTGGAAAAAATTCGCCCCGCCTGGGAGCTGGCTAAACGCACCGAAGAGCACATGAAGGGCATGGTGGCGCCCGGCACCTTGTTTGAGGAACTGGGTTTTAATTATATCGGCCCCCTGGACGGCCACGACTTGCCGCAGCTGTTACAGACCCTGGAAAATATGAAGAACCTTGAGGGGCCACAGCTACTCCATATCCGCACCATGAAAGGTAAGGGCTTTGCCCCCGCAGAAGCCGACCCCGTGGGTTACCACGCGATCAACAAAATCGATCCAAAACCAAGAGGGCCGAAGCCGCCCGGGACAGCGTCCATACCGCATCGCCCCAAGTACCAGGCAATATTTGGACGCTGGCTGTGTGACATGGCAGAAATCGACAACAATCTAATTGGCATTACTCCTGCCATGTGCGAAGGCTCAGGCATGGTCGAGTTTGCCGAACGGTACCCTGATCGCTATTATGATGTGGCCATTGCCGAACAACACGCGATAACACTGGCCGCCGGAATGGCCTGCGATGGCGCCAAACCTGTGGTGGCCATCTACTCCACGTTTCTGCAACGAGGCTATGATCAGTTGATACACGACGTGGCGCTGCAAAACCTGGACGTCACTTTTGCCATCGATCGTGCTGGCTTGGTAGGTCAGGATGGCCCCACCCATCATGGCACGTTTGATCTGACGTATTTACGCTGCATTCCCAACATGATAATTGGGGCCCCGTCGGACGAGAACGAATGTCGGCAAATGTTATACACGGCTTACCAATACAAGGGCCCTGCAGCCATTCGCTACCCCAGAGGCACCGGGCCCGGAGCCAGCATTGCCAAAGAAATGACAGAACTGGAAATAGGCAAGGCGGTAGAAGTGCGTCGGGGTGAACGTGTTGCACTGCTGAATTTTGGCGCTCAACTGGCAGCCGTCCTGCAAGCAGCGGAAAAAACCAACGCCACGGTGGTGGACATGCGCTGGGTCAAACCTTTGGACGAAGCCATGGTGCTCAAGCTCGCAGCTGAGTATGAATTGTTAATAACAGTGGAAGAGAACGTCGTGGCGGGAGGAGCGGGGTCGGGTGTCGGAGAATTATTGTGCAGCAAGGACATCCAGGCACGCATTGCTAACATTGGTATCGGCGACGTTTATGTAAATCACGGTGAACATGGAGATCAGCTGCGCAGTCAAGGTTTGGACGCTGAGGGTATCGCAACCCGTATAAATGAACTTGTTGACCAGCCCTCCATTCTTCGGCCTGCGCCTGATCAACAAAGCCCACCGCCACGTTTCTCGGCCCAATAACGACAGCCTGGCAAGATACAGGCAATCGTGACCGAGAGTTTCTCAGTTCTGGCCAATGTACTCCTGCGAGGGGCAACGCTTTTCGGCAGGTTTTGTTTTATTTTTGTCGCCGCCAAATACCTTCCCCTGGATGAACTGGGGGGCTACAGCTTAATTGCCGTCACTGTCGGTTATGCGCTTTATCTGGTGGGCCTGGACTTCTATACCTACTCCACCCGGCAGGTGATAGGCAGCCCCGAGTCAATTCAAGCTAATCTCATTCTCAACCAGTTTCGCGTGTACCTACTTTCCTTTGCGCTGGTGTCACCAGTGCTCATTACCTTATTCATATATGATTTCCTAAATTGGCAGTGGGCAGCATACTTCTATGCGCTGTTATTTACAGAGCATTTTTCTCAGGAAATCGTCAGGCTACTGGTCGCTCTGGGAAGACCACTGAAAGCCAGCGTGATCTTGTTTCTTCGCGGGGCTGGGTGGAGCTATCTCGTCACAATCCTTTTCTTCCTGGACGCTTCGCCGAGGAATCTCGAAACCATCTTGCAGCTGTGGCTCGCTAGCAGCGCCTTGTCCTTACTGGTTGGATTACTCTGGCTGCCCTTTGTGCCCTGGACCAAGTTGTTCGAATCGCTTCCGGAGCGGAAATGGGTGCTTAAGGGTATAAAAGTGGCTCTCCCTTTCCTCGCTTCAACACTTGCCCTAAGAGCAATTTTTACACTGGACCGATATGCTATTGAAACACTCGACGGGATTGCTGCTTTAGATGACCCATATTATCAACGCAGAAATTGACCACACAGGCATTGCTATTTTGGTAGGAGAATTTCGCCGTATTGAAAACCAGGCTAGGCCGGGAAGCAATCTCCTTGCGCTCCAACAGTGCATCTACAAGCAGTTGATTGAAGGGCGTAAATGCAAAAAAATATTACAACCCCCGCTTAAACCTTCTACGAATTCATCTACTTGGCTCATTAAATCCAGTGCGTCGTTGGGCGCATAATGCTGTTAGATCGGAACGCCCATGCTAACATATGAAGCAATCACTAACGCTATCGTAGAGGTCCCAAAAATGGCGGACGAAGACAGCCAAAAAAACTTTGAACACACGCTTGCCTCCCTGGAGTCGACGATCGATAAGCTTGAGAACAACGAGACCAATCTGGAAGATGCCCTTAAGTCTTTCGAAGAGGGGATTGTGCTTACGCGCCACGCGCAGACCATGCTGCGTGACGCCGAGCAAAAAGTTCAACTGTTGATTGCCGACGAATCCGAGAACCCAAAGTCTCAGGATTTCTCTGATGAGCCCACTGAATGAAACCAGAATTAACCCGGTACATACAGCCGAAACAAGCTCACATCGCCGCCGCGCTCAAGTCGCTTCTCGAGAAAAATGGATACGATGCATATCCTCAGGTCAGCTTACATTTGCACAAGATTCAGGAGGCAGCGCTCTACAGCGCTATCAATGAAGGCAAACGGGTTCGCCCGGTATTTGTCTATGCCGCGGCCAATGCCGCGGGTTGTTCAGACGCACTGCCGGAAGCGTTGGATTACCCAGCCGTCGCCATCGAACTCATCCACACCTACTCCCTGATCCACGACGATCTGCCCGCCATGGACGACGATGACTTACGCCGGGGCAAACCCAGCCTGCACAAGGCCTTCGACGAGGCAACTGCTATTTTGGTGGGTGACGGCCTGCAGGCCCGGGCCTTCGAATTACTGGCAGACGCCCCGGGGCTGAGTGCCAAACAGAAAATAAAAATGGTGAAGGTGTTGGCTGCGGCCTCCGGTCCCGGGGGCATGGTCGGTGGCCAGGCCATCGATATCGCCGCGGTGGATACAGAATTGAGCCTGCAACAGCTACAGGCTATGCATTCCCTGAAAACCGGTGCCCTCATACGCGCCGCCCTGGCCATGGGCGGCATTGCTGCGGATGCCTCGGAAGCACAGCTGGACGCCCTGGACCGCTACGGCCGAGATATTGGCCTGGCCTTTCAGGTGGTGGATGACATTCTGGATGTGGAAGGTGATACCGCCACTCTGGGCAAGACCCAGGGTAAGGACAGCGAGGCGAACAAGCCTACCTATGTGAAATTACTGGGTCTGGCCGGTGCAAAAGCCGAGGCTCAAAACCTGCTGGCGTCGGCGCTGGCTGCTATTGAAGACTTCGGGGATTCGGCCGATCACTTGCGCGACCTGGCCCGGTATGTGGTCGAGAGGAACAACTAGACCTTATTCTGATCCAAACATATGCCCCAGCTTGCCGGCCTTGGTCTCGAGATACTTCTCATTGTGGGGGTTACTGCCCGTCTGCAGGGCGATACGTTCCGCCACGGTTACGCCCAATTCTTCCAGCGCGGCCACTTTACGGGGATTGTTCGTCATCAGGCGCACTGAACGAATTTTCAGGTACTGTAGCATGGGCAATAACAGGCTGTAATCGCGCATATCGGCGCCGAAACCCAACTGCTCATTGGCCTCTACCGTGTCCGCCCCTTCGTCCTGAAGCTTGTAGGCCTTGATTTTGTTGAGCAGGCCGATACCCCGGCCTTCCTGTCGCAGGTAGAACAGGGCGCCGCAGCCATTTTTGGCGATGGCTTCCATGGCCGCCTGCAGCTGGCTGCCACAGTCGCAGCGCAGGCTGAACAGGGCGTCACCGGTAAGGCATTCGGAGTGGACCCGAACAAGCACCGGCTCGCCATGGGCGACGTCGCCCATGGTCAGGACAAGGTGTTCCTTGTTGGACTGGGCGTCTTCAAATCCGTGCATATCAAAAACACCCCAGGCAGTGGGGAGACGGGATGATTCAACGTAACGTGCTGGCACTCGAGCTATCCGTGAACAAAGGGCGGGCATTTTAGCAGTTGTGGGGGCCGCATGCGAGAAACAGTTCTTCGCCTTAACGCCTAGAAGCCGCGAGATAGCAGCAAAATGCCGTCTCTTTCGTGCATTTCCACGTGCTGCAGATAGGTCATACCCAGCAAAATAGTGGCCGGGTAGCTGCCGTTTATGACCGAGGCGCGCACGCTATCAACGCGAATACCCCCCACATCCACGGCATCCAGGGTCACCGTCCAGGCATCGACCACACCACCTGCTGTCTCCACCTTGGAGGGCGTTCCCGCGCGGTAATCTATGCCCAGGGCCGCGGCCTGGGCTGTATTCATCGCCACCACATTGGCACCGGTGTCCACCAGAACCTGCACCCGGCGGCCATTAATCTCGGCCTGGGACAGGTATTGCATCCGGGCATCCCGGGGAATACTCACCTCGCGCTTGACGGGCGCCTGGTATTGGCCGCTAATGCGCTGGGAAACCACCACCTGCTGACGCTGCCCGTCCATCTCGATGACCGCGCCTTTGGAATCCGCCGACACCAGGGTGACGCCGGCATAGGACTGGCCCACCTTGAGCATTTTGCTCTGGCCCTGGATTTTCAGCATGGCAGCATGGGTAAAGAGCGCCTGCACCTCCACCTCGGCGGCGCGCAGGGGCATGGCAGCGACGGCCAGCAGCAACAGTAGCCCGCAACGACTGCGCAGCCAGCGACAACGCTCAAGGCTCATGAAATCAGGTACCGCGCCAGATGCAGCACCCCGCAGGCCAGAATACCCGCCACGATGTCGTCTATCATGATGCCAAAACCGCCCCCGACCTTCCTGTCCAGCAGGCTGATGGGCCAGGGTTTGGCAATGTCGAAAACACGAAAGACGACAAAACCGGCGATGATCCAGGTCCAGGTGGGCGGCAGTGCCCACAGGGTGATCCAGTAACCGACAAACTCGTCCCAGACAATCCCCGGATGGTCATGCACACCCAGTTGGCGACTGGCAACATCGCAAATCCAGATGCCCAGCAACAAGGTGACCCCAATAAACAGGGTGTAAACCGGCAGCGACCAGTGTGAGACCAGCAGGTACAGGGGCACCGCGACCAGCGTGCCGGCGGTACCCGGCGCCCAGGGCGACAACCCCGAGCCAAAGCCGAACGCCAGAAACTGCATGGGTCGGGAAAAGGGTGTGGGCTTTTGTACGTCCTGGCTCATATTGGTCTGCGCCTCGGTTATTATTCTGTGATCGTACCCTAAAAGTGCCGATATCCGCCGGCAGTGTCAACATCCAGACCACAATCAATCCCGGCACCGGCACGCACTTCACCCACCCGGGTACACCCCGGCGGCGGCACCTGACCCGATGGCAGGGTAAAACACAATTCGTAGTCGTCACCCCCGACCAGGGCCCAGCGCAGGGCCTGGTCACGGTCGGGATGGGCCGCCAGCGCGGGGGAAAGCGGTAATGTGGCCGGCTCGATGACCATGCCCACCCCGCTGGCCGCGGCGATGTGCCCGGCGTCGGCTACCAGGCCATCTGATATATCGATGGCGGCACTGGCAAGCCCCAAAAGTTGTTGGCCCAGCGCCAGCCTGGGCTGAGGGCGATAAAAACGCTGCAACAGGTACTCGGCGTGCTCTGGCTGGGGTTGCCACTGCTCCTGCAGGAAAGCCAGACCACCGGCGGCATCGCCCAGAGTGCCGGAAACGTAGACGCCATCACCAACCTGGGTTCCTCCGCGCAACAGCGCATCACCTGTGGGCAGCGCACCCATCACCTGTACGGTAATCGTCAGGGGTCCGCGGGTGGTATCACCCCCCACCAGAGGGATATTAAACGCACTGACCGCTGCGGCCAGACCCTGACTGAAGGCATTCAGCCAGAAATCATCGGCGTCGGGCAAGGTCAGGGCCAGGGTCATGCCAAGCGGTCGCGCGCCCATGGCGGCCAGGTCACTGACCGCCACCGCTACCGCTCGAAAGCCAATATCCTCGGGAAAGGCATCGGCCGGGAAATGGACCGCTGACACCAGGGTGTCCGTGGAGATTGCGAGGCGCTCGCCGGCGTTCAGGCGCAAAATGGCGCAGTCATCGCCAACACTCAGGTCGACTGCGGGGCCCGCCCCCAGGGAGGAGAAATAGCGGGCAATGAGGGAAAATTCAGAGGACGGCATCAGCCCGCAGCGTCGATTTCGACCTTGCGCAGTTGCCTGGCGGCCTTGTCCAGGACACCGTTGATATACTTGTGACCGTCGGTAGCGCCAAATTTCTTGGCCAGTGACACCGCTTCGTTGATCACCACTTTATAGGGCACATCGATGCGCTTGGCCAGTTCGAAGACTCCCATGCGCAACAGGGTCAACTCGATGGGGTCCAGGTCACTCAGCTTGCGATCCAGCAGCGGCGTCAGTACCTCCTCCAGCTCGTCCACGCAAGCGGGCACCTCGTGTACCAGGGCCTGGAAGTAGACGAGATCAACTTTGCTGAAATCGTACTCCTCGCGAAACTCCGCTTCTATGCTGGACAGCGAGGCGCCCGCCATATGCCACTGGTAAAGCGCTTGCATGCCGTAGTGCCGGGCCTTGCGGCGCTCGGCGGCCAGGGTATTGTGGGCCGGTTTACTCACTCGCTAATCTGCTCGATCAGGCTGACCATTTCCAGGGCAGACAGCGCGGCTTCTTCGCCTTTATTGCCCGCCTTGGAGCCCGAACGCTCGATGGCCTGCTCAATAGAATCGACTGTCAGCACACCAAAGGCTACCGGTACACCGGTGTTCATGCTGACCTGGGAGATGCCCTTGGTGCACTCGCCAGAGACATACTCAAAGTGCGGGGTGCCACCGCGAATCACCGCGCCCAGGGCAATAATGGCATCGACACCGCCGCGCTCGGCCACTTTCTGGCACACCAGGGGGATTTCAAAGGCACCCGGTGCCCGCACGATGGTGATCTGTTTGTCAGCGACACCGTGACGCTTCAGCGTATCGATGGCGCCCTCCAGCAAATGCTCAACCACAAAGCTGTTCCAGCGACCTACCACCAGGGCGTACTTGCCCTTGCCGCCAACAAAATTGCCTTCAATCGTCTTAATATCACTCATGGTCATTTCCTTGTTTTTTGGTGAGCCCGGGGGTTATTCGCCCGGGTTCACGAAGTCCAGCACTTCCAGGTCAAAGCCGGAAATCGCATTGTACTTGATGGGTGCGCCCATCAGGTGGATTTTTCCAACACCCAGATCCCTGAGAATCTGCGACCCCAGGCCTACGGTGGTGTAGCTATCCGGCGCATCGGCTGCATTCTGGACATCATTGCCCAGGGCCATATCGACGCTCGCCAACAGCTGCTCCGGCCCCTCGCGGCGCGTCAGCATCACGATCACACCCGAGCCGTGGTCCGCCACCGCCTGCATGCATTTTCCCACGCCCCAGCTGGGCCGTCCCGGCACCTCGGTGCTAACCATGTCCCGCAGGGTGGAGTTCACATGCACCCGCACCAGGGTGGGGCTGTCCGGTGAAATATCACCTTTAGACAGGGCCAGGTGCACCTCGCCCTGGGTCTGGTCGCGATAGGCGGTCAATTGGAACTCGCCGTAGGCTGTGGCGACCTTGCCTTCCCGAATGCGGCGAATACTGCATTCGTTCACCATACGGAAATGGATCAGATCGGCAATGGTGCCAATTTTCAGCTGGTGCTGGGCAGCAAAGTCCACCAGGGAGGGACCGTCGGCCAGCTCCCCTTCGGGGGTCAGGATATCGGCGATCACCGCAAAGGGCAGCAGGCCCGCCAAGCGGGCATAGTCCGAGGCCGCCTCGGTGTGGCCGGCACGGATCAGGGTGCCACCCGGAGTCACGGTGAGAGGAAAAATATGGCCCGGCTGTACAATATCCCCCGGTACGGCGTGGGGGGCCACGGCAGCTTCGACCGTCAGTGTACGGTCCACGGCAGAGATGCCGGTATCAATCCCCACACTGCCTTCTATCGACAGGGTAAAATTGGACTTCTCGCCCATGGCATCTTCGACCATGGGAGGCAGGTTCAGCTGCTGACAGCGCTCTTCCGTCAGGGCGAGACAGACCAGACCCCGGGCCTTGCGCGCCATAAACGTCATTTTTCGGGCGTCGATATGCTCTGCCGCCACCATGACAACACCTTCATTGTGACTGTCGGCATCGTCATCCAGCAACACCACCATCTTGCCCTGGCGAATGTCACTGATCAGTTCTTCTACGGTATTCACTTGCATGATTGTGTCCTGTGGTCGCGCTCAGCGACGCAAAAAGCCATTTTCGGCCAGTGTTTCCATCGACAGGCCCGCGGCCTGTGGGTCGGCGGCGGCATCGCCCAGTACCAGGCGCTCCAGATAGCGGGCGATGACATCGACCTCGAGATTGACCCGGCTGCCGGGTGTATAACCACTAAAGATCGTCTCGGCGACGGTCTGCGGGATAATATTCAGATCGAACTCTGCGCCATTGACTGCGTTCACGGTCAAACTGGTGCCATCCACACAAATACTGCCCTTGTGGGCGATATATTTAGCCAATTCAGCTGGCGCCCGCAGCACATAGCGAATGGAGCGGGCATCCTGCTCCAGGCTCACCACTTCACCCACACCATCGACATGGCCGCTGACAATATGGCCACCCAGGCGACTGGCCGGTGTCATGGCCTTCTCCAGATTCACCGGGGAACCGGGCTTAAGCTTGCCCAGGGTAGTGAAATTCAGGGTTTCTACCGATATATCTGCCCAGTAGCCATCGCCCGGCAGATCGGTCACCGTTACGCACACGCCGTTAGTGCAGATACTGTCGCCCAGGGCGACGTCATCCAGTGACAAACCCCCGGTTTTGATTCGCAGCCGCACATCGCCGCCACTTGGCTGCAGGGCAAGCACCTCGCCCACTGCCTGAATAATACCTGTAAACATGAAAAACCCTTGCTACCGCCCAAGCGGAATATCAGGCCGGAACCACCGTAAACCGGAAGTCCTCGCCTATCTTGCGCACATCCTGCACCGCCAGTGGCACCTTCTCGGACATACTGTCCAGTGGCAATTCCAGCAGTGGGCGCGCCCTGTCGCCCATCAATGTAGGCGCCATATATATGATTAATTCGTCCAGCAGGCCTGCCTGCAGCAGGGCTCCCGCCAAACGGGGGCCAGATTCTACCAGAATTTCGTTGCATTGCCGCTCACAAAGCGCATTTACCATAGCGACCAGATCCAACCGCCCCGCCTCCAGCGGTAGGCCCTGCAGGCTGTCGCCTCGCGCCAAAAGCGCTTTGGGGATTGCCTGCCCTGCCCCATGGAACAGCAGCGTAGGTGCCGCTCCCGCCAATACCCTGGCATCGGCCGGTGTCCGTAGGCCCGAATCCAGCACAACCCTGACAGGCTGACGCTGTGTGGCCCGCCGTGTCTCCGCCTCGTCCATGCCCAATTCGTCTGCCCGCACCGTCAACGAACAGTCATCCGCCAGCACCGTGCCCACGCCGGTAACAATGGCACAGCTCATCGCCCGCAGCCGCTGCACATCCCGGCGCGCCGCGGCACCGGTTATCCACTGGCTCTCTCCGCTGGCCATGGCCGTACGGCCATCCAGCGACATGGCCAATTTGGCCCGCACCCGGGGTCGACCCCGGCTCATGCGCGCGATAAAACCCGGGATCACTGCCCGCGCTTCACCCTCCAACAAACCGGTACTCACCGTTATGCCGGCGGCCCGGAGCTTTTCCAGCCCCCGGCCCGAGACCTCCGGATTAGGATCTTCCATCGCCGCCACGACCCGGCTCACGCCCGCTGTGATCAGCGCATCCGCACAGGGCCCGGTCTTACCCTGGTGACTGCAGGGCTCCAGCGTCACATAAGCCGTAGCACCCTGTGCATCGCCCGCGGCCGCCAGAGCTTCTATTTCCGCGTGGTTGCCACCCGCCGGCTGGGTATACCCCTCGCCAATGACCTGCCCACCCCTCACCAGCACACAGCCCACATGGGGATTGGGCATAGCCGAATACTTGCCCTGCCGCGCTTGCTGCAGGGCCCGGGCCATCATGCGTGTATCGAGTTCGCTATCCACGTCGCCCGTCCCGCGCTCGCTCAGCCAGGTTCTTCTGCGGCAGGCTCCGCTTCCAGACGCTCAATCGCGTCTCTAAACTCCGCGATATCCTGGAAGCTGCGATAGACCGAGGCAAAGCGCACATACGCCACCTGATCCAGCTGCTTCAAATGCTCCATCACCAACTCGCCCAGCACCAGGGACTTCACTTCCCGCTCTCCCGTCGCCCGCAGCGCGTGCTTGATCTGCTGTATCTCTGCCTCTATCGCCTCGATCGATACCGGGCGCTTCTCCAGTGCCCGTAAGAACCCCGCCCGCAGCTTTTCTTCATTAAACGGTTCACGGCTGCCGTTTTGCTTTATCAACCGCGGCATCACCAGCTCCGCAACCTCGTAGGTGGTATAGCGCTCCTTGCAACTGAGGCACTCGCGCCGCCTGCGAACCTGATCGCCTTCCGCGACCAATCGGGAGTCAATTACCTTGGTGTCTTCTGCTGAACAAAATGGGCAGTGCATGGGGTGACCTCTGTTCTAAGTGGCTGAAGAATAACATATTTTTTGGGTTGATAATCGAGGGATTTGGTTCGAGGCTTGGCCTGAGGTTCCGGGAGTACTTGAGCCGGAACAACGACGGGCGGACCGGGTCTGTGAACGGCCGTAAGCTTCCCTTGGGTTTCGGGCTGCTGCGCAACTCGACAAAAATTGCTGCGCAATTTTCCGGACTCGGACAGTGCTCGCAGAAAGCCCCCGAAACAGAAGGGAAGCTAAAAGCGACGGCCTGATGGTTCACAGACCGGACCCGGCCTCCATTGCTCCTGACACCGTGCTATGCGGGAAGTTTATTCGCTTCGGTCTACTCGGTGCGAAAGTGGGTTGCATTAGGCTGCTTCTGACGCCTTACGACGCGAGGATTTTTTCACTCGATTAACTAGAAGGCAACCTTATCGCGCCACCCTGTGAACCATCCGACCGGATACCCAATCCAAAGCCCAGTTGTTCAGAATCACTCATGTAAGAGGGTGCTGTCGGGCGGGTCCGCCGAAAAATGTCAGGCCACGCTCAGCGCAGCCACACCATTCGGAGTTTTCTGCGAGCACTGTTCGAGTCCCGATTTTTCGCGCAGCGAAAATGGTCGAGTTGCGCAGCAGCCGAATGGTGTGGCTGCGCTGTGGCCCTTTTCGGCGGACCCGGTCGGCAGCACCCGTCTATCTACGTGCCCAAACTAATCAGCCGTAAACAGGAAACCGTGAGCAGATCTCAAGCACCTTAACCTTAATCTCAGCAATCACCTGCTCAGAAGTCCCGTTCTCCAGAGCCTCAAGCACATCACACATCCAGCCAGTCAGCTCAACAGTCTCAGCAACACCGAAGCCGCGGGTAGTGATAGCGGGGGTACCGACACGCAGGCCAGAAGTGACGAAGGGGGAACGCGGATCGTTGGGAACGGCGTTCTTGTTGACGGTGATATTGGCGGCGCCCAGGGCGGCGTCGGCATCAGTACCGGTGTAATCCTTGCCGATGAGATCGACGAGCATCAGGTGGTTATCGGTGCCGCCAGAGACGATCTTGATACCGCGGTCGATGAAGGTCTGGGCCATGGCTTTGGCGTTGGTGACCACCTGCTTTTGGTAGGTCACGAAGTCCTCGCTCTGGGCTTCCTTGAAGCTGACGGCTTTGGCGGCGATGACGTGCATCAGGGGACCGCCCTGACCGCCGGGGAAGACCGCGGAGTTGAATTTCTTCTCCAGGGCCTCGTCGGCCTTGGCGATGATGATGCCGCCGCGGGGGCCACGCAGGGTTTTGTGCGTGGTGGAGGTCACGACGTGGGCGTGGGGAACGGGGTTGGGGTAGACGCCAGCGGCGATGAGACCCGCCACGTGGGCCATGTCGACCATCAGGTAGGCACCGACTTTGTCGGCAATTTCACGGAATCTGGCCCAGTCCATGACGCGGGAGTAGGCGGAGAAACCGGCGATGATCATCTTGGGCTTGTGCTCAAGAGCCAGGGCTTCAACTTGCTCGTAGTCGACTTCGCCAGTCTCGGCGTTCAGGCCGTACTGGATAGCGTTGTACATTTTGCCGGAGAAATTGGGCTTGGCGCCGTGAGTCAGGTGACCACCGTCGGCCAGGCTCATGCCCAGGATGGTATCACCGGCCTTGCACAGGGCGAGGAATACGGCGGAGTTGGCCTGTGAACCGGAGTGGGGCTGAACATTGGCGTAGTCGGCGCCGAACAGGGCCTTGACCCGATCGATAGCCAACTGCTCGGCTTTATCGACGAATTCGCAGCCGCCGTAGTAGCGCTTACCGGGGTAGCCCTCGGCGTATTTGTTGGTCAGGCCGGTGCCCTGGGCCTGCATCACCCGTGGGCTGGTGTAGTTTTCTGAGGCGATGAGCTCTATGTGCTCTTCCTGGCGGCGTTCCTCTTCCTGGATCGCTGACCAAATCTCATCGTCAAACCCTTCAATCGTCATGTTGTTATCAAACATCACTTATTCCCCCCGGCTGAAAGCCGCGCATTCTACCCCAAACTTGACGCGCAGAACATGGGGGGAATCCAGATATTAGCCTGCCCGAATTAAAATGCGTAATATGTCCGCTGATTCGATGAACTGTAGGCGTTCATCTCGATTTTAGTCCTGTCACTTTATCACTGAGTACCCTGTCAAATGGCCCAGTACGTATACACCATGAACCGCGTCGGCAAAGTTGTGCCGCCGAAGAAAAAAATCCTCGAAGACATTTCCCTGTCGTTCTTTCCCGGCGCAAAAATTGGCGTATTGGGCCTCAACGGCTCGGGTAAATCGACCCTGTTGCGCATCATGGCGGGACTGGACACAGACATTCTGGGCGAGGCGCGCCCCCAGCCCGGTATCAAGATTGGCTACCTGGCACAGGAGCCGCAGCTGAACCTCGACAAGGACGTACGCGGCAATGTTGAGGAAGGGGTGGCCGAGGCCATCGACGCGCTGGCGGGGCTGGAGAAGGTGTACGCAGATTACGCTGAGCCGGACGCCGACTTCGACGCCCTGGCCAAGGAGCAGGCGCGGCTGGAAGATATTATCCAGGCCACCGACGCCCACAACCTGGACCACAAACTGGAGGTGGCCGCCGACGCCCTGCGCCTGCCGCCCTGGGACGCCGATGTCAGCACCCTGTCTGGCGGTGAGCTGCGCCGGGTAGCCCTTTGCCGTTTGTTGCTGTCCAGCCCGGATATGTTGTTGCTGGATGAGCCCACCAACCACCTGGACGCCGAGAGTGTGGCCTGGCTGGAGCGCTTCCTGCACGATTTCAGTGGCACCGTGGTCGCAATTACCCACGACCGCTATTTCCTGGACAACGCCGCGGGCTGGATTCTGGAACTGGACAGGGGCCGCGGCATTCCCTACGAGGGCAACTACTCGAACTGGCTGGAGCAAAAAGAGGCGCGCCTGGAGCGGGAAAAACGCCAGGAAGCCTCCCACCAAAAAGCCATCAAGTCGGAGCTGGAGTGGGTTCGCAGCAACCCCAAAGGGCGCCAGGCCAAGAGCAAGGCCCGCCTGCAGCGCTTCGAGGATCTGCAGTCACAGGATTTCCAGAACCGCAACGAGACCAACGAAATCTACATCCCGCCGGGGCCGCGCCTGGGCGACAATGTCATTGAAGTAAAAAACCTGAAAAAGCAGTTTGGCGATCGCCTGCTGTTTGAAGACGTGAGCTTCACCGTGCCCAAGGGCAGTATTGTCGGCATCATTGGCGCCAACGGCATGGGTAAATCCACCCTGTTCAAGATGCTGATGGGCGTTGAGCAGGCCGACGGCGGCGAAGTCAATGTCGGCGAAACCGTGCAACTGGGCTACGTGGACCAGTCCCGGGACGACCTGGACGGCAGCAAGACCGTGTGGGAAGAGATATCGGACGGCCAGGATATCATTCGTATCGGCACCTACGAGGTGAACTCCCGCTCCTATGCGGGACGGTTCAACTTCAAGGGCTCGGACCAGCAAAAGTTCGTCAAGGACTTATCCGGCGGTGAGCGCAACCGCCTGCACCTGGCGAAATTGTTGAAACAGGGTGCCAACGTACTGCTGCTGGACGAACCGACCAACGACCTGGACGTGGAAACCCTGCGCGCATTGGAGGAAGCCATTCTCGCCTTCCCCGGCAATGCCATGGTGATCTCTCACGACCGCTGGTTCCTGGACCGTATCGCCACCCATATCCTGGCCTACGAGGACGACGGCTCGGTGGTTTTCCACGAGGGCAATTTCACGGATTATGAGGAGGACCGCAAGGCCCGCCTGGGAGCGGCCGCCGACCAACCGCACCGACTCCGGTACCGTAAACTTAAGTAGAGATATCAATTGCCAACTCTCGCAATACTACGAATGCAGCGTTATAGTGAATTATTAGACGGGGCAAAAGAGTTAGATAAATGACCGAAATACGTAGCGAAAAGCGCCAGTTCACCCGGGTAGAACTGGATTTACCGGTAGATGTCCACCAGGGTGGCAGTGTCTGGAAACAGCGGCTGATCGATATCTCCCTGACGGGCGCTGCGACCGACCAACCGGATGTCTGGGATGCACAATACAACGAGCCCTTCACCCTGCTCATTCACATTGATGCTGACAACACCCTGGAATTGCACGCCTACCTGCAGCATGTTGAAAATGCAAAACTGGGTTTCTCCGTGCGCCATGTGGACCAGACCAACATCGAGCCGCTGCTGGCCCTGTTGAGGACACAGCTGGACCCTGCCGTACTCGATAAGGAACTGGCCCAGCTGGATTAGGGTTAACCCCGGCGGTCAGAGACCGCCGTTACTCAAGCGCCGCCAACGCTTCCGTCAATTTGCTCACGGCGATGACTTCCATCCCTTTTATCAAACCCTTGGGCGCATTGGCTTTGGGCACAATCGCGCGCTTGAAGCCGTGCTTGGCCGCCTCAGACAAGCGCTCCTGACCACTGGGTACGGGGCGTATCTCGCCGGACAGCCCCACCTCCCCGAAGATCACCATGTCCCTGGGCAGGGGCCGGTCCCGGTAGCTGGACACGATGGCAGCCAACAGGGCGAGATCGGCACTGGTTTCCAGCACCTTAACGCCGCCCACCACATTGGCGAAGACATCCTGGTCGCCCACCTGTAAGCCACCGTGACGATGCAGTACCGCCAGCAACATGGCCAGCCGGTTTTGTTCCAGACCCACCGCCACCCGTCTTGGATTGCTCAACTGGCTGTCGTCCACCAGCGCCTGAATTTCCACCAGCAGGGGGCGTGTGCCCTCCCACACCACCATCACCACACTGCCCGAGGCCGGCTCACTGCTGCGGTCCAGGAAAATGGCCGAGGGGTTGGTCACCTCGCGCATGCCCTGCTCGGTCATGGCGAAGACACCGAGCTCATTGACCGCGCCAAAGCGGTTTTTCTGTCCGCGCAGGGTGCGAAAACGCGAGTCATCACTGCCCTCGAGCAAAATCGAGCAGTCGATCATATGCTCCAGCACCTTGGGGCCCGCCAGGGAGCCGTCCTTGGTGACGTGCCCCACCAGAAACAGCACCGTGCCGGTTTGCTTGGCAAACCGCGTGAGATAGGCGGCGCACTCGCGCACCTGGGACACACTGCCCGGGGCCGAGCTGATCTCTTCGGAATGCACCACCTGGATGGAGTCCACCACCAGCACCCGGGGTTTATTCTTCTCCGCATAGGCGACAATACTTTCGATGCGGGTCTCGGTCATCAAACGCAGCTTGTCCGTGGCCAGGTTCAGGCGCTGGGCGCGCATGGCCACCTGCTGCAGGGACTCCTCCCCGGTCACATAGAGCGCTTCCATACTGCCCGCCAGATGGCACATGGTCTGCAACAACAGGGTGCTCTTGCCCGCCCCGGGGTTGCCGCCAATCAAAATGGCCGACCCCGGCACCAGGCCGCCGCCCAGCACCCGATCAAACTCGCCCGCACCGCTGCTGAAGCGCGGCTGGTCATCCAGTTCGATATCCGCAAGCACACGGGCTTCCGCCAATACCCCGGCAAAACCGGCGCGGCTGCCGCTGCCGCCGCCCCCGGCCCGACCACTGGCCGTTTTGCCCGGCCCCAGACGGATTTCGGACAGGGTATTCCAGGCGCCACAGTCGTTGCACTGGCCCTGCCATTTGCTGTAATCGGAGCCACAATCGTTACAAACATAGGCTGTTTTACTTTTGGCCATGCATTTCCTTCATTTCAGGTGGTTAGCTCTGTATCCTATCAGAGTTGACCACCCCCGGACCGAATACCCCATGTCAGAATCCTCTCTCATCCCCGAACGCCAGCTCGTTTTTTCCCCGGGCCTGGCGGCGACAATTGGGCTGGAGGAAACCATTTTACTGCAGCACCTGCAGGAGTTATTAGTGCACCGCAGCACGCAGTTGCGCGACGGCTTTGCCTGGTTGTCCGTGGAGCGCGAGTTTCTGTTGCGTACCCTGCCCTTCTGGCAGCCCATCGACCTGCACCGGATCAGCCGCAGCCTGGTCGACAAGGGCGTCCTGCTGGTCGAGTCACCGCCCCTGCACAGTGGCGAAAAACTGATCTTTGCCCTCAACGAGCGCGTAACGCCCCACCATCCGGCACCTGCCGTTCAGGCTCCGGTAGAGCCACCGCCCCAGCGCCGCAGCGCCGGCTTTATCCCAGCCCACTGGTCGCCCAGCGAAGACCTGCTGCAATTAATGGCCCTGAATCACAACATACCGCGGCAGTTCGCCCTCGATCAACTGGAAGATTTCGTCTTTTATTGGCGCGAGCGCGGCGAACCCAGCCACGCCTGGGAGAACAAATTCCGCCAGCACGTGACCACCCACTGGCGCCGCCACCAGCAAAACCAGGGCGAGGCCTTCCGGGTCAAGGAATCCAAAACCCTGGACAACAGCTGGCAGCCCAGCGCCGACGCCCGGGAAATTCTCGATCGCAGTGAAATCGAGCGCGACTTCATTGACCAGGCCATCCCCGAGTTCATTCTCTACTGGCGGGAGCGCGGTGCCGCCCCCAAGGAATTAAACTCCAAATTCATTCAGCACATCCGCATCCAGTGGGCCAAGTACACCTCGGCGCTTGAAAACAGCACCGAGCCCAAGCGCATCACCGACCAGTGGCACCCCATCGGCGACGTCTTCGATATCCTGGAGCTGTCCCATATCGATGCGGACTTCGCCCGCTCCCTGATCCCCGAGTTCATTATGTACTGGAAGGACAGCAACCAGGCCCAAACCTCCTGGAACACCAAGTACATCCAACATGTAAAATACCACTGGGCCAAGCGCCATCAGATGGAACAAGCAGGAAAGAGCAATGCCGGACAAGCAGGATCTAGTGCAACGAGCCGCACGCGAGATAGAAGCCTCGAGCAAGACCTCACAGACACCAGCTGGGCAAAGTGAGACCGGGCACAGGGAACCGACCGAGGGCCATATCGATGCCCTCAACCAGGTCTTTGCCCTCTTTCGGCTGAACTACCACAACCAGTACTACGCCGCCTTCCCGGACAGCGCCCAGGTCAACCAGATCAAAAAACTCTGGCTGGACTCCCTCGCCGACTACCCGGTAGAACAGGTCCTGCGCGGCGCCCGACACGCCATCGAAAACAGCGAGTACCTCCCCACCCTCAACCGCATGCACGAGTGCTGCCAGCACGGCCTCTCCGAGTTCGGCCTGCCCCGCGCCCACGATGCCTACATGGAAGCCTGCAACGCCTCCTCCCCCAAATCCGCCCAGCCCTGGAGCCACCCCGCCGTCTACCTCGCCGGCCGCGACAGCAACTGGTTTTTCCTCAGCAACAATACCGAATACAGCACCTGGCCTATCTACCGTGAGCACTACAAGCAGTACTGCTCTAGGGTGATGCGCGGGGAAACCTTGTCGATACCGGAGCCTGAGGCTTTGGAGCGGGACTTGGTGGAACCGTTGTCTAAGTCGGAGCAGCTGGAAGAATTGCAGCGACTTCGGAGTGAGTCTGGGCTGTAGGGTGGGCGCTTGAACACCGGTCGATTACTGTGGGGCTGTTCGAAAAAGGGCCACGCAGGCGTGTCCTGACATTTTTTCGAATAGCCCCACAGCAAGCGCCCTCTGGAACGAGTGATACGAAACAGGATTCACACAGGAAAAAAGGTTGCTTGCGGAAAAGCCTCCCGAAAATGTCAGGACACGCCTGCGTGGCCCTTTCGGGAGGGTTTACCGCAAGCGACCTGAACTACGAAGCACTGAAACACCTAAGCACCAAAGCACCAAGCCCTAGTACTCCTCGCTATAAGACCCACGAGCCAAATTCTCAAACCGCGTAAACTGCCCGACAAATGCCAAACGACAAGTCCCAATAGGCCCGTTACGCTGCTTGCCGATGATGATCTCGGCGACGCCCTTGTCAGGAGAGTCCTCGTTGTAGACCTCATCGCGGTAGATGAACATGATGACGTCGGCGTCCTGCTCGATGGCGCCCGATTCACGCAGGTCCGAGTTGACGGGACGTTTGTTGGGGCGCTGCTCGAGGGAGCGGTTGAGCTGGGAAAGGGCGACCATCGGGCATTCGAATTCTTTGGCGATGGCTTTGAGGGAGCGGGAGATTTCGGAGATCTCGGCGGTACGGCCCTCGTTGGAACCGGCGACCTGCATCAGCTGCAGGTAATCGATCATGATCATGCCGATGCCACCGTGTTCGCGGGCGACCTTGCGGGTGCGGGAGCGAACTTCCGTGGGGGTCAGGCCGGCGGAGTCGTCTATGAAGAGCGGGACATCCTTGAGCTTGTTGACGGCGGTGCTGAGCTTGGGCCAGTCTTCCTGTTCGAGCTTGCCGTTACGGATGCGGGTCTGGTCTATGCGGCCTATGGAGGATAAAAGGCGAATCATCAGGGATTCGGCGGGCATCTCCATACTGAAGACTAAAATAGGCTTTTTCTGGCCCTCGACAAGCACGGCATTTTCCACCAGGTTCATGGCAAAACTGGTTTTACCCATGGAGGGACGGCCGGCGACGATGACCAGATCCGAGGGCTGTAGGCCCGAGGTCATGCCGTCCAGGTCGGCAAATCCGGTGGTGATACCGGTGATGTCACCATCGGAATTAAAGAGTTCCTCGATGCGCCCCAGGGTGGCTTGCAGCAGCGGATTAACTTCGATGGGACCGCCGGCCTTGGCGCCTTGCTCGGAGATCTGCATGATGCGGTGTTCGGCTTCATCGATCAGCTCGGTGGAGGTTCGGCCCTCGGGTGTAAAACCACTTTCGGCGATTTCCTGGGCCGCTTCGATCAAATTGCGCAGTGATGCCCGCTCGCGCACGACCTGGGCGTAGGCCCGGATGTTGGAGGCGCTGGGGGTAGAGCCTGCCAGTTCGGCGAGGTAGCCCAGGCCACCGGCGGCATCCAACTCGCCATTGGCGGTCAGTTTGTCGGCGACGGTAATGACATCGACCGGCTCGGCGGCCTCGGCCAGTTTGGCTATCTGGCGGAAAATCAGGCGGTGATCAGGGCGATAGAAATCGTTGGCCGCTACTTCTTCGGCAACCGAGTCCCAGCCATCGCTGGACAATAACAGAGCGCCTAGCACCGACTGTTCCGCTTCCACAGAATTGGGCGGCAGCTTGATGCGGGCCATCTCCCTGTCCTCGTGATAGGGCAGTTCGGAGATATTGTCGGGGGGATAATCGGGCTCGGACATGATCTTGTGTATTCTTTTATGAGCTACACAGAGTAGCGAATTTCGCTCTCGATCAAAAGAGAAAACCGTCCCGATTTAGTTTGTGGCGGCGTGGCCGAAGCCACCCGCCAGACACCGATCTTACTCGGCGGCTACTACAGCTAAATTTACAGTGGCGGTAACCTGGCTGTGAACCTGGATGGCGATTTCGTATTCGCCCAGTTCACGCAGTGCACCTTCGGGAAGGCGAACTTCAGATTTGTCGACCTCACAGCCGGCAGCGGTAACCACTTCAGCGATGTCACGAGTACCAACAGAACCGAACAGCTTGCCTTCTTCGCCAGCGGAGTGGCTGATAGAGATAGCTTCCAGGGCGTTGATGGCTTCTGCGCGGGCTTCTGCTGCGCCAACTTTTTCAGCAGCGGCAGCTTCCAACTCGGCGCGGCGCGTTTCAAACTGCTCCACGTTGTTCTTGGTTGCTGATACAGCTTTTCCCTGTGGGATCAGGTAATTACGGCCGAATCCGGCCTTAACTTCAACCCGGTCGCCCAGGCCTCCCAAATTGCCAATGTTTTCCAGCAAAATGACTTCCATCTTACTTGCCTCTATAGGGGAGTTTCCTCCCGCTTTTAATAAAATCGTTAGTCTCGATCTTCGTCGCTATCGTGACCGCCGGGCTTTCCCACCCAGCGCTGGCGAAAATTCAGCCAGCTGTCCGCGATTGCAACAAAAACCACAATCAGTTTTACCGGGTCAAAGAACAGCCACATCAGGTAGAACCCGGTGAGCCATCCACTGCCCTGACCGCGCAATGCGGCCCGTGCATGTACCAGTGCCAACCCTGCGAAGGTGAACGGTACAGCAAAAATTACAGCCCATGTCCGGTAATCAACCGCCGAAACATAAAGCGCCAACGCAGGTACTACCAGCACCAGGGTATAAGCGGGCGACATTCGCAATGTCCTGAATTCCTGCCCAAAACCCCCTGGATTGTACAAGGCCGCCTGCCACCAACGTGCCAGTAACAGGCACATCACTGAACCCATGGCATTCACCAGGCCCAGCATGCCGGCGATTTGCAGGGCATTTGGCCGCTGCAGGACGATGCTTTCAGCACCTTCACCACCGGTGGCTATTTGCTGCTCCAGCTGGGTGAGAAATTCCGCAAAGAACGTCACCATCTGGTCCAGCATGTCACCGCCAAAGACGATCACAGCCAAGCCGGAGAGCACACCCACCACCACGCTTGCCAGCAGGGTCAGGGATAAACTCACCGTTGTACGTAGTACCAGGGCGAGAACCGAAGTTCCCACCAGTGTTGCCAGTGGTCCGCTGTCTTTAAACATGACAAGCAGCGTGACCGCCGGCAACAGTGCCCATAACAATAACCAGGCACCTTGTCCTGCGCCTTTGCGCAGGGTGACCAGTGCTACTACCGCAGCACTGACCCAACTGAACATCAGGCTGCTGGCACCGATTACAACAACCAGCAGTGCCTGCAACCGGCCGCGCATAACGAATTCAGCTAAACTTTTCAATTCAAGCCTCGTTCCAACGCGGTGTAAAACGTGTTACTGGTGTGAATCCGTGTACGGCAGCAACGACAGGAAGCGCGCACGCTTCACAGCAGTAGCCAGCTGACGCTGGTACTTGGCTTTGGTACCGGTAATACGGCTAGGTACAATCTTGCCGGTTTCGGAAACGTAGGCCTTCAGGGTCTCGAGATCCTTGTAATCAATCTCTTTGGTGCCTTCGGCGGTAAAACGACAAAACTTACGGCGACGGAAAAAGCGTGCCATGATAAAACTCCTCTAAATTCTCGAAAGACAAACAGTAAGCGGGCGATTATTCGCCGGCTTCTTCACCTGTTTCTTCACCTGTTTGCTCAGCGGGCGCTTCTTCAGCAGCAGCTGGCGCTGGAGCTTCTTCAGCCTTGGGGGCCTGACGCTCTTCGTAGCGGGTTTTGCGCTCACGATTTTCTTTCTCGGCCTTCATGATGAAAGACTCTTCAGCAACCGCTTCGTCGCGTCGAATCACGAGGTTGCGAATCACTGCATCGTTAAAGCGGAAAGTCGTTGTGAGTTCTTCCATGGCGTCGTTTGACGCTTCAACATTCATCAGCACGTAGTGTGCTTTGTGAATCTTGTTGATTGGGTAGGCCAACTGGCGGCGACCCCAGTCTTCCAGACGGTGAACCTGGCCACCGTCTTTCTGGATAGTCTGGGTGTAGCGTTCGACCATGCCGGACACTTGCTCAGACTGGTCCGGATGGACCATAAATACAATTTCGTAATGACGCATATAAAGCTCCTTACGGGTTAATGCTACCCATCATTTTTACAAAATGCGGTGTAGCAAGGAGGATCGACTACGCAAGGCAGCCGGGCAAATTTTGAGGGAGCGGATTCTATCGGGTTTATTTGCGCTTAGCAAGCCGCTGGCGAACGATCTCAAACAGGCACACGCCTGTGGCGACCGAGACATTCAGGCTGGAGACCGAACCGGACATGGGTAATTTGACCAAATGGTCGCATCCCTCGCGGGTAAGACGCCGTAAACCGCCGCCCTCTGCGCCCATCACCAGCGCCACAGATCCCGCCAAGTCACTGTCATATATGGAATTTTCTGCTTCACCCGCGGTACCGAACAGCCACACGCCCCGCTCCTTGAGCTCGGTCATGGTGCGGGAGATATTGGTCACCTTGACGAAGGGCACCACCTCGGCCGCGCCACAGGCCACTTTGCGCGACGTGGGATTAAGATCGGCCGATTTATCTTTGGGTACAATTACCGCATCAACTCCGGCCGCATCGGCACTGCGCAAACAGGCGCCCAGATTGTGCGGATCGGTGACTCCATCCAGTACCAGCAACAACACCGGGCTATCCTTGTTTTCGACAAAACGGTACAGATCGGCTTCTTTCCACAGATTGGGCTGGCTGATCTCGCCGTGTACCGGCACACTCAGGGTTTCGGCCACTACCCCCTGGTGACGGCCAGACACCATCTCATCCAGGTCCTTGCGCGGCTCCCTGGCAACTGGCACGCCCTGGTTCTGGGCCAACTCCAACAGCGAGCCAATGCGCCTGTCGTCCCTGCCCAGTTGCACCCACAGCCGCTGTACCGACTTGGGGTTAGTGCGCAGCAGGCTGTCGACTGAATGTATACCGTAGATATATTCCATGTTTTAGTGGTGCCGCCTTAATCCTGTTTTGCCCTGGGGCTTTTCGCTGGTGCCGGTTTTTTTCGTGCGGGTGCTCGGATTGCCGCCACCAGGTTTCTTGCCACCGGGATTCTTGCCGGCTGGTTTTTTACCCGGTGGATTCTTGCCCTGTGGCTGTTTGCCCGGGGGCTTCTTCCCTGGGGAATTGTTGCCTGGCGGCTTCTTGCCCGGGGGCTTTTTGCCGGCCGGTTTACGGGACCCCGGTTTTTTCCCGCCGCCCTTTTTAGGCCCACCGGATTTGCCCGCAGGCGGCTTACTTCGGCCAGCCTTGCTGCCTTTAGGCGGGCTGGAATCCAACAATTCCAGGTCAATCTTCTTGTCATCCAGGTCCACCCGGGCGACCTGCACCTTGACCTTACCTCCCAACTGGTAGCTCTTGCCACTGCGCTCGCCTACCAGACGCTGGTGGGCCGCGTCGAAATTGTAGTAATCCCCCGGCAGAGCGCTGATATGCACCAGGCCTTCTATGTAGAGATCGACCAACTCGACAAACAGGCCAAAACTGGTCACCGCGGCGATCACGCCGTCAAACTCGTCGCCGACATGGTCCTGCAGATACTCGCACTTCAACCAGGCCTGGACGTCGCGGGTAGCGTCGTCGGCCCGCCGCTCGGTCATCGAACAATGCTCACCGTGCATAACCATGGTGTGCTCGTCGTAGGGGAAGATGCGATTGGCGGGTATGGGCTCGGCACCCCTGACCCGGTTCACCTGGCTGCTCTTGATGGAGGAGCGTACCACGTGGCGGATACCCCGGTGCACCAACAAATCGGCGTAGCGGCGAATAGGCGAGGTAAAATGGGCATAGGCAGGGAAATGCAGGCCGAAGTGGCCCTTGTTTTCCGGCTGGTAAACCGCCTGGCTCAGGGAGCGCAGCAACATGGTCTGGATGACGGAGGTGTCGTCACGCTCCTGCACCTGTTCCAGCAGCGCCCGGTAATCGCTGGGCGAGGGTTTTACACCGCCGCTGAGGTCCAGCCCCAACTCGCCCAGGAAGTTGCGCAGGTTTTCCAGCTTTTCTTCGCCCGGCCCCTCGTGCACCCGGTACAGGATGGGCAGCTTGTGCTCTTCGAAGAAGCGGGCCGCGGCGACATTGGCGCTCAACATACACTCTTCGATCAATTTGTGGGCGTCGTTGCGCACCACCGGGATAATGGCTTCGATCTTGCGCTGCTCATCGAAGACAATGCGTGTCTCCACCGTGTCAAAATCAATGGCGCCGCGCTTGTGCCGCGCTTTTAACAGCACCTTGTAGAGGCTGTGCAGGCGCTTGAGGTCGGTAACCCGCCGCTTGTCCACATCCGGGTGTGAACCAGTTTCCAGCACTTCGCCCACCTGGGTATAGGTCAAACGGGCGTGAGAGTGAATGATACTCTCGTAGAATTTGCACTTGCCGAGATTGCCCGCCCGGCTAATTTCCATCTCACAGACCATGGCCAGGCGATCGACCTTGGGCTTGAGGGAACACAGGCCGTTGGACAGGGCCTCGGGCAGCATGGGCACCACGCGCTCGGGAAAATACACCGAGTTGCCGCGCTTGGCCCCCTCCTCATCAAGGGCAGAGCCGGGCCTGACATAGTGCGACACATCGGCGATGGCCACCCACAGGCGCCAACCGCCACTCAGGCGTTTTTCACAGTACACCGCGTCATCAAAGTCACGGGCATCCTCGCCATCAATGGTAACGAAGGCCAGCTTGCGCAGGTCGATGCGACCCTGTTTGTCCTCTTCCAGAGGCTCAGCTTCAAGGCGCCCCGCCTCCGCCAGTACCGCCTCCGGCCACTCATAGGGGATATCGTGAGAACGGATGGCGACATCGATTTCCATGCCGGGATCCATATGATCCCCCAGCACTTCGCTGATGCGGCCCTTGGCCTGGAAATTGCGCACCGGGTAGTCGGTAATCTCCACTGTAACAATTTGCCCGGACAGGGCTTTGCCCTTTTGCTTGGGCGGAATCAAAATCTGGTGATTGATGCGGTTGTTGTCCGGCACCACAAAACCGATACCGCTCTCCTCCTGGTAACGCCCCACCAGAGAACGGGTGCCGCGATTGAGCACTTCGACCACCTTGCCCTCCTGGCGACCCCGGCGATCCAGCCCGGTGACCGCGACCAGCACTTCATCGCCGTCAAAGACAAAATTCATCTGCCGGGCGCTGAGGTACACATCATCGCCCTCGGCCAGGGGAATGGCAAAGCCGTAGCCGTCACGGTGGCCCTGTATACGGCAGTGCAGCAGGTTCATTTTATCCACCAGACCATAGGCCTCGCGGCGGTTCAGCATTAACTGTCCGTCGCGCTCCATAGCGCGCAGGCGCTTGCGCAAGGCATCGATGGCAACGTCATCATCAAGCCCCAGATCACGGCAAATCTGGCCGTGCTTGAGGGGTTGATCGGCCTCGGTTAACAGCTGCAGAATGGCTTCGCGGCTGGGGATGGGGTTGTCGTAGCGCTCGGCTTCGCGGGCGGCATGGGGATCGGCAATTTTGCCTTTTTTGGCCATAAGAATGGGGCCTTCACAGTAAGAGAGTTATTAAAACAGCGCCATAGTATACAGCGAAAGGCGGCAAAGATCGGAAATGCTTAACGCAGCTCCGGCACACCGTGCCTGAGCAGCATCTGCAGTTTGTAGGGCAGCCAGCGATAGACCGAGAAAAATGCCCGCATGCCCACCCGGCGCCGGGCCTGGATCAGGCGGCGTTCACGCCACAGTTTGGGCCAATTAGTCAGCAGCGCCAGCACCGCGTGACCGTAGATACGGCTGAACAGCGACAGGTCTCGTTTCGCCAACGACAGCGCCAGTCCTTCCACCAGCAGGGCCAGCACCTGCAGGGGCAGCATCAGCAACCAGGCCGGCCAGGGGTAAAACAGGAACAACACGTACAGCTTGTTGCGCTCGCTCAGGCGCCGCCGCTTGACTGTAGTACTCAGACCGGTGCTCAGGCCGGAGCTCACCACCTTGCCACCTCCGAAGGAGTGACCGACGTGGTGGTGGTAGGAAGACGTCTCCAGCGCCACCACGTCTGCACCGCGCAAACGGGCGTAATTGCACAGGTACATGTCTTCCGCCATGGAGTCGAACCAGTCGGGAAACCCACCGCAGTCATCCCACAGATCCCGGGACACCCACAGGCAGGCTCCCATCACCATGGCCACCGGCTGTTCCACCCGCTGCGCGATGGGCACGGCATTGGCGAACAGGTCCATGAACATACCGCAGTCCAGCAAGGCGCTGTCACTGGCGGCAAGCTGCGGCAAGGTGAAAATACCATCGCCCCGGCGCCCGGCGGCCGCCAGCAGGGTCGCCACCGCATCCGGCGCCAACCAGGCATCATTATTGAGCAACAACAGGTAGTTCCCCTGCGCCGCCGCCACCATCTTGTTATTGGCCAGGCAAAACCCGATGTTGTGCTCGCTGGTGAGCAGGGTGACCTGAGGAAACTGATCGCGAATAATCGCCAGGGAATCGTCGGTGGAGGCATCGTCGTGCACGATAACGTCAATATGGGCAGCGCCCTGCTGCTGTTCTATTGACTGCAGACACTGGGCGATGACCTGGGCGCCATTGTAGTTGGCGACGCAAACTGTCACCCGGGACTTGGCGGCGGAATCAGCCAAAATCAGCCCTGGGCAAGCCAGTGCCAGGCTTGCTCAAGGCCGGACTCCAGGCCGGTTTGCGGTGACCAGGCAAATTCCGCCTGGGCCTTACTGGAGTCCAGCACGATGGAACGCACATCGACATTGCGCGCCGGTGTGTGCTCCAACTGCACTTTCTGCCCGGAGACTGTCTCTGCCAGGGCGATCAACTCGACCAGCTCCACTCCCGTACCACTGCCGGCGTTATAGGTCTCGCAGCGACCCGCCAACTGTGAATCATGGCGGGTCAGGGCCACACACAGGGCACTAAAGTCGTCGATAAACAAGAAGTCCCGTACGTGGCGACCATCGCCCATCAGCCGAAACTCACTCTCCTCGGCAATAGCGCGAAACAGGGTGGGGACGAAACCGAACTGCTGCTTGGCCAGCTGTCCCGGACCGTAGATGTTTGAGGGCCGCAGAATCACCACCGGCTTGCCCGTTTGCAAGTGGTAGGCCTGAAAGAACAACTCCAGAGACGCTTTGGACGCGCCGTAATAGGAGATAGGCGAGGCCGGTGTCTGTTCGTCACAGGCGCCGCCGCCCGCATCGCCGTAAATCGTGCCGCCGGAACTGATATAGACCAGGGTGGCGGTGCACTGATGCTCCAGGTACTCCAGCAGTCGCAGGGAGGGCAGCAAATTGGCGGTCACCTCCAGGGAGGACTGCTGTGATGATGTCGCCGGCGTAGTGTCACAGGCCAGGTGAAAGATGAAGTCAGCCTGTTGGTAGACCCCCCCCAACTGGTAAATGTTATCGAAGTTGCAATCGATATAATTCACCGCGGCATCACGCTTGATCACCGGCGAGCGAGAGATACTGAACACCGTACAACCGGCCGCTGCCAGGGCGGGACTGAGGCTGCGGCCAACAAAACCGCTGCCGCCCAAAACTACCACTGTGGTCATGACAAATTCCTGTAAAGTTGCTGATACCTGCCCAGGCAATCGCGCCAGTTACCGTACTCGCGCCGACTGACCTCACGACAAGCGTCGGACATGTGCCGGTGAGTCTCGGGCTGGGAAAGTTGGCCCAGCGCCTGCAAAAACTCCGCCTTCGACTCAACCAGACAACCCTGCTCACCGGCGACCAGCGTCTCCCGATGTGCCGGGATGCCCGAGGCGATAATAGGCACGCCGGCGGCCATGGTCTCCAGCAGCACCTGGGGCTTGCCTTCACTGTGCTCGCTAAGGGTAATAAATCCAGCGCATTTTGGGTACCAGTCTGCCAATAACTCCTTTGCGGTCACCGGGCCGTGGTAGTTCACCCAGTCCGGAATAGGCAGCCCGTCCTGATTTGGCCCGAACAGGTGCAGACGCTGCCTGTCATTGAAGAAGCCCTCCCCCCAGTCAAACAGCTTGCCGATTTTGTCGCCGGTGACCCGCACCACGATCAGCCAGTCACTCTCATCCTCCGGCGCATGGTAGGGCACCTGGTACCAGGCCTCGTCGATACCAAAGTTCACCGGCACGATCTCCGCCAGGTCGCCGAAGTGACGCTGTAATTCAGGCTGCATCCAGGCCGCATTGGGGGCCAGCACACAGCGATTGGTCTTTAACACGCCCCGCAACAGGCGCACCATGCCGGGCACTTTCAGCAGCTTGAAGTCCGTGCCCAGTACCGTGATAACCGCCCGGGCATTCATACCGTACAGCGGCAGCGCATTTTGCAGCCAGTTGATGTGGTAGATATCCACCGCGTCGTGGTGCTGCTTGAACAAACCTCGCAGGCGCCGCAACAAGCCCAGCGCTTTAATGCCGGCTTTAAAGGGTTGTTTGCGTAACAGGTGGGCGATACCGCCGGCCTCAGCCAGCTGTTCCAGCCAGCGGGCATCGTCGGGGCTGCAGCTGTATTGGATGTCTTCCTGGCGTGGCCCATCGGGCGCCCAGAGGGAGAGCGCAATATCCGGACTTTCGCCCATCGCCTGAGCAATCCGGCGGATAAAAAGGCCCTGCCAGTCGCCCTCATTGCGGGGGTAACTGGTCGCGACCATGAGAACACGGGTTTGTCGATTCACTCAATAAAGCGCCAATTCAATTCAGGCATTTACTATGCGACGTGAAAGCAGGCGGCACAAGGTGAATTTGCCAGACGAACGCCGAGTATTGACAACACCATTGGAGCGCAGTAAAGTGCGCGCCCTTGGTCAGTTTCGTGCTGATTGCAGTGGAAAAGCTTTAAGTCTTTTTGGAGTTTTCGGCCCAGGTGGTGTTGTGGAGACACTGGACGAAGTCCAGCTATCGAACACATGTGGGATGAAGTTATAGAGTAGTAAAGTTTTCGGCCCAGGTGGTGTAGTGGTAGACACTGGACGAAGTCCAGCTATCGAACACATGTGGGATGAAGTTATAGAG
>JBALWA010000036.1:0-46350 GCA_036960305.1 Halioglobus sp. | reverse complement strand
CGAGGGTTCACGCAAAACACCCACAAACCTCCAGTTCAAGTTGACAGTCACGACCTTGAATCACTTGCAACTCAAGGGGTCCGGCAACGTGTTTGTAAAACCGCTTAAAGTAGAAGACTTAACGGTCGCTCTGGAAGGCATCGGGGGCGTCAGGCTTTTCTCCATTAAGGGTGAGGATGTCACGCTGCGGATGAGTGGTACCGGGGATATACAAGTGGCCAAGCTGGCGGCGGAGGAGGTTACGGCTGTGCTGTCAGGAACTGGCGATATTTATATTGGTAAACTGGATTCGGAAGAAGCTGAATTCGTCCTCAAGGGCACGGGCGATATGCGTGTTCAGGATGAGGGAGAGACCGAGAGTCTGGAAATTAATCTGGTGGGGTCGGGGGATATTGACCTGATGCCCCTGAAAGCCGAAGAAGTAGAAATCAATATCATGGGCTCTGGTACGGCCAGGGTATTTGCGACCAGTGAGTTGGAAGTCAATATTCTCGGCAGTGGCGATGTGTATTACCGTGGCGATCCGGAAATCGAGCGCTCAATCATTGGCGCGGGAGAGATCTATCGTGAAGATTGACAGCGTGATGACTGCCAATGGCGCTGGGAGTTTTTGAACGGTGTCTGTGGAGTGGAATGACAAGCAACCTATCTATATCCAGCTAAGGGAGTTGGTGGTGCAGCGCATCATGGACGGCTCCTTTGCGGAAGGCGAAGCAATCCCCTCTGTGCGGCAGGTGGCTGCCGATTATCAAATAAACCACCTTACTGTGGGCAAGGCCTATCAGGAGTTGGTGGACACTGGACTTCTTGAGAAACGCCGGGGGCTGGGTATGTTTGTCCAATCCGGTGCCAGGGTCGCGTTAACCGACAATGAACAACAGAAATTTTTTGATGAGGAGGTACCGGCTTTTGTGGAGCGTGTGCAGGCCTTGGGGATGGATATGAAGGATGTGGTGAAGGTGTTACTAAAGCCCGGCGGAGAGAGCTGATGGGGACCATTATTCGAGCGAGTGGCTTGTCTCGTAGTTTCGGCGATATCAGCGCGGTGGATAAGTTGAGTTTCGAGGTGAAAGCCGGTTCGGTAGTCGGTCTGATTGGCCCCAATGGTGCCGGTAAAACGACATTGCTCAGGGCCTTACTGGGATTGACGGAATATCAGGGTGAACTGGAAGTGCTGGGCAACAGCCCGCGCCGTGAGCGCGCCAAATTGATGGAGCAGGTTTGTTTCATCGCAGACACCGCAGTATTGCCGCGCTGGATGAAGGTCGATCAGTTGGTGGACTATACCGCGGGAGTACACCCTCGCTTTGACCGGGATTTGGCAGAGCGCTTCCTGTCGATCACGGACGTCAAGGGCTCACGAAAAATCAGGAACCTGTCCAAGGGCATGATGGTGCAGTTACACCTGGCGCTGGTGATGGCGATCGATGCGAAGTTGCTGATTCTGGATGAGCCTACTTTGGGCCTGGACATTATATTTCGGAAGCGATTTTTTGAGCAGTTACTGAATGATTACTTTGACGGTGAGCGCACAATTATTATCTCAACGCATCAGGTCGAAGAGGTACAGAACATTCTCACGGACGTTATCTTTATGGACAAGGGCAAGCTGATTCTGGATAGCCCCCTGCCAAGCCTGGAAGAACAATTTGTTGAGCTCCACGTCGTGGGCGACAAGGTGCAACAGGCGACAGAAATTCCGCACGTGGGCGTGCGCAGTATTCTGGGTGGCAAGGCAATTATTTACGAGGGTATTGGGCGAGATTTGCTCGCGCCGCTTGGAGAATTGCATACACCCTCGGTGTCCGATCTGTTTGTGGCCAAGGTTTCAGGGGAGGGTCAGCATGTCCAGTAACAGATCAGGCCGAATGTTCACATTGGCGCAGCGGGAGATGCAGGAAAGTCGGAACTCCCTGTTCTGGACACCGATAGCGATTGCCGTTGGTCTCGTGATTGTCATGTTACTCAGTGTTTTGCTGGCGAACCGTATCAGTGCTGTCGGTGACACAATGCTACATGTGCTGCTGCAGGAGGAATCCTCGCGGGGCAGCAATATTACGATCCAGATAAACCGGGACGGGGAGCAAAGTACGTCGAGCTACACTATTGAGAAAAATGAAGCCCCCGTGAGCGCAGAGGACTGGGATTTCGAAAAAGACTGGGAATTCAAACCGAAGACGGGTCCCGAGCTTCAGCAAGAGATTCAGAAAGAGCTGGAAGAGCGGGTGGAAAACCTGAACCCGGTACTTAACCTGGTGCACAGCATTCTGCTTTTGGTGTTGTTTATGGTCAGCATGAACTATCTCCTGGCCAGCTTGTATATCGATCGCAAGGATCGCAGTATTCTCTTCTGGCGCTCTATGCCTGTGTCGGAATGGGAAGAAGTGTTGTCGAAGCTGGGTATTGCCCTGGTCATTGCGCCGGCCATTTTTATCGCCGCTTCAATGCTTATTCAGGTCGCTTACATTCTCGTTGCGATGTTGATGGTCTGGCGAATGGATATGGACCCGTTTCAGTTAATCCTGGGCAATATCGAATTTGGTTCACTGGTCTTCAACCAGCTCGCAGGGTGGTTGCTCACTGCTCTATGGATTGCGCCGGTCTACGCCTGGTTACTGCTGGCCTCAGCAGCCGCCAAGCGTTCGCCTTTCATGTTCGCGGTAGCGCCTATTATCGTGTTGTTACTGGTGGAGAAGGTTTTCCTGGGCTCAGATTTTTTTGCAACGGCGCTGGCGAATCATATCCCACACTATGCGAATGAGGGCGATGCCCTGGGCTTTTATCTTGTTGGGCCCAACTGGGCAACGCTAAACTATTTCGGGCTATTTCAAGGGCTGCTGTTCACGGCAGTGGCACTGACGGGCGCAGTCTATTTGCGGCGCTATCGATTCGAAATCTAGGGAGCCTTGGCTCCCCGGATCAAACCATTCTAAAAGTGCACGCCCTTCATCAATGCAGCGATAGCCACCTGTTCGTTGGAGACCTCGACCTTTTCAGGTTTGCTATCGCCTCGTGCGGCCGCTGAGTCGTTGAACATACGGAACATAATATTCATTACCACTTCCGAGAAGCGCGGTGCCACAGCGGTAAGCACCTGCAGGTAAATACCCATAGGCGTGGCGATGCGTTTCGGCTTCTTGATCACGGCTTCTGCGACCATGTCAGCGGCTTCTTCGGGGCTCAGTACCGGCATGGAATCATAGACCGATGTCGCCGCAATCATGGGTGTGCGTACCAGGGGCATATTAATGGTTGTGAGTCTGACGTTGCGATCTGAAAATTCAACCGCCGCTGATCGCGTCCAGGCATCCAGCGCAGACTTGGAGGCCACATAGGCTGCGAAGCGGGGGCTGGGCGTCAGTGCACTGATGGAAGAGATATTGATGACATGGCCCTTGCCGGCTTTAAGCATGGAGGGCGCAAAGCCCATAATCAGGCGGATAGCACCAAAGTAGTTAATCTGCATGGTGCGTTCAAAATCGTGAAAGCGATCAAAGGACAGCTCCAGCGAGCGACGGATTGAACGTCCCGCATTATTGATCAGGATGTCCAGGAAACCGTGATTTTCAAGAACCTCTTTAACCAGACGATCGCAATCTTCCATATCGGAGACATCGGCCGTGTAGGTGGTGGCGACCCCGCCTAACTCGGCGATTTCCCGTGCCGTCTCTTCCAGCTTGTCGGCACTGCGTGCGACCAGTAAGACATGGGCGCCCGCCTCAGCCAGTCGTACGGCAGAGTATTTCCCAATACCGGAAGATGCACCGGTGATCATCACAATCTTTCCCTTTACGTTGCCTTCCAGGGAGTGATCGATAAACAGGTCGGGATCCAGGTTGCGCTCCCAGTAGTCCCAGATGACGGGTGCGTAATCGCGCAGGTCGGGTACCTTGATGCCCGTTCCCTTCAGCGCGCGTTCGGTATCTCGATTGTCATAGCGCGTGGGGTAGTTCATAAACATTGTGACAGATTCTGGCAGTCCCATATCCTCCAGTACGGTATTGATGACGCGTTTGATCGGGGGCAGGCCTGCCAGGGTGTCGCGCACGACACGGGGCACGAAATTGAACATCCGCATATCCAGTCGCATACTAAATTTCGGTGCATGGCCTGCGTCTGCGAAGATGTTCATCAGATTGCCCATGGAGTGATGTTCCGGGTCCGACAGGTGGAAGCAGCATTTGTCATAGCCATCCTGGTGGGCGATATGGTCCATCGCGTCCACCACATAATCGACGGGTACGACGTTGAATTTCCCGCCTTCAATACCGATCAAGGGGAACCATTGGGGCAGGATCTTGCGGATTTTCTGTAGCGTTTTGAAGAAGTAATAGGCGCCATCGATCTTGTCGATCTCGCCGGTCTTGGAGTGGCCTACGACCATGGCGGGCCGGTAAACCCTCCAGGGTATACTGCACTCGGTGCGTACGATGCCCTCGGAGTCATGTTTGGTCGCGAAATAGGGGTGCGAATAATTCTCGGCTTCTTCGAACATATCCTCACGAAATGTCCCCTCGTAGAGCCCCCCTGCGGCAATGGAACTGACATGCTGGAAACAGCCGGCAGCGAGCGCCTCAGCCAACTGCACCGCATTGCGGGTGCCGTCGATATTGGTGGCCGTCTGCGATTCAGCAGAAGCGCCCAGGTCATAGATAGCGGCAAAGTGGCAGAAGTGTTGAATCTTGCCTCTCAGCTCGGCGACGATGGCCTCATCCAGGCCCAGAAGCGGTTCTCTCAAGTCACCGGTAATGGGAATCAAGCGGTCGGAGTGGTCGCCGAAACGCTCCTGCAGTGCCTCAAACTTTCCAATGGACCCCGGGCGCGTTAATACGTAAATATCGCCCTCACGGTCTTTGAGTTTGTCGATAAAAAATCGGCCGAGGAAGCCGGTGCCGCCAGTGATAAAATACGCCATGCTATTGTGCCTGCAAATGTTTAGGTGGGGGATATAGTAAAGATAGACGTTTATTCTTCAATGGCGCGTTTTTTCATTATTTTAGGGCAAGTATTTTCAGTCGTTGTTGTATTCCTGCGGCGTTTTCCCTGTCCACTTCTTGAATGCCCGGTGAAAGGTACTGCTGTCAGAGAAGCCCATCAGCTCGGCCAGTTCAGCATTTGTGTAGTTGCCGCTGGTGAGGTAGGTAACGGCGGCATCCCGGCGGCTTTTGTCCTTGAGTTGCTGATACGAGGTTCCCTGTTCACGCAGTCGGCGGTGCAGGGTAGGGGTGGTCATGTGCAGTCGGTCAGCAATATCCTGCAGGCTGGGAAGTTCCCGTTGGAAGTCGGTGCCTATCAGTTGTCGTACGCGGCTACTGACGGAGTCGTTGGCCGGGCTCAACTTCAGGAGCTGCGCCGGGTAGGTTTCCAGCATCTTTGTCAGGGATTCTTCACTCTGCACGATGGGGAAATCCAGATACCGACTATGAAAATAAAAGGCATTGTCTTTGGCTGCGAAGCTCACAGGCGTTCCAAAGACATCTTCGTAATGCTTGTCGCGCTTTGGCCGCACCTGCTGCATCTCAACTTTTGACAGATCAATGAAGCTACCGATAAACCAGCTGCAGACCCGGTGCCACATCGATATGGATAGCAACTGCCCGGTACTTCCGGGCAGCCAGTTCAGGGAATCCATGTTGAAGTGTTCCGGTGATTGTAAATCCCCGTCAGGTGTGTCGGAAAAATCGAAGCGGCAGCAAACCGTCTCGCCTTCCCGATGCAGGTAAAAACTCTCACCATCGGCCTGTAGGCGCTGGAAGTACAGCGAGGCTCTCTGCATGGCCTGTTCCAGCGTGCCGGCGTGTAACATCGCCTGGAACAGCATCTTATAGGCGCTAAAGGCGATGGTGCTCTCAGCGGTCGCCTTGCCACCGGGAAGGCTTTGCTGCATTTGTCG
This sequence comes from Halioglobus sp., assembly GCA_036960305.1. Lineage (GTDB taxonomy): Bacteria > Pseudomonadota > Gammaproteobacteria > Pseudomonadales > Halieaceae > JBALVT01. The sequence continues at coordinate 40,457 of JBALWA010000036.1, read as the reverse complement.
GATCAGGTGTACAAACAGGCGACCATAGTCATCTGCGGGAATACGGGCATCGGCGATAGCGGTAGCTTGCAGTAGCACCATGGGGAGGTTGAGAGCTGACAGTTCCTCGCGCAATTGCTCCTCAGACATGGGGGTCAGGCGCAGCAATGATTGTGCGTAGCGTAGCGGGATGGTATCCATTAGTGGGACTTTCTCAGCTCGGTTACCGCTATTCTACCTGTTGCGGCACCTCGGGCAAGCAAGGGCTCACAGGGGCCCATCCCGGCGATTATGCGTCCCCTGGGCAGCTGGCCGGGGAGAAAACCAAAATCCACCGCGTGAATAGTAAAAATTTTTAGCATTGATTTCATTTATAACACATCAATCCTTAAGATAGCCCCCATGTTACGGATTGGCACCACCCAGTGGTCGCTGCCGGATTTTCATTACTGAGTATAGCGAGGTACCACCATGTCAGACTTCCAACAAGATATAGCCAACGTTGCCGACCTGCGCAAGCAGCACGGCAGTGCCTGGGATGCCATCAACCCTGAGTACGCGGCGCGTATGAAGTCCCAGAACCGTTTCAAGACCGGCATTGATATCGCAAAGTACACCGCGTCTATCATGCGCGAGGATATGGCGGCCTACGATGCCGACAGCTCCCAGTACACGCAGTCCCTGGGTTGCTGGCACGGTTTTATCGGCCAGCAGAAGATGATATCCATCAAGAAGCACTTCGATAGCACGGCCAGGCGTTACCTGTACCTGTCTGGCTGGATGATTGCCGCTCTGCGCTCAGAGTTTGGTCCATTGCCTGATCAGTCCATGCATGAGAAGACCTCTGTTTCAAGCTTGATCGAGGAGTTGTACACCTTCCTGCGCCAGGCTGATGCCCGCGAGTTGGGTGGACTGTACCGCGAGTTGGATGCCGGGCGTGAAGCGGGTGATGATGTTGCTGCCAAGGCAACGCAGAACAAGATCGATAATTTCCAGACCCACGTAGTGCCCATTATTGCCGATATCGATGCGGGCTTTGGTAACGCCGAGGCGACTTACCTGCTGGCCAAGCAAATGATTGAAGCCGGCGCCTGTGCGATTCAGCTGGAAAACCAGGTGTCAGACGAGAAGCAGTGTGGTCACCAGGACGGTAAAGTGACTGTGCCACATGAGGACTTTCTTGCGAAAATTCGCGCCGTACGTTACGCCTTCCTCGAGCTGGGTGTAGATGATGGTGTCATCGTTGCCCGTACTGACTCTTTGGGTGCTGGCCTGACAAAGCAAATCGCGGTAACACACGAAGTCGGCGATCTCGGCGACCAGTACAACAGCTTCCTGGATGTGGAAGAGTTGGAGCCTTCGGAAATGGATCACGGCGACGTGATCATCAACTACCACGGCAAGCTGGTTCGTCCCAAGCGTCTGCCTTCTAACCTGTACCAGTTCCGCAAGGGTACCGGAGAAGACCGTTGTGTACTGGACAGCATCACGTCACTGCAGAACGGCGCTGACCTGCTGTGGATTGAAACCGAGAAGCCGCACATCGATCAGATTGGTGGCATGGTGCGCCGCATTCGTGAAGTGATTCCCAATGCAAAATTGGTTTACAACAACTCGCCTTCATTCAACTGGACCCTGAACTTCCGCCAGCAGGTTTTTGATGCATGGACTGAAGCGGGCACGGACGTTTCTGCGTATGATCGCGATGGACTGATGAGCGTGGATTATGACGAATCCGAATTGGCAGTCGAAGCGGATGAGAGGATTCGTACTTTCCAGGCAGACTCTGCCCGGGAAGCGGGTATCTTCCATCACCTGATTACACTGCCGACTTACCACACAGCGGCGCTGTCTACAGACAACCTCGCCAAGGAATACTTCGGCGAGCAGGGTATGCTGGGCTATGTTAAGGGCGTACAGCGCAAGGAAATCCGTCAGGGTATTGCCTGTGTTAAGCACCAGAACATGGCGGGCTCTGATATGGGCGACGACCACAAGGAATACTTTGCGGGTGATGCCGCACTGAAAGCCGGTGGTGGTGATAACACCATGAACCAATTTGGCTAGGTTCCTTGCTATTGCCTAGCTGATTCCAGCGGGCAGTTCTTCGACAAAAGGGCGGTAATATTACCGCCCTTTTTTTGTGTCTGCCTGTTCCTCCACCGAGTTATAAACTGGTACTGTTGTTAGTGAGTAGTACCGTTTGTTCGAATAATGATTAAAAAAATAGAGAACTCGGAGACAGCATCATGAATATCAAGCGCACCCCTATGGTCGTGGCAATTTCAATGGCCATCGCATCGTTTACCAATCCTGCACAGCTTTTTGCGGCCGATGAAGGTCTGCTGGAAGAGGTTATCGTGACCGGTACCCGCAGCCAAAAAGAGCGGACAGTTTCCGACTCTCCTGTCCCTGTGGACGTCCTCAACAGTGAGGAGTTCAATTCGATGGGTAACAATGCGGATATTACCGATAACCTGAAAGCGCTGGTACCAAGCTATTCGGCCACAGTGGCGACTGGAGATGGCAGTGCTTTTATTCGACCTACATCGCTGAGGGGTATGGCACCTGACCAGACCCTGGTGCTGGTCAATGGCAAGCGCAGGCACCGTTCTTCTCTGATACAGATGCTGGCCCCGGCTGCAGGTGCGGGAGCACACGGTGTTGATGTGGGCATGATTCCCAGCCTCGGTTTGAAGAGTGTTGAAGTGCTGCGCGATGGCGCCGCGGCGCAGTACGGTTCTGATGCGATCGCCGGTGTGGTCAACTTCCGTATGAAAGACGCCTCCGAGGGCGGCACGGTTCTGGTCCAATATGGTGAATTCTTTGAAGGCGAGCAGAGTGTCAAAGTAGGCGCTAACGGCGGTTTTGCGCTGGGAGACAATGGCTTCCTCAATCTTACTGCGGAATGGACCGATAACGAGGGCCAGTCGCGAGGGTTCCAGCCGCCGGATGCACAGGCACTTATCGATGGCGGCGCGCAGGGGATTGGCTCGGATGCGGCATTTGGCGAGGCGCCATTAGCGCAAACATGGGGCCGGCCAGAGACCAGCGGCTACCGCTTGTTCTTCAACAGCGGTTATGATTTGAACGATTCGGCAGAGGCTTACTTATTCGGTAGCTATAACGAGACAGAAGGACAGACCCGTTTCTTCTATCGCCCACCCACTCACGGCAGTCTGAACGCATTGGTTGAGAATGATGGCTATGACGGTGCGCTGCTGGAAACGGGTTACACTCCTTTACTGAGCGCCGATCAGACTGACTACAACCTTGTCGGTGGCGTTAGGGGCAGCTTTTCCAACGACCTTTACTACGACTTCAGCGTGGGTATCGGTTCGAATGAACTCGATTACACGCTCGACAACACTGTCAACTCCACCATCGGCCTGGGTGCAGATGGCGAGCCCTTGCAAATGGATTTTGATCCTGGCGGCTTGGAGCAGGAAGAAATCAACCTCAACGCCGACTTCTCCAAGGCTCTTAGTGACAATGTCAGTATCGGTTTCGGTGCCGAGTGGCGCGAGGAAACGTTTACCAATGTTGCCGGTGAACTAAATTCCTATATAGGCGCGGGTACCAGCGGCCTGGCCGGCACACAGCCTCTGAACGCAGGCGAGTTTGATCGCGATAACTGGGCGGTATATGGCGATTTGGAACACGATATCAGTGATGACTGGTTAATGCAGTACGCGCTGCGCTACGAGGACTTCTCGGATTTTGGTGATACCACTAATGGTAAGATAGCAACGCGCTACCGTGCGGCTGACTGGTTTACCTTCCGTGGTGCGGTTTCAACGGGCTTTCATGCCCCCAGCCCGGGGCAAAGTAATTTCCGGACAACGATAACGACCTTTGATGGCGATACCGGTTTGCAAGTAGAAGAGGGATTGATTCCTTCTACCGATCCTCAGGCGGTCAGGAATGGTGGTACTGACCTCACGGAAGAAAAGACGCTCAACTATAGCATCGGTTTTACCAGCGATATTGGCGATTTCACTAATCTAACCATCGATTTTTACCTGGTGGAAGTGGATGACCGCATCTACCGTACCGGTGATATCCAGGATGGGGATGACACGATTTCCTTCTTCACCAACACACTGGATGTCGAGCATACGGGTGTAGATATCGTGTTGACTTCAAACGTGGATTGGTCGGGTAGTGCCGACACAAGCTTTACCTTGGCCTACAATCATAACGAGACCGAGGTGACAGGCCAGGGTCTTGTCAACGGTATCCTGACTGTCAGCGACGACACAATAAGTGAGATTGAAACCAACTTCCCGGAAGACCGGTTTGTGTTTACCGCTAACACCCGGTTTGCCCAGGACTGGTGGTTCATGTTCCGGGCCAACTATTACGGCACTCACTACGATGAGCGCGGTGAGGTTGATGGTGAGATAGGTAACAGGAGCCAAAAAATTAGTGACATTATCTATGTCGACCTCGAGCTGGGATGGGATGTCACTGAGAACTGGAACCTGACCCTCGGCGGCTCTAACGTCTTTGACGAGTATGTAGATGAGATCAAGGATGATGGTGTACATGCCAACCGCGTCAGCGTCGGCCTTCCCTACCCACGTCGTACTCCGGCTAACTATGAAGGTGGTTCCTGGTACCTGCGAGCGAGCTACAATTTCTAGCGCAGTGTTGGCAGAAATCTAGCGCGTAGCGCAATTCAAAAGGGCAGCTAATCACTGCCCTTTTTTTATGTACAGGATGTACGGTAGATCGCGAGAGCCATGGATGGCGGTAGCGATCAATGTCCATGGATGGACGGTACGTCGCGGTAGCCATGGATGGCGTGAGCGACGCGCCATGGTCCGCTCCACCCGAAATATAGTACGCAGGGTATCGGTCGCATGCGCAAAATGCGCCCAGGATGTACGGTAGCTATCAATGTACAGGAGTGTCGATATGCCCAAATCAACTTCGACCGATACACGCATATTCCACCGCCAGATCCGCGGCTCACTCCCTGTGGCGGTGAAGGGCGACGGCGTCTATATCATCGACAGCGACGGCAAACGTTATCTCGATGCTTCCGGTGGCGCTGCCGTCTCCTGTCTGGGCCACTCCCATCCGCGTGTCATACAGGCTATCAAGGATCAAATTGACCAGATTGCGTTTGCGCATACCGCGACGTTTACCTCAGAGCCGGCAGAGTTGCTCGCAGACTATCTGGTAGAGCGCGCGCCACAGGGTATTGAGCACGTCTATTTTGTCTCCGGTGGTTCGGAGGCCGTTGAGTCAGCTTTGAAGCTGGCTCGGCAGTATTTTCTTGAAAAAGGCGAGTCGCAGCGCAGTAAGTTCATCGCCCGTAGACAGAGCTATCATGGCAACACCCTGGGTGCCCTGGCCGTGGGCGGTAACCTGTGGCGACGGCAGCCGTTCGATCCCATATTGGTAGACGCTGAACATGTGAGCCCCTGCTATGCATACCGTGATCAGTTGGTTGGCGAGAGCGATGAGACCTACGGTCTGCGTGTGGCCAATGAACTGGAAACCCGCCTGGCTGAACTGGGTGCCGAGAACGTTATTGCTTTTGTGGCAGAACCGATCGTGGGGGCGACCTCGGGCGTACTGCTCCCCGTGCCCGGGTATTTCAAGCGCATACGCGAGATCTGTGATCGCCACGGCATCCTGTTAATACTGGACGAAGTCATGTGCGGTATGGGACGAACCGGAACGTTGTTTGCCTGTGAGCAGGAAGGTGTCAGGCCGGATATTATCACGGTCGCCAAGGGGCTTGGGGCGGGGTACCAGCCCATCGGTGCAATGATGTGTTCTGCTGATATCTACGACGTGATACGTGATGGCTCCGGTTTTTTCCAGCACGGTCACACCTACATGGGGCACTCTACCGCCTGTGCGGCGGCGTTGGCGGTACAGCAGGTGATTGCAGAGGAGTGCCTGCTGGAGAACGTGCGATTAATGGGCGAGAGTCTGCTCAAGGCCTTGCGAGATAGGCTGGGTGCTCATCCCAATGTCGGTGATATACGCGGCAGGGGTTTGTTCCTGGGCATTGAGCTGGTGGCCGACCGTGCCAGCCGGGAACCCCTGGATCCGGCCTATGCAATCCACAGCGTCGTCAAACGACAGGCCATGTCCCGTGGCCTGATGTGCTATCCCGCAGGCGGCACTATCGATGGTCAGCGTGGCAATCACATTCTGTTGGCGCCACCCTTCATTATCGATCAAGGGCATGTGGCTGAAATAGTAGAGCGCCTGGGATCGTCGCTGGAGGCAGCCCTGGAAGAAGTGGGGGTGCAGTAATACAGGGCAATCATTCGATGTGGCTCGATCTTGCAGTAGGTTCCGTTTTGGAATAGGCGCCTATATACTGGGGCCTCTATTTGACGTGGGGGTTACCATGCGCTGGGATGAAATCGGCCAACAGACCTGCTCTGTGGCGCGGGCCCTGTCCGTGGTGGGAGAGCGCTGGACATTGCTCATCCTGAGGGATGCGTTTCTCGGTAGTCGCCGCTTTGAACAATTCCAAAAAAACCTGGGTATCACCCGTCACCGTTTGTCGGAGCGCCTCACTAAACTGGTAGAGCACGGGGTACTGGTCAAGATGCCCTATCACGACAGGCCACTGCGCTACGATTATCGGCTCACCCGCAAAGGGCTGGCACTGTACCCCGTGTTAATGAGCCTGGGCCAGTGGGGCGATGAGTGGATGGATGGGGGCGAGGGTGCGCCACTGGAGTACATTCACCAGCGTTGCGGCAAAAGAACCCAGGCGGTCATTACCTGCAGCGAGTGCGGTGAGAGTCTCAAGCCCGAAGAAGTCGAAACCCGGCTGGGCAAAGCACTGCAGGGGGTGGCGGCCCAGATGGAAAATGAAGGCCACCGAAATCCGGATATACAGTCCCTTTTAAGCCACTCGATTGAGCTTAAAACCCCTTAAGCCCCATATATTTCGTGGTTTTTACCCGAATTTTTTTGTGAAATAGTTACAAATTGCGGAACTGTATCTTTGCGCCGGCCTGTATAGACTGGCCGGGTATGTAATTTAAATAATAAAAGCAAATTACAAGAAATATACTCAAAAAAACCAAATACGAAATCAAATCGTAGGGAGCACCGCAATGCACCATTTCAAAAAAACCATACTGGCTGCGTCTATAGTCGCACTGGTACCCACCGTCTCATATGCACAACTGGAAGAAGTTGTTGTTACTGCCACCAAGCGAGTCGAGAGTCTGCAAGATGTGCCGATGAGTATCTCGGCAATTTCTGGAGAAAATATCGCGCGCTTGGGCGCAAGCGATTTTACCGACCTCGCAACAACCGTCCCATCGCTCTCCATGCGAACAGCCGGTCCTGGTCGTACCAAGCTTAATATTCGAGGAATATCCGCCGCTACTGGTGTGGCTCCTACAGTGAGCTTTTACCTCGATGAAATGCCGATCCAAACCATATCCTCAGGCTCATCGACTTCCTTCCAGCAGTCGATTATCGACCCGAAATTGTATGATCTCGAGCGTATCGAAGTGCTCAAGGGTCCTCAGGGCACACTCTACGGTTCTAGCTCCATGGGCGGTACAGTTCGCTTGATTACCCAGAAGCCCTTGGCCGGCGAGTCCGAAGGCAGCGTTAATGCCGATGTTTCTAACACCGAAGAAGGGGATTTTAACTACAAGCTGAACGGTATGTACAACTTACCTACCGGTGATAACGGCGCATTGCGTATGGTTGGTTCATACACTGATCGCGACGGTTTTCACGATCGTGTTGACCGGGAAACCGGAGAAACCTTTGATGAAGACGTGAATGATGAAGAGACGGCTGCACTGCGTGTTGCCTATCGCTATGAATTTGAAAATGCGTATATTCAGCCGTCGGTGTTTTATCAGAAGACTGAGATGAACGGAAAGCCAAATTACGATGGTCCGGTTAGTGAGTATGAGCAAATTCGTGAATTCGATGCAGCGGAACCTTACGAAGATGAATTCACCATGCTGAACCTGACTTATGGTCAGGACTTTGAAAGTATGGATCTGCTGATGAGCTTATCTTATATTGATCGTGAATTTTTGAATGTTGAAGATATTACCGACCCGGTTATAGATATCTTTGGCGTGGCCGCAGAAGCTGTTTTTGCCGATGAAAAAGTAGAACTTGAGGATCTGACCTTCGAGGCTCGGCTGAGCTCGGCATCTGACAGCGCATTCAACTGGCTTGCTGGCTTCTATTACAAAGATTCTGAAGCGGATGGCGGTTACCGTATGCAGCGTGGCTTTGATGAAGATATTAGTCCATTTGGATTGGCTAATACACAGGATTTACGCAGCTATGAAGAGACAGCTGTTTTTGGTGAGCTGGGCTACGATTTCGGCGAACGCTTTTCGCTGATCATTGGCGCCCGTTACCTGGATTACGACTACGAACAGAGCAAGGCAGACTGGGGTTGGGCGTTTAACGATGGGGATAGAGACACGGCCAATCTACTGGACCTTGCACTGAGTGATGATGATGTTAACGGCAAAATTACCGGCATATTCCATTTTAATGACGCTAGCCAAATGTATGGCACGGTATCTACCGGTTCACGCCCTGGTGGCGGTAACCGCTCGGTGCCTCGCAGTGAGGACCCTGCGCAGTCAGTCGGGTTTGCCTGTAACCAGGATTTGAACGCTCTGGGTATATCTGGCTCACCGGACTCATATGAAGGTGATGAAGTCACCAACTATGAGTTGGGTTGGAAAACCGATATTGGTGATTCCATGCGCTTTAACGGGGCTGTGTATTTGATGGAGTGGGAAAACATTCAACAGGATGTCACTACCAGTGGAGAGTGTGGTGTAAACTTTACTACCAACGTAGGTGAAGCAGAGTCGCAGGGCCTTGAGCTTGAATTTATGGCTGCAATCACCGAAAACCTGATGTTGAGTGTGGCCACGGGTTATACCGATGCCGAGCTTAAGGAGACTGTTCCATCTGCAGGGGTAACCAAGGGTGACAAACTCGCTGATGTTCCTGAATGGACTGCTAACGTAACGCTGGATTGGGTTATCCCGGTATCCTCTGGTGAAATATTTACCATACTTAACTACAACTATGTCGATGAGTCGGCGGAAAAGCCAGGGCAACTGGACGATGATCTGACGGCTAATGGCATTATCTCCGGTAATAGCAAGCCCGACTATCAGATTTTGAATCTACGAGTTGGTTTTACTAGCGAGAATAATTGGGAAGCACTTGTGTATGTAGACAATGTTACCGATGAAGAAGCGATTTACAGTTATAGCGATGCGCTTGCGTTTAATATCACAGCCTATGACAGGACAGTGAGAAATCGTCCTCGTACGATCGGCGCGGCAGTGACGTTCAACTTCTAAACCGTATATCCCCGGGATATCCCGGGGTCAGAAACTAAAAAGCCCGGCATGTAAGTGCCGGGCTTTTTTTTAGATCGAATATTAGGTGCTGGCTAGCAGCGCCTGCTCTATATCCGCCACAATATCGTCGATGTGCTCAATGCCAACGGAGATACGCACCATCTCCTGGGAGACGCCGGCGGTCGCCAGTTCCTCGGGGTTTAACTGCCGGTGCGTGGTACTGGCAGGGTGGCAGGCCAGGGATTTGGCGTCGCCAATATTGACCAGTCGCAGAATCAATTGCAGGGCGTCGATAAATTTCGCGCCCGCCTCGGCGCCGCCTTCAATGCCAAAGCTCACAATACCGGCTGCTTTGCCGCCGCAGATACGTTCGCAGGTGGCCTTGTGCGGGCTGTCCGGCAGTGCGGCATAGTTCACCCATTTTACCTGTGGGTGCTCAGCCAGGTAAGTTGCCACAGCGGTGGCGTTTTCGCAGTGTCTCTCCATGCGTAGGGCCAGGGTTTCCAGTCCCTGCATAATCATGAAGGCACTGTGGGGCGACAGGGCAGCGCCGGTGTTACGCAGTGGCACGACCCGGCAGCGTCCAATGTAGGCCGCCGCGCCAAAGCCCTCGGTGTATACCACGCCGTGGTAGGAAGGATCGGGCGTTGTCATCACCGAAAAACGTTCCGGGTGGGCCGCCCAGTCAAACTTCCCGGAGTCGACGATGGCGCCGCCTATGGTCGTGCCGTGTCCGCCTATATATTTTGTCAGGGAATGCACCACAATGTCGGCGCCGAAATCAAAGGCGCGGCAGAGCAGGGGAGTGGCAACGGTGTTGTCGACAATCAGGGGGACGCCGGCGGCGTGCGCAATTTCGGCCCAGCGCTCGATGTCAACGATGTTACCCGCCGGGTTGCCTATGGATTCGCAGAATAATGCCCGGGTGTTTTCATCGATCAGGGAGGCAACACCTTCGAAGTCGTCGGCGTCGGCAAATCGGGTTTCCAGTCCCTGGCGAGGGAAGGTGTGCGCAAACAGGTTGTAGGTGCCGCCATAAAGCTGGGACGTGCTGACGATGTTACAGCCAACCTCGGCGATGGCTTCAATGGCGTAGCGGATAGCGGCCATGCCCGAGGCGACTGCCAGCGCGCCAACGCCCCCTTCCAGCTCGGCCAGGCGTTGTTCCAGTACCGCGTTGGTGGGGTTCATGATGCGGCTGTAGATATTGCCGGGCACCGCCAGGTTAAAGAGGTCCGCACCGTGCTGGGTGTCATCGAAGGTAAAGGACGTGGTCTGGTAGATAGGTGTGGTTGCAGCGCGGGTGGTGGGATCTCCCTCATAGCCGGCGTGCAGGGCAATTGTTTCAGGTTTCATTGATCATTCCTCGAGTGGTGGTTGCGCCTGGAGTTTGGCAAGCCCGAAAGATTAGCAAAAAGCCGGGCTATCACAAAGTGAATTTCCTGATACAGGTCAGGGGAATGCGATACTTTGCCCCGCGCCAGATTCCGTATAAGCTGCAATGTCAGAATTTTAACTACGGGGACGGTCTCATGGTGAAGCTATGGGTGAACGGTAAGGGACACGAGGTGGAGGCTGAGCCAGATATGCCCTTGCTCTGGGTACTGCGCGACCTGCTGGGTTTACGCGGTACCAAGTATGGCTGCGGCAAGGGACTGTGCGGCGCTTGTACGGTCCACCTGGATGGCCGGCCCATGCGATCCTGCCAATTACCCCTGTCAGAGGCTGCGGGGGCAAAAATTACCACCATTGAGGGTCTTGCCACCGATGCGGCCCATCCGGTACAAAAAGCCTGGCGCGACCACAACGTTCCCCAGTGTGGCTACTGCCAATCGGGACAGATCATGAGCGCTAGTGCCTTGCTGGCGAGCAATGCCAGCCCAACCGACAGTGAAATAGACAGTGCCATGGCCGGTAATATTTGCCGCTGCGGCACTTACCCAAGAATCCGCGCTGCCATCAAGCAGGCCGCCAGTGATGGGGGAGCGGAGTCATGAGCGTCATCAACAGTCTTTCAAGGCGCCAGTTTCTGGAACTGGCCGGTGTATCTACCACGGGGCTATTATTATCGGCCTCACTGTCGGGTATGGATGCCCAGGCGGCCCGGTTAGATGATTCTTCAGCCTACTCACTCAATCTATTTGTCAGTGTTCAGAAAAACGGGGCGGTAGAAGTTATCGCCCATCGCTCGGAAATGGGTACGGGGATTCGCACCAGCCTGCCCCAGGTACTAGCAGATGAAATGGGTGCCGACTGGCAGCAGGTCAAGGTCGTACAGGGCCTGGGCAATAAGGAGTACGGGAGCCAGAATACCGACGGCTCCCGTTCAGTGCGGGATTTTTACCATGTGATGAGACAGCTGGGGGCCTCAGCCCGCAGCCTGCTGGAACAAGCCGCCGCCAAATCCTGGGGTGTGCCGGTAGCAGAGTGTCGTGCGGACAATCATCGGGTGGTACACAGCAGTGGCAAAGCACTGGGCTTTGGCGAATTGGTGGAAACTGCCAGTCAATTGCCAGCGCCGAACCTGGATAGCCTCAAGCTAAAGGACTCATCCGACTTCAACTACATCGGTCACAGCCTGCCCATTGTTGATCTGGAAGACATGACCACCGGTAATACGGTCTTCGGTGTGGATGTGCATCTCCCCGGTATGCTGTACGCCAGCATTGAGCGGGCACCTTCACTGGACGCCCGTATCAAGTCCTACGATAAAAAAGCCCCTGGAGAGATAGCCGGGGTTGTCGACGTACTGGAGATTGAGGGTAAGCCCCTGCCGTCGAGTTTTAATCCCCTGGAAGGCATCGCGGTTATCGCCAGTAACAGCTGGAGTGCAATGAAGGGCAGGGAGGCCCTGAATGCCCGCTGGACGGTGAGTGAACACGCTAGCCACCAATCCACAGAATATCTGGAGGAGCTCGCTGAGAGGGTCGCTGGAGGGCCTGGTGAGGTCGCGCGCGGGAAAGGCGATGTTACGGCTGCGCTGGCAACCAATCACAGGCAGATTGAGGCGGTCTACAAGACCCCTTATCTCGCCCATGCCAGTATGGAGCCCCCCATGGCCACGGCGCATTTACACGATGGCCTGTGCGAGGTTTGGGCCTGTACGCAAACACCACAGTCTGCCCAGCGGGAGGTCGCCAAGGCGCTTGGGCTGGAGCTGGAAGCGGTCAAGGTGCATGTGACTTTGCTGGGCGGCGGGTTTGGCCGCAAGTCCAAGCCGGACTTTATCGTCGAAGCAGCACTGCTGGCACGAGAGCTGGCCAAACCGGTTCAGGTGACCTGGACCCGGGAAGATGATATTCGCCACGACTATTTTCACTCCTGCTCCGCCCAGTACTATCAGGGCGCGCTGGATGATGAGAATAAAGTGGTTGCCTGGCTAGCCCGGGAGGCGACGCCGCCCATCGCGTCCCTGAATAAACTCGGCGCGAATATGATGAGTGACGGCGCCCTCAGCCAGACCTTTGGCAGCATCCCCTTTGATATTCCCAACCTGAGAATCGAACGACACGAGGCCGACGCCCATGCCAGGATTGGCTGGATGCGCTCGGTTTACAATATTCCCTTTGCGTTCGGGGTAGGATCTTTCGTCGATGAACTGGCGGCGCTGGGGCAGCAAAACCCCATGGACTTCTGGTTAGATTTGTTGGGAGAAGACCGGCAGCTGGATTTTGCTGATGAGAAATTCAAGTTGAGTAACTACGGGCGCTCATTGGAGGACTACCCCTATGAAACCGGCCGCTTTAAACAGGTGATACGCGAGCTGCGACAGAAGTGCGCCTGGGACGATCCTCTGCCGGCTAAACAGGGCTGGGGCATGACCGCTATACGCAGCTTTCTCAGCTATGTGGCGGTAGCCACGAAAGTCGAAGTCAGCGACGGCAAATTGTCGGTGCTGGAGATGCATTGTGTGATGGACTGCGGCACAGTGGTGAACCCGGACAGGGTGCATGCGCAAATGGAGGGCGCGATGATCTTCGGCCTCAGTCTGGCGCTGATGGGGGAGATATCCTTTACCGATGGCGTCGCCGACCAATCCAATTTCCACGACTACCCTGTTGCCCGAATCAACCAGACTCCGGCGATTATCCGCACCCACATTGTCGACAGCGATGCCTTGCCTGCGGGCGTGGGTGAGCCCGGGGTGCCGCCGGTCGCGCCCAGTATTGCCAATGCAATTTTTGCCGCCTCCGGGCAGCGTCTGCGAGAGTTACCCTTGAACAGGCACCTCAAGGTTTGAGAATGGGTCTGGTACCACAGATCTTGCTGGCAGTAGTTGCCGGCGCAGTGCTCGGCACAGTCTTTCCCGGGGTGGCGAGTGAGTTGGGCCTGTTGGGGCAGCTGTTTGTGGGTATGCTGAAGGCGGTGGCCCCGCTGCTGGTGATGCTGCTGGTGATGTCAGCGATTGCCAACAAACACGAGTCTGGCAGTGACGGCAGGAAAACGCTTGTGACGATTGCGCTTTACCTGACAGGCACGATCTGTGCCGCGCTGGTGGCGCTGTCAATGAGCTTCCTCTTTCCCCAGACTCTGGTGCTGCAGGCTGCGGCGCAGGGCAGTCCGCCAGTTGCTGTGTCTTCGGTACTGGTGACGGTGTTGTTCAGCCTCATCGACAATCCCATCAATGCACTGCTGACGGGAAATTTTCTCGGCTGTTTAACCTGGGCGGTTTTATTGGGCGTCAGCTTTCGAAAGGCGCCGACGGGTTTTAAGGAGAACCTGGCGACGCTGGCCGGAGGCGTGAGTGATATTGTCACGTATATTATTCGGCTGGCCCCGGTGGGTATCTTTGGCCTGGTTTGTTTTACCGTGGCGACGGTGGGTTTAGAAGCACTTAAGGGCTACGCCAGTTTGGCTACCCTGCTGGTGGTTGCCATGTTGGTGATGGCACTGATCGTCAATCCGCTGCTTGTTTTCCTGATAACCCGAAGCAATCCTTACCCCATGGTTTTTCAGTGCTTGCGCGAGTCCGGCATTACCGCCTTTTTTACCCGCAGCTCCGCTGCAAATATTCCGGTTAATTTGGCTCTGGCCAAAAAATTGGGCATCAGTGAAGAGTTGTATGCGGTGACGATTCCAATAGGCGCTACGATCAATATGTCCGGCGCCGCGATTACCATTACCGTGCTGACACTGGCCGCCGTCAATACCCTGGGTCTGGACATCTCACCACTGGCGGCCTTGATGTTGTGCATCATAGCGGCGCTGTCTGCCTGCGGTGCCAGCGGTGTCCCTTCCGGCAGTTTACTGCTGATTCCCCTGGCCTGTTCCCTGTTCGGGATTTCCTACGATGTCGCCATGCAGGTGGTCGCGGTAGGTTTTATTATCAGTGTGGTACAGGACTCTGCGGAAACAGCCCTCAATTCCAGTTCCGATGTGATTTACACCTACACGGTGGATCAGATGAAGGTAGGCTAGGCGGCGTTAGTGCCGCACGGTAGCCAGTTGCTCACACAGGCTTTTTGCACCCAGAACCAGGCGGGCGGTGGGACGTTGGATGTGGTCGGGATGAACGAAAAACAAGGCCTCATTCTGTACAGCCGTGAGCGAGGGGTACTGTCTCCACATGTCTAGCCAGTCGGGGCGGGCGGCGCCCATGCCGCTGGCGACGATGGCATCCGGATCGCGATGGAGTACCGACTCCAGGCTGATTTTTGGCGCCAGGGACGCGGCATCGGCAAAGGCGTTTTTGCCTCCGCACAAGGCCATTACCTGGCTGATCAGGTGTTCACCATTGAGGGTTTGCAAAGGCTCATTCCAGACCTGGTAGAACACACTGATGGGCGTGTTGCGACGGTAGGTTTCGCCCAGTAAAGCCAGTGCTTTTTCAATACGCAGGGCCTCCACCTCGCTGGCGTCCTCTGAACCGGCGAGCTTGCCAATGGCGCGAATGGTGTAGCTGATGTCTTCCAGCTGGCGGGGCTCGCTGATAAACACCGGTACACCCAGCTTCTCCAGAGAGGACAGGGCGTTCATACCATTGCCCGAGCCCCACATCAGGATAAGGTCGGGCTGCAGGGCAACAATCGACTCCAGACTCCAGGATTGGTGATTGCCGATCTCCTGAATACTGCGGGCTGCTTCCGGGTAGTTGCTGTAGCTCACCACGCCTACCAGTTTATGCCCTGCGCCCGCACTGAAGGTGTTTTCGACAATATGCGGTGCCAACGCCACAATACGCTGGGCCGGCTGGGTGAGTGTGATCTGCCGTTGATACTGGTCGATGACGCTGATGTCAGCAAGGGCACCGTTGATGAGTCCCAGGGTGAGGCAGTATATGAAAATCAGATGTTTCATAGGCTGATTACCAGAGGACGATGTGTTTTTGGGTGCGCCATAATCGTCACGTCTATTGAAAAGACCTCGCGGAAGACCTCTGGTGTTAATACCGTTTCGGGCGGGCCCTGTGCGATTTGCCGGCCTGCGCTCAGCGCGGTGATCTGGTCGGAGACGGCGGCGATAAGATTGAAGTCATGGGCGACCATTACGATGGCGCAACCGGATGCTGCCAGCGCGCGCAAGGTTTCCATGACCAGTTGTTGGTGCGCCAGGTCCAGGGCAGCTGTGGGCTCATCCAGTAACAACAGGCGGGGTGAATCATCGGCGCTTCGCCATATCTGGGCAAACACCCGGGCCAGTTGCACACGTTGCTTCTCTCCGCCTGAGAGTTGGGTATAGATTCGATCAGCCAGGCGATGGGTGTCGGTTGCCTGCATCACTTCTTGCAGTATCGCTTGGTCTTCCTTGCGACCGCTGCTGTGCGGTGTGCGGCCCAGTAAAATGACCTCTTCAACGCTGTAGGGAAAATTCAGCAGTGAGAGTTGAGGCAGTACGGCCATGGTTTGCGCCCGCTCATGGGTTTTCCATTCAGCGAGCTCCCGTCCCAATACAATCAGCTCACCACCGCAGGCCGCAATGTCTCCGGTTAGCAGCTGCAGCAGGCTGGTTTTGCCCGCGCCGTTGGGGCCGATAATGCCGAGAGCCTCACCGGCATCAAGTTCCAGGCTGATATTCTCAAGCAGGGCAGGCCCCCAGGGTGCGGCGTTCACGTTGTTCATCTGTATCGCTTTCATCACTGCATCCCGTAGTGATGTCGCTTGCGCAGCAAGGATATGAAAAAGGGAACGCCAATCAGGGCAGTGACAACGCCCACCGGTAATTCGGTTGGAGATAAAACAATGCGGGCCGCTGTGTCGGCCAATACCAGAAGGCATGCGCCGGCGAGGGCAGAGGCCGGTAGCAGGGTGCGATGGTCCGGGCCGGTGAGCATACGTACCATATGGGGCACGATCAGACCCACAAAGGCAATGGTACCCGCCAGCGCGACGGCGGTGCCAACACCGATTGCCACGCAAATGATCAACCCGAGTTTTACCCTGGCGACATCAATTCCCAGATGTCGCGCTTCGGATTCTCCCAGTAGCAGGGCGTTAAGCGCGGTGGCATACCTTGGCAACAGGACGAGTACAGCGCCACCCACAATGCTGGCAATGAGTAGCCGGGGATAGTCAGCCCCATCCAGACCGCCCATACGCCACAGGCTGATACGCCTCAGCAGGTCATTACTGGCATAGAATTCCAGCAAGTTGCCCAGACTGCCCGCCAGGGCAGTGATCGCAATGCCCGCCAGTAGCATGGTGGCCACGGAGGTGCCATTGGGCGAGGTGGCGAGTCGATAAACGAGTAACACCGACAGCAAGCCGCCGATGAATGCGCCTGTCGACACCAGTGTTAATCCGGTATAGCCGGTGATGAGACTACCACTGGCGACGATCATAATGCTGGCACCCAGGGAGGCCCCGGCGGTCACACCGATGAGTGAGGGGTCGGCCAATGGGTTTCGAAACAGGCCCTGCATGGCGGCACCACTGCAGGCGAGAACCGCACCAATGAGCGCGGCCAGCAGCACCCTGGGTAGTCGAATTTGCCCGACGATGACTGCGGCCTGGCTGCTTCCGCTGTCTTGCAGGGTTTGTAACAGGCCCTGCAGAATCTCTGTCACGCTCAGGCTGACCGCGCCGCTGCTCAAGCCCACCATAATGACGATAGGCAACAAGCACAGCAGTACCGGAATAAGCTTTTGTGAGCGTACGGTTTGTCCGCCGTGACGCATTAGCTAAACCACTGGGGGAAGAGGGCGGCCAGATCCAGCTCTTGTTCAACGCTGTCGGTCAGGCGATCAATTTCAGCCTCGCGCAGAATCCCTCGATCAATACTGACGGGTTTTTCAAGGCCGGCCCAGGATAAGAGGGCGACGCAGGCTTCCGGGCTGTCGAACAGGCCGTGCAGATAACTACCCGCTACCTGCCCATCCATTGAAACGGCGCCGTCTTCCCTGCCATCATCGAGATGGGAAAATACGGTGATTTCTTCGGTGGCAATAGTAGCGCCGCAGTGGATTTCGTAGCCCTCAATGAGGGCGTCGCCACTGGCGATATGGCCCTTTACGCGACGCAGTTGTTTCTGCTTTTCAAGTGTGGTTTTCAGGGGCAGCCAACCCAGTCCTTCGCTGCTGCCAGCATCACCTTCTACCCCCAGTGGGTCGTCTATCATTGTTCCCAGCATCTGGTAACCACCGCAGATGCCCAGGACTTTACCGCCGTAGCGCAGATGCCGTTCGATGGCCTTGTCCCAGCCGTTGTCGCGTAACCACGCCAGGTCAGCACGCACGTTTTTACTGCCCGGTAAAACGATCAGGTCTGCTGCGGGAATGGTCTGGCCGGGGCCAATGAATTGCAGGTCAACCTGGGGGTGGCTGCGCAGTGGGTCCAGGTCGGTGTGGTTGGATATACGTGGAAAGACCGGCACGATCACGTTCAGGGCGTCATCAGCAGTGGCATCCTGGAAAACATCAATGGCATCTTCAGCATCCAGTTGCAGATTCATCAAATAGGGAAGCACACCCAGAACTGGCTTGCCCGTGCGTTGTTCCAGCCAATCGATACCCGACTCTAGCAAGGCGATGTCGCCGCGGAAGCGGTTGATCACAAAACCGACCACCCGGGCTTGTTCACTTTCAGATAGCAGATCCAGTGTGCCGGTCAGGTGGGCGAACACACCGCCGCGGTCAATGTCGGCAATAATAATCACCGGGATATCGACTGCCTCGGCAAAGCCCATATTGGCAATATCGCGGTCGCGTAAATTAATCTCTGCGGGACTGCCAGCACCCTCGACCACAATCGCGTCATACTGTTGCTGCAAGCGCTGCCAGGATTCCAGAACGGCCTTCATCGCAGTGGTCTTGTACTGGTGGTAGTCGCTGGCGTCCATGTCAAAAGCGGCCTGGCCGTGGATAATGACCTGGGCATTGATGTCGGAGGCAGGCTTGAGTAAGACCGGGTTCATGTCGGTGTGGGGCGGGACATTGGCAGCTATTGCTTGTAGCGCCTGCGCGCGACCGATCTCACCACCGTCATCAGTCACAGCGCTATTGAGTGCCATATTCTGTGGCTTGAAAGGTGCGACTTTGATATTGCGCCTGGCTAAAGCCCGGCACAGGGCAGTGACCAGTATACTTTTTCCAGCGTCAGACGTGGTTCCCTGAACCATTAATGCGGCAGGCGCTGGCCGGTTAATAATCGACGCCCTGGCGCGCCTTTATGTTGGAGGCGTAGGCGTGTTTTACATCCTTGATCTCAGACACGGTATCCATAATGTCCTGTAAGGCTTTGCCACCGCCTCTGCCGGTGACAACAACGCTTTGTTCTACCGGTCGGGAGGATAAAGCATTGAGGATGTCGGCCTCTGGCAGATAGTCATAGGCCAGCATATAGGTGATTTCATCCAGCACGACCAAATCATAACTGGGATCTTCCAGCATGGGCTTCGCAATAGCCCAGGTTTTCACCGCGGCGGCAATGTCGGCTGATCGGTCCTGGGTGTCCCAGGTGAAGCCAGTGCCCATCTGGTAAAAATCGACCTGCGGGCACTGATCCCGCAAGTAGATTTCTTCACCGGAGAGTTGTACGCCCTTGATGAATTGCACGACGCCGACTTTATGGCCGTAACCCAGGGCACGCATCACCATACCGAAGGCCGAGCTCGATTTTCCCTTGCCGTTGCCAGTCAACAAGATGGCGACGCCACGTTCGATATCCGCCGCGTCTATATGGGCATCCACATTGGATTTTTGTTTTTCCATGGACGCTTTGTGTTTGGCGTTTTTACGGGCTGCCTTATCGTCTGCATCGCTCATTTTCTGGCTCCTAGAAAGAATACCTCACGCCGGCATAGGCCGCCGTACCACTGGTATTGTAGTTGGGAACTTCCTCGTAGTCTTCATCCAACAGGTTTTCTACCCGGCCGTAAATTTGCAAGCCATGGAGAATTTCGAAGCTTGCGTTGATATCGATAACCTCGTAGTCGTCCAGTGCGACGCGCGCACCATCCACTATGCCTTCGATATCGTAGGAGCCGCGAACATTCAGCCCCAGTACCAACTTGTCATCCAGTCCGCGCCAATCCGCGCCCAGGTTGATCAGGTGCTCGGGTCGCCTGATACGTGTCGCCCCGGAGGAGTCTTCGGTGTCGTTGTAGGTATAGTTGCCGCTAAGTGTCAGCGATGAAATGAGGGAGACTTCGCCTATCAGTTCCACGCCGGTGGAATTCGTTTCGCCATCGCCCTGGAGATAGCCTGAGAAGTCTACCAGGTCATAAAATATCTCGTCGCTGACGGTTTGATCAAAATACACCGCTTCCAGATAGAGCCCGGTCTTGCCATACCAGCTCAGGCCGATGTCGTAGCCGTCGCTTTCCTCTTCCTTTAGCACGGTGTCAGAGGCGGGTGGATAAGCCCAGGGGCCATTATTTAATGCGATTTCACTGAGGCTGGGGGCGCGGAAGCCCGTGCCATAGGTACCCTTGAGCTTTAGCTCGCCACTATTCAGGCTGAACAGGTAGGCACCGCTCACACGATAGGAGGTGTGATCGCCAAAGTCCTCATTGTCGTCGTAGCGCAGCCCGGCAGTCAGATAAAGGTTGTCATTGAAATTGCCCTGGTACTCAGCGTAATAGCCATCCTGTGTCCGCTTGGGGTCATCTGCGCCATCTTCAACTGAGGACTCTTCCAGATCAACACCGTAAACCAGTCGCAGGCTGTCGTCAGCAGTGAAGGAACCGATATAACTCAAGGTCTCCAGCTCGCCATGGGCGGAATAGGTCGTTACGCCCACGTCGATGTAGTCGCGATCCGTCTCGTTACCCATGTAGGACAGTTCGTGGGTAAATGCGCCGGCTTCATATTGCGCAGCGGCGCGCCAGGCCGACTGGCTGAAATCATCGCGGCAGTCATCGGCGCGGTCAAAAGTGACAGGATCAAAACAGTTGTCGTAGGCGTTTTCGGCATCGACGTCCCTGGCGGTCAGGGACAGGCGGAAATCCTCGCTGACATTCCAGCCGACGCGGCCGTGAAAAGTGGTGTTTTCGTAGCCGTCGTCGTCGCGCAACACGGTGTCATCGCTGCGGGCATTAAAGCCATCGGTTTCAAAGTCGCTGGCCGACAGGTTGAAGTCTACGCTGTCGTTGCCGCCGCCTAAATACGCTGCCACTTGCTGGGTGCCATAGCGCCCCCCTTCAGCACTGAATTCACCGCTCAGGCCATCCTGGGAGGATGCGGTGGTGATATCGACAATGCCACCGGCATCGGCCCCGTACATCAAGCCCTGAGGGCCCCGCAGAATCTCCACGCGCTGTATACCGGAACTGAGTAAGTGCTCAATGCGAGGGCCTGTCTGGGTACCTGAGGTATCCGAAATGTCGATCTTGTCCAGATAAATTTTGGTACGGAATCCTTCCTCACCGCGAATGCGCAGGGAACTGGTTTTTCCCGCGCCACCGGTATTACTGACCGCGACGGCCGGCTGGCTGCGCAAGACATCCATCAGGGAGTTGAAACCCCGTTGCTGGATTTCATTGGCAGAAATGACTGACACCGAGGTGCCGATCTGGCGCAGGGGTGTGGGTACCCGGGAAGAGATGACGACAATTTCTTCCAGCTTATCATTGGCGGAAACCAGCGGGCTGGATACACAGGCAATCGCCAGTGCAGTAAGTGGGAATAGCTTGTTCATAGTATAACCTCAATAGCCTAGTTGGCGACTGAGGGAGGGGATCGAGGAAACGCGATACGCAGGTATCAGGTTACCTATAATGAAGCCCTCCGCTCCATCGTAGAATGTATTCAGGCAGGTGTCGGGCTCACAGCGTTAACTGTATACCGTTGCGGGGGCAGCGGTGGATTGTGCACTAAGGCATCACCACACTTCCCATTTAACCTGCCCAGCAAATCCAATGTTTGCGGCAGGCACCTGATACAGGGGCGCACTCTAGAGAGTCACCTGTTAAAAGTCAACCGACCGGGGAGGGTGGGGCTTCTTGTCAGTCTGTCTTCACGCGGCGTGTGGGGCCTATCGTGTGCTTATTAAATAATGGGCTCGAAAAAAAGAGGCTGACGCTGGTCACTTATTGCGCGTAAAATCCTGCATCGACACAGCAGCACAGCAGCAGAACATGCCACAAGAGAAGATTACCCCGGAAATCGCAGCCCAGGTTCGAGACTTGCTGGGCCGGACACCCCGTGGGCTGGAAGAGGTGGTCGTTAGCAGTGCGTCTGGCGAGCCCATGGTGATCCGGGTGGCCTCGCTGGTTGAAGAGAAACCCTTCCCGACGATGTTTTGGCTGGTCGACCGACAGCTTTCTTACCGGATTGACCAGGTAGAAGCGAAGGGGCTGATTCACCAATTCCAGACGCGTGTTGATTCTGAGCCATCGCTTCAGCAAGCCATGGCGGCGGACCATGCGGCGCATATCCAGCTGCGTAACAGTTACATTTCCGCTCACATGAAGCAGAGATTGGAGGCACTGAATTTTTATACGGTTTTGCAATCCCGGGGTATCGGCGGTATCGCCGACTTCTCCCGAATTCGTTGCCTGCACACCTGGTATGCGTCGCACCTGGTGGTTGCGAATACGGTGGGAAAATTATTGGATGCATACTGGCTGGACTTGTCAGAGCCGGGGGAGCAGGGGGGATGAGCGACCTCCTCAGACAGTCATGGAGATAGAAGTCACAAATCTGCCCGAAGAGACGGTAAGCTGTTCTAACTGCAGGGCTTGTTGCTGCCGTTTGGAAGTCATACTGATTACTGAGACCGGCGTGCCCCCGGAGCATATTGAAACAGACCGCTGGGGGGGCGAGGTGATGGCACGGTTGGATGATGGTTGGTGCTCGGCCCTGGATCGCGACACGATGCTGTGCACCATCTACGAGAATCGCCCGTGGGTTTGCAGGGAGTTTGAAACGGGATCCCCCGAATGCCTCACTGAGCGCGTAGGGCTAAAGCTGGTTTAGCGGTTAGCCCGATTCCCATTCCCGCTGTTACCCGCAGGCCCCGATGTGCCCACAGGCAGTGCAGAAGTCACAGCCGTCGCGCTTGATGACGGCCGGTACACTGCACTCCTCACACACTTTCCCGGCGACTTGAAGGCTGACCACTTTGTCTGAATCATTAGCCGCTTTTAACCCGCTGCGACTTTCCAGACCCGTCAGCGGATAGCCCTCTGTGTCGAGTATCCCCAGCATGCTGTAGCGATGAATGAGCAGTCGTGCGATATAGGCGACGGTGCTTGGCTGGATGGATTGTTTGTCGCTGCCGGGTGTGCGGGCGAAGAAGTCGCCCTGGGGCTCGGCGAGGTTTTTCAGGCCACGGAGTTTCTTCCCTATCCAGGCGGGGTCTAGCACGCGCATGTCCAGACTAAGGCTCTTGGTCAGGCCATTGAACTCCAGTGGGTAGGCCCCTGATAACCAGACGCTGTAGGGGCGATGGGAACCGTCGGGCAGTACGCATTCTTTCACGAACAGCGCAAAGTCATCTCCGGTTGTGGGATTGTTTACATCGACCGTCCAGGACAGGGTGCCATCGACACCGGACTTCGGTTCCTTGCGCGAAAACATGGCATCGACCAGCGGGCTGGACTGGCTGTCGCACTCGTCGAAAACACCCAGTTCCGCGCAGCGGTGGCTCACAAGCCGTGCCAGGGCACTGACCGAGCCGGGAACAACTTCCTGGTTGCCGTTCGGCATGGTCATCTGAAACGGTACCGTCGGCGTTCTGGACAGCGAGTTCAGTTTGATTTTTAGCCACGAGCGGTCTTCACTGCGCATATCCATGGACAGGTTCTTGGCCAGGGCATCCATTCCCCTTGGGGTTTCGCCATTTACCCAGACTTCAAAAGGGTGATTGCTGCCGTTCTCGATATGGCCTACAAACACGGCGAAACGGTGTTCCGGATTATCAATCTGGTAGGTGATTGAGGGTGTACCACCGGCGAAGCTGGGGCGGTGAGCCCAACGCAATGTGTCGAGAGCGACCTGGGGTGTTTTGGCGATATGCAATTTTCGGTCAGGTTCAGACTGATCCAGGTCCTGGGGTTGCTCAATACTTTCTTCTACTGACAACACACTGCCCAGCACAGAGTTGGGGCGATAGGTGGTGATTCCTTTCAGGCCGTTTTTCCAGGCATTAATGTAGATGTCTTGAAATTGCTGGAACGGGTAGTCCGCCGGCACATTCACTGTCTTTGAGATAGAGGCACAGATGTAGGGCTGAATGGCCGCCTGCATCAGCATGTGGTCATTGGCGCTGATATCGAGTGCACTAACGAACTCCCGGGGGAGTTCGTCTATATTGCCACCGGCCAGTCGGTACTCGCGGTAGGCGTGGTCCTCCACCTGGTACTCGGTAGTAGAGCCATCGGCTTCGCGCTTTTTGCGTTTGTAAAACCAGGCGAAGGCGGGTTCAAGCCCATTGGAACAGTTGTCTGCGAAGGCCAGTGAGATTGTCCCAGTGGGTGCGATAGACAGCAGGTGGCTATTGCGGATTCCGTGCTCACTAATCCTGCTGCGAATATCGTCGGGCAGGCGCTTCGCCATGCCGCTGTCCAGGAATTCTTCGGCACTGAATTTCGGAAACGCGCCTTTTTCAATCGCCAGGTCGATAGAGGCATGATAGGCCGCGTCTCGCATCCGCTGGCTCAATTCAGCGGCGAAGTCGCGACCCTCCGGACTGTCGTAGCGCAGCCCCAACATGATAAGTACATCCCCCAGCCCGGTGTAGCCAAGACCTATTCGGCGTTTGTCCGCCGCTTCCTGCTGCTGTTGTGGCAGTGGCCAGGCGGTTGCATCGAGTACGTTATCCAGCATTCGCACGGCTGTCTTTACGGCCAGGCAATAGCGGTCAAAATCGAAGCGCGCTTTATCGCTGAATGGTTCGGTAATATAGGCGCAAAGATTAAATGAGCCCAGGCAGCAGCAACCGTAATCGGGGATGGGAATTTCGCCGCAGGGATTTGTCGCTTCAATTGTTTCACAGTAGTGCAGGTTGTTCTCACGATTGATGCAATCCAGAAACAACACCCCGGGCTCAGCGGCGTTGTAAGTGTTTTTCATGATCGCTTCCCAAATTTCTTTGGCGCTGACATTACAATAGACCCAGAGCTCATCCTTACGCTGGTAAGCGCCAGCCGCGATCAGGGCATCATTGGGCCTCGCCTCGTGTACCAGCTCAAAGGAGGACTGGTTGATCACCGCTTGCATGAATTCATCGGTGATACCCACGGAGATATTAAAATTGCTCAGCTTGCCCGACGCTTCCTTGGCACTAATAAAGGCCAGAATATCCGGGTGATCACAACGCAGTACGCCCATCTGGGCGCCGCGCCTGGCACCGGCAGACTCCACTGTCGCGCAGGACTGGTCAAAGACATGCATGTAGGACACCGGCCCGGATGCCGAGCTCGCCGTTCCCTTGACCTGGGCACCTGCCGGGCGAATAGAACTGAAGTCATAGCCAACGCCACCACCACGGCGCATGGTTTCAGCGGCATCGCGCAGGGCGTGGTAAATCCCCGGTTTGCCTTGCACTGTGCTGGAAATAGAGTCGCCTACCGGTTGTACAAAGCAATTGATGAGTGTCGCATTTTTGATATTCGTGCCGGCTGCGCTGTTGATGCGACCCCCTGGAATGAAACCAGACTCAAGGGTCTCAAAAAATGCCTGAGTCCAGTTGTCGGGCTCATCTTCGGGCTGGGCCAGGGCTCTGGCTACGCGCTGGCGAATGGCGAGCACCATCTCCGGCCCCTCCATAGCCTGTTCTCTATCCTTGGCGTACTTCTCCCGCAGTACATCGATGCTGACTTCCTGCCACTCGCGCTCGGGGCTGGTCTGTGCGTTGGTATCATGGCTCGTTGTGTTCATGGGGTGCTCCGGTGCATTATTGTTGGGCAGGATTTCACTTGCCAAAGTTCGACAGGGGTGTTCAGGTTGAAAGCGGGGGTCGAGTCGTCCGGCTTCCCAATGGTACCGTGTGGATCAGGCATGTTGCAAAAACGCGTATTACTGTTACTGGCATCTATATATAGTGGATAGAGCGGGAGTTGTCCTATATATGTTGTATTTATTTCATCTAAGTCCCGGGTTCTTGACCTCGCTCAAGTATTCCGGGAATCGTCGATGAAATAGTCAATTCTTGACAGCATTGAGATCGTGGACTATGCTTAAAGCTAGTCATAACTATTTTTTGTGTTTTTTGTAGGGAAGAGTGCATATGGATTTAATGAAATCGACAGCGATTGGCGTTCTGCTGGCCGTCTGTGTTCTGTCTGGCTGTGCCAAGGAGCAATCCGGAGCGGAAGCGACTGCGCAATCGGATAGCCAGCAGCTGCAACCCCAGGATACCACCTTGGCATCTACCTACGATCGCAGTTGCCGCAGCTGCCACACGATTGCGGCCACCGGCGCGCCCTTGACGGGCGACAGTAAGGCCTGGGCTCCCCGCATGGACAAGGGCATGGATACCCTGGTGGATAATGTCGTCAATGGATTTGGCGGTATGCCGCCCTTTGGTATGTGTATGGATTGCGGTGTCGAGGAATTTGAAGCCTTGATAGGCTTTATGGCGGGAACTGATGACGGCGGAGCCGGGCAATGATTAACCGCAGGAACATGATGCAGTTGATGGTCGCCTCGGCTATCGGCGGAGCAACGCTTTCGACCTCCGCCCTGGTATCTGCAGCGACGGCGACGAAGCGCCGACTACCCTGGCGTAACTGGTCGGGCTCCCAGCACTGTATACCCCTGGCTCGCAGCGCGCCCCAGTCTGTGGCTGAGTTGCAGGAGCTGTTGGCCTCTGCTACCGGTACGGTCAGGCCGGTCGGGGCAGGGCACTCTTTCACACCCCTGGTGCCTACCGATGGGACGATTGTCTCCCTGTCACGCATGAGCGGCGTGGTGGATCATGATCCGGAAAATCTGCAGGCGACCATCTGGGCAGGCAGCCGGTTGGGCGATATCGGTCAGCCTCTGGAGGACATTGGCCAGGCGCTGATTAATATGCCCGATATCGATCAGCAGTCCCTGGCGGGTTGCCTGAGTACCGCCACCCACGGCACCGGAGCGGGTATAGGCGGTATGCCAACGTTTGTAGAAGCGCTGGAATTGGTCACCGCCAGTGGTGAATTAATTCAGTGCGATGCCAATAACAATGCTGAAGTCTTTGAGGCAGCCCGCGTTTCTCTGGGGGCCCTGGGCGTTATTACCAAGGCGACGTTACAGAACGTCGCCCCCTATAGACTGCGCCGTGAAACCGTCTGGCGGGAGTTCGATGAAATTCTCGAGATGGCCGATGACCTGGCCGACAACCACCGGAATTTTGAGTTCTATTACATCCCCTTCACTGGCATGGGCTTTACCGATGTGCACGATATTACCGATGAGCCCATTGGCTCGACGGAAAAAATCGATGGCAATGATGCGGCTGAGGATTTGAAAAGTGCGAGAGACTGGCTGGAGAATTGGCCGCGGGTGCGCGAGTTGGTCCTGGGCAGCTACATGAGGACACTAAGCGATGAGGTGACCGTAGAAAGTTCGTGGAAGAACTACACCAGCGAGCGCAATGTACGCTTCAATGAAATGGAATACCACTTGCCCCGTGAGCATGGCCTGGCCGCCTTGCGCGAGGTGCGAGAGGCGTTGGAGTCTCAGCACCACGAGGTGTTTTTCCCCATCGAGGTGCGCTTTATCAAGGGGGACGATATCTGGTTGAGCCCCTTCTATGAGCGAGATACCTGTTCTATCGCCGTGCACCGCTATTTTGAAGAAGATTTTGAGCCCTATTTCAAAACCATTGAACCCATCTTCAGAAAATACCAGGGCAGGCCGCACTGGGGTAAATTGAATACACTGGTTGGCGAAGACCTGCGTGCACTGTACCCACGCTGGGATGACTTTAAAGCTGTTCGCCAGCAACTGGATCCCGAGGGTCGCTTTTTGAACCCTTACCTGAGAGAGCTGTTTGCTTAACTGGAGAGAGAAATGAAACGTCGCTCACTGTTATTGGGTGGACTGGCCGGCGCTGCCGGACTGGGTTTGATCATGCGTCCTGCAGACAAGGGCAGTGATCACAACCCCTATTTTCGTGCCGCCAGTGCAGCGCTGGATTCTGCGGGTCAGTCAAGGCCAACCTTGATGATCGATCGCGGCCAGTTACTGGCGAATATACAAACCTTGTCTGGACATGTCGCCGGGCGTTTTGACTATCGCATCGTTGCCAAGTCGCTGCCTTCCCTGCCATTGCTGAAAACCGTAATGGACGCCTCGGGTAGCAATCGCCTGATGCTGTTCCATCAGCCTTTTGTGAATCAGGTTGCCGTCAAGTTCCCGGATGCGGATGTTTTACTGGGTAAACCCATGCCGGTTGCGGCTGCGCGAAATTTTTATGCCCAATATGAGGGCGGAAGCTTTGATAGCAGCCGTCAGTTGCGCTGGTTGCTCGATACGCCCGAGCGAGTGAAGCAATACGATCAGTTGGCGCAGGAAATTGGGCAGGACATGCTGGCTTGCATCGAACTGGACGTCGGCTTGCACCGCGGCGGTGTTCGTGACGATGAACAACTGGTCACCATGCTGGATTTGATCAGCCAGTCTCCCCGCTTGAATTTCTGCGGATTTATGGGCTATGAACCGCACGTTGTTAAGGTGCCCGGAGACTCAATTGGATATCGCGATAAGGCGATGGCGGTTTATTCACACTATGTGGAGCTGGCGAAAAAACAGCTCGGTGAGCAATGGCCAAAGGATGTGATTCTGAATGCCGGGGGCAGTCCCACCTACCAGATGTACAATAGTGGGGATTATCCCTTCAACGAAATTGCCGCGGGTTCCTGTCTGGTGAAACCCAGTGATTTTGACCTGCCCTCACTGGCGGACCATCGCCCCGCCTCCTATATAGCAACACCGGTACTGAAAAGCCTCGATACCCTGGAAATTCCGGGTATCGATCTGGGGGGCGCGCAGGCGCTGTGGGACCCCAATCGTAAACGCACCTTCTTCACCTACGGCGGCTACTGGAAGGCAGTACCTGAATCTCCCCCAGGGCTGTCTTTTAATCCGCTGTTTGGTCGTTCCACAAATCAGGAAATGCTCAACGGCTCCCGAAGCGTGAACCTGAATGTGGATGATTGGGTCTTTCTACGTCCGACGCAAAGTGAATTTGTTTTTCTGCAGTTCGGGAACATTGCTGTCTATGACAGTGAAAGCAGCGCCATTGTTGAGCACTGGCCAGTGTTTTCAGAGCAGTCTGCGTAGCAGTGTCCTACCAGGTACCCGCCGCCCCGTTTGAAAAGGAAACTATCGTAAAAAAAGCCGTTTCATTGCGCGGGTCGTGGCGGTTGAGTCGCGGCAGGATGTTAATGAGGCGGTGGCGCACGCGGAGCGCACTGGAGCCACTAGCGGACATATTTTAACGGCTCACTATATGGGCAACTGAGAAAACTTCTCTCTCCACTTAATGCAACGTTGTTCGTCGCGATCCTCATAGATACGGATGGCCGCAGGAAGGTCCAAGCTGAAATTATCCTCTTGATCCTCTGCCAAGGCAGTGAGCCGCATCGTATACCAGGCCGTTACACCACCTGGTGGATTGGAATCGAATTTCGGAAACTCGGGGTCACCGCCTTCTTCCCTTAACCAAGTCTTCGCAAGCGCAGGATTAAGAACCATGGCACGCGCTATACCTACCATATCGACGGCACTGCTTGCCACGGCATCAATCGCTTGCTCACGCTTTTTGAATCCACCCGTGGCCATCAAGGGCACCTTCGTTACCTGCTTTGCACGTCGAGCAAAGTCAACAAAGTAGGGTCCCTGATTTGAGTTATCGGAACTAGCCTTTGCTCCGGGGAAGTACGTCCCTCCACTAATATCGATCAGGTCGATGGAGGTTTGATCAAGAAGGCGCACCACCTCCAAAGCATCGGTTTCGGTTAATCCACCTTCTAGTTGGTCCGTAGAGTTAACTCTGATTCCAATGGGAAACGAAGGTCCAGCGGCGCTCCTTACAGCACTTATCACTTCGAGCACTATGCGGCTACGTGCTTCGATGGAGCCGCCGTAACCATCGTTCCGATGGTTAAACAATGGGGAAAGAAATTGACTGAGCAAAAATCCGTGTCCCGCGTGAATTTGAACACCGCTAAAGCCCATGGTTTTTGCATGTAATGTAGCTCTTGCGTACATGGAGGGCAATTCCCGAATATCTTCAATTGACATAGCGGCACACTGAAGCCCTCCAATATCAAGCATAGATGGCCCTTTGGGTTGACTGATAGGCAAGTGCGAAAGAGCCCCGGCATGGCCGATCTGTGGCCATAAATGTGCGCCATGTATCGTCGCTCGCCTCACTAGTGAACTCATCATGTCCTTGTTTGTGTGTCCTTCTAGCACCAAATTCCCAGGTCTCTCTGGAAATCGCGGGTCTCCTTGAACCTCACCAATAAACGATACAGCGGCTCCACCGTCCGCCCATCTTTCGTATAGGCGAACCTGTGCTTCGGTGGGGTCACCATCTCCGGTCGAAAGCGAATCCGACATTGGTGATTTTGCAAGTCGGTTCTTAAGAATCGCACCGCAAGGAAGCTCGAGTGGGCTTCGGAGTACGTGAGTAGCGTTTGAGTGTCCAACCATAAGGATTCTTTGACCAGGTAGCGGCTACACAGATGAATTAATGTCTCTGAAAAGCGATATTCGGGTAATCATGAGCGCCCGCTCTTTGAGGTCGAGAGCGGACGTTTGTGTCGCTGAGCTTAACAGCTGTCTACAATCGAACCAATTGTCGTGAGAAAACCTCAAATTGGATGAGAATCAACACTCCTGGCTCGCTATCTCAGCTGTGCGTGGGCAGGTCCTGGGTCCAGATGATTTTCAGGTCTCTGCTGGCGTATTTGAATGTGCCGGCAAAATTCTCGATGACATCCTGGTAGCGTATGCCCATATCCAGCTTAAACTGAACGCCGTCTTCCTCGTGAATATGGGAAGCGACGCCCCAGGTTTCACCCTGGTAAATTTCGTTTTGCCACTCGCCCAACTGATTCCCAACCAGATGGAAGGTTGCGCTGTAGTTGTTGAGGATATCCAGGTTGGTGATAAATTCCGCCAGCGAGCTGGCGGCAAAGCCCGGGCCACTCTGGGTAAAGTCTTCGGACATAATTTCCCGCATTCGCGCAAATTGCCTGTCGTCGACGAAGCTGGCGTACTTCATCGCCAGGACTCTGACTATCTCTGTATCACTCATGGCGGGACTCCAAATTGAAGGGTTTATGGTATATTAGCCGGCTTATTTCTTACAATCTTCCAGCGCGCCAGGCGCGCATAACTCCAGGCACTGACAATGACTAGCAACACGGACGATCTTCGTATCCAGAAGACTAATGAACTTATCTCCCCCGAGCAACTGATTGATGACCTGCAGTTGAGCGATACTGCGGCCAGTACCGTCGCCAATGCTCGCCGTACCATTCATAATATTCTCAGTGGTGAGGACGATCGCCTGCTGGCCATTGTCGGCCCCTGCTCAATTCATGATCCTGCCGCAGCCCGGGATTATGCCGCACGGCTTAAGCAGCTTGCGGACAAACTGGCGAAGGACGTTTTTATTGTTATGCGGGTGTATTTTGAAAAGCCCCGTACCACGGTGGGTTGGAAGGGCCTGATCAATGATCCCGACCTGAACAATACTTTCCAGATTAACAAGGGTTTGCACCTGGCCAGGGGGCTGTTGTCTGATTTGGCAGATATGGGGATGCCTACCGGGACCGAGTACCTCGATTTGATCAGTCCGCAGTATTACGCCGATATGGTGTCCTGGGGGGCAATCGGCGCGCGTACCACCGAAAGCCAAACCCATAGGGAGTTGTCTTCCGGTTTGTCCTGCCCTGTCGGTTTCAAGAATGCCACCGACGGTGATATCCAGGTGGCCATCGATGCGATCAAGTCGGCATCGCAGCCCCATAACTTTCTCTCGGTGACCAAGCAGGGGCGCTCGGCTATATTTCAAACAACAGGTAACGAGGACTGCCACATTATTTTACGCGGCGGCAAGCACCCCAACTACGATATGTTCTCTGTTGAAGATGCCAACGCCATGTTGCTCAAAGCGGGGCTGGCCTCACGCATTATGATCGATGCCAGTCACGCCAATAGCCGCAAAATACCCGCTCGCCAGGTCGACGTGGCAAAAGATATTGCCCGTCAGGTCGCACGCGGTAGCCGCAGTATCTTTGGCATTATGGTTGAGAGTAATCTGGTAGAGGGTAGGCAGGACGTGGTGGATGGGCAAGCCCTGACCTACGGTCAGAGCATTACCGATGCCTGTATTCATTGGGCCGATACGGAGTCTGTGCTGGATAGCCTGGCCGCCGCGGTCAGAGAGCGAAGAGGGTAACTACCACTACCGGGGCCAAATTCAGCGGTCTGATCCTTGGCCCCGCTAACCTATCTTATGCCTATTTCTTGCGCGAGCGCTCTCGTGCTGCTGTCATCTGATCGAGGTAGGTCAGCATTTCCATGGTGTTGGAGTCCGGGTCCATAATACGAGCTCGGTACACATCAAACACCAGTTGCTGAACTTCTGAGTCATCGGGGCGCGCATAGAACAGCCAGTCGGTCAGATGCGAGGCGAGGCGAATATCCTGGCCGATCTGACCCCGGGCATAGGCGATGATGGTGGGCATGTTGCCGCCCGCCAGTTCAATAATCATATTGCCCTGGTCTTCCATTGACGCGGGGCTCCAGTGGGAGGGGATGTCATCCCACCAGCCCGTGTATTTCTTCATCACCATCTTGGAAATATCGTTGGCCGTGACGTACTGGACATTCAGGGTAGGGTGATTGGCCAGGTGCTCGGGAAGTTGTAGCGAGCCGGAAATCTGGTCTTTACGTTTGCCGTCATTGAGTCCCTCGATAGTGTAGTCAACGATGTACTTGAGTGCATCGGCCAGTACCGTGAAGTTCTCTACGATGACAGCGCTATCGTTGATGGCTGCGCCGTGTGCTGGCAACAGGATTTCAGGTTCCAGTGCCGCCATTTCACGCATGGCGACTTCCCAGTCTTCCACGTGGCGTTGGTAGCGCTTGCCATTTCCGGCATTGGGCAGGAAGCCCTGGTAGTAGTCTGCGCTGGCCAGTGCTTTGCGGCCCGGAACCCAGACGTACAACTGGTCGTCGGTCTCACCCTTGTGGTGCTGCAGGACGAAGGTTTCGCCGCCGATTTCCAGTTCCAGGCGATCGCTGAAGTAGCGTGTGGGCCAGACCAGGTCGGCCTCGGAGGCGGGTAGCTGTGCTTCTGGCTGGCTCATATACTTCGCCAGCGATCCGCGCAGGCGAATATAGCGCTCGAAGCGGTCTTTCAGCAGCTCGTGCCCTATGATCTCGGGGGTTTCACCAGCTTCCATAATTGCCCAGGTACCATAGGCGTGGTCCACATGGCCGTGTGTATAGATGATCGTGTGAATGGGCGCGTCGCTGACCGAACGAATGGCGTCCATGATAGCGGGGCCAGCAGGGCCCATGCCCGTATCGACCAGCACTATTCCCTCATCGGTTACGAAGAATGCCGCGTTGACGATAGGCATGCGGATTAAATAACTGCGCGGACCGACTTCAACGACTTTGGTTTTTTTGCGCACATCTTCAATGGCGGCCTCGGTGCGGCCAAACATGTTTTGCGCTGCTTCCATGGAATTATCCCCGCCGAAGGCACCGCCCTCAGAGATGCGGTTGATTAATTCCGGGTTCTCAGCCAGCACCACCATGCGGGTATCGATGTCGGCGGCATTGGCCACGACTTCTATGGTGGCTGATTTCGCGGATCTAGCCGCTGTTTTGGCCACGTCTGCGATCTTGGTGTCGGCCATTAACATGCCGATTAACAGAAACACTGCGGCGGTTACCAGATAACCCAGTACCTTCTTCATTGATTTCACCTTTTGTTCTGGCCTAGATCATTAGCAATCGTCCGGCCGGTATGTAATTTGGGCCAATATACCGTTTTCTGCAGTTGGGTAGAATGACTTATTCGGTCGTGTTGCGTAGGCATTGCCCACCGTCAGTCTGTGGGAATCTTTGCCGGTTACGGACAGGAAAACGCCATTTCAGTCACTCCACGAAATTCGCTTTGTAAAATGGCGTTTTCCTGTCCATAACCTCCACCTGTGGGCCGAATTGCTCAGCACGCTGATGGACTATATTGGCTGCAGCTTTGCCTGCCTGATGTCAACCGCCAAAAATGGGAAATAGGGTTGGGGGGAGGATCCGCTCGGGACACTGTGTTTCACTAAGCGAATTCCGTGGAGCGTCTGAAACACAGTGTCCCGAGCGGACCCGGCTTTACAAGCTTATCCTAATGTTTCGGTTAACAGCCAGAACCGGAGCAGCCCCTCATTTCAAAGATGCGCGATGAACCAAAAAAAAAGGGCGACCCTGGGGCCGCCCTTTGATATCAGGTCTCAAAGGGGCTAGAAGTCCCCAAACCGATACTTCAGGGTCAGGCCATAGGTGCGCTCGGAGCCGGGTGTGACGCGGTAACCTTCGATAGGGGTGCCACCGAATTGTGGGTTACTGCCATCTCGGCTCCGGTTGCCGGCGTTTAGGTATTCTTCCTCGGCCAGGTTCTTGCCCCATAGGATTACGTCCCAGTTGCCACCTTCGGCACTAAAGCCCAGGCTGGCGTTGAGCAGTGTGTAGGCACCGTCTACTACTTCGGGATCCAGATCCGGGAAGAACAGGCGATCATCGCGGTAGGCGATCTCGCCGCGAATATACCAGCCGATGCCATTGCCCAACTCATCGCTCCAGGTGGCATTCAAATTGCCGGTCCAGGGGCTGGTGTAGTTGAGCCGCTCGCCGCTCAAATCCTGCGCAAAGTTGCCGTTTTCAAGCACCGTAGTACAGGCCACAGCCTGATACTGTGGGCGAATGCAGCCAGCGTTCTGGTAGTCGTCCCAGCGGGCGTCGACATAGGCCATGTTGCCATCAATGAGCAGGTGCTCGCCGGGCAGCCACTGGAAGTCGGTCTCGAAACCCTGGATTTTAACGGCGGCCGCGTTCAATACGCTGTTGCCAACACCCTCGTCGTCCTGGATTTCGACCTGGTAGTCATCGTATGTCTGGTAAAAGACGGCAGCGTTCCACACCAAAGTGTTCTCCAGGAAGCGTCCTTTCAGGCCCACTTCGAAGTTGTCTGCCAGCTCTGATTTAAAGGGGTCGGGGCAATCAGGCGTTTCCTCCAGTCCCTTGCAGACATTGTGCCCGCCAGCTTTAAAACCGCGGTCCCAGCCGCCGTAGATCGACATTTCATCGGTTACCCACCAGGTGACTTTGATGGTCCCGGTGACCTCATTCCAGTCATCCTTTTGAATGGGAATATCATCCGCCCAGGGCGTAACAGGCACCACGGGGTGGGTAAACTCGGCATAAGGGCCGACGCCTACGAGTTGGGCCTTCTCGGCCTCTTTCTCCACCTCTGAATAGCGCACACCGAAAGTTAGATCAAGCCCTTCACGAATACTCCATATATTGTGGTTGAACAGGGCCCATTCCGTGGTGTCATCACCGATGGTGGATAGGGTTGGGGCGAAGAGCGGGTCCGAGCCGAGGAAGCCCTGTATAAAGTTGAGTGGTACGACGCTCAGGAGGTCGGTTTCAGCGTAAAATGCCCCGAAAATCGAGGACCAGCTATCACCTTCGAAGTTAAAGCGCAGTTCCTGTGTAAAACTGTCCGTGCCTTGATCCTGGATGACATTGTTAATTTTATAGGGTGCCGTTGTCAGCATGAACGAGCTGGGGACCCTGTCTCCCTCGGCGTTAATAAAACTGCTGTTGTCTGCACCGCCATTTGACAGCTGGTAGTCCTGGTCACTGGTAACCGAGGTCATACTCCACTGATCATTGATCTCCCAATCCATATGCAGGCTCCAGATCTCGGTAGTCGTCTCTCGAGAAGTGGGTGCAGAGGCGTTATTTTTTCGGTCATAGGGGTCGAGAACGACTAGCAGACTGTCCTCCGGGTCTGTCACGCCGGCGATGTTCTCTTCCCAGGAATAAAAAATATCACCAAACTGTTGAGCGAGTGCAGTGGTACCCACAACGTCAGTGTTGTGGTCCTCATAGCCCAGGGTGGCGCTGAAACTATCGGTGGGTTCCCACAGGAAGCGAAGACGATAGCCTGTGGCATCGATTTCACCACCGTCCGGCGCTGGTCCACCGTTTACTTGCTCATCAGGTGGCCCATCCCACTGGTTAGCGATGTTTTTGGTGACGGCATCCCGGGAATTGTCATAGACACTGGCGCGTACTGCGAATTGATTACCCAGGGGCAGATTGCCGCCGATACGGTATTCCTGCAGACCCTGATTGCCGAAGTTTCCTTCCACATAGCCATCGGTTGTCATGGTGTCCGGGCGCTTGGTGTACAGGGAAATCGCGCCGGCGGACACCTCTTTGCCGAACAGGGTGGCCTGGGGGCCTTTCAAAACTTCGATTCGGGCAATATCCGCCATATTATTGTAGGCGGCCTCGGTCGATCCCAGGGGGATATCATCGAGGAAGATGCCAACAGCCGGACGAATGGACGGGGCGAAGGAGTTATTGCCGACACCACGGATTTTGATCACGCTACCGAAACCGTCAGCACTGGGTGTCATGGTCAGACCCGAGGCGATATTGCCCAGGTCACCAAAGTTGCGGGTATTGGACTTATCCAACATATCTTCGCTGAATGCTGCCACCGAACTGGGAACATCCTGCACGGACTGTTCACGCTTTTGGGCTGTAACCACGACTTCTTCCAGTTGTGCGAAAGCGGGCGTGGCAGTCGCCACTGCGACCGCAATGGCTGTTCTGGCTAAAAGCAGGGGGGCTGGAGCTAACTGTTTCATGTGTGACACCTATTATAGTTTTAGTGTTCAGTCGCTCGCCATAATGTTGCAGTTTTAGAATTGCGGCTTGCGGGAATAAGGCCTTCCATGGGCTACAGTGCAAAAAAAAGCCACTGCGAATCTCTCAGTGGCTTAGAATATAATTATGGTGGGCCTCAAGACATGATTAAAAAGGCCATTATTACCGCTTACGGACGTTTTCCCTCCATGTCGGTTTACCTGATTAAACCTTGAGCTTATTGGGACTCCTGTTCCAGCCAGGCACCAAACAACTTGTACCAGATGGAGAGCACGACCGCGCCGGCAAATAAGCCGATAATCCCGGAGGCGATCATGCCACCGATTGCGCCGATAAGAATCACGGGCATGGGGATATCCAGGCCTCGCCCCATCAGCATCGGTTTCAGCACGGTATCGCTGAAGCCGGCAAGCAGCATCCAGATGGTGAAAATCGTGGCAGAGGTACCGTCATAGTTGCCGAAAGCCCAGGCGATGATGGGTCCAATGATAATAATTGGAGGCAGCTGGGCGATGGCCAGGAACAGAATGATGGCGCTCCATACGGCGGCGGCAGGTACCCCCATAACAAACAGGCCAATGGCACAGAGCAGTGCCTGGATGACGGCAACACCCACGACGCCCTGCAACACACTGCGTACAGTTGCCACGCACAATGAAGCCCATTCACCGCCCGGTTTTGGGCCCGCTAGGCGCACGAAAAAAGTGTGCGCAGCAGCCCCCGTGGAGTCGGCATAGGTCATGAAGCCGCCGGCTATGAGCAGCGAGATAACAAACATCAATACGCCGCCCAGCCCACTGCCAATGGCTGCAAGGGTTTTCGACAACAATGCCTTGAGTTGGGGTTGAACCTGCCGCAAGGCAGCTTCCACATTATTAGTGGCGAGGGACCAGGCTTCAAAGGTCTTCTCGCCGATCAGTGGTATCTCTGCGACTTTTGCCGGTGGTGGTGGTATTTTCAGCCCGCCGTCATTTAAGTTGGCTGAGATTGCCTTGGCACTACCCAGCAGCGATTCGGTGAGCATAAAACAGGGTATGACCAGTACCAGTATAAAGCCCAGGCTGATCAGGCTGGCAGCCAGTCCGCGTCTGCCACCCAGACGCTGTTCCAGCCATCGCACCATGGGAAAAGCCGCGATCGCGATAATCCCCCCCCAAACCATCGGTATCATGAATGGCTCGATAATGTCGTAGGTCAGGGCCAGTAAAATAAATACCAGGCCGATACGGAGCGCGGACTCCAGCATATTGCGGACAAATAGCTTGTCAAAGCTTGTGTCGGGTTCGTTTGTTTCCATGGTTTAGTGGCCTTTTTGCTTAGTGAAGTTAATGTTTTGAATTATTCTTTTGTGCACCCACAAGACTGGCCACAACGATGGCCATATAAAAGGTGCCGGTGATCGCTTGCAGATACACCAGAACCCGGCTTAAAGGTTCGGCAGGGCTGATCTCACCATAGCCCAGTGTGGTCAATGTGACATAGCTGAAGTAACTGGCGGCGGGAAAATTTTCTACCCAGTCCTGCCCGGCGATACCACTAAAAGCTGTAGCGGAGAGCTCCAGCGCCATCAAGTAGAGCATGGCCCAAATAAGGCCTAGCAACAGATAAATGGCGATAGAGCCGACGATAATATTGCGATCGACGCCGCCGGAGAACAGTACCTGGCGACTGGAGCGATACGCTGCGCCGACAAAAAACAGTAGCATGACCACCAGCTCCAGAAAGCTGATGACTCGGGAGTCTGAAAGCTCTCGGGCAATCGAGGCCAGAATGAGCAGCGCAACCAGCATGGCGACAAATTGGCGCCATACCCGGCCGAAATTGAGGCTCTGGTAAGCGATGACAAAGGTGAGGACGACAATGGCCTGCAGAGACAGGTGCGTCACGTCCTCCGGCAGTGAATCGATGACCGCTGAGGAAAACAGCAACACAATCAGCGAGCCCGTGAGATAGGTAAAATTATTCTCTGTGGTAACCGTTTTCATGCTATTTTGAAAATGCCTCCCGAGTTAATTCTGCTCTGCCAAAACCATGACCGATGCGGTCAAACCGAATCGAAGCTCCATGCCATCGGGGATCTCTTTCAGAGCAACCCGTACCGGAATACGTTGTGCGAGACGAATCCACTGGAATACCGGTTTGATACTGGGCAGAAGATTATAACCCACCGTGCCGTCCGACGGGGCAATACCCCAGCCCAGGGATTCGACTTGCCCGGTAAGAGGCGTGTCAGGGTATGCCATCAGTGTCACCCGGGCCTGGTCGCCAATAGTAATCTCTCCAATCTGGCTCTCCCGGAAGTAGCCGAACACCCAAAAACTGTTGCTGTCGACCAGCGCCAGTATGGGCGTATTGGCAACCGCCTGGGTGCCAATCTGGAAATTGATGTTTGAGACATAGCCATCCACTGCAGCATAAACCTTGGTGTAGGTATGGTTCAGGCGGGCGCCACGTAATTGCTCTCGGGCGGCGTCGATGTTACTTAAGGATTCGTTGTAGCTGGTTTCGCGACGGATGAGATCTTTCTCGGAGATCGCCCCAGCGTCCTTTTGGTGAATTTCGTTGAGGCGATCGAATTCGATTTTTCGCCCCCGGGAGTTAATTTGTTGCCGCCTCAGATTGGCCTCCGCCTGGGCGATGGCGATTTCGAAGGGTTCCGTGTCAATCTCAAAAAGTAAATCACCCTGTTTGACGAACTGGTTGTCCACTACGGTGATGCGCGTGACCATGCCTGAAACGCGGGGGGAGACCTGAATAACATGACCACGCACTTGTCCATCCCGAGTCCAGGGATTTTTGATATAGTCTTCAAAAGCCTCGTAGGCATAGAATGCAACAGCGCCAATGAGTGCCAGATTGAAAACGGTGAGACCTAACTTTCCAAGTTTTTTCAAGCGTTGGGATCCCTAAATCTTTATCCAATAAGCATCCAGTAACAACATATACCCAACCATTAAGGACAGAAAGGTACTGGATGGAAAAATTATATACCGAGACAGGCGCAACTTATTCAACAGAATCATAGTGATCCACGTGCCAATGAGGGCAATGGCAATCACGGGAAGAAGCGGCGACAGGTAGACATCGCCTATCGCCAATTCATGGGAGACATCATTCATTTCTATCCTCCCCAACAATCGTCTCGTCTTCCAGGTAGTCGCCCCAATCAGTGCGCGCCTTCATTTGCTCGACGGTCGTGGGTTTAAGTAGTGGATTTGCAACGTAGGGTTCCCATCCACCCCCCAGCGCTTTGTACAGTGCAATGGCGCTATTGGCTATATTACCTTTGGTCTGGGCGTAAGTATCCTCTCGCAAGGTCATTTTTTCCACCGTGCTAAGCAGTCGTTGGTAGGTAACCAGGCCGTTATCGTATTGGGTGGCCGAGATATTGAACGCCCGTATTGACGCTTCGACCGCCGCGAAATTGAATTCTGCCTGACGTTGTGAGTACTTATAGGAGACCAGGGCGTTGCTGACTTCACGTACGGCTTCCAATACGCTCAGGTTGTAATTGGTCAGGCTTTCCTGAAATCGCGCATCCTCGATCCGCACCTGGTTTTTTATCCGGTCGTACTGGAAGACATTCCAGCTAAACCCAGGGCCAATCGCTGCAGTGACAGCGTTGGAGGCACTAAAGCTGTCGCCACTGGCGACTGTGTCGCTGAGACCAATGCTGCCGAACAGGAAAAATTGTGGGTAGAGGTCCGCTTGCCTGGCACCGATGCGGGCGCTCTGCGCGCGGGTCTGCAATTCCGCAACCTGCAAGTCCGGGCGCCGTCGCACAAGGTTGGGGTCAATACTCGCCGTTACAGTGGGGGCGATGGGTATCAAGGAGTTGTTGT
>JBALWA010000035.1:0-47385 GCA_036960305.1 Halioglobus sp. | reverse complement strand
AGCTGTGGTGGAGGTATCGCACCACAGCTTCACTGGCGCCAGTACACGGCCGTCTGCGCCTAATGGCGTGAAGCCGTGTTGCTGGCCTGAGACCCCGATAGCGGCGATACCGTCCCGGTTGGAGGGGCTGAGCTCCGCCATGGCAGCGTGTAGCGCATCAAGCCACCAGTTGGCTTCTTGCTCCCGAGTGCCATCCGGCCGGCTGCGTAGCGCCAGCTCACTGCTGGCAGTGGCTTCAACTTCCTTTGATTCTGCGTTGTAAATCAAGACCTTAAGGCTTTGAGTGCCCAGGTCAATACCCAGATATTTACTCATTGGTAACCCATCTCAATAGGGGTGAATCGAGGTCATTGTAGCGACGAAGGGTGATATTAGTACAAACTGTAAACGTTTACAATAAGCTTTAAAAAAAGCCCAGCCAATAATATCCGATCACTTAGCTTTCAGACGGCCAGTTCGGCCCCGTATTCTTCATGACCCTGAATCGTTTTTATGATGCGATACTGTCTGCCGGTTGACGAACCGTGGAGCAGGGCATTACTGATCATGTCGTCCGTATCGACTTCGCGAGCAGCCTTCAGTAGTTTTTCGAAGGTAATAACGAAGTTTGTGGTGTGCCGTTTGCGGATCTCGG
The DNA here is from genome assembly GCA_036960305.1 of Halioglobus sp. Taxonomy (GTDB): domain Bacteria; phylum Pseudomonadota; class Gammaproteobacteria; order Pseudomonadales; family Halieaceae; genus JBALVT01. The sequence continues at coordinate 46,751 of JBALWA010000035.1, read as the reverse complement.
TGCCAAAGTAAATCTCATTGATGGAGTCCACATCATCGCGTAACTGGTAAGTGATTCCGGTCATCAAGCGGATAAAAAAAGCGTAGTCACCGTTGCTGGCTTTGGTACGACCATCGGTAAACTCCTCACCACTCATTGTCCCCGCGCCAGAGGGGCCGTGCACCGAGAAATAGTGAAATGCTGCGATTGAACCCAGTTGATCCTGAATGAGATTCAGTAACTTGAAATAGCTGTCCCGGCGGGAATGCAGCTCCAGTCGGCGTGCGCTCCTCTCCTGAATATTGATGGCCTTGGTATTGGCTGTGATTTCCTTTTGTTGCATGAAGTGGCCGATCACCAGCCAGAGGAACGCCAGCGGCGCAAAGGCGCCTTCCAGAAAGCTGCCGATTTCACCCGTCGGCAGGTGAACAAATGTGCCCCAGCCGACAATGCCAAGCAGGTAGATCAAGCCCGTGGTTATCCACGCGACCGTGACGACCAGGCCGAAGGCGATACGCCAGTCAATCGAAAAAGAGTCTTTGGATTCAGTCATGGCCTCAGTCTAGCGGATTTGGCGCATAAAAAAAGCCCTATCGCAGTGGCTGCGACAGGGCCTTATTTCGATAGAGCTTATCGCTCCAGCAGTGCCAGTTTGTTGGGTTTATGTTCCCACTCCTCTGCATCGGCCGGCGACTCTTTCATCTCGGTGATGACGGGCCAGACCTCGGCCAGTTCGGCGTTTAATTCCATGAACACCTGCTGGTCTTCGGGGAGTTCGTCCTCAGAATAGATAGCGTCCACCGGGCATTCTGGCTCACACAGGGCACAATCAATGCACTCATCAGGGTGAATTACCAGGAAATTAGGGCCTTCATAAAAGCAATCCACAGGACAGACTTCGACACAGTCCGTGTGCTTGCATTTAATACACTGTTCTCCAACAACAAACGTCATTCTAAAGCTGCCTCTACTGCCCTTTTTGGGGTTTATGCATTGGGGGTCAAACTAAGGGGCGCTAGTTTACCTGCACAAGTGACAGAAATGAAGTGCTTTTCAGTCGACTTTGGACTTCAGTTCATACAGCTGTTCCAGCGCCTGGCGGGGACTGAGCGCATCGACATCCAGCGCCTCCAGAATATCGACGGCCGGGTGAGGTGCTGCGACGCCAAACAGGTCTACCTGGGACGGATGCGGTGCCGCGGCCGGAGCGGTAGTCGCCTTATCGCGCTCCAGTTCGGTCAACTTTTCCTGTGCGGCGACCAGCACAGGGCCCGGAACACCCGCGAGTTTGGCCACCTGAAGCCCGAAACTGCGGTTGGCAGGGCCCTCCTGGATGTTGTGTAAAAAGACGATATGGTCCTGGTATTCGGTGGCATCCAGATGCACGTTGGCCATGGTAGGGCATTGCTCGGGCAGCGCGGTCAGTTCGAAGTAGTGGGTGGCAAAGAGCGTAAAAGCTTTTACCGATTGGGCCAGCTCGACGGCGCTGGCCCAGGCCAGGCTCAGGCCGTCAAAGGTACTGGTGCCCCGGCCGACTTCATCCATCAGCACCAGGCTGCGCGGTGTCGCATTGTGCAGGATATTCGCCGTTTCGGTCATCTCCACCATGAAGGTAGAGCGACCGCTGGCCAGGTCATCCGAGGAGCCAATGCGGGTAAAGATGCGGTCCAGCGGGGCCATCTTGACCGCGGATGCGGGCACGAAGCTGCCTATATGGGCGAGCAGGGCGATGACGGCATTCTGCCGCATATAGGTCGACTTACCGCCCATATTGGGGCCGGTAATCAATAGCATTCGGCGCTTGGTGTTGAGCAGGGCATCGTTGGCGATGAAAGGCTCTTCCAATACCTGCTCAACTACCAGATGGCGACCGGCGACCACTTCGAATATTTGCTCATCGCAGAATGTGGGCTGGCACAGGTTCAGGTTGTCTGCCCGTTCGGCGAGGTTGGCCAGTACGTCGATTTCCGACACGGCGGCGGCTGTATCCTGCAGTTCGGCCAGTTGCTTGTTCAAGTCTTCAATCAAATCTTCGTACAGGGCCTTTTCCCGGGCCAAAGCGCGGCTCTTGCTGGACAGAGCTTTGTCTTCAAACACCTTGAGTTCGGGAGTGATGAAGCGCTCAGCGTTTTTCAGGGTCTGGCGGCGGATATATTCCGGCGGAGCCTGGTCGGATTGGGCTCTGCTGATTTCAATATAGTAGCCGTGGACCCGGTTATAGCCGACTTTGAGCGTGTTGATGCCCGTGGCTTTGCGCTCGCGCTGCTCGATCTCCAGTAGGTAATCGCCTGCATGGGTACTAATCTGGCGAAGCTCATCCAGTTCCTCATCATAGCCCGGTGCAATCACGCCGCCATCGCGGATAATGACTGGCGGATTGTCGATAATGGCCCGGGCGAGTAATTCACACATGTCCGGGTAGTCGGAGGCTAGCGTACTCAATTCATCCAGCCGGGCAGAGTTGCTGCCTGCCAGTTCAGATCGCAGCACCGGTAATGCGGCAATGGAGCTGTGCAGGCGGGTTAAATCGCGTGGCCTGGCGGAGCGCAGGGCGACCCGTGTGAGAATACGTTCCATGTCACCAATGGGCTTGAGTGCAGCCCGGACTGTTTCATAGCTGTAATTGTGGCTCAGGGCTTTAATAGCAGACTGGCGCTGCCCTAGGACATCAACATCGGTGAGGGGACGGTGTAACCAGCGGCGCAGCAGGCGGCTGCCCATGGCGGTGATGCCCTTGTCCATGACCGAAAACAGGGTGTTGGTCTCACCCCCCGTCATATTGATATCAATTTCCAGGTTACGGCGGGTGGCGGCATCCAGAATAACGCTGTCAGCCCGATTTTCATGAGAAATACCCCTGATATGGGGCAGGTTGTTACGCTGCGTGTCTTTGACATACTGCAGCAGGCATCCCGCAGCGCCAATGGCCAGATCCAGGTCGTCACAGCCAAAGCCCTGCAGGTCGTGGCTCTGGAACTGGGCGTTCAGGGCGCGTCTAGCGCTTTCGCGGTCGAACTCCCATATGGGCTGCGAGCGCGCGCCAGTACGAGCCGTGATTTCGGGCATGCCGATGGATTCCTGATAGAGCGTTTCGGCCGGGCGCAAGCGCTGTAACTCGCCACTTAAGGCCTCTTCACCAGTGACTTCCAGCACCCTGAATCGTCCGCTGCTAAGGTCCAGGTAGGCAATGCCAAAGCTGTCCTGATGTTGCGCGACGGCGAGTAACAACTGCTCCACTCTGTCCTCCAGCAGCGCTTCATCACTCAGTGTTCCAGGGGTGACGACTCGCTTGACCTTGCGCTCTACCGGTCCCTTGCTGGTGGCAGGGTCACCCACTTGTTCGCATATGGCGACTGATATACCCGCTTTTACCAGGCGGGCCAGGTAACCTTCAGCCGCATGGTGGGGCACGCCACACATGGGGATAGGTTCGCCTCCGGCCTTGCCTCTTGCGGTCAGCGTGATATCCAGCAGCTCCGCGGCCTTTTTTGCATCGTCGAAGAACAACTCGTAGAAATCGCCCATCCGATAAAAAAGAAGGTCGTTAGGATGGTCGGCCTTGATGCGGAAGAACTGCTGCATCATAGGGGTGTGTTGGTCTGAATTTGTCATAGTTTTCAGTGCTGTATTCCTAAAAAGCCCTTGTTTAACAATGTTGTACAGTGTTGTACAGTGTTGTACATGTTTATAGCTGTTCATCTTTGTTCGCCGTAACCTGCGCTAGCGATATACGGCATCCTGCAACAAAAAAGCCCCAAGTAGCGGCAAACTACCTGGGGCCAACTACAAACGAAATTCGAGGTATCATTCATGGCTCAGCCCGATTCTAGCACCAAACCCCTTAGCACCCAATCCATCAACGGTCTCAGGCCCGGAAATAGCCTTCTCGCAAGAAAGTAGCGGCCTGACTGTCATCCCCCCCATCGGTGCGCTACTCTTTCAGTTGTGGGAACGCCGACTACTTTTGAATTGCAAAATGAGATGGCTGCCTTGAAAAACTCTGAAACCTGTATCGCCACCGCACCTGGTTTAAGCGCCGTTAGGAGACGCTATGGAGTCTGAGGCACTCTATTCATTGGCTGCCGATGCCTTGCTTGTCACGCATGTATTGTTCGTAGTCTTTGTTGCGCTCGGCATGATTCTTATCTTTGTGGGTAAGTATCAATTCTGGCAATGGGTCAGAAACCCGTGGTTCCGTATCGCGCATCTACTCGGAATTGGCGTTGTCGTTTTACAATCCTGGTTCAGCGTTATTTGCCCGCTCACAGTCTGGGAGATAGATCTTCGTTCGAGAGCGGGTGAAACTGGCTACGAGGGTTCGTTCATAACACACTGGTTGAACGAGCTCTTGTATTATCAAGCACCAGAGTGGGTTTTTGTCGTTTGTTACACTGCTTTAGGTGGGCTGGTGTTGTCTAGCTGGTTTTTGGTTCGCCCGCGAGCATTTTCGAACAACTAGGGACAGACCACTATTCATTTTTAAAAAGCAGTTCTCTTTGAGGAAATAGTCCGAAAATTCCGCCAGTATGCAAGAACACGATATCCGTTGCGCCATCGAACAAATCCAGTTTTATTGTTTCTACCATTCCGTGAAATGCTTTTCCTGTATAGACTGGATCGAGAATAACACCTTCCTGCTGCGCAACTCGCCGAATCATTGTGAACACTTCTGCTGAAGCGATCGCATACCCTTTGCCAACATAGCCATCGATGACGTTGATATCCAGAGCCCCAAAGTCCTACGGCGTCGCTTCCACCAGCAGGAATACTGAATGGACTTCGACCTTGATCAATAAGTCGCTGAGTCCACTGTTCTAGAATTTCGTCTTTCGAATCTCTATATAATTCAGCTGGGAAGTAGCTGATTTCTGCACCAGCTAGTTTGCTCAGTAGCAAATTTCCGTCGGGCGCAGGTTCGGGTCCAAACAATAAAAGATGGCATTTCAGTCCCAACTGGGCAAATAATATCGCCGTTGTACGACAGTGATTTGATTCGACCCCGCCAACTGTAATAACAGTGTCGCAGCCATTCTCCAAAGCGGCAGCAAAGGAGAACTCCAGCTTTTGAACTTTGTTTCCGCTTATCGCGCTACCCGTTAGATCATCTCGCTTTACAGGCTGGCTACGAGAATACGAGTGCATTCATTGCCATGTTCCGTCGATGCCTTGGTGTGACACCTAGTCGATATAGGGACTTACCGAATTTTTACTGATTGGGACTGGCCTTACTTTCTGGCACTCCAGAGCCCAATCTGAGGTTGAAATTACATAGGTTTACAGAAAAAAATCACTACCAGACAGCCTTAAAAAAAGCGACGTAAAATACCTTGGAGGCGGGCATTAGGGCCAGAATAAGAAATATTCTCTTATGCTACCATTCAGCCCTATGAAACTAACACTGCAAGATATACAGAGCGCTGCGGCCAGAATTGCATCGGCAACAGTCAACACGCGTTTCGAGAAGTCCCTCACCCTGTCCTCCATGACAGGAATCGAGTTGTATCTAAAATTTGAGAACCTCCAGTTCACCGCTTCGTTCAAAGAGCGTGGCGCGCTAAATAAGTTACTGCTACTGCAGGAGCAGGGGAATACAGAGGGTGTGATCGCTATGTCAGCGGGGAATCATGCCAAGGCCGTCGCCTATCATGCGCAACGATTGAATATTCCGGCAACGATCGTGATGCCCAGGAATACTCCCAATGTAAAAGTTCAAGACACAAAAAACTTCGGGGCCCGCGTTATTCTTTTTGGCGACACTTTGGATGAATCTGCCAACCACGCTAAAGATGTCGCGACTGCAGAAAGTTTGGTGTTCGTGCATCCCTACAATGATCTGGATGTCATGGCAGGGCAGGGCACGGTCGTCCTTGAAATGTTGGCGGTGGAACCGGCACTGGATTGTATTGTTGTGCCTATTGGTGGCGGGGGCCTTATTGCTGGAGTCGCGACAGCAGCTAAAGCCATTAAGCCCGATATAACAATAATTGGCGTAGAAGTCGACGCTTACCCTAGCGTGCACAATGCGCTACGGAGCAAGAAGGAAACCCAGGGCGGCTCCACAATCGCTGAAGGAATAGCTGTCAAACAACCGGGTGATCTGACCCTGGAAGTGATTAGACGATTGGTAGATGACGTGCTGGTTGTCAGCGAGGACTCTATCGAGGAAGCCATTAACCTTTTCCTCAGTATTGAAAAAACAGTTACCGAAGGTGCGGGTGCGGCGGCCTTGTCGGCGGTGTTGTCCAATACTGCTGTTTTTAAGGATCAAAAAACTGCGCTGATCCTAACCGGTGCCAATATCGACTCTCGCATTCTGGCATCGGTGCTAATGAGAAGCCTGGTCAAAAAAGGCAGGATAGTCCGCTTCCTTATCGAAATTGATGATTCACCGGGAACGCTTTCCGACGTGGCTGAAGCCATTGGCGAATTTGGTGGCAACATCCTGGAGGTCTCTCATCAACGCATGTTCGCCAGTGTTCCGGTAAAGAAAGCGGACTTGTTTTTGACCGTAGAAACCAGAGATGCTGATCAGAATCAGGATATTTTAGCCCGATTGCGTGAGCTGGGGTATAGCGCCCAGTTGCTTGAAAATTAGACGGTTTGATTATTCCTTTGCTGCGCAGCGATACGGCAGTCCAACCCTCGTTGCGGCTGTCCCCGGTCAGTATGGCAGGCGCAGACTGCGGAATTTATGATGTAGGGTGAGAATCGGCCTCTCTTGTCTGTATTCATTTGCCGCCACCGATTAGTTCGCTTTTTACCCGCCCAAAAGCATCGAGAGCGCGTTCAATATCGTCCTCAGAGAGGGCGGCAGACATTTGCGTGCGAATACGCGCCTTGCCCTGTGGAACCACTGGGTAGGAAAAAGCGACCACATAGACACCCAACTCCAACATGCGCGCCGCGAAAGCAGTTGCGAGCCCGGCATCATAGAGCATTACCGGAACGATGGGGTGCTCCCCTGGCAGCAGATCAAAACTTAGTGCCTGCATACCCTCACGAAATATCTGTGTATTTCTGGCCAGTTTTTCACGCAATTCGCTAGATGCAGATACCAGCTCAATGGCTTTAATCGCCCCTGCGACGACAGGCGGCGCAACCGTGTTGGAAAATAGATAGGGCCGGGAGCGCTGGCGCAGTATCTCCACGACTTCACGCTGTGCGGCGGTGAAACCGCCACTGGCACCACCAAGTGCCTTGCCAAGCGTCCCGGTTATGATATCCACTCGCTCCAGACAACCTCGATATTCGGCTGTCCCTCGGCCTCCCTGCCCCATAAACCCTGTGGCATGAGCGTCATCAATATGCACCAGCGCACTGTACCTGTCTGCTAGGTCACAAATTTCATCCAGTTTGGCGATATAACCGTCCATGGAAAACACGCCGTCAGTGCTAATCAACTTGAAACGCGCATTGGCTTTATCCGCCGCTTGCAGCTGCGCTTCCAGGTCGGCCATGTCGCTGTTGTTGTAGCGATAGCGTTGTGCTTTGCACAGGCGGATACCGTCGATGATACTTGCGTGGTTCAACGCATCTGAAATGATCGCGTCCTCGGGGCCCAGGAGAGTTTCAAACAGCCCACCATTGGCATCGAAGCAAGAGGGATACAATATGGCGTCCTCAGTCCCTACAAAATCGCTTAACAGCACTTCCAATTCTTTGTGCTGGGTCTGAGTCCCACAAATAAAGCGCACCGAGGCCATGCCGTAACCCCATTTATCCAAGCCCTGCTGCGCCGCCGCTTGAACCTGGGGATGTTGAGCCAAACCCAGATAGTTGTTAGCGCACAAGTTCAACACGCTTCCACTGGCAACCTCTACGTGTGCACCTTGCGCACTCGTAATCACGCGCTCGTGCTTGAAAAGACCCGCTTCGTGAATCTCGGCCAGCTGTTTGCCAAGATGGTTTTGAAAGTTATCGTTCATAGGGCTACCCCGTCGTATCCCAATTCAATATGACTTTACTGGCTTCACCGGAGTTCATGACATCGAAACCAGTCTGAAAATCAGTGTAGTGCAAGCGGTGAGTAATCACCGGTGAGATATCAAGACCCGATTGAATGAAAACCGACATTTTGTACCAGGTTTCATACATTTCCCGGCCATAGATTCCCTTGAGAGTGAGCATATTAAAAATCACTTCGCTCCAATCTATGGCAGTGTTTTCGGTGGGAATGCCCAACATTGCCACCTTGCCACCGTGGCACATGCTGCCCAATAAATCTTTCAAGGCCTGTGGATTCCCCGACATTTCCAAGCCCACATCGAAACCCTCGGCCATGCCCAATTCACGCTGTACGTCCTCCAGACTCTCCTCAAGTACGTTAACAATGCGCGTGGCGCCAAGATCGGCTGCCAATTGCAGGCGTTCAGGCAGTACATCGGTGATCACCACATGCCTGGCCCCCGCATGCTTGCAAACCGCCGCAGCCATCGCTCCAATCGGGCCGGCACCGGTGATCAGGACATCCTCACCCAATAGGTCATATTGCAGGGCTGTGTGCACTGCGTTCCCCAGAGGATCGAAGAGCGCAGCGATATCCAAATCTATACCGTCTTGATGTACCCATACGTTGGACATGGGTAGCGCCACATACTCGGCAAAGGCCCCCGGTCTATCCACGCCTATGCCGCTAGTGTCTGCGCACAAGTGTCGCCTCCCCGCGAGACAGTTTCGGCAACGACCACAAACCACATGGCCCTCGCCGGACACAATTTGCCCTGCCTGAAAATCGTTTACATTGCTGCCCACCTCGACAATCTCACCTACAAATTCATGCCCCACCACCATGGGTACTGGAATGGTTTTGCGGGCCCAGGCATCCCAGTTGTAGATATGCATGTCAGTCCCGCAGATGGCCGTGCGCAGCGTCTTGATCACAACGTCGTTGATGCCCAGCTCTGGATCGGGCACATTTTCCAGCCAGAGGCCGACTTCAGCGGATTTCTTGATGAGTGCTTTCATAGCGACCTTCGATATAATAGAATAATTTCCATGATAATAGACACAATATTCTCTTTTACAAGATTTATTTCTACCATATAGGATTTAGCGTGGGCGAACCCAAGAAAACAGACATCTCCAGCCAGCTCTTGTGTGAGCGAGTCACACAGCTTAGACAAGAAAAGGGTTTTACTCTCGAGCAGCTAGCCGCCGCCTCGGGTGTCAGTCGCTCCATGTTGAGTCAGATAGAACGCGGCCAGGCGAACCCCACGCTGGCGGTTACATTCCGTATTGGCCAAGCATTTGGTTTGAGTATTGGTGAACTGGTGGACGATCCTCGCTCACGCAATACCATTGAAGTGATTCATGGTTCCGACCCAAATAACCTGTTTCGCGACGACCCGGAATGCCAGATTCGCACCCTCTCGCCCCTGCGCATGGAAAAGAACATCGAGTTTTACGAATTGCACCTACAGGCAGGCGCCAAACTGGATAGTGCCTCTCACTTTGAGGGAACAAAGGAATTGCTTACGGTAGTGCAAGGCCAGGTAAGCGTAGAGGCGGGTGAGACTCAGTGTGAGCTGGCGCAGGGGGATTCGGCGCACTATCCCGCAGATGTTGAGCACAAAATTTCCAACACAGGTAAAACGGCGTTTGTCGGGTATTTGGTCGTTACCTATAAATAATCAACAGGCGAATCCGAAGATGCAAAAGCGGCGACCTCGGAAAGCAGCTATACCGCGGTCCAGCCGCCGTCGACCTTCAGGCTGTCGCCGGTGACCATGCCTGAGGCGGAGCTGGCAAGGAAAAGAACGGCGTTAGCAACATCTTCGACTTGCCCCAGTTTTTGCATGGGCAGCCTAGACATTACATCACTGTGAAAGGCTTTATCTGCCAGCATGGGGCGGGTCATGGGCGTTTCGATGAAGGTCGGTGCCACTGAGTTCACGCGAATCCCTTTTGGCGCTAATTCTACGGCCATCGCTTTAGTCAATCCCTCAATGGCATGCTTGGTCATGCAATACACCGTGCGCTTTACCGCACCTACATGCCCCATTTGTGAGCTCATATTAACGATAGAGCCTGAGCCCTGGCGCAACATAACCCGTGCGCCGGCCTGGGCAACCAAGAAGGCGCTGCGCACATTCAGGTTGAGCATGCGGTCCAGCACTTCAGTCTCTACTTCAGCGAAAAATTGTGGTGTATTGGTGCCAACGTTATTCACCAGAATATCCAATTGGCTCAATTCCTCGAGTCGCTGTAGGAAGCTTGTATTAGTAACGTCGTCAACCCAGCTCTCGATCTGATTCGGAAAGTCACGCTCAAGCGATTGCAAATCTTCCCGGGTTCTGGCCACCGCTATGACGTTCGCGCCAGCACTCGCCAGCGTTTCGGCACATGCGCGGCCTATGCCCTTGCCGGCACCGGTAACCAACGCCCATTGCTTGTCTAACCGAAATTGCGCCAATTCATTTCGAGGTGGGTTGCGAGGCATAAGATTAAGTCCTGATGGGTTATGGCCAATGGCAAGGGAACAGTCAGCGATTCAGTTTCGGGCCTGTGTACGCGCCAGTATACTGAACTTATGCATTCGAAGGCATGTCTTATAAGAATATCCTCTATCATCCGCACTGAGTAGGGGGGCGAATTTGCATTCGACTGCCCTTGAGTCGGCGCGATATTCGAGTCGTCCGAAGATGTACCGGCAGTTTTGGCGTGGCCCTGGTTTCTCATGCTTAACGGAATTCGAAATAATCTTAACTAATTGTATTTTATCGATATAAAAGTGAATTCCATCGCAGTTGGGCAACAGTGAATGCGAGGTGGATAGGGGTTAGCGTTAAGCTTTATCTGGCTGCATACGCAAGGCACCTGTCTACAAGTTACTGCTACCCCCGTAATAATAGTGCCATTTAGCGGTTGACTTGTTTTTGCATTCGAAGTACAAAGTGTCTTGGCAGCAGCCGGTCTACAGCCTCTTGTTAACTGGCCGCGAGCACAAAAAAATTAAAATAATTTTATTCCAACCGGAGAACTCCATGCCTTTTCCCGCCAAGAAGATCATTGCGGCCCAGGTCGCAGCATTGTTAGGCACCACCGCACTACTTCCATCCCTAGCTTATGCCCAGGAGGGTGGTTTCGCGCTAGAAGAAGTTGTAGTTACTGCCCAACGCAGGGAACAGAACCTGCAGGATGTTGGGGTTTCAGTGACCGCATTGACCAGTCAGGATATGGCCAGGGCAGGTATTGAAGACATCAGCAGAATTGAGCTGGTTACCCCTGGCGTCAGCTACGGCTTTGTAGGCTCCGACGCAAAAATTGCCATACGCGGGGCCAACTCCAATAACACATTTGGGGACAATTCTTCGGTTGCCGGATTCTTTGTCGACGGCGTTTACAGACCAAGAGCTTCTCAGCAATCCCAGGCTTATTTTGATGTTAGCCGGATCGAGATATTGAAAGGTCCACAGGGCACCTTATACGGCCGCAACACCTTTGCCGGTGCAGTCAATCTCTATACCAATGCGCCGGATACCGAGCAGGTCAGTGGCGGTCTTAAGGGCAGCTACCAGGACTTTGGCAAGTACACTACCGAGGGCTTCATCAACTTCCCTATCGGTGACAGCTTTGCACTGCGCGGCGCTTTCAATACCAAGGACAGCGATGGCTATATTGAAAACAAGGGGGACGGCGAAGACCTGGGTCAGGACGAGGCTCGCAATATCCGCCTGTCAGCCCTGTGGGAAGCAACCGACAATTTTACCGCTACGCTGCGCATCACCTCTTTGAGTGAAAAGGGCATCACCGCGGGTATATTTTCTGCTGAGGGCATCTGTCAACCGGTGAACGCAGAGGGTGTTACAGACGCCTTTGGCCAGTTCGAGAACTGCGCCAACCCCTATGAAGGGGCCCAAAGTGAGTCTTTCTTCGATGAGCCGTGGAAGGTTGCCCTTGATGTGGACGGGGAGCGTGATAACTCCGAGGACAACGTCACCTTGCACCTGGCATGGGACATCAGCGACTCCCTGTCGCTTTTATCCATCTCATCCTGGACTGATTTTGACAGTGAATTCGACTGGGACGGTGATGTCAGCAACCAGACTGGCTACACTTTTTACTGGGATGAGGAAGTTGAATCGGTAACCCAGGAATTACAGCTTATTTATACTGGCGATAACCTGACAGTGACCAGCGGTTTGTATTATTCAGTGGACGAGATCGGATTTGGATTCTCACAGTATAGGACCGACCCCTTCCCCTTCAGTGATTTCGCTGACTACCAGGAGGTCGAAACGGACACTCTCGGGGTATTCGCCCAGGCCGAGTTTAACGTCACCGATACGCTGCGCCTGATTGCGGGGATTCGTTACAGCGAGGAAGAAAAGGACACTGCGACATTCTCCGGCTTTTCAACCGACGCCGATGGCAATCCCTTGCCAGGGGTAAATCCTGATAGCCTGGATGGTCGCCCCCGCGACATTTACCGCTACGAAGTGCGTCCCGAGCGTTCAGCTGTGCAGAAGTTTGACGACACCACTTACCGGCTGGGTTTTCAGTGGGATGCCTCTGACAGCATGATGGTGTACGCGAACTACTCTACCGGTTTTCTTTCAGGGGGTGTGAATCCCGATGGCAGTGCTTTCGATCAACAGCTTTCAGACGCTTACGAGGCTGGAATAAAAAGTCGCTTCGCGGATGATACGGTGCAATTGAATGCGGCCATCTACTACAACGAGTTTTCGGACCTTACCACTCAGGAGTTGATCCTACGGGATGGCGCTTTTGTTACCAACACGGTGAACGGTGGCGAAATCGAAACAATGGGCCTGGAGGCTGAGTTGGTCTGGATACCGACTGCGGAGTGGTATATTTCCGCAGGTCTGTCTCTGATGGATAACGAATTCGGTGTATTTGGCGTTGCTAACCCCTTCGTACTTGCCAAGGGGCAAGAGCAAGCTTTTCTGGACCTGGAGGGTGAAACCCCACCCTGGGCGCCGGAGGTCACTCTTAGCCTCAGCGTGGGATACGACATTGCTTTGAGTGGCGGTAGCCGGCTCACGCCCTACCTGCAAACCTACTACTCTGATTCCTTCAACACTGACGATGTAGTGACTTACAACACCCAGGTACAAGACTCATACACCAAAACGGATATACGGCTGATCTGGACCTCGGCCAGCGAAAATATCACTGCGGAGGTCTTTGCAGAAAATCTCGAGGATGAAGCGGTCCTGGCCAGGACCAATGTCGGTGGCTTTGACCTGGTGCAAAGCAGCTACGGGTATCCGCGCAACTACGGGGTCAAGTTGGCCTACGAATTCTAGAATGGTGCGTGGGCCCTATGCGGGCCACCTTTGGCAGGTTTACCCCTGCCTTTTTTTTTGCCGGTTTGCATGACAATGCCCGCCGGTTTTTCCAAGTGGAAGTCCAGATCGTCCCCTTCGGGAGCTGGAGCGGCTTCGACACCTCACGTCTGCGGAGGCAGTATCAATGGCGAAGTATCTGAAAGAGGGCGTTTCCCGGGAGGAGGCGCAGGACCAGGACAAGAAAGTACGCGGTATTGTTGAGGAAATACTCGGCAATATTGAAAGCACGGGGGATGCTGCCATCCGCAAGTATTCGCAGCAGTTCGATAACTGGTCGCCCACGAGCTTCAGGTTGAGCAAAGAGCAGATCGCCGACTGCTACGATGAACTGGACCAGCAAGTAATAGACGACATAAAATTTGCTCAAGAGCAGGTGGGTAACTTCGCTCGCATTCAGCGCAATTCAATGGTCGATGTAGAGCAGGAAACCTTGCCTGGTGTCGTGTTGGGACACAAACACATTCCGATGAACAGCGTGGGTTGTTATGTACCGGGTGGCAAGTATCCGCTGGTCGCCTCTGCTCACATGAGCGTAGTCACTGCCAAAGTAGCCGGTGTAAAGCGCGTCATTGCAGCGGCCCCACCCTTCGGGGGTAAGCCAAGCCCTGCAATCGTGGTCGCTATGGATATGGCCGGGGCGGATGAAATCTATTGTATGGGTGGCGTGCAGGCAGTGGGTGCGATGGCTATCGGCACCGAGACTATTGACCCAGTGGATATGATAGTCGGTCCAGGTAATGCCTTTGTCGCCGAAGCAAAGCGCCAGTTATTTGGCAGGGTTGGCATTGACCTCTTCGCCGGCCCGACAGAGACACTGGTGATCGCAGATGAGACTGTTGACGGTGAGCTATGCGCAGCGGATTTGCTTGGGCAAGCTGAGCACGGCCCAAATTCCCCTGCGATATTACTCACTAACTCTGAAAAGCTGGCACAAGAGACGATGATAGAGATCGAACGACAGCTGACGATTTTGCCTACGGCCGAAATCGCCGGTCAGGCCTGGCGCGATTACGGCCAGGTTATTCTCTGTGACAGCTATGAAGAAATGCTTCAGGTCGCCGACGATATCGCCTCCGAGCACGTGCAGGTAATGACACGGGATCCGAACTACTTCCTCGACAATATGACGAACTACGGCGCCCTGTTTTTGGGCCCTGAAACGAATGTCTCCTACGGTGACAAGGTCATTGGCACCAATCATACTTTGCCAACCAAGAAAGCAGCACGCTATACTGGCGGACTCTGGGTGGGCAAGTTTATCAAGACCTGCACCTATCAGAAAGTTACTGAAGAGGCCTCCGTCATGATCGGCGAATACTGTTCACGTTTGTGTGCAGTGGAAGGCTTCGCAGGTCATAAGGAACAGGCGGATATTCGCGTAAGGCGCTATGGTGAAAAAACCCGGTAAGAGTACTCGGCAGGAAAACTTTGCCAGCAGCAAGCGGCACGTAACTTCGTACGATGTCGCCCAACACGCAGGCGTGTCCCAGTCGGCTGTGTCCAGGTGCTTTAAACCTGATGCGAGTGTGTCCAAGAAGATGCGTGAGCGGGTTATGAAGTCCGTTAAGGAACTGGGGTATTTTCCCAATGCCATCGCGCGAGGCCTTATTACTCGCCGCTCTAATATGGTGGCAGTGATTGTTTCCAACCTGAATTATTACCCCGAAGTGCTATCTGAATTGAGTGCTCGCTTTTCTGAGCGCGGTGTACACGTTTTGTTGTTTACCTTAAATCATGAAAGCGATGTGGGCCGCACCCTTAACGAGGTTTGGCAGTATCAGGTGGATGGCGTGATCGCGGCTGCACATCTGACGCCTGAACAAGTAGAAGCCTTTTCGGAGCGGAACGTTCCACTGGTGTTTTATAATCGTTCCTATAGCGACATGCCAATTAGCAGTGTGGCCTGTGATCAGGTCGAAGGGGAGCGATCATTGGTGAGCGTCCTGGCAGGTAGTGCTGGTCACAAATCTTTCGCCGTGATCAGTGGTCCCAAGGATTCGGTTGTCAGCATGCAGCGGACACAAGGCGCGCTGGACCGATTAAATGAGCTCGGGATTTCTGATATCGATCAGGCTTCAGGCGATTACAGCTATGATTCAGGCCGACGGGCAATTTTGGAAATTGTCTCTCGTCGCGGCGGCGCTCCCGACGCGGTGATATGCGCCAATGACATGATGGCCATGGGCTGTATGGACGGATTGCGTTATAAGCTTAACCTGGACATTCCCGGCGATGTTTCAGTGGTAGGATTTGACGGTGTGCGGGCGGCGGCATGGTCAAGCTTTGATCTGGCCACGATACAACAGCCAGTGGAAAGCATGGCTGAGGCTGCGGTTTCTATGCTCCTGGACCGTGTGGACAATTACGATCTGCCGCCCGAAAAGCGCCTGTTTTCCGGCGTATTACACCGGGGCGGCAGCATCCGGTGTGGCTGATGTCTTTTTGATGCCTGATTGCATTCGAAGTACAGATCTCTTGCTGCTTCCCGGAATGATGTGCGATGAGCTGATGTGGCAACAGCAAATCGATGATCTGTCCCCGTTTACTTCTGTGTTGGTGGGGGATATAGGTCACTCGAATTCTGTTGAGACGATCGCCAGGACGCTGCTGGAAGAGGCTCCGCCACGATTTGCACTCGCTGGCTTGTCCATGGGAGGAATCGTGGCCCTCGAGATGTGGCGGCAGGCCCCCCATCGCATTGAGCGGCTGGCCCTGCTGGACACCAATTTTCGCCAGGACACCGCAGATCGGCGCCACGTCCGTGATAAACAAATCATGCAGGTACAACAAGGGCTTTTGCGTGACATCCTGCGAGACGAACTCAAGCCACGCTACCTTGCGCAGTGCAATCGATCAAACCTTGCTTTGCTTGATGATCTGTTGCGGATGGGAGAGAGGCTGGGCGAAGAGGTCTTTGTACGCCAGTCTTTGGCGCTTCGTGATCGTCCAGATAGTACCCAGACGCTGGCAACAATAAGCTGTCCCACATTGGTCATATGCGGCGAAGAAGATGAACTGTGCCCGGTAGAGTTACATCGCGAAATGGCCCAAAGAATACGCGGTGCCACATTACGGGTGATCGAGAACTGCGGTCACATTTGCACAATGGAACAACCCAACGAGGTGTCAGTCGCGCTTGCCGCCTGGCTCAAGGAAACATGAGGATCAAACTATGAAAATCAGTACCGACAGGATACTAACCACGCACGTTGGCAGTTTACCGCGTTCCAAAGCAGTCACCGATGGCGTTTTTGCGAAAGAGAATGAGCAGGCCTACGACGCAGAGTCGTTAGCGCAAACGATTGCCAGTGCTGTGGATGCGGTGGTGGCTCGCCAGGTAGAGGCGGGCATTGATATCGTGAGTGACGGCGAGATGAGCAAAATCAGTTACGCTACTTATATCAAAGATAGAATCACGGGGTTTGAAGGTGACAGCGAACGCAATCCACCGGCCGACCTAGAGGAGTTTCCGGGCTTTTTACAACGTCAATCGAGTAGCGGCGGAACCCCTAGTTACAAGCGTCCGCGGTGTGTGGGCGAGATTAAAGTTAAAGACATGGGGCCGTTGAATGAAGATTTATCCAATCTAAAAAATGCAATTTCAAAACACGGTGTGTCGCAGGGATTTATGAATGCCGCATCCCCTGGCGTGATCGCGCTGTTCCAGCCCAACGATTACTATGCCAACCATGAACTGTATTTGCAGGCCCTGGCAGAGACCATGCGTATTGAGTACGAGGCCATTGTCGCAGCCGGTTTTATCCTGCAACTGGACTCACCCGACCTGGGACTGGGTCGACATATGCTGTTTAAAGACAAGCCCGAAGAAGAGTATATTGCTCTGGCCAACTTACATGTTGAAGTACTGAATGATGCTCTGCGCAACGTGCCTGCAGAGAAAGTGCGCTTACATGTATGCTGGGGTAACTACGAAGGCCCACATCACTGTGACGCGCCGATGGAAACCGTACTTCCTATTGCAATGAAAGCCAAGCCTCAAGCGCTATTGTTTGAGTCGTCCAATCCGCGGCACGCCCATGAATGGGAAGTGTTTCGTGACGCCACGATTCCACAGGAAAAAGTACTGGTGCCGGGCGTAATAGACTCCACCACCAATTTCATCGAGCATCCACGGCTGGTTGCACAACGTATTTTGCGTTTCGCCAATATCGTAGGGCGCGAGCGTGTCCTGGCGGGTACCGATTGCGGGTTCTCCACCTTTGCGGGCTTTGGTGCGGTGGATGAAGATATTGTTTACGCCAAACTGGAGGCGATGACTGAAGGTGCAGCAATTGCATCCGCTGAGCTGTGGGGGTAGCGGCACAATGGAGGGGCTGAAATCTAAGCTACTGGCAGGCGAGTCACTGGTGGGCACATTCGTTAAAACGCCTTCCCCGATGATATGCGAGGTTCTCGGGAAGACCGAACTGGATCTGGTGTGTCTTGATGCGGAACATTCTCCTTTTGATCGGCTCACGCAAGATCAGTGTCTGCAGGCGCTGCGTGGGGAAAAAATGCCCGCTCTAGTACGCGTTCCCTCAGCCTCGTCAGAGTACATACTCAATGCGCTAGACTGCGGGGCTACCGGCGTGGTTGTACCTCACGTCACGTCGCCGGAACTTGCAGCGTCTATCGTGAAGGCTGGCCACTTCGGGGCTGGAGGGCGCGGTTATGCAGGATCCACTCGGGCCGCGGGCTATACTACTAAGGACATGAGTACACACATTTCCAGCAGCGCAGCGGAAACTGTACTCGTTGCACAAATTGAAGACCTGGAGGCATTAGACGCAATCGATGAAATCGCCAGTGTGGAAGGTTTGGACTGCTTATTTATTGGGCGTATAGACCTCACTGTTGCGTTGGGAGCGGCCTCGCCGTCGGACAAGGTGGTAATAGACGCAGTGGAGCGTATATGCCGCGCTGCCACAGATCAAGGGCGGCGTGTCGGGATGTTCGTTGGCAACGTGCAGGAGGTGCCGCGCTGGCAGGAGCACGGGGCTAATCTGTTTCTACTGTCCTCTGACCACAGTTTTATCTTGCGCGGAGCTGCAGACTTGGTGGCGCAGGTTCGAGCTAAGTAGTCCGGCGCGCAGTGTCTTGCGGGGCCAATTAAATACGATAAAATGCCTTCGCGGTTTCGACGAATAACTGCTGCTTTTCTGTTGGGCTAAACGACTGAGTGATCTCATCATACGCCGTCCACAAGGTATCGTATGAACGGTAAAGTTTGTCTACGGGAAAGTTCGAACCGAACATGGTTCGCTCAGGGCCAAAGATGTCGATGACATCGAGAACAATGGGCCGTAGTTGCGCTGTTTCCCAGTCCGGGTTGAACATACCCAGTCCCGAAACCTTACAGTAAACGTTCGGTAGTTGTTTAAAACGGCGCAAGCCCTCACGCCAGTTTTGTAAACCCTGTGCAGATTGATCCCAGGGAGACCCACAGTGACAAAGGACGACTTTAAGTGAAGGCACCCGCTTCAAAACCTCATAAGCTCGTTCCATTTGCGGAGGAATCAACTGCAAATCGAAGGATAGATTCATGTCTGCCAAGCGCCTCAGCCCTTTCAACCACTGTGGATTGTCCAGCAAGGCATCGCTCCCGTGCTTAAGATCCTCCGCCGGGTGGCGACCGACAATCTGTCGGATTCCCCGCACACGGTCGTGACACAGCTGTTCATCCAGTAACCCCGGGAGATCTTGTGAGTCCAATTCTGCAAAGGCGACGATGGCGCTTGGGACATCTTTGAGTGATTGCAACCATGCGGTTTCAGACAGAGCGCTTCCTGTTGCAACGCCAACCTGTACATGGACTGACTGGCTGGGCTTGTAATAGGAGGATTCGCCGAGGAAATCGGCGGGCAAATAGTTTTTCTGGATTGCTGTGGGGTCGCCAAAGAATCGCTTCTCGCCTCTGGCGTTCAGCCATGGATAATCAATTACATCCAAATCCCACAAGTGGTGGTGGGCATCGACGAAGTCGAAAGTGGAGCTACTCATGCGGCATACGGGAATACGAATATACACTGCCCAATTGAAGCGGTTTTATTGAATGAAAAATCACTGGACGACCCTCCTAACTCTTTGATTACTCGTGGGAAAAGATATGAATATATGACGTGCCGAGAAAACTTGCTTATTTTTTGCATTCGAAGTACATTCTAATACAAATAGGCTCCCCCGGGTAGGTAGATAATAATCGGGGACGACATGGTTTTGATCTAGAGACTGCTTCCGATGCCCCACTGTTTCACCTACGAAGACATGGAACAGCGCCTTGTGCGCTATGCCGATTTGCGCCCATGCCTGAACGCGTTTGTAGATACTTACACACCGGGGAGTGACCAGAAGGAAAACTTTACCATTATTGGTCCGGGTGTATCTGAGAATGCCAATCAGTACGTCCATATCCGCCAGCCACATGGTTTCAATATTGGAGGCGCGCGCCAACCCCCGCACTGCACGAATTCGCAGCATAGCCATGAATCCGAAGAGGTCTTCGTAGTCCACAGCGGAACATGGGCATTTCGACTGGGTGAAAAGGGCGAGGACGGAGAGATCATTCTGCAGGAAGGTGATTGCATCAGTATCCCTGTCAATGTATTTCGTGGATTTGAGAACATCGGTTCCGACACAGGCTATCTTTTTGCCGTGCTGGGTCGGGATGACCCGGGTCACGTCACATGGGCGCCCGATGTATTCGATAAGGCTGAGCATTACGGTCTTGTCCTTATGGAAAACGGTAGCCTGGTGGACACGACCAAAGGCGAAAAAATTCCCGAAGGCCATAGAGCCATGCCTACTACCACCTCTGAGCAGGTCGCTGCACACCGTCTCTTGAGTGATGATGAAACGGTAAAATGCGTTTTTTTTGACAAGGAACAACAGCGCGGCGCGGGTTCAGTATTAACCTTGGATGCCCCTGGGGTTACTGAATCACCACTAATTGGCCCTGCCAATTCGTCCGAGAAAATCGCCGCTGGGAAAATAGACTGGCCCCACGGGTTTCATGTGCGTAGGCTGGATTTTGAGCCGGGTGCCAATCTGGGGTTCAACGAACGAGCTGAAGAAGAGGTTTTGTTCATCCATAAGGGTGAGTTGATTTTTCAGTGGCCAGATGGTGAGTTGTCATTGGGGGAGGGTGATGTACTTACCGTTCCTATTGGCTTAGCGCATGGATATCTGAACAGGAGTAACGCTCCCGTGCAGGCCTATGCCGTTCGCGGCGGTAACAGTCCGGCAGGGCCCCACTGGCCTGCTCTGAGCGAATGACTTGCATCGAAAAGCTCTACACCGCTTTACCCGATCTTGCTCAGGGAGATTACTCCTCTGTGGCCCATCACTTGGCGGAGGACGTGCGTTGGTGCGTTGCTCATCCAGTCAATGATCTAGTTGGCCCCGATCAAGTTGCAGCAGATTTTTTACTACCTCTAATCAATGCACTGCCTGATTTAGAGCGCAAAACTTTCATACAACTTCCCGGCGAAGACAATGGCCAGCACTGGGTCGATGGTTGTGGATATTTTGTAGGAACTTTTTCCAACCCTCTCTTCGGTATCCCGCCCACGGGCAAAACACTGTATCTACGCTATACCGAAATGATACGGATCGAAAATGATAAAATTGCCGAGTGTTATCTCATTCCGGATTTCCTCGACGCGATGATTCAGGCGGACGTTTACCCAATTCGCGCAGGCCTTGGACATAACGGACTGATCATGCCGCCCTCTACGATGGATGGCGTTATCCACGACCCCGATTTGGCTGATTCTACCTACAGTCAGAGCAGTATAAAACTGGTCATGGATATGCTGGATTGTTTGCGAACCTATGATGGTGAAAATATCGAGAGCATGAATCTGGAAAAATTTTGGCATCCTGATTTTATGTGGTATGGCCCCGCTGGCATTGGTACAACGCGCGGTATAAGGGGCTTCCGGGAGCAGCATCAAGGCCCGTTCCTGAAAGCATTTCCCGATCGAGATGTTGATCATCACATCAACACCATCGCATCGGGTGATTACGTCTCAACCGGCGGTTGGCCACATATGCATGGCACACACACTGGGTCCGGATGGCTGGGAATGCCGGCTACCAATCGGCATCTGAGTATGCGTGTTATGGACATATGGCGTAGGGAAGGCAATACATTACGAGAAAACTGGGTGGCTATAGATCTGCCCGATATGTTGATGCAAATGGGTTTTGATGTATTTGCGCAAATGAAAATAATAACTCGAACAGGTGAAAGCAATGGCTGAATTTGGCGCCTTAAACTGGTCCATCCTGGTAATTTATGTTGTTGCGAACCTTTGCTTAGGTTTTGTGTTGGGGAAAAAGGTCGAATCTGCCGATGATTTCTTCCTGGGCGACAAGAGCATACCCTGGTGGGCGATCGGTATTTCGGTTGTCAGTACCTATGTCAGCGCACTGACCTTTCTCGGTGGGCCGGCCTGGGCATACACAGACGGTCTCTCGGTTATCGCCATCCACCTTAACTACCCCATTGTCATCTTCTTCGTCGTCACTTTTTTCCTGCCCTTTTTCTTCAACAGCGGCGTAGCTTCAATTTACGAATATCAGGAAAAACGATTTGGCCCGACCTCTCGCAGCGTCATTTCAGCTATCTTCCTGTTGACCCAGGGCCTCACATCGGCTGCGGTTCTTTATGCGACGTCTCTGGTATTAGAGTTTATCACCGGTATGCCAGTCGGATACTGCATTGTCATCGTGACAGTCATCGCGGTTGTATACACGTTTATGGGCGGAATCGCGGCTGTCATATGGACTGACGTTATACAAGCTGGAATTCTGTTCGCCGGTGCCCTTGTTATCCTGATAGCGCTGCTTGGAGAAATGCCACAGACCATGGCTAAAACGCTGGCGGACCTAAAAGCCCAGGGACTAACTGATGCGTTGGATTTTAATTTCGACTTCACCAAGGTGACATCGGTCTGGTCAGGAATCATTGCCATGACCTTGTTTCACGTCACTGTCTATGGTGCCAACCAGATGATGGTACAGCGAACGCTGGCAGCAAAGAATATTGGAGACGCGAAGAAATCATTTCTCATGATGGGTTTTGGTGCCTTCTTTATCTATTTTCTATTCATCCTTCTGGGTATTCTGTTCTATTCCTACTATGGTGGGCGCGAGTTCGAAAACGGCAATACGATCATATTGCAGTTCGCAACCGACTATGGGCTACCTGGTTTAATGGGGCTTATCGCCGCAGCGGTACTTGCGGCGAGTATGTCGAGCCTGGACTCCGCGTTTAACTCCATGTCGACGGTTTCCACCATCGATTTCTATCAGCGGTACTACAAGCCCGACGAAAGCGGAGAACACTACCTGAAGGTGTCACGTGTATTCACCCTCGTGTGGGCTGTGGCCATCGTTTCGCCAGCGCTGATGTTTGCCGAAAGCGAAGGCTCCGTTCTCGAGACGCTCAGTAAGGTCGGATCGTATTTCGTGGGTGCAAAACTCAGTATGTTTGCCCTGGGCTTTTTCTCCAAACACACGACAGAACGCGGCCTGCTGGTAGGTGTTGTAGTGGGCTTCGCTGTGCTGTGGTATGTGGCGACACAAACTGATATCGCATGGCCCTGGTATTGTGCCATAGGTGGGGGCGTCAATATTGTGGTTGCCCAGTTGGCCAGCTTGATCCTGGACGGCAAGCAAAGCGAGTACTCGCCCTATACCGTGGTTGGGCAGAAGAAAAAGTTTGCCGAAAGCGGTGATCCCGTAAAGGATAATGGCTGGTACATCGTACCCGGTAAAGTCGATAGTATCAGTTATTACCTGATCGGGTTTTTCCTGCTAACCTTTCTGTTCCTGTATCTTTTTAATGCGCTGATCTAGCTCAGTCACATACACTGACATAAAGCTCTGGGAATAAGTCTCCGGTAGGAGATTTTTCGCCATCGAAAAATGCAACATGCTTAGCAATATTTTTTTCACTCTAGTATAAGGTGCTCGCGCAAGTCATGAACGATTTTCAAGAAAGCAAAGCCATTGTGGCCGACTACTTTCGTGATATGGAGGCGGCAGATTCGTCGACTATCGGCGCAGTTTTAGAAGGATATTGCAGTGAAGACTGTCAGTGGTTTGGCTCTTATCCGTTTCGAGAGCAACAGGGAACCGAATCAATTACAAATGTTTTTTGGCAGCCACTGTATGAATCCTTCCAAGGATTGCAGCGGCGCCAGGACATTTTTATGGCCGGGGAAAATGAAATCCATGGGGAGCAGTGGGTGATGAGCATGGGCCATTTTCTGGGCCTGTTCGATTACGATTGGCTGGGTATCCCTGCCAGCAGAAAAATTGTAATGCTGCGCTACGCTGAGTTCAATTGCGTCGAAAACGGAAAAATCACCAAGACCGGGTTGTTCTGCGACATCATCGGCCTAATGCATCAGGTCGGTATCAACCCCTTGCCAATCCAAACTGGGGCGTCTTTTGTCTATCCGGGCCCTCGCCACCACGATGGTTTGTTGTTCGAGTCGCAGCCCGAAGCGCAAAGTGAAGAAACACTGCAATTAGTCAACCGGATGATTCAGGATCTCGACCTTCTAAACATCTCTGGTGAAGACAAGTGCCCCCCGGAGTATCTCGCCAAGACCTGGTCTGAGGACATGCTTTGGTACGGCCCCGCCGGCATCGGTGCAACCTATACCATTCCGCGTTACCAGGAACAGCATCAACACCCTTTTAGAGCCGGGCTAACAGACAAGGTCTATAACGGCCATTACTGCCGTTTCGCAGAGGGGAACTTCGCCTGCTTTTTCGGTTGGCCCAATCTAAGCAATCGATCCAAAGGCGGATTTATGGGCCTCCCCGAAGGCAAGCGTGCTGATATGCAGGTAGTCGATGTCTATAGGCGAGAGGGCGACAAACTGGTCGAAAACTGGGTTCTGATAGACCTTCCGTATTGGTTGGCCCAGCAGGGAGTCGATATTCTGGAGCGCACTCGAGGTATCGTTAATCCAAACTGATGGGTCTTGTGGCGCTACGTCTTTGGTATCTGCGCCGCCATCCGTTCAAATAGATCAACGCCAAACTGCCTGAATAGATGGACCATGTCGACAAACACCCAGTTCTCTATAAGCTGCTCATCGTCGCGCTTCCACCAGTCCAGGCCATTGATTTCGAGTGAATTTCCAGTGGCTTGCACGCCCTTGTATTCCCCAGTATGGGTAGCTTTGACACCTGCCCAGCCAGGTCCGCCGCTGTAATGACCCTCAGCGAGAAGCGAGGTCAGGTCTTGTACTTGTCGGTCCGGGAAGGCTAGTAGCCAGTGGGCCTGATGATAGTCTTCAAATTCTTTGAAGCTGAGGCAAGCGCCAATGCCGCCTGGCCCGTACCACTGTGCATCGGGATGAAAGTAATCTGCCATTCCCATGCTCTTCAGGTTTGAGGCGTCGTAGCCGTTTAGACCATCGAAGATAAACCTGCGCATATGTTCCAAGCTGTAAGCAGAGGTTTGTGAATCCTGCTCTTCAAGCAAGACGCCATCCGCCGCGTGTGGGGGTGGATAAACACCATCGACACCCAGGCTCGGTGGCAAGACCTCAATGCCCGCTTGTTGCATCAGGTCAACATAATCGAGTAAAAAATACACTTCGACAATTTTCTCGTCTTGCAGTCGGCAAAATTCACCCCACCGGATGCTTACTTCCGCCCCGGTTGCCGGGATGCCCAGGTAATCCTCTGAAAAGGTGCCGTTAAAATAACCCGTGCCAGTCACCCACATTCCACCGTCAAGGCTAATGTCGCCGTCCCTGCGGCCATTCGATTCACCGCCGAAGAATATATGTGTTTGTCTTTCGAGGTCGGGAAAAGAGTGCATTAACGGCTGCCAGAATTTATCAATAAAGGCCCGCGTCCCCTGTAGCGTATTGATTGGATCGGGTCCATGCCAGCAAACATCAGGCGTGGACACTGAATTTACAAGTGTGACCAGGTCACTGCTTGAGCAACTCTGTAGCTCTCGCCACCAGTCCCAGACAATCTTTTTATTTGTTTGATTTAAATTCGACATCAGTTCTCACATATAGAGTGGTTATTGATCGATACAGTTTCTGGCGCGTGCAATTTGGGTCAGCACCGCCAGTTCATCAAACACCAACCACTCCTGAACGACCTTTCCATCGAGCAGTCGGTAGTGGCTTTCTCCCAGTATCAAAAGCGGTTGATTGGTGGGTGGCCCCCACAAAGCACCGCCACTATGGTTGCCAGCGAGGGTCCAACGTATCGCTACATAGTCACCTTCCAGCATCGAGTTACTGCAACAATAGTCGATGCTAAAACATGCATCGGGTATAGAGCCCAGTACTTCGATGTAAAATTGCGTAATGTTATCTACGCCGTCATAGTCTTCCCGTGCAGAGGCGTGCAGCCTCGCGCTGGTGGCATAGAGTAGTTGGCAATCGCCCAGCAACCTGGCGTTCCAGATGTTTTTCAGGGCCGCGCAGATGAACGCTTCCGTATCGTCAGTGGGATAAGCAACACGCTCGCGATCGAGTTTAGTCACACGCGCAATCTCACTATTACGCCACGTTGCAAAAGGACCTTTTTCATCCAGGGGTTTTGACGCTTGCTCCATAGCGTATTGCTCGGGATCAATATTTAGCTGCTGCGCTAAAGCATAATTATCTCTAACCAGCCATTCCTCGATAATGCGATTGTTTTTTACTACGCAGTGGGCGATAACCTGAATTTGGGCATTCAGGCCTGTTGCCGGCCCAAATTCACTTGGCCCCAGATTGGTCATGTTGGTGCATATCAGGTGTGATGTGTGATACCCGTCTTCGTCGTTGCCTCCCCAAATTATATTGTCAGCGTGAAGCGTGCGGTCGGGAAAACCCGCGAGTGTTTTCACCGTGTTCTGGGTGACCTGTTCTGCCCCTTCCGTATATCCCGCCAGAGTGTAAATCGGGCAATTCTCAGAGTAGTAATCGCGGCAAAGGCCAACCTGCTTGCCTTCCCAGATTCGAAAGGTAATCCGCAAAATGTAGTCGACAATATCGGTGAATTCCGCGTCAAAGCCCCGCATGGTGCCGGTGCCGCCTTTTGCGGGCGCGTTGTCGTAGTGATTCTCCATCATCTTTATTCCTATCGTGGGAAAGGCACTGGGCGCCGGAAAACCACTGGCTGCGCCTGCTTTGCAACATGCAATATATGGCCTTTGCATTCGAAGTCAAAAATTATACAGTCATCCAGCTTTATCGTCTACTTATCAAGGCCAAAGAGACCCGGACATTGCTGCAGCCGATATTTTTATAGGCACCTTGTCTGGAGCTTGCTTAGCGCCCGTACTTGGGCAGCCGCAAATCAAAAATGATCGCAGAAGCCCGCAGTAGAAAGGCCAGGGAAATCGCGATGGGCAGCGCAAACGAAGACGTTACCACTATGCTCTGCAGGGCCACATAGCTGACCGCACCCAGCAGCGCTGCGGTGACATAGATTTCCGGGTCTAACAACACCGGTTGTTGATTGAGTAGCGTGTCACGAATCAAGGAGCCGAAGGTGGCAGTCATCATTCCCAGCACCACAGCAACAACAGGTGGAGCGCCAAAGGCCAGGGCTTTCATGCTACCTAACACAGAAAACAGCGCCAATCCGATGGCATCCGCCCAAAGTAGCACTCGATGCAGGGAGTTTAGCAGGGGCGCCAGGTACCACGTGGCGAGGGAACAGCCAATACAAACCCAAAGGTAGCGGGTATCTGCAATCCAGAATACTGCATCAATGCCCAGTAGTAGATCCCGGAACGTGCCACCGCCGACACCGGTAATGGTACCAAACAGTACAAAATTGAGGATATCCAACTTTTTCTCCGCAGCTGCCAAGGCCCCGCTTATCGCGAAAACTGCAACAGCGACAAGGTCCGCTATATTAATGATGGTCCACAATTCAGATTGCATAAAAACAAGCGCTCCAGCCGGGGTGAAAAGAAGAACAAAAAGGCATAATCATCATCGCTGCCACAAAACTACTTGGCAAGTATTCGTCTGCCGGGGTAGACCCCCGAGTTGTAATAAAAGAGGGAGTGGGGGATCATGAACTCTCACCACTTTTTGGACAGGGTAATCACAATGAGAGTTGCCAATGCTACCATCGGTCTCAGAACAGGTCTTCAGTTATTCCTGATGGCCATAGTAATGGTCGGCTCGGCCGCTGCCGATGAGGGGGCTGCTTTATACGAACAGACCTGTGCTGTTTGTCACGGTGCTGCCGCAGAAGGCAATGAAGCCATGTCTGCCCCGGCACTTGCTGGTCAGGCTGGCTGGTACCTCGAGACACAATTACACAATTTCAAAACGGGTGTTCGGGCCTATGAGGCCACCGATAGCAATGGCCAGATTATGCGTGCTGCCCTCACCGAGAAGATAGGCGACCCTGAAATCGCCAGCCTGGCTAGCTACCTGGAATCACTGCCTGCGCAATTTCCCAAGGATGCGGTGGAGGGTAACCTGCGCCGCGGCAGTGGCAACTTTGCGGTTTGCGGTGGTTGCCACGGCTCGAAGGGACAGGGCAACAAAAACCTGCAGGCACCGCGTCTGACGATTTTGACCGATCGCTATATCAAGGCGCAGCTGGCGAATTATCGCTCTGGCCTTCGCGGGGCGAAGCTGGAGGATGTCGCCGGGCAACAGATGCAACCCATGGCCGAAATGTTTGTCGACGACAGCAGTATCAATGATCTCTTGGCGCATCTCGCGACGCTTCGACAAACACAGGTCGACCAGCAGGCGCACTAGTTTGTCTTTTTTTGTATTCCATCCTATTCGGATCGCGGCAGTGTTTGCCGCGATTTTTCTTGCGCAGACCTCTGCCG
Source organism: Halioglobus sp. (assembly GCA_036960305.1). Lineage (GTDB taxonomy): Bacteria > Pseudomonadota > Gammaproteobacteria > Pseudomonadales > Halieaceae > JBALVT01. The sequence continues at coordinate 18,623 of JBALWA010000035.1, read as the reverse complement.
GTAGCCTTGCTGCATCAGCCCCCGAAGCCAGGAATTTTTACCTTAATGAGGACTGCCCGCCCAGTTTTATGCTGGTCGGTGAGAACAGCTGTCAGTTGGTCAGCCTGTATCAGCGTTACTCGTCTCCCAAGGGCTTTGGTGGCTTGAGAAACCCACTGCCCGATGCCCGCAGTGGGTTCTCGCCCCAGGAAATTGACCTGGGTCGCTATCTGTTTTTTGATCCCCTGTTGAGCGGCGACAAAAAAACCTCCTGTGCGCACTGCCATCACCCCGATTACGGCTACGCCGACGGGCGAGGGATGGCGATGGGTTACGGTGCTACGGGTGTAGGCCTCGCGCGCGAGGGTGGGGTTGAGATCGAACGTGCCGCACCCACCCTGTGGAACGTGGGTTTCCTGAGGCGCTATTTTTGGGACTGGCGTGCTACGTCATTGGAAGCGCAGGCCGAAGGGCCACTGTACTCCGGTGTTGAGATGGGGAATACGCAGGCCCAATTGGAAGCGGATATCAATGGGAATGAGGACTATCGACGCCTGTTCGCAGTGACCTTTGCTCTGGCGGATGATCAGCCGGTAGAGGAAGCACATATTATTCGTGCCCTGGTGGCTTTCGAAACCTCTCTGGTGTCCCTCAATAGCCGCTACGATCGCTATGCGCATGGAGACCACGATGCGCTCACTGCACAGGAACAAGCTGGGCATAATATTTTTCGTTCCTTTGTGGCGCGCTGTTCCCAGTGCCATACCCCTCCGTTGTTCAGCAATGGGGAGCTGGCGGTGATTGGTGCACCAGAGCCTGAAGGCAAGGCGTTCGATACGGGTGCCGACTTAATTTTTCCCGGTATGAAGCTGACAGGGGCCTTTAAGGTGCCGACGTTGCGCAATATCAGTCGCACCGCGCCCTATATGCATTCCGGAGGCCTGGAGAGCCTGCAGGATGTGGTGACGTTTTATAACGACACGCGGGGGCACGCTTTGCCTGAGGATGTGGATGCCGTTATTCACTGGCATATTGCCGACCCGAAGTTACGTAAAGAGGAAGAAATTGCATTAATAGCATTTCTGCATACACTTGAAGATGAAACAGCAGCGCCTGTGGTGCCCGCTTCAGTACCCTCGGGCCTGCCCGTCGTGCCAGTGGCTGCCGCTACGCTAACGAAAAGCAAGAATAAGTAATAACAGCAATCAACGGAGTTTGTCGTCATGAAGAAAGTGATTTTCTCAGTCCTGATATCCATTACCGCTATTGTCGGAAGTGCCCAGTTGTGGGCGGCGACTACGGCAAAAGTCATTGCCGTGCGCGATGGGGAATCCATTCAGGATGGTGTGAGGGAAGCGAGCCCTGGTGATACCGTTCTGGTTTATCCAGGCCTGTATAAAGAAACGGTGTACATCGACAAGAACAACATCACGATTCGCGGCGTGGTAGAGGCGGGTAAGTGGCCGGTGATGGACGGCGAGGATATCCTCAACGATGGTATTTTGGTGGCGGGCCACGGGGTAACCGTTGACCGATTTGTTATCCGCCGCTTCAAGGGGAATGGCATCATGACCCAGGGTGCCAACAATTACAAAATCATTAACAATATTATTGAGGGGGACAGTGTCTATGGCATCTTTCCCCAGTTTTCCAACAATGGACTGGTCGCCGACAACGTGATCTGGAATGTGCACGATGCGGCGATATACCTGGGCATGTGTCAAAACGCCGATGTCGTGCGCAATGATACCTTTGGGTCGGTGATGGGCATCGAGATCGAAAATTCCACCAACATTCTGGTTGAAAATAATACCGTGCACGACAACTCCAGCGGCATTCAGGTGACGTTGTTGCAGGGGCTGCCCGTCAAGACCGCAAATAACACCATCGTCAGGCGCAATTTCATCAGTGATAACAACGTCCCGAATTTTGCACCGGCGGGCTCGGCGGCTGCAGCAACACCTGCGGGCACTGGCGTGGTGGTTTTCGCTGCCGATAGCACCACCATCGAGGGCAATATCATCACCGGGAATGACAGTGCGGCCATCATAATGATTGACCATGACAGCTCGCCCAATGTACGTGATCCAGAAATGGACCCCACCCCGGACGACACGAAAATATACGATAACGTGTACTGGAATAATGCCAACAAGCCCATCGGCGCGGTGAAGGACTTCCTCGATTCCGCCAAGTTGACAGAGGCTGCAGAAATTATGCTGGTCACCCAGAGCAAAGGCGGCTGCATCGCCAATCGTAGCAGTGTCCGCGAGTTGGGCACCCAGGACTTTGATGACTGTCCAGTCGGTGCCACCAGCCTGGATGTCACGACTATGCAATTGGCTGAGCCCGTACCGGAGAACAATGAGCAGACGCAGCTTAACGGCGAGTTTGCCTATCAGGCTATTTGCGCGGGTTGCCATATCTACGATGGGCGTATGGTCGGTCCGCCGATGCGCGTGATACAGGCTATTTACCGTGGCAGGCCTGAAGCGATGGCGGAGTGGATAGCCAACCCCACCCGCAAGCGTGAAGACTATCCGGAGATGCCGCCCCAGAATTATCTGTCTGAAGAAGACAGGCTGGAAGTCGCCAACTACATTCTGAATGTGTTGGGTAAACCCCGCAAATTGCGCGAAGCCCGGGAAGATAAAGAATAATCCCGTTCCCGCTATTTTTTGATATTGGACGCCCATGGGTATAGATGTTGATAGAACAGAGTTCAGTGCGCAAGACTACCAACACTTTAACGGCGTACTGGAGCAGAACCTGCAGTCTTTACGGGGCTTGCTGGCCAATCCCGGGTTTGGTGTGGGGCCGGCGTCCATGGGGGCTGAGCTGGAGGTGTATATTGTTGATCACCGCGGTTTGCCGCTGTCTATCAATCAGGAACTGTTGGCTGAGGCGGCTGATCCCCAGCTGACGCTGGAACTCAATCGTTATAACCTGGAATACAACCTCTCACCCAGAGCTATGGGTGATACGGCCTTTCGTCATACCGAAGATGAGATTCTGACGAAGCTTTCTGCGCTCAGGGTGCTGGCGGCTCGAATGGGGGGACGTATTGTTCCCATCGGAATCCTGCCAACGCTGAAACAGTCCGATTTCGGGCCTCACTGTCTCACAGACCGCAAGCGCTATCATGCACTGGTTGCGCAGTTGATCAAGCGACGCGGCAGTGCCTTTAAAATCGATATTTTTGGCGATGACCCCCTTGCCCTGGATATGGCTGATATTACCCTGGAGGGCGCCAATACCTCTTTCCAGGTGCATTACCGTGTTGCGCCCCGGGACTATGCCGACACCTTCAACGCCATTCAACTGGTGACGCCCCTGGTCGTGGCTATTGGCGCCAATTCCCCGACCCTATTTGGTCACCAACTGTGGCATGAAACTCGCATTCCACTGTTCAAGCAATCAATTGATACTCGACGGTTGGATCGCTACGGCTGGAAGGAACCCGCCCGGGTGAGCTACGGTCATGGGTGGGTGCGTCAGGGGGCCGAGGAATTATTCAGGGAAGCGGTGCGCCTGTATCCGCCGTTGTTGCCTATTGTCGCTAAGTCAGCTTCTCCAGCGGACGGTTCCGCAGCCCCGTCGTTGGCCGAGTTACGCCTGCACCAGAGTACGGTCTGGCCCTGGAATCGCCCGGTATACGATGATGCCGATGGTGGCCATCTGCGGATTGAAATGCGCGCTTTACCTGCCGGCCCTACAGCGGTGGACATGGTGGCGAACGCGGCTCTGATCATCGGCCTGGCCGAGGGTATCAGGCCGCATATCAAAGAATTGTTGCCGGCATTGCCTTTTCAAATGGCCGATTACAATTTCTATCGCGCCGCCCAGTATGGACTGGACGCGAAGTTGGTGTGGCCACATCTGGATAAAAATGTGTGCAGTGAAGAATCAGTGACTACAATTATTGAGAGGCTCTTACCCATTGCCCGGGAAGGATTGGCTGCCATCGGTACGGCTGAGGCGGAGTCGAGTCGCTACCTGGGTATCATTGAGGAGCGTCTGGAGGCACGCCAGTCAGGCGCTGTTTGGCAAAAAAACAGGCTAGCCGCACTCAACAGGGTACTCGAGCCCGAGGAGGCCCTGCATCACATGCTGGAGGATTTTATGAGGTACAGCGAGACCAATCTCCCCGTTGCGCGTTGGCCTCTATGAGGCGTATCCGTTTCCTGCGAGACCCGCTGGCCACGCAAATAGGCACTAACGTAGAGCAGTTTCTGGAAATACTGGGTGGCCCCGCCTGTATCTATCTGGAGGGTGAAGATAGCGCACACACTCGGGCGTTCGTGACCTTGCTACACGGCAATGAGCCCTCGGGTGTCATGGCGCTTTTTCGCTGGCTCAAGTCCGGCCGCCGTCCAGCGGTCAATGTGGTTTGCGTTGTCGCCTCGGTACCTGCGGCGCTTTCCGCCCCGCTGTTCAGTCATCGCATGCTGCCTGATAGCAGGGACCTCAATCGTTGCTTTCGCCCGCCTTTTGAGGACTCACAGGGCCTGCTGGCGGAGGAAATTCTGGAGATACTCAAGATGCACCGGCCCGAGGCCGTGGTCGATATGCACAATACGTCTGGCTCAGGGCCCTCGTTTGGGGTTTGCACCCATATGGACAGACAACACGACGCCCTGGTGTCAATTTTTACCCAGCGCTTGATTGTGTCCAACCTGGGGTTGGGAGCTCTTATGGATATCAGCGAACACTCCTATCCCACGGTAACAGTAGAAGTCGGGGGGCGTTTGGATGAAGAGGCTCACGAGTTGGCCTATGAGGGGCTTTGTCGCTATTTTCTGGCCCAGCGTGTACTGGCCCAGGACGAGACAGACTGGGGGCTGGAATTGTTGCGCGACCCCATTCGACTGGAAATTAACGACGGTATTCGATTGGCGTATGGTGAGCAGAACAGCGACAACGATATCACCCTGATGCCCGATATCGAGCATTACAACTTTGGCAGTGTTAGCCGGGAAACCCAGCTGGGCTGGGCGATGGGGGATGCCAGAAAGCTGTTTTCCGCTCTGGATGCGGGGGGGCGCTGCGCCGTGAGCCGTCTGGTTCGCATTGAAGACGATAAACTGTACCCCGCCCAGAACCTCAAGTTGTTCATGATTACCAACAATGCCGCGATTGCGCAGTCCGATTGCCTGTTCTACGCGGTGGTCGATGATGACACCGCGGTGTGTAGCTAGCGCCAGCCGCACCTGTCGCCTTATCGCGCAGGTTTTTTCTCCCACACCTCGTTGGCCTGATTTAATTGAATTTTGGGCTTGCAATTCGATTTCAATACACTGAGTATATATACAGTAGTTTTACTGTATAGCCACAACTAATGAGGTCCACTATGGATGCCAATAAAGAAAAAGCGCTGCAAGCAGCCCTGGGTCAAATTGATCGTCAATTCGGTAAGGGAACCGTCATGCGCATGGGTGACAAGGAGCGTGTTGCCATTCCCTCTATCTCTACCGGTTCGCTGGGTCTGGATATCGCGCTGGGTATAGGCGGTTTACCCAAAGGCCGTATTTGCGAGATCTACGGGCCGGAATCCTCGGGTAAGACCACATTGACGCTGCAGGTCATCGCCGAGGCTCAGAAATGCGGTGGTACCGCGGCATTTATTGATGCGGAGCATGCGCTGGACCCGATTTATGCTGAAAAGCTGGGTGTGAAAATCGACGACTTGATTGTCTCCCAGCCCGATACCGGTGAACAGGCCCTGGAAGTCACTGAGATGCTGGTGCGTTCAGGTGCACTGAGTGTTCTGGTAGTGGATTCTGTGGCAGCCCTGGTGCCAAAAGCTGAGATCGAAGGTGATATGGGCGATTCCCACGTTGGCCTGCAGGCGCGCCTGTTGAGCCAGGCCATGCGTAAGCTCACCGGTGCGATCAAGCAGAGCAACACCCTGGTGATCTTTATCAACCAGATTCGCATGAAGATTGGCGTGATGTTCGGCAGCCCGGAAACCACCACCGGTGGTAACGCACTGAAGTTCTATTCCTCGGTGCGGCTCGATATTCGCCGCATTGGTGCCGTGAAGAGCGGTGATGAAATTATTGGTAACGAGACGCGTGTCAAAGTGGTGAAAAACAAAGTCTCGCCGCCCTTTAAACAGGCCGAGTTCCAGATCATGTATGGACGGGGTATTTACCACATGGGTGAAGTTATCGACTGGGGCGTCAAGTTGGGCCTGGTGGATAAGTCCGGTGCCTGGTATGCCTACAAGGGCGATAAAATCGGTCAGGGTAAGGCCAATTCATCCAAATTCCTCGAGGACAACCCCGCGGTTGCCAATGAAATTGAGACTCTGATTCGCAAGCAATTGCTGGAGCCGGATGTACCTCAATCTCAAGAGAAAGAGAAAGAGAAAGAGAAAGAGAAAGAGAAAGAGGATGATATCGCTGCACTGAGCACCGAAAAGGCCTAGGTCTGGAATGTGCTCACTTTCTCCAGGCACCGGGGTATTTTGTGTCCCCCACACTCGCTCCGGTGTCTTCTTTTTCGATGTCTAGTTTAGGTAATCCATTCGCCAGGGAGGACAGCTCCCGGGACGAGGATGTAGTTGAGATTAATCCTGCAGATATTCGTGTCTCGGCAATGAATTTATTAGCCAGACGGGAACACTCGCGCGGGGAGCTTCTCCAGAAGCTTAAGAAGCGCTATCCCAATGCGGCTCTCGTGGAGTCGGAACTGCAACGGCTGGCGGATGATAACCTGCAAAGTGATGCCCGTTTTGCTGAAAGCTTTGTTCGTCAGCGCGCGAGCAGAGGCTATGGGGTTAACCGGGTGAGACAGGAGATGCGTGAGAAGGGTCTGTCCGATGCAGAGATATGCGTGGCGATAGAGCAGGTCGAAATTGACTGGTTTGCCCTGGCCCTTGAGGTCTATCACAAAAAGTTTGGTGATAGCGTCGCAATGGAACTGCGGGAGAAAGCCAAACGTACCCGCTTCATGCAGTATCGGGGTTTTGAACGAGAATACTACCAGCACCTGTTGAACGGATAAGTTGTCGGTTTTGTTCAGTGGGCGGGCTTGCCTGGTTAAACGCTTTACTATGCGCACTGCTATGCGCATAATCTTCCAAGGCTACTGAAGAGGATGCAGCCATGGACAAACTATATGATGTGGGCGCTCCGAAGAAGGCAACCAATCTCAGCGTAAATAGTGATTTACTCAAGAAATCGAGAGCTTTAGAAATTAATCTCTCTGCCACTCTTGAGCAGGCGCTGCAGCAGAAACTGGCTCGGATCAATGCAGATAAATGGGCATCGGAAAACCGTAACGCGATTAGAGCCTATAACGAATTTGTAGATGAACGCGGATGCTTTGGTGAAGAATACAGAGAATTCTGATGCGTCAATTTGATGTGTACGCGAACCCTAGCTTCTATTGCTCATACCCCAGATCGCATCCATGCCATCGATAATTCTCCGGAATCCAATCGGATCCCTCGGCCATCTGAGAGAAGAAATCATCGCTGCCTTGGACTTCGCAATTACGGGCATTTAACGCACCACAGCACAGCGGTGGCAGGGCCGTTCGTTATACCGCTTTTCCAATTCCCTCGAAAGGAATTCGTTTTCAGTCTTTAACTAGTCGATATAGAGTATGTTTTCCCTTGGCGGGTACGTCATCATGGAGTCACTGTTTGATGCGTCTGGCCCAATGGTCATTCGTTTTTAGTGATCATTTTCAAGGGGATACCCATGAGCACAACTCGAGAGCTTCGTGTGGCCATAATAGGCGCCGGCATGTCCGGAATACTGGCGGCAATTAAACTGCGTGAGGCAGGGATCGACAACATCGTAGTCTACGAGAAGGCCGACCGTATTGGCGGTACCTGGCGAGAGAATACTTACCCAGGGTTGACCTGTGATGTGCCAGCACACTCTTACACCTATTCCTTTGAACCCTACCCTGACTGGAGTAGTTACCTGGCACCGGGAGAGGAAATCCAGGGCTATTTCGAGCGAGTAGTGAAGAAGTACGGCGTGGGCGAGGTAATCCGTTTCAGCCAGGAGTTGGCGCGCTGTGAATTCAGTGAAGGGCAGTGGCACCTTGAGATGAAAAACGGACTGAAGGACAAGGCAGACTTCGTCATCGCCGCCACAGGTGTCCTGCATTACATTAACTATCCCGATATCCCAGGGTTAGCCAGTTTTCGCGGCTCGCTGATGCACAGTGCCAAGTGGGATCACTCGGTGCCTCTGGAAGGTAAGAGGATTGGCATTATTGGCAATGGTTCCACCGGGGTCCAGATTGTATCCGCACTCGCGGGCAAGGCGAAATTGAAGCATTTCCAGCGCTCGGCGCAGTGGATCATGCCAGTAGAGAATAACGCTTACAGCGATCAACAAAAGCAGGCATTTGCCGATGACGAAGAGCTGTTGAAAAACATGCAGAATGAGGAAACCTATGTGAAGGCTGTCATGAGGTTTACCGATGCAATTACTGATGCGGAATCTGAAGGGATTCATGAGTTACAGGAAATAGTGACTGCTAATCTAGAGGAGAATGTTGTCGATCCGAAATTGCGTGAGATGCTGCGTCCCGACTACTTAGTTGCCTGCAAGCGTCTGGTGTATTCTCCGGATTACTATGAGGCAATTCAGCACCCTGATTCGGATCTGGTGATCGATGATATCGAATGTGTGGAGCCAGGGGGCGTGCGTACGCGAGATGGTAAATTGCACGAGTTGGACGTTTTGGTGCTAGCCACTGGCTACGAGGTTGGCCCGTTCATCCGCCCTGCTGAGGTTATTGGTCGTGATGGGGTAAGGCTCAATGATGTTTGGGCCAGCGGCCCCACGGCCTATATGGCCATATCCGTCCCCGGTTTCCCCAACTTTGCCATGCTAAACGGCCCTACCGGTCCGGTTGGCAATTTCTCGCTGATTGACATTGCTGAGCGGCAGTGGGGCTATATCGAGCAACTGATTGAGTTGGTGCATTCAGGGCAATGCCGTGAAGTCAGTGTCACCGCAGAGGCGCTGGATGAGTACAACGAAGCGCGTATCGAGGCAGCAAAGACCACGGTATTCGCTTCCGGTTGTACCAGCTGGTATATCGGCGCCGATGGCGTGCCTATTACCTGGCCCTGGAGCTACGACCGTTTTATCGAAGAGATGGCGAAACCGCAGTTGGAATCTTACGAGCTGGTTTAATGCGTTAGGGCGGGCGCTCATGCCCTTTATCCCTACTTGTTGGTTACAAACGCCTCATACGCGGGATTGGTGGACTCTAGAACGGAGTCTGCACGAACCCTGTATGCGTCTTTGAAATCTTCATGCGTAAATATCCAGAATTGCTCACGTCGAATGCCTTCAAAGATGATTCTGGCACACTCCTGGGGCGACATGCCCTCGTCGGCACAGTGTTGTGCCAAGCCCATACCAATACCGCTGGCTGCACCTGTTATCACTGCAACCTTCCCCGAAAATTCTTGCATAGCTGTTTCCTTGAGTATATCGAATGCGATACTTTAACCGCATGGTCGTGAGGTCGGCATCGTCGATATAAACTATACTGGTCGGGCGGGGCTGATATTCAGTCATGCTTTCATCCCAGGGGCTCTAGGTGAAATAGAAATATGTAATAATCCCACGCGACAATAATAGAGCCACTAGCAGGGTCCAAATGACAATTTCCATCAATGACTTTTCGTCTTTGGTAAATCGCCTTTACTCAGTACTACTGAATGACCATTCTGTGCAGGATTTGTTAGTCAATCTGCGCTCGGCGACGGATTCCGACAGCTGCGTATTGGTGCTGAGATATCCTGCTGAATTGGATACCGGGCTTATTCTGTCTGACGGACTCTCCAGCGAGGAGGCCTCGGAGCCCGACAACCCTTATAGTAGCCATTTCTACACAATGGACCCCTTTGTAGATTTGCCGGAAGGGCAAGCAGTCTCTCTAGACGAAGTGGTGAGCGCCGAGGCCCTGGAGGGCAGCGAGTTTTATCGGCTGCTACTGGAGCCGAACGGGATATACTATATTTTGGCTGCGGATTTTCGTGACCCTGAGGGCATTAGCGCCAGCTTGCGTTTGCTGCGAGGGAAAAGCCGGGGAGCATTTGGTGATGAGTCCAGGCAAATGCTGGCCTTACTGCTGCCACACCTGCGCCAAATCCTGACACTGTACCAACAGCAGAACAATACGGAATCCGAGCGTTCCTTGTTTGAACGCGCCATCAACCATATGTCACTGGCTTGTATTATTCTCGATGAAAACCGGCAGGTAATGCGTACCAACAGTGGTGCCGATCGACTGCTGGAGCGTAAGGAGGGCATTAGTATCAGGGGCAACAAGTTGCACCTGTCTACTCGTCAGAAAAGCCGGGACCTGCAAGTAGCAATAGGGGAAACGCTGGCGGCCCACCGGAGTGGGGAGTTTGACATGGCACGGATTATGTCTGTGCCGCTTTCATTAGACTCCCCTGGTCTGGGATTGGTCTTGAAGCCTGTCCCGCGCAGTGATTGGTTTGAAGGTCAATCGACGCCATCGGTTGTTATCTTTATTAGCGACCCTGAACAGGCACTCAGTACATCGGCTGATGCCTTGCGAACGTTGTTTGAGCTGACTGCTGCGGAAGCAAAGCTGTCACTGTTACTGGCTGAAGGGAATAGTCTGGATCAAGTAGCAAGCCAACTTGGCATCAGCACCAATACTGGACGGGCGCATCTGCGTGCCATTTTTGCAAAAACAGGTGTAACCCAACAAACCCAGCTGGTCAGCCTCATTCTCAGGTCCGTCGCTAATTTGGGCTGAGTTTTTGGTATTCCTCCATGGCGTCACTAATGCAGCCGATCAGAGCCCAGCCGTCGGGCACTACATCTGCGTCTGCCATGATGCAGACATTGAAATTACCCGCATAACTCCACACGGTGATATTAAGGCCTGATCCGCCGGACACCTGGCCGATGGAAAGCCAGTTCACCACCGTTGCATCGCCAATTCGAAGTGGCTGCGTTGGTCCGGCAACATTGGATAGCACCAGATTTCCAGCGATATTGACCTTGCCCTTGGTGCGGTCAAAAATCTGTCCCATGGTTTTTGCGTAGAGTGGTGGAAGGAGTTGCATGACTCGACTGATATTGACATCACGGGTGGCTGCAAGATATGACTTCATCGTTTGTGCTGCAGCGCGAGACGCGTGTAGACGTTCCAGGGGGTCTTGTATATGGCTGGGTATCCACATATAGCCGCTTCCCACCTGATTACCGACCAGGTCATCCTCATCTGGCGGTGGGCGGAAATTGACAGGTAAGGTACCGACCATGGGGCCGGCGTCCACATCGAAGTCCGAGTCCGCGAGAAACTGACGAAACCCCCCGGCACATGCGGCGACAAAGAGGTCGTTGATGGTACACCCGTGTTGTCTGCTGGTGGCCTTGATTTCGGATAAGGGAAACGTTTTGTAGGCGAAGCTGCGCCTATGAGTCAGCGTCGTGTTGAAGGGAGAGTAGGGGGCGTCACCAGGGCCGGGGGGCATGCTTTGTCCCGTGGCGCGACGTTCCTTGTTGTAGCGCGCAAGGGTTCGAAAGCCGCGAATGATGCCGGGTAACTCCCTGGCAAAGAGCAAGGGCAAGTCGACAAGGCCTCTCGTAAACAGCCTGAGGGGCCCCGGATTAACCTCTGACTCTAGCGTGGCGATTGGGTAGGATTCATCCTCCCCTGGTAGAAGCATGCGCTGAAGAAGACGTGCCGCGCCCGTACCATCTGTGTAGGCATGGTGAACAAGGGTTACGATCGCTGTTTTGCCACCGGCCAGCCCGTCGATGATCCACGTCAGCCACAGGGGGGCGCTCTGATCCATTGGGTAGGCGTAAAGTTCTGAGATCAGCCGGCTGAAAGCGCGTTCATCCCCCGGCGCAGGACAGCATATATGGCGCACGTGATAACGAACATCGAAGTCATGTGCCTGTACCCAGACCGGATGGTTGATCCCAAAAGGAACTCTGGCCAGCTTCCAGCGTAGCATGGGAACCCGTCGTATGTTTTTCGAGAATTCACTGATTAAACTCTCGTAGGGTGGCATTGTTTTGTCACCGTAGTCGAGAATCGCGATTTTCAGGGTATGCTGATACCACTTGGGTCGCTCGCTGTAAATCATGAAGGCGCTGAGCCCATCCAGGCGCTTCATGACAGTGCCTTGTAGCCATTGTCGACACCACTGAGCAGAGCGTCCATATTGCCCAGGTTTTCAGCGCAACTGTGAAAGCCGATCACGAGCTTTTCATGGGTGGAAGCAATAGTGCAGGATAAAGCCATGCCCTCAACTACCGGTGCCATGGGAATGACAGTCTCAACGGCGGCGCCAGCGACATACAGGGGTACCGGCGCTCCAGGTACATTGGAAATCATGGTATTGCCCATCTTGATTCGCCCCATGATATCAAATCGGCTTACCAGGCGCAGTGCGGACTCCAGCAAAAAGGGCGAAAACACTGCCATTAGCTCCTTGCCGTCAATGGGGCCTTTGGTCTCGGGACGGACCTCTTGTTTGATAATACGCGTGTCCGCTGCAATCGCTTTCAGGCGATCAATCACATTACTCTGTGTCGTGTGCAGATTGATGGATCTGATCGTGACTGAATTGCCGGAGGCACCGTCCGCTTCGGTTCGGACATTGAATGGCATGACGGCGACCTGGTCGGTATCGACCTCTTCGGTATTGGTGGTGTAGTACTCATCCATGGCCGTCGAGCACAGCAGTAATGCGATATCGTTGACTGTGCACTCGTGTCGTTTACCCAGTTGTTTAATGCGCGATAACTTTAGTGTTTTCCACGCCACCCGACGTTCCATGGAGAGGCCGGTAGCGTTGAGGGAGGTTGCATGTACAGTAACTTCGGCAGTGGCGGATAATGCCTTTTTCCTGTCCTTTCCGGATAGTCGGGACAGGACTTTGTCTGAGCCTGCGCGCAACAAAGGACCGGCCGTTTTACCAATCAATTTCGGCGTCATGACGTAGAGGCGGTTGAGATTTTCCAGCAGCGCAGTTCCTATCAACTTAGAGGGACTAGGCTCGGTATCGCTCGCCCACTTTTTCTGTCTGGGCGTTTCCGGCGCTATGGGAGAGAGGTCGTTCAGGCTGGCGAGGGACTCCATGGCGCCTGCGCCGTCCAGAATACCGTGGTGGATATGGGTCGCGACGGCGATTTTTCCACCGCGCAGGCCCTCAATGACCTCAAACTGCCACAGTGGCCTGTCGGTGGGGATCGGCGTTTGGGAAAATTTACCCAAGTGTTCTGCCAACTCCTTGTAGCCCCCGGGTTTTTTGAGCTGTGAGACAGTGAGGTGTTTTTTTACATCGAATTCTGGGTCGTCTACCAGCTGAATCGAACCAATATTCAGCTTGTCCTGCACCGGCTTCTGGCGCATAAGCGGTATTTTTTCCATGCGTGCCGCCAGGTGGTCGGCCACCTCCTGCGCGGTGAGCTTCCAGGGTGCCGTTTTCGGATCGAGAATCATGGCACCGCCCATGGGGAGCGGGGCCATGCCGACTTCTTCAACCTTGAAGAATACGTGATCAAACAAGGAAATTTTCACGGCTGAACCTCGCTACTGTGCTGCATGATCTGGGCCATCGTTAGAGGGTTAGTTTCGTTGAGCACGCTCTGGGAGCGCAGTTGCAGCATGGGTTTGAATGACTCATGGGTAATGACCCAAAACTTGTCTGCCTCAATGGCTTGAAACACGCGCTCTGCGTATTCGGTGGCACTCATGCCCTTTGCAATCATGTTGGCGACTGTTTCGCGCAGTGCCAGTTCCTCGTCGCCAAGGGCAGCCTCAATATCTTTGTCACGTGGCCGCTCATAGATATCCGAGGCCACATCTCCTGGACAGAGCAGGCTTACAGAGACCGGAGCCTTCTCCAAAGCCAACTCCTGAAAGAGTGCTTCAGAGATCGCGATTACGGCGGCTTTGGTGGATTGATAGACGCCCATATAGGACACTGCAGGCATCAAGCCTCCGGCGGAAGCAGTATTGACTACGCGACCGGGCTCGCCCTGCACTAACATTCGGGGCAAAAAGCTACGCATGCCATTTACTACGCCCAGTACATTCACCTCATAACTCCATCGCCAGTCGTCGTATGTACGCTCCCAGCTCTTGCCGTCGACCATGACGCCCGCGTTGTTAAATAGCAGGTGGACCCTACCAAACTGGTCGAAAGCTTGATCGGCGAGTGCCTGCACAGCTTCGGGGTCGGCAACATCCGTCTGGACGGTCGTTATAGAACCACCTCTGGAGTGAATACTGGTTTCCAACTCTCTGAGCTTGTCCAGATTGGTGGCCGCAGCTACTACCTGCATACCCAAACTCGCACAGTGTCTGGCCAGGCCCGCACCGATGCCTCTACTGGCGCCAGTGATAACGGCGACTTTGTTTTCCCAAATTGCCACTTTCATTCTCCTTCCGATAGTAATTACATCTTGAGGACAGTTTTTGATTTGGCAAGCCTACGTGGTTTTTTGCTCGCGCAAATCGTTGAAATGGACTAGATCGGAGTCAGGGAAGGCATTTCCCGCAATTGTGTCGACATAGTTGAAATGGACGATGTAGACAGGAGACAGGCTCAGGATAATGCCGGCTCGTTTACACGTGGTACGACTTTCATCCAGCTAGCACTAGCTAAATTCAACGAGAATAACTGGGAACTCCAAAATGACATCGAAATTTGCCAAAAGAACTCTAGCACTCGCGGTGATACTGTCCGCATCGAGTGCCCAAATTGCCAACGCGCAATTGATGCTGGAAGAAGTAATAGTCACCGCTCAGAAAAAGGCGCAGTCATTGGCCGATGCTCCGCTCACGGTTAATGTCGTTTCCGGTGAGCAGATTCAGGACTTTGATATGTTTCAGGCCGATGAGTTGAGCAAGCTGACGGCGGGAGTGGAGATCCGCAACGAAGGTGATTCCAATACAGGCGTTGCGATGCGCGGAGTGGGCACCTTGACCCAACAGGCCGCGCCCCCCCGGGTTGGCGTCTATCTTGATGACTGGAATGCCGGTGGCGCAAGCTCCAACTTCGTTTTCAAGCAGATGTTTGATATCGCCCAGGTCCAAATGCTGCGTGGTCCGCAGGGGACATTGTACGGTCAACCTTCGCCGACGGGTGCCTTGCTATTAGCCACCGCTGACCCCAATCCATCGGAAGTCGAGGGTTTTATCACGGGTTCGTTTCAAGACCCCAATGGCTACAATGTGCAGGGTGCTATCTCAATGCCTCTGATTGAGGATGAGCTTGCCATTCGCGTCGCCGTCCTGCTTGATGAACGTGAAACCGGCGTCGAAAATATCACCCGCAATATTGATAATGAAATCAATAGTGAGGGTTATCGTGCAAAGCTCCTTTGGGAACCCAATGACGTTTTTACCGCAAAATTGGGTTGGACCCATGTAGAGTCTGATGATTTGGAAACCTATCGTGCGGTGGAAAGCATTACTCCCACCGCCGCTTTTCAGTTGGATGCAAAAGACCGTACCTCACTTCAAGATGCCCCGGATCAGGTAAATAGTGCAGAAGATGACCTGTATACCTTGCATTTGGGGTGGGACACCGGCCCGATTGAATTAACGTTATTTATGGCCAGGCATGAGTACACGACAGACTATGCTAGTGATGATGACTTGACTGAGCAGCCCATGCAGACAGTTGCCGTTGACATAGAAAGCAAGGATGGCGATCAATTTGAATTGAGAGGTATAGCTTCCCCGTTTGATTGGTGGGACACACAGTTCGGATACTACTATTCCAACGTGAGCTCGCAGACAGATGTTTCTGTTTTCAACAATGTTCCGCCCAGCCTGGTAGCCAATATTGGCCTGGACATACCGGTTAGCGAGAAAACCCAGGCAGTATTTTCACACAATGATTTTTTCCTGACAG
Source organism: Halioglobus sp. (assembly GCA_036960305.1). Taxonomy (GTDB): domain Bacteria; phylum Pseudomonadota; class Gammaproteobacteria; order Pseudomonadales; family Halieaceae; genus JBALVT01. The sequence continues at coordinate 2,743 of JBALWA010000035.1, read as the reverse complement.
ACATGACCACGCTAACAGTGGGTTTGCGCTACAACGAATTCGATAACAGCAGCAGCAACAACTCCACCATTGATCTGTTACTAGGCTCGACTATGGAGCCCGGAGGTGGGGTGACACCGCCCGTTGCTACGACGACCGTCGGATGCCCTGATGGCAGTGCCGCTCCGTGTGCGCTTGCCTCTGGGGAGAAGGAGGAAAAGTGGACGGGGACAGTTAAAATCGCTCACGCCTTTAATGACGATCATAACATTTACGCGACCTATGACCGTGGTTATAGGCCCGGCGCACCGAATTTCGATATTGAAGGCTCCGTCCCGCCGGAGATGCTTGCCTACGGTGGCGAGAGTGTCAATAGCGTTGAGATCGGCTTAAAAGGCACTTTTTGGGAAGGGCGCGCTCAGTACGGGGCCGCCACCTACTATAGTGTCTACGATGATTACCAGGTCAATCCCAGTTTTCAGATCTGGAACCCTACCCGAGGCGCCGTTTCCGATATTGATATTGTCTACGTTAACGTTGAAGAAGCGGAGCAATATGGTATCGAGGGCGAGCTCCGCGTATTGCTATCCCAGAACTGGACCCTGTTTAGTTCACTGGCCTGGAGTCAAGTTGAATTTACGAAAGGCGAGGTGCCGTGTACCGATTCATCCCAGCCCCCCGTTTCCCCTGAAAATCCGATTAATGTGTGTGATGCTTCGGGTGGTGTTGCCGGCGAACAACCCGACTGGTCGTTCGTGCTCCAAAGCGAGTACTCGCAGCCACTCAATGCCATTAGCAGTGAGTGGTTTGTCAGTGGTCTTTTCAACTACCGGGGTGAGGCCGAAGTGCCTGGCGATTCAGAAGGCAGACTCACAGCAGATAGCTACTCGGTGTTGGATCTTTTCGGTGGTGTTCGTAACGACATCTGGTCCGCGAAAGTCTATGTCAAGAACGTATTTGATGAAGATGCGGTCATTGCCCGCCGTGCTGCGGGAGAGAACTACAACGATATTAGTTTGATTCAGCCGCGAACTGCCGGAATTACGCTCAGTTACCGTTATTGAAAAAAATACCAATTTGCCCCGGTGAGTTGGTCCTGTACGGTAGTAGTTACCGCGGTCGTTTATCCAGCTCCGGCCGCCCCTTTTTCTAATCAACTTGAAACTAAGTGGGTTGTTATGAATCACGACTTAGAGATTAGTGGCTACTGTGATGAGCGTTTTACTGATGTGCGACGTATATTTGCCGAGAGTCTAGTGCAAAGCGCAGAGGGCGGTGCGAGCTTTTCCGCATGCTGGCAAGGAAATCTGGTGGTCAACCTGTGGGGGGGCACGCGGGATCGATCGCAAACGCTTCCCTGGCAACAGGACACTCTGGTCAACGTGTTTTCTGCCACAAAGGGTATTACCGCACTTTGCGCCCATCGTCTTATTGAACAGGGTGTACTGGATCTGGAGTCGCCGGTCGGTCAGTACTGGCCGGCGTTTTCATCAAAGGGCAAACGGGATATATCGGTTCGTATGATTCTTAACCACCGATCGGGGCTATCTGCGTTCAGAGAAGAAATTCCAGCTGAGGCGATATACGATTGGGGTGCCATGGTGTCAGCGCTGGAACGTGAAGAACCATGGTGGGTTCCCGGTACTAAACAAGGCTACCAGGCTTTCACATTTGGCTGGCTTATCGGCGAACTGATTCGTCGGGTCAGTGGTAAGTCTGTTGGCCAGTATTTCCGGGATGAAATCGCGGAGCCACTGGGCCTCGATTTTCATATAGGCCTGAATTCGGATCAGCTTGGGCGTGTCGCCGATGTGGCCAGGCTTGGGAGTTCTAGCAAGTCTCAAAAGGAATCTGAGAGCCAACCTGCCAGGCCTGACCTGATCGCGGATAAAGCGCGACCGGACAGTATCGCTATCAAAGCGTTTATGAATCCCCCGACCTTAGCGACAGGAACGAATTCATCTGCATGGCGCCAGAGTGAAATCCCTTCAGCGAACGGCCATGGCACTGCACAGTCCCTTGCGTCTATTTATGGCGGGCTGGCAAATGGTGGCACTATTAATGGCGTACGGCTTCTACGAGAGGAAACAATCAGAAATTGTTACACGGAATCGAGCTCGGGTATCGACGCAGTATTGCTGGTTCCAATGCGATTCAGCCTGGGGTTTATGCTCTCAAACCCTCAAGCCAAGCAAATGAAACTGGGGCAAGGAGGCATTACGTTCGGTCATACTGGGGCGGGCGGTTCGGTGGGCTTTGCAGATCCGAAGGTCGGGCTGGGTTTTGGCTATGTAACCAATCGTCTAGGGGGCCGAGCCTGGGTTGATCCGCGAGCGGAGGCATTGGTGGCCGCGGTCTACAAATCGGTATAGCATCGATTGAGAGGGCTGTTCGTATGTGCTAACGGTAAGTTCGAATATACTTGCAACTCTTACATAGCCGCTGGTTGTTGTACACGATAACGATGCCGTGTAATGAGCCCAGCCCACCTGGTGCTGAACTCATATTACCTGATTTTTGGCACTTACTCTGGTTGTAAGTGATCCTGGCACTCCTCATGCAGGGTCACCTTGTACTAAATCTTAGGGATACTTCTTAGTTACCCTGGCAAGCTGAATATTAGATATACTATGTCGCTATGTTTCCTGCCTTTGGTGGATGTAATTTTCGATGAGTAGCGGTAAATCGTCTTCAAAAAATTCTTCTGTAAATAAAATTGCAGGACGCTATCACCACGGAAATTTGAAAACCTCTCTGGTGGCAG
>JBALWA010000034.1:0-50991 GCA_036960305.1 Halioglobus sp. | reverse complement strand
GGGTGGATTCGTTGCCACCTACCAGCGTGAGTATGAACATCCAGCCAAACAGTTCTTCACTGATGGGTTCACCGTCCAGTTTCGCATCCAGCAGGGCGCCGGTGATATTCTGCATGGGCTCTTCGCGGTGCTTGGCCGCAATTTGCATGGCGTACATCAGGACTTCCAGCGAGGCCTCCTGCCCTTGCTGCTCGGAAATTGACATATTGGGGTCGTCGGCGAAAATCATGATGTTGGTCCAGTCGAAGAACTTTTTGCGATCCTCCAGGGGGATGCCCAACAGTTCAAGAATGGCGATCAGGGGCAGCTCGGCTGCTACTTCCTCAACGAATTCACACTCACCACGACTGGCTACGGCGTCGACGATCCGCTTGGCGTGGGCCCGGAAATTGGGCTCATAGGACTCCACTGCCTTGGGGGTGAAGGCATTTCTTACAATGCGACGGACCTTTTGGTGTATTGGCGGGTCCATGTTGATAATGGTATTGCGGTGTACTCCCTCTACCAGATCCGTATCATACTCCATGGGAAAAGCTGTTCGTTCGGCGGAGGAAAACAATGCCGGCTTCTTTGATACAAAGTCCAGTTCTTCCTGGCGTGTGATTACCCAGTAGGGGACGCCGGTCAGGGGATCCTCCATGTGCACAACGGGGCCTGCCTCGCGTATTTCCTTCAGTGTGTCGTAGGGCATGCCTTCCGCGTAAGTGTCCGGGTCAAGCAGATTGGCAAAGGGGCATTGGCTCATGGTTATCTCCGAGAGTGAGGTCGCTGTTCCACGTGTGATGATCCAGTAAAACTAATGACTAGTAGTTTGTAGTGCATTTTGCCATATCGAAGCCGGCAGGTAAAGAAAAAATACGCTGGGGCGGCTGGCTTTACCGGGTTAGGTCAGGGTTTCGGTAGGCCAATGCCTCACTGATATGCTCAGTGCTGACACGGGTTTCCCCCTGCAGGTCGGCAATGGTGCGCGCTACGCGCAGGGAGCGATAAACCGCCCGAGCGGACAGGCACATGGATTTCAGTGCGGTTTCGAGATAGCGGTTCTCGGCGGTCTCGAGTAGGCAGAGGCCGGTGATGTCCCGGTGGGCTGTGTGCGCGTTGGCGCAGCCCTGTCGTTGGGTCTGCAGGTCTCTGGCGGCACAAACTCGCAGGCGAACACTGCGGGAAGCCTCGTTGCTCTGTTTGCTGGCCAGCAGCAGCTCCGGTGGTACACGGGACAGGTAAGTATGAAGGTCTATTCGGTCCAGCAGGGGTCCGGAAATCCGCTGTCGGTAGCGTAGGAGTTGGTCCGGTGTGCAGCGGCAGGCCTGCTCAATGTCACCATCAAAACCACAGGGACACGGGTTCATGGCGGCAACCAGCTGGAAACGGGCGGGGTAGGTGGTTTTATGTCGGGCTCGCGACAGGGTGATCTCACCCGATTCCAGAGGCTCCCTGAGCATTTCCAGGGTATGGCGGGTGAACTCGGGCAATTCGTCAAGAAACAAGACGCCACCGTGGGCGAGGGAGATTTCGCCGGGCCGGGGTTTACTGCCGCCGCCGACGAGAGCGGCAGGGCTTGCGCTGTGATGGGGGCTCCGGAACGGGCGCCGCAAATACCGGGTTTCATCGGCTGTGCCACAGATACTGCGCAGGGCGAGCCCTGTCAGGGCCTCCTCGGTGGTCAGTGGTGGCATAATCCCCGGTAGCCTGCTTGCCAGAAGGGTTTTGCCTGTACCGGGGGGGCCGAAAAGCAGAAGGTTGTGGCCCCCGCAGGCGGCGATTTCCAGTGCGCGTCTGGCAGTTGCCTGGCCCACGACTTCGTCCAGGTCAGCATAATCGTGTTCCGTTGTCGGCATGGACGCGGTTTGTAGGGCGATGTCCTCACTGCCATTGAGGTAGGCGCACAGGGTCAGGATGTCATCGGCGGGCACAATCTTGCTGTCGGGCACATGGGCTGCCAGTTGCGCACAGCATTCGGGTACGACCAGTCGACGACCGATGGCAGTCGCCTCCCTGGCGGCATTAATGGCGCCAGGAATGGATCGCAGGCGACCATCCAGCGCAAGTTCTCCGATAAATTCATGGTTTCCCAGCCGGTTTGGCGTTAGCTGCCCGGAGGCGGCCAGAATACCCAGGGCAATAGGGAGGTCAAAGCGCCCGCCTTCTTTTGGGAGATCGGCGGGCGCCAGGTTTACGGTGATTCGACGGTCAGGGAATTCAAAGTGAGAGTTCAGTAGTGCGCTGCGCACACGCTCTTTGCTCTCGCGTACGGCTGTCTCCGGCATGCCCACAATATGAAAGGATGGCAAGCCATTTGAGAGGTGTGTTTCCACCTGCACCTGGGGGGCGGCAATGCCCTCCAGTGCGCGGCTGTAGATTACAGAGAGTTCCATGGCTCATCCTTGAGCTGCTGTGTTCTGCTGGAGGCTTTGCCGCCGCCAGTGTGTGCCGGGTTAGGGCATTTTTTCCAATTCTTTGGTCAGTTCCTCCAGCTGGGTCTCCAGCAGGGTGATCTGGGTGCGGGTGCGCTTGAGTATCTCTGTCTGTGCATCGAACTCCTCCCTGCTCACCATATCCAGCTTCGTCAAGCCGGATTGGACCAGGGCGCGTACGCTTTTGTCGACCTCGCCCTTGATGCCGTTGTTGCCCACGATCTCATTGACCTGCTGCAGGACTTCCCAGGGGGGTGGAGGAGGTTTTAACGCCATGATTGTCGCCTGTATTTGCTGATTTCTCTGAGTGTCAATTCTAGTCCATTCACGCGGACAGTCACAGAGCACGATCGCGCACTTTTATGGTGCGTCGTCCCATTTTGGTGCAGAGGTTTTGCACTAAATCTGCGACCACACAGTCGCCTGTTGCAAAAAAATAATCATATCCAATTGATAATTATGAGTTTTATCGTTCTTGGCACGAGGTGTGCAAATGCTCAGGTGCTGAAGACGCAGAGCGCATACGAAATGCTCACAGAAAGTTTTAGGGATGAAATCTGCAGATCGCAAAACTAATTTATGGAGATTGAGACATGTTAAACAAAAAAATGCTTCCCGCTACCCTGGCCGCCACTTTACTGGCTGGTGCAATCACGGCCCAGGCTGCACCGGATATTGCCGGTAACGTTGCGATAACCAGTGATTACAAGTTCCGCGGTATTTCACAGTCAAATGAAGATATTGCAATACAGGGTGGATTTGATATCAGCTGGGATAACGGCATTTACCTCGGTACCTGGGGTTCTTCCGTTGACTTTGACACCGATGGCGCCGGTTTTGACGGCAGTTTGGAACTGGACCTTTACGGCGGCTGGGCCGGCGACATCACCGATAACGTCGGTGTCGATGTGGGTTACATGTACTACGGGTACCCCGGTGACGATGGTGACGACGGCGACTACCAGGAAGTCTACGCCAAGCTGAATCTGTGGGACGGCACTGTGGGCCTGGTTTACTCTGATGATTACTATGGTGGTACTGGCAGCTTCTACTACCTGTCTGGAGATTACAGCTTTGGTCTGGGCGAAAATTTCTCACTCGACCTGCATGCCGGTTACAACGACTTGGACAAGAAAGGCGGCTTCCTTGCCAATAACACCAGCTCATATATTGACTACTCCGTGGGCGTAACCACCTCCTGGTTGGCTGTGGACTGGACGCTGGCCTATGTGGGCACAGATCTGGATAAAGAGGACGTATTCGACACCAAGTGGGGCGATGACAGCGTTATCTTCACCATCTCAAAAAGCATGTAATCACGCTTGAATTTCCACTCGGCGCCCCTTGGGGCGCCACACTAACACCAGGAGAGCTACATGAAATTAATCACAGCAATTGTTAAGCCTTTCAAGCTGGACGACGTGCGCGAGGCGCTGTCTGAAATCGGCGTGCAGGGTATTACTGTTACTGAGGTGAAGGGTTTCGGTCGGCAAAAGGGCCACACCGAGTTGTATCGTGGAGCCGAGTACGTTGTCGACTTCCTTCCCAAGGTAAAAATTGAAGTGGCAGTAGGTGCTGCGTTAGTTGAGCAAACTATCGAAGCTATCACCAAAGCCGCCAACACCGGAAAAATCGGCGACGGCAAAGTCTTTGTTTCACCTCTGGAGCAGGTCATCCGTATTCGTACCGGCGAGACCGGCGAAGAAGCGATTTAAACCTCCAGACATCTACAAGAGAGTTATTCCTATGGAAAACGAAATTTTTCAACTGCAGTACGCCCTCGATACCTTTTACTTTCTGGTATGCGGCGCCCTGGTAATGTGGATGGCAGCGGGCTTCTCGATGCTGGAAGCGGGCCTTGTTCGCTCCAAAAACACCACAGAAATCCTGACTAAAAACGTCGCTCTGTACGCGATTGCCTGCATCATGTACATGGTCTGTGGCTACGCGATTATGTACGGTGGCGATATCATGCTGTCCACCATCACCGGTGACGGTGTGACCGGCGCGGAAGAACCGGCGACCTACGCCCCCTCCGCTGACTTCTTCTTCCAGGTGGTGTTTGTTGCCACGGCGATGTCTATCGTCTCGGGTGCCGTTGCAGAGCGTATGAAGCTGTGGGCTTTCCTGGCATTTGCGGTCGTCATGACCGGTTTCATCTATCCGATGGAAGGTAGCTGGACCTGGGGTGGCAATCCTGTCTTTGGCATGTACACCCTGGGAGACCTGGGCTTCCTGGACTTCGCCGGCTCTGGCATCGTGCACATGGCGGGCGCAGCAGCGGCCCTGGCAGGTGTTCTTCTGCTGGGTGCCCGGAAAGGTAAATACGGCGAGGACGGCTCTGTAAAGGCTATTCCCGGTGCTAACCTGCCCATGGCGACCCTCGGTACTTTCATCCTCTGGATGGGTTGGTTCGGTTTCAATGGCGGGTCAGTATTGGCCACAGCCAGCGTCGATTCAGCCAATGCGGTTGCTATCGTCTTCATGAATACCAACGCGGCTGCTGCCGGTGGCCTCATCGCTGCCATGGTGACTGCCCGTATGATCTTCGGCAAAGCCGATCTCACCATGACGCTCAACGGCGCACTGGCGGGTCTGGTTGCGATTACAGCGGGTCCTGATACGCCTTCTGCTCTGCAGGCGACCTTGTTCGGTGCGGTCGGTGGGGTGTTGGTGGTCTTCTCTATCCTGACCCTGGACAAGCTCAAGATTGACGATCCCGTTGGTGCAATCTCGGTACACGGTGTTGTGGGTCTGCTTGGTCTGCTGCTGGTACCCATCACTAACGGCGACTCTTCCTTCTCCGGCCAGATCATTGGTGCGCTGACTATCTTCGGATGGGTTTTTGGTACCAGCCTGATCGTCTTTGGCATCATCAAAGCGGTTATGGGTATCCGGGTTACTGCGGAAGAAGAGTACGAAGGTGTGGATCTTTCCGAATGCGGAATGGAAGCCTACCCTGAGTTCACTATGAAGTAACTTAGCGGGCGCCTTCTTGGAAGCGTACATGTGGGGGGCCTTTTGGTCCCCCTTTTTCTATGTTGGCTGCGAATTAGGAAACCCAATGCCTAAAGCAGCGACTCATGGCGTCTCCAGAGAGGCAATTAAGGGTGTTCGTCCCGAATTTAGAACCCCAGTGTCTGGAATCGAAGCTTGCCATTCTCCCCAAGCAATAGATAATGGTGGATTGTTTTATACAGGAGAGCCGCGGAATGAAACTGGTTACAGCCATTATCAAGCCGTTCAAGATGGACGATGTGCGTTCAGCACTGTCTGATATAGGGGTGCAGGGCATCACTGTCACCGAAGTGAAGGGGTTTGGTCGCCAGCGCGGCCATACTGAGCTGTACCGCGGCGCGGAGTATGTGGTGGATTTCCTGCCCAAGCTGAAGCTTGAGATTGCGGTCGGGGACGAGCAGGTCGACGCGACAATTGACGCTATCATCCAGGCGGCGAATACGGGTAAAATTGGCGATGGAAAAATCTTTGTTTCGGCGATGGAGCAGGTTATTCGCATCCGCACGGGTGAAACAGGTGAGGAGGCAATTTAGCCTCTACGATAAGTAAAACAACATAAAGGAAAATAGACCATGTTAAATAAAAGTATTCTGGGCGCCGCAGTTGTCGCAGTTGTTCTGGGCCTCTCGGCCTGTGGTGGCAGCACAACGACCGTGAAGCAGACCGAGACGCAAGGGCAACAGTTGTTGGATCTCAAATCGGCCTATGACAGCGGCGTGATTACTGAAAAAGAGTACAACAGCACCAAGAAGAAGATTCTCTCCGGCAAATAAGCCCTGAGATCACTGTCGGGCGTTGGCAATACTGGCTATTACCTCGGGTAATAGCCTGAGATTGTCAATCTCCCGGTCAGCTCTTGTCCCGCCCGGCCAGTCCTGGCCCTGGGAATTCATCCAGATCGTGTGCATGCCCACGTCCCTGGCCCCCTGCACGTCATGCTCCGGGTTGTCCCCAACATGTATGATTTGATCCGGTCTTACGGCGGCTTTTTCTATGGCGGCGTGAAACATGTCCGGCGCCGGTTTACTGGCGTTCACGTCTTCGGCCAGGAAGGCGAAATCAAAATATTCTGCGGCATCGGTTTTGTAGATGTCGGCATTGCCATTGGTGAGTGCACCCAGCGTATAAAGCCCGGCCAGACCCTCTAGAACCGCCAGGGCCTCCTCGTAAAGCGTGACCGCGTGGCGGACGTTGAGAAAGACCCCGAAGGCGGCCTCTGCACCGCTGCGCGCCTCATCTTCGTCATACCCGGCGGTGCGCTGTAACTCATACAGGAACTGCACCCTGATCTGGCTGATCTGGTGAGCCAGTTCCGGGTGTTGCTTCCACACGGTTTTTTTTAGCTGCCACAGCTGTTCGTGACTGATGTTGTCAATCGCGCCCGGACGGTGCTCTTCCAGCCAGGCCCGCTGGGCTTGTTCGGCGCGCATGAGTACGGGCTCTACGTCCCACAGGGTGTTGTCCAGATCGAAGGTAATGACCTGAATAGCGCTTGTCATGGTCGTCTCACTCTGTTTTTTTTCGTTTGGCCCGGGGATGGGCCTTGTCATAGACCTTGGCCAGATGCTGAAAATCCAGGTGGGTGTATATTTGCGTTGTGGATATGTTGGCGTGCCCCAGTAGTTCCTGAACGGCGCGTAGGTCGCCGCTGGACTCGAGCATATGACTGGCAAAAGAGTGGCGCAGCATGTGTGGATGTACGTCCTGGTGCATGCCGCTTTTCCGGCCCTGCAGCTTTAATCGCGCCTGGATATTACGTACGCTGATGCGGTGGCCGCGATTGCTGGTGAAGAGGGCTGTGGCGCTATCCGGGTCGTCGCTATCCGGTGCCGGGCGGACCTGTAACCACTGATCAATGGCATCAAGCGCGAAAGAGCCCACTGGTATTGTTCGGGTCTTATTGCCCTTGCCGGTGACGGTCATGAGTTTTGAGTGTCTGTCGATGTCATTCAGGTTGACTGCAGCCAGCTCGGCCAGGCGCAGGCCGGAAGAATAAAACAGTTCGGCCATGGCTTTGTCCCGGATTCCGGTCTCGGACCCTGGTTCGAAATCCAGATACTTGTTGACCTGGTCGGCGTCCAGGGTCTTGGGTAGCTTGCGCGGTTTGCGCGGGGCCTGAACAGCGTTAGCGGGGTTGTGCTGCCGCCCCTGTTCCCTGCTGAGGTAATTAAAATACGAACGGCTGGCAGACAGACTGCGCTGAATACTCCCCCCGGCGAGGCCGCTGCGGTGCATTTGACTCACCCACTGCCGGATATGGGTTTCGGTAATTTGGTCGGGTTCCTGAAGACCCTTTTCTGTGCAAAATAGCTGCAGGGAATTCAGGTCCCGCCGGTAGTTAGAGAGGGTGTGAGGCGACAGTTGGCGTACATCGCGCAGGTAGTCGAGAAACTGCCTGGCCGACCAGGAAATTGCCGGTTCGGCCATCAGGCGTCGCCTACTGCTGATTCAGTCGCGGTAACAATCGCACCACGACGTCGGCAATCTGGGTGAGGAACAGCGTATCCATGTCGCCACTGTAGCGGTTGGCATCTGAACAGCCGACGGCGATGACGCCCAGCGCTTTGCTGTTGTACAGAGGCATTAAGGCGGCGGAGCCGATATCACCGGCGGTGGGGAACAGGTAGGACAGTTCCTCTTTACGCAGTGCGCCGCACACGGCTTTGCGCCCTTTGAGCAGTGCGCCAATTTCCAGTTTGGCAGCTTCCTCAGTCTCTATACGACAAATACCTTCCTCATCGGTGCTGTCGCCGAACAGGATGATGCTGCTGTGCTCCACTTGAAAGTCTTTCTTCATGGAATCAGTAAAGGCCTGATGAATACCGGCCAGGGAGTCGGCTTCAAGTAAAGCCAGTACCAGCGCGCGGGTCTGTTCGTAGAGTTTTTCATTGTCGCGGGCGTTGGTGGTCAGCGTGTTGAGTCGGCGACGCATTTCGATATTGCGTTCACGCAACACGCTCACCTGTTTTTCAACCAGGGAGATTGCGCTGCCTGAGGCGTGGGAAATATGCAGGTAATCCAGCATCTCCGGATTTCGCTGCAGGAAGTCGCTGTTTTCTTTGAGGTAGCCCCTGACGGCATCGTCGTCGAGGCTGGATTCTGTGGTCATTACCGCTGGATCGTTTTTAACTGACATTTGTTATATTTTCCTTTTGTGAACGGTAGTGTCATTTGGCCCCGCGGGGCCTCAAATAAATAGGCTTCCCTCAAACGCAACAGCGGTGGGGCCGGTCATGATGACTGACTGGCCTTCACCTGCCCACGCTATAGAGAGCTTACCCCCCGGCAGGTTAACTGTCACGGTGTCTTGTAACCAACCGCGATTCAGGCCATACACGACTGCCGCGCAGGCACCAGTGCCGCAGGCCAGGGTCTCACCCACGCCGCGCTCGAAAACGCGCAAATTGATCTCCGATTGAGAGACAAGCTGCATAAAGCCCACGTTGACCCGCTCGGGAAAGTCAGCGCAGTGCTCGATCAGCGGGCCCAGCTGTTCCAGTTCCGCTTCGGCAACATCATCCACGGTCAAAATGGCATGGGGGTTGCCCATGGAAACCGCGCCAATTTCGAATTCCCTGCCCTCTATTGATAAGGCATAGGAGGCAGCCTGGGCACCGCCCAGGAACGGTATATCAGCAGGCGTTAATACGGGCGCGCCCATATCGACCTCCACCTGGTTTTCTTCTCTTACGCGTAACTCGAGGAGGCCACAGGCTGTTTCCACGGAGATGACTGTTTTGGTCGTCAGCTTCTTGTCGCGCACAAATCGTGCAAAGCAACGGGCGCCATTGCCGCAGTTTTCCACTTCGCCACCGTCGGCGTTGTAGATGCGGTAGCGAAAATCAGCGTCGGTGCCGCGGGGAGGCTCCACCACCAGCACCTGATCGCAGCCCACGCCAAAGTGCCGGTCTGCGAGCCTGCGCACATGCCGGGGGCGTAGGATAAAGCGCTGGGTGATCAGGTCGATCATGACAAAGTCATTGCCGGCGCCGTGCATTTTGGTGAATCTGAGTTGCATCAGTTGTCCGTGCTTGCGTTTGCGGCCTCCGTCTTAATCGGGGAGGCAGCTTTCTCCGCGCATAATATCAGCTATTGACTCCCTTGCGCGCACCAAATAGCTTGTTGCGCCATCGACCATGACTTCGGCGGCCCTGGGGCGGCTATTGTAATTCGAACTCATCGTAAAGCCGTAGGCGCCGGAGCCTGAGATTGCCAGAATGTCGCCGGCCGCGAGTGCCAACTCTCGATTCTTACCCAGGAAGTCGGCGGTTTCGCAGACCGGGCCGACAACGTCCCAGGTTTTCGATTCGCGCCCCGCCTGCAGTACGGCCGGGCGGATATCCAGCCACGCCTGGTAGAGTGCGGGTCGGATCATGTCGTTCATGGCCGCGTCCACCAGGGCAAAATTGTGCTCCTCCGTGGGCTTTAGATAGTCCACCTGAGTCAGTAGTAGCCCAGCGTTCGCCGAGATGGATCGCCCGGGCTCGAACAACAGCTGCAGGTCGCGGCCCTCAAGGTGTTCGCGTATTGCACTGATGTACTCGCCGATGGCAGGTGGTTGCTCGTCTTGGTAACGCACGCCCAGCCCGCCACCCAAATCGAGGTGGTGTATGTGAATGCCCTCTTCAGCCAGTGTGTCGATCAGTCGCAATAACCGGTGTAGGGCGTCTATAAAGGGCGTCATTTCTGTTAACTGGGAGCCGATATGACAGTCCAGGCCTACCACCTCGATATGGGGGAGTGCCGCCGCGCGCTGATAGACCGTCAGGGCCTGATCGATGGCGATGCCAAATTTGTTCTCCCGCAAGCCGGTAGAAATATACGGATGGGTCTTGGCGTCCACATCGGGGTTCACCCGAACGGATACACGGGCATTGACGCCCTGCTCTCCGGCTACCCGGTTCAGGGTTTCCAGTTCAGCCGCTGATTCCAGGTTGAAACAGAAAATGCCCAACTCCAGGGCGCGGGCCATCTCTTCTGGCTTCTTTCCGACGCCAGAGAAAACCGTTTTGGCTGGATCACCGCCGGCGGCGACCACGCGTTCCAGTTCACCCTGGGACACAATATCGAACCCTGCACCCAGTCGCGCCAGAACATTGAGGACCGCAATATTGGAGTTTGCTTTGACGGCATAGCACACCAGGTGCGGAACATCGGCAAGTGCCCGGGTATATTCAGTAAACGCGGCTTCCAGTGCGGCGCGGGAGTAGACATAGCAGGGTGTTCCGTATTGCTCGGCGATGTCACTCACAGCGACGTCTTCGGCGAATAACTGGTCGCTACGGTAGGGGAAGTAGTCCATGTTGTTTGTCTCGGTAGTCTCGATTCTGGTTTGTTAGCTGTTGTCAGTAGGCTCGGTCGGCTGGTCCTGTTCAGGCTCCACGGGTGTGGGTTTGTCCCTGGGGGCTTCTTCGGCTTCGACTTCCGCTTCCGGCAGGTATAGGGGGCCCGTCTGGCCACAGCCAGCCATAAGCAGCAATCCGCTGAGTAATAGAGCTTTCCAAATGGCGTTGTACATGCGCATGATCCGAAGAATTAGGGCTGGATTATACCGCCCAGTGGTAACTGGCGCGAGCTGTCCGTATTATTAACGTTTTCCGGGGCAAATCCCCCCTATTTGTTGGCAGGATATGACTGAATCTGAATTTAATGAATTGATCGACACGGTATTTTATACGCTGGAACTCCAGCTGGATGAAATAGACTCCGATATGGACTACGAAGCGGGCGGTGGCGTGCTCACCCTGGTGTTTGAGGGCGGATCCACCATGGTTTTCAGTCGACAGCCGCCCACGCGGCAGCTTTGGTTGGCCACTCGGGCAGGTGGCTTTCACTTCGAGTACGATGCGGAGGTAGACGATTGGCGCAATACCCGGGATCAACAATTGTTCCGGCCCTTTGTGGTCGAGCAGATGAAGGAGCAGGGCGGCATTGATTTTTCCTGGACCTGAATGGCGGCTCATCGGTGGGTATCGATCGATTATCCTGGTCGCTGCCATGCTCGCCGTGGCGGCGGGTGCCGGCGCCGACAGTGAACCGCTCTATGTTAAAAACCTGAGCCCGGTGGCAGGGCTTTTTGGTTTGCCCTCCCAACGAGTCGCCGCGATCCAGACACCGAAAAGCGTTGCTGTGGCGCTGCACAGCAGTGTTGCCAGCCACTATGTTTCCGAGTTCGATAAGGTGGAAGGGCTTAATCTGGACGGTGAGACCCTGCGCTTTGCCCTGGAGGTTCGCTATGGTCTGGCGGAAAACTGGGATGTGCAGGTGGAAGTGCCCTGGTTGGAGCACAGCGCGGGTAACCTGGATAGCCTGATTGACAGCTGGCACAGCCTGTGGGGGTTTACGGACGGCGGTCGGTCGGACGCGCCGCGGAATGTGTTGGACTACCGCTATGCCGGGCCCGAGGCCCGCTTCGCAATGCTTGATGATGCCTCCGGTCTTGGCGATGTCAGTGTTGCCTTGAGCCATGGCTTTTACACCCGGGAAAGCTCGGCGGCCAGTTTGGTGCTCGGTTATAAATTTGCCACCGGTGAGGAACGGGATTTTCTCGGCAGTGGCGCTGAGGATGGCTGGCTAGCGCTGCGCTTTTCCGGCGAGCACCTGACGGACTTGCCCCTGTCCTGGCACGGACAGCTGGGTTACCTACGGGCTGGAAAATCCGAACTCCTGGGGGACGCGCAGGAGAGGGATCTGTGGTTTGCCGGGCTTACGATGGATTGGGCGGTAGCGGATGCCTGGTCAATACTGGTTCAGCTGGACGCCCATGGTGCGCCCGCTGACAGTAAACTGACCGCTCTGGGTGATGAGGCGATCCTGTTGTCCCTGGGTGCTCGCTGGGCCTTTGCGCCGCGCTGGTCTGTGGATCTCAACTTTATCGAGGATGTCAGGGTCGAGACGGCACCGGATGTGACCTTTCAGGCCTCTTTGAGGTATTTTGGCGGGCGCTGATCGCACCCATCCGGCCCAACTTGATAGCTAGGCTCTTTGCTTCAATGCGGTCAGCGCACGCTGCGCCGCTGCGGCGACCTGCCGGGGTGCAGTTCCACCGAGGTGGTCTCGCGCGCCGATGGAGCCTTCCAGGGTCAGCACCTGGTATACATCCTCTTTGATGTCCGCGCAGAAGCCCTGCAGCGTCGCGAGGTCCATCTCGGCCAGGTCCAGGCCGGCATCTATCCCATGCGCCACGGCTTTACCCACTACTTCATGAGCATCGCGAAAGGGCAGGCCGATGCCGACAAGATAGTCGGCGAGGTCAGTTGCGGTTGAAAAGCCGCGCAGGGCGGCCTCGCGCATGGGCTCAGTGCGCGGGCGGATGGCAGGGATCATGTCTGCGAAAGCCCGCAGCGAATCGGCCACGGTATCAATGGTGTCAAACAGCGGTTCCTTGTCTTCCTGGTTGTCCTTGTTGTAGGCCAGGGGCTGGCTTTTCATCAGTGTGAGAAGGGAGATCAGGTGGCCGTTGACTCTGCCTACCTTGCCGCGCACGAGTTCCGGTACGTCGGGGTTTTTCTTCTGCGGCATGATGGAGGAGCCGGTGCAAAAACGGTCTGGCAGCTCAATGAAATTGAACTGGGCTGAGGTCCACAAAACCAGTTCTTCGGACATGCGCGACAGGTGGGTCATCAGGAGCGCCGCAAAACTGCAGAATTCGATGGCAAAGTCGCGGTCGGAAACGGAGTCCAGGGAATTCTCTGTGGGCTTGTCAAAGCCCAGTAAAGCCGCTGTTTGCGCGCGGTCTATAGGGTATGTCGTACCGGCCAGGGCGGCCGCGCCCAGGGGCGACTGGTTCATGCGTTGGCGACAATCCATCAGCCGCCCATAGTCCCTCTCGAGCATTTCATTCCAGGCCAGCAGGTGGTGGCCAAAGGATACGGGCTGAGCCGTCTGCAGGTGGGTGAAGCCAGGCATAATGGTGTCGGTATTGTCCGCGGCCAGGCCAATGGTGCCGCGTTGCAGTCGTGTGAGCTCTCCGGCAATGTGATCGATTGCAGCGCGCAGGAACAGACGGATATCGGTGGCCACCTGATCGTTTCGGGAGCGCCCCGTGTGCAGCTTTTTACCGGTAATACCGATCAGTTCGGTCAGTCTGGCTTCGATGTTCATATGCACATCTTCCAGTTCAATAGACCAGTTGAATTCGCCGTCGGCAATTTCCTGTCGCACCTGGGCCAGGCCGCCGCGGATCTCGTCCAGCTCACCGCTGCTCAACACTCCCACGGCGCAAAGCATTTCGGCGTGTGCCAGGGAGCCTTGGATGTCCTCGTTTGCCATTCTCTGGTCAAAGTTTACCGAGGCCGTGAAGCGCTGGACGAAGCTGTCGGTGGCTTCACTGAAGCGTCCACCCCATAATTTACTGGTGTCTTTCTGATTGCTCATTCTGGTTGCTCATTCTGGCTAAAACACCGCCACTGCTGATGCGTCAATTGGTGTTGGCCATTAACGCGGAAAAATTGGACTTGTTCACTGTAGACAAGGATGCAAGTATACCAGTTAACGGGGATTTGGAGCGTATAAATGCAGCCTTCACCGGGGCGATTGGGGCAGGGGCAGTCGGATGGGGCGTCGGGGGAGTTTTTGATTCCCGATCTGTGCGCTGCGCATGCGGTTTTGTTAATGGTGTTGCTAGCCGAACTACTGGCCCTGGTTTTTACCCTGGCCAGCAGTACGCTGCCACGATTCGACTGGAACTTGTTGGCGACCAGCTCCCTCTATGTACAGTGGGTCGTCTTGATCAGTGCCGCCGGTTTGTGTCCGCTGCGAAAGCTCTTCGCCCGTCTCAGTATGAATGTCGCCTCAATTTGCTGCTTGTTATTGGTCATGGCCGTTGCTGGAATCAGCAGCCTGGCGGCCATCCAGTTCTATCCGCAACTGGCCTACGGTGCTGACGCGGGGTGGTGGCTGCTGAGAAATGTGTTGGTCGCTATGGTGCTGGCCGGCATTGCCTTGCGTTACTTCTACCTGCAACAACAGCTGCAACTGCGGGAAAAGTCCGAACTGCAGGCTCGGCTGGATTCACTGCGGGCTCGCATTAGGCCCCATTTCCTGTTTAATACAATGAACAGTATCGCCAGCTTGATCGCGACCCGGCCGGAGGCGGCTGAGCAGGCTGTCGAAGATTTGTCGGAGCTGTTCCGCTCCAGTCTGCAGGAGGGTGACCATGCGACCACGGTCGCAGACGAGTTGCACCTCTGTGAGCTCTATCTCGGCATAGAGCAGTTGCGTCTGGGAGAACGGTTGCAGGTTGACTGGCAAATCGACAAGGGTTTGCTTATTGCGTCCATGCCAGGCTTGTTGCTGCAACCCCTGGTGGAAAATGCGGTATACCACGGCATTGCGCCGCTGCCCGAAGGGGGTACGGTGACGGTAGAGCTTGCCAGGGTTGAGGGTAAAATTCAGGTGCGTGTAGAAAACCCCGTTCCGATAAAGCCCGGTTATACCGATGGCCACCACATGGCTCTTGCCAATATCGAGCAGCGTTTACAGGGGTTGTATGGCAGGGAGGCTGCAGTCATCGCGGGCAAAGAGGGCAGTACGTTCAGGGTACAACTGCACTATCCGATACCGGAGTCGCTGTGAAGATCTTGCTGGTTGATGACGAGTCCCTGGCCCGGGACCGGTTGCGCAGGTTATTAAAAAAAATACTGCCCGATGCGACCTGCCTGGAGGCTGCCAACGGTATGGCTGCCCTTGACCTTGTTCAGAGCGAAGCGCCCGATCTGCTGCTACTGGATATACGGATGCCGGGTATGGATGGTATCGAAGTAGCGATGTACCTACAGCAACTGGAGCAACCGCCAGCGATTATTTTTTGCACAGCCTACGATCAATATGCTCTGGAGGCGTTGCAACACCAGGTGGTCGCCTACCTGCTTAAACCGGTGCGTGAGGCAGCGTTGGCCGCAGCCCTGACGGGCGCGTCCCGAGTGAATCGAGTGCAGTTGGCGGCCATACGAGGCGAGGGCGGCACGAGAACCCAGGTGAGCAGCCAGACCCACCGCGGGCTTGAAACGCTGTCCGTTGCCGATGTTTGCTGCTTTATCGCCGAACAAAAATATGTCACAGCTTGCAGTCACGATCAGGAATTACTGATCCCGGATACCCTGAAAGAACTGGAGAGTGAATTTGCCGGGGGGTTCATCAGGGTGCATCGAAATGCCCTGGTATCGGTTGCCCATATCAAGCGCCTGCAGCGAGAGGACAGTGGTAGTTGGTGTGTTGAACTCGATGGCGTGGACATTCGCCCTGCTGTCAGTCGCCGTCACCTGTCAGGCGTCAAGGAACGTCTGCTCAGAAGCTGAGTGGCCCCGGGCCAGTCGCCGCCTGTCTCGCTCAAGTTCCCTCTGGCTGGTATAATGGGCAGCCCAAAATAGGAATCCAATGTATGTCGCTGACCATCGCTACGCGAGAAAGCCCACTGGCTCTCTGGCAGGCTGAATTTGTGCAAGCTGCGCTGCGCGAGGCGCATCCTGGTCTGGATGTCCGCCTGCTGGGTATGACCTCCCGGGGAGATCAGTTACTGGATGTGCCTTTGGCCAAGGTGGGTGGCAAGGGGCTGTTTGTCAAAGAATTGGAAAACGCCCTGCTGGATGGCTCAGCAGACATTGCGGTTCACTCTATGAAGGACGTGCCGATGGCATTTCCTGAGGGTCTGGGGCTGGGTGTTATTTGTCAGCGTGAAGATCCCAGTGACGCCTTTGTCAGCAATCATTTTGACACACTGGCCGCCTTGCCTGCGGGCAGTGTCGTGGGCACCTCCAGCTTGCGCAGGGAGTGCCAGTTGCGCGCCAGGCGGCCTGACCTGCAAGTGAAGTTTCTGCGGGGTAATGTCAATACTCGGCTCCGTAAATTGGACGAAGGCGAATATGATGCCATTATTTTGGCCAGTGCGGGTCTCATTCGCCTGGGCATGGCGTCGCGCATCCGTCAGTCCATTCCTTCAGCTGAGTCACTTCCAGCTGCCGGTCAAGGGGCCGTAGGCATTGAATTGCGCAGCAACGATAAGGCGGTGTTGGAACTTCTACAGGTCTTACACCACAAGCCTACAGCGCAGCGGGTCAGCGCGGAACGGGCATTGAACCAACGTCTTCAGGGGGGTTGCCAGGTCCCGATCGCCTGCTATGCGGAGTTCGATCCATCGGGTGAAAATCTGTGGTTGCGCGGACTGGTGGGAAAGCCGGATGGCTCGCTGTTACTGCGCGCTGAGTCCACGGCACCGGCGGCCGAAGCTGAACAGTTGGGTATCTCGGTCGCTGAAGATCTACTTGGGCAGGGTGCAGCGCAGATACTGGCTGAGGTGTATGGCAGCTAAGCCGGCTGTTCTGGTTACCCGGCCTGAGGGCCAGGCCGCGGCGTTGTGCGCCGGCCTCGAAAAGCGGGGCTTTCAGGCCTTTAGTCAACCCATGCTGGAGCTGGTCGCTTGTGAACAACTGACGCAGCCGCAACAACGGCATATTGCCGAGCTGGATTTGTACCAACATATTATTTTTATCAGCGGTAATGCCGTTCAATTCGGTATGGCCTGGATGCACAAAACGTGGCCGACTTTACCCGGCAGTCCCGCCTGGTATGCCATCGGTGGTGCCACGGCCAGGCGGCTGGGTGAATACGGCGTTCAGCTTGTCAGTTCCAGCGCCGGCATGAGCAGCGAAAGTCTGTTGGAGCATTCCGACCTACAAGCTGTCGCGGGCCAACGTGTGCTAATTGTAAAGGGGCACGGTGGCAGGGTAAGCTTACAACAGGAGTTGGGGCGCCGGGGCGCGAGGGTAGATGAATTGGCTTGCTATAGGCGGCAATGCCCTTCCCTGGGCACGGGTGCCCTGGCACAGAAGCTGTCCCAGTGGCAGATAGGGCTTGTTCTGGTCAGCAGTGGTGAGGGCTTACAGAATATGATGACCCTGCTCGGTTCGGAAGACGGCGCCCGGGTTTTGAATATGCCCCTTATCGTTCCATCCGCGCGGGTTGCGAGCCAGGCGAGGGATTTGGGGTTTTTGACCGTAGATTCAGCTGAAAACGCATCAGATGCCGCTGTGCTCCAGGCTGTGGAGAACCGGTGGCAAATAAGTAACAAGGCATTGGAGAGCAGCGAGTGAGCGATCAGTCAGACGACAACAAAGACCCGGAATCGAAAGCAGTCGAACCAGAAGCCAGCGTAGAAGCCAGCGCAGAGGCCGACGCTTCTTCCTCCTGGAATCCGGCAACCGATCCCCCCAGGAAGCCGGCTGCAAAGCCCGCCTCTAAATCTGCGCAGAAGAAGGGCTCCTCTGCGGTGGCCTGGTTTGCCCTGTTACTCATTATTGTCCTGGCGGCGGGTGCTGCCTGGTCCCTCAGGGAAGGTCTGCGGCGCGAAAGCGTGTTGGCGCAACGCCTGGCGACACTCGAATCGGTAAAAAGCAGCCAGCAGGACGTAGAACTGGCGGCGTTGACGGAACTGACCGCGCTGGATAAGCGGCTACAAGGCAACTTACAGTCTGGTCTTGCGAAGGTTGAGAGCACATCGGCGGCACAGGCAGCTCAGCTGGAGCAGCTGGAAGCTGCCGTGACGATTCAGCGCGAAGAGATTGCCCGTTTTGGCGCTACGGACCGCAAGGACTGGCTGTTGGCAGAGGCCGAATACCTGCTGCGCCTGGCCAACCAGCGATTGATTATGGCGGGGGACGTCGTGGCCGCTACGACCTTGCTCAGCAGTGCCGACAGCATCTTGCTGGAACTGGACGAAGCCACATTGCACACAGCCAGAGCGGCGGTGGCCGCTGACCTGGCGGCACTGCGCGCACTGCCAAAAGTAGATACTGCTGGTTTATACCTGCGCCTGGCGGCCTTGATCGAGCAGGTTGACCAACTGGCAATCTTTCAGTTGCCCGACCGCGCAGAGGCAGTGGACGTCGCATCGGCAGAAGGCTGGCAGGACCGCCTACAGCAGGGTTATGAACAGGCCTTGTATAAGCTGTCAGAGTATATCGTGGTTCGCCGCCGCGACGTTCCTTACGAAGCGTTAATGGATCCTCAGTGGGAGCGGTTGGTGCGACAGAATATGCGTATGTTGCTGGAGCAGGCCCAGGTTGCGCTATTGTCAGGGAATCAGCAGCTTTTCGAGGAGAGCCTGGGGCGAACAAGTCATTGGGTTGAGCAGTTTTTTGAAGTGGATGAGGCGGGCTCCAGGGCTATCTCACAGGATATCGCCGGACTTAAGAGCGAGACGATAGAGGTAGATATCCCCGATGTTTCCAGGTCATTGCGAGAGCTTGACCAAGCGATGGAGCGACGTTTGCAGCTTGAGAGTGGGGAATAAATATGCGCAAAATATTTATCTATAGCCTCATTGGCCTGTTGTTGGGGGTTGCTGTTGTCGCCCTGATTGAAATTGACCCCGGCTATGTCCTGGTGGCTTACGGTAACTATACCGTGGAGACCAGCCTGTGGGTGGGCTCTCTGGTGCTGTTGCTGTTTACGGCAGTGGTCTATCTGTCTGTCAGACTCTTACGCAGGGTTCTGGGCGGCAAGAGCTCGATTTCCAGTTGGTTGGGAGGTCGTAAAACACGACAGGGTGTCCACCTGACCAACAGGGGACTGATTAATTTTATTGAAGGAAACTGGAGCAAGTCACGGCGTCAATTATTGCGTGGCGCCAAGGGTAACGAAGCGCCGCTACTGAATTATCTTATTGCGGCAAGAGCCAGCTACCAATTAAATGAAGCGGACAAAATGCGTGAATACCTGGGCGCGGCGGAGGACTCCGAAACCGATGCCGGTGTGGCGGTGGAAATCACCCAGGCTGAAATGAAACTGGGCGCACAGCAGTATGAGCAGGCTTTGGCGACATTGGTGCGGGCCCGCCGCAACGCCGGCCGACACCCTCATGTTCTGAGCTTGTTACGCAAGGTTTATGAGGGCTTGAAAGATTGGCAGAGTTTGGCCGACCTGTTGCCGGAGCTTCGTAAATACAAGGTGGTTCCTGAGAATGAGCTTTCTGAATTGGAAAGACAGGTACACACCGAGTTGTTTCAGCTGGCGGCCTCTACCGATACCAATACCGATGGCCTGAAAAAGCACTGGGCTAAAGTGCCCACTGACTTGCAGAAGCCTGCAGCGTTGGGGCAGGTTTACCTGCGCTTGTTAATAGAACGCGGTGCCCATGAAGAGGCAGCCAAGATTATTGTGCGCAGCCTGAAACAGGCCTGGAGCAGCGAACTGGCAAATTTATACGGCTATGTGGCGCTACCCAATTTGGCCAAGCAATTGGCCCAGGCGGAGTCCTGGTTAGCCACCCACGAGAAGGACGCACAGCTGCAGTTATGCCTGGGCCGTCTCTCGGCGAGAAATCAGTTGTGGGGAAAGGCCAGGGACTATTTTGAAAACAGTTATAAGCTGGAGCGCAGCGCCGAAACCTGTGCAGAACTCGGTCGTTTACTGGCCGGACTGGGAGAGGAAAGGGTTAGCGCAGCCTATTTTCGCGAGGGCTTGCTATTGAAAGAGTCTGGCTTGCCAGAGTTGCCTATGCCGGACAAAGCGGTATCACGTGCCCGCAGGCTTGCGAACGCCTAAGTTTTCAACAGGCTGCTAGGATTCGATTCCTAATTCTTGCCACATGTCATCGACCCGCTGCTTTACTGCAGGGTCCATGGCAATTGGCTCGCCCCATTCCCGATCGGTTTCCCCGGGCCATTTATTGGTCGCATCAAAACCGACCTTGGATCCCAGTCCGGAGACGGGTGAGGCAAAGTCCAGGTAGTCTATCGGTGTGTTTTCAATAAACACGGTATCCCGTTGTGGGTCCATGCGGGTGGTCATGGCCCAGATGACGTCCTTCCAGTCGCGTGCATTGACGTCCTCGTCGGTGACGATGACAAATTTGGTATACATAAATTGCCGCAAGAAAGACCACACGCCCATCATCACGCGTTTGGCGTGCCCGGGGTACTCCTTGCGAATAGTGACTACCGCCATGCGGTAGGAGCAGCCTTCCGGAGGCAGGTAAAAGTCCACGATCTCCGGGTACTGCTTTTGCAAAATGGGTATAAACACTTCATTGAGTGCCAGACCCAGAACGGCAGGTTCATCGGGCGGGCGACCGGTATAGGTGCTGTGGTAAATCGGTGCTTCGCGGTAGGTCATTGTGTCCACGGTGAAGACAGGGAAGCTGTCGACCTCGTTGTAGTAACCCGTATGGTCGCCAAAAGGTCCCTCGTCGGCCATCTCGCCCGGCTCCAGATAGCCTTCCAGCACATATTCAGCGGAGGCGGGTACCTGCAAGCCGTGATCGCGACACAGGGGGCTATAGCATTCGATCAGCTCGGTTTTACTGCCCCGTAACAGGCCGGCGAAAGCATACTCCGAGATACTGTCGGGCACAGGAGTGACTGCACCCAGGGTGGTGGCAGGATCTGCCCCCAGAACCACCGCAACGGGGTATCGCTCGCCGGGATGTTTTTGCTGCCACTCGCGAAAGTCCAGGGCGCCGCCGCGGTGAGATAGCCAGCGCATAATCAGTTTATTGCGGCCAATAAGCTGCAGGCGATAAATACCCAGATTCTGTCTTTCTTTGTTGGGGGCACGAGTGACGACCAGAGGCCAGGTAATCAGCGGCCCCGCATCGCCGGGCCAGCAGGTCTGTATAGGGAGTTGTCGAAGATCGACCTCTTCGCCCTGCTTGACGTGGTGCTGGCAAGGCGCATTCTTGACCATTTTTGGCCCCATATTGAGCACTTGCTTCAGTATGGGTGCCTTGTCCCAGGCGTCGCGTAGGCCCTTGGGAGGATCGGGCTGCCGTAAATAGGCCAGTATCTCGCCGATTTCCCGGAGTGAAGACAGGTTTTCGGCTCCCATGCCCAGGGCAACGCGTTGCTCTGTGCCAAACAGGTTGGCCAGTACGGGGGTGTTATAGCCTTTGGGGTTCTCAAAGAGCAGGGCGGGCCCGCCGGCCCGCAGTGTGCGATCGCAGATCTCAGTCATCTCCAGATGGGGATCGACTTCTGTCTGGATGCGCTTTAATTCACCGCGTTTTTCCAGAAAATCAATGAACTCTCGCAGATCTTTATATTTCACAGCGGAAGGCTCGCCTTCTGGTTATTGCCCGTTTATTTGCGCTTCATGGACTTGAAGAACTCATCATTGGACTTGGTATCTTTGAGCTTGTCCAACAGGAATTCGATGGCCGCAGTATCTTCCATGCCGTGTAACAGCTTGCGTAGTATCCACATACGCTGCAGTTCATCGTCGGCGGTCAACAAGTCTTCGCGACGGGTACCGGAACGGCGAATATTAATAGAAGGGTATATTCGTTTTTCCGAGATTTTGCGATCAAGGTGCAGTTCCATGTTACCCGTGCCCTTGAATTCCTCGTAAATCACTTCATCCATTTTGGAGCCGGTATCGACCAGCGCGGTGGCAATGATAGACAAACTGCCGCCTTCTTCAATGTTACGCGCAGCGCCGAAGAATCGCTTGGGGCGTTCCAGAGCGTGGGCATCAACACCACCGGTGAGTACTTTACCGGAGCTAGGAATGACCGTGTTATAGGCACGCGCCAGTCGGGTGATGGAGTCCAGCAGAATGATGACGTCCCGCTTGTGCTCAACCAGACGCTTGGCTTTCTCGATGACCATGTCGGCTACCTGAACGTGGCGCGAGGGCGGTTCGTCGAAGGTAGAGGCAACCACTTCTGCGCCGCGTGCACCGACTGAACGTTGCATCTCGGTGACTTCCTCAGGACGCTCATCGATTAGCAGGACGATAATGTCACACTCGGGGTTGTTGCTGATAATGGCCTGGGCGATGCTCTGCATCATGATGGTTTTACCGGCTTTTGGCGGAGCAACTAACAGACCCCGTTGGCCCTTGCCGATGGGCGCGATCAAATCAATTATTCTGCCGGTGAGATCTTCCGTGCTGCCGTTGCCTACTTCCAGTGTGAGTCTCTGGTCCGGGAACAGGGGGGTCAGGTTCTCGAATAATATCTTGTGCTTGGAGTTCTCTGGCTTGTTGAAGTTAACCTGATCAACTTTCAACAGCGCAAAATACCGTTCGCTGTCTTTAGGTGGTCGTATCTTGCCGGTGATTGTGTCACCGGTGCGCAGATTAAAGCGGCGTATCTGGCTCGGTGATACATAAATATCATCGGGGCCTGCCAGGTAAGAGCTATCGGCTGAACGCAGGAAGCCGAATCCGTCCTGCAGTATTTCGAGGACGCCGTCGCCGTAGATGTCTTCGCCACTTTTTGCGTGACGTTTGAGCACCGCAAAGATGATGTCCTGTTTACGGGACCGGCCCATATTATCCAGGCCAATTTCTTTGGCAATGTCGGTGAGTTCTTGTGTCGTTTTTGTTTTTAGGTCTGTTAAATTCATAAATTAGGCTAGAAAGTAATTGAGGGTAGGATTGAGGTGGTTACAAATGCGCGATGTATTGGCGTGAAACCGAGGTTGGCCGATGTGTTTCAGCTTGATTATTGAGTAGTGGAATTATTTTTGTCGCACAGAGGTGTGCAAGCAAAGTGAATGTAGCACGAGCGGGTATGGCCGTCTATAGCTTTTTTTTGGTTAAAAATTGTTCAGTCCTGATAATGACGGCCCGGGTTTGCCGGGCCGGGAATGGACTAGATGACTTCCTGTACAAATTCTGTCAGTTGGGTTTTGGACAGGGCGCCGACTTTTGTTGCTTCGGCATTGCCGCCCTTAAAGGCGATCAGTGTGGGGATGCCACGGATACCAAACTTGGGTGCGATATCGGGATTGGCGTCTACGTCCACCTTGCACACTTTTAGCTTGCCTTCATACTCGCTGGCGATTTCGTCCAGAATGGGGGCAATCATTTTGCATGGGCCGCACCACTCTGCCCAGAAATCTACCAGTACAGGCAGTTCGGAGTTGAGTACTTCTGCATCAAATGTGGCATCGGTGACGTGTACGATGTTTTCGCTCATGGTGTTCTCCTGGTCGGGCGGCGGACTTCGTTGTCCGCGTGTTTTCTAAGGTCGGCAATCATACCATTCGCTGGCTGGGGTTCAAGCGTGGGAGTTAGAGTTTTTAGTTATTCCCATATTGCCGTTTTGTCTCAGCTGATATGTCGACAGGCACCATAAGAGAGGCCTGGTTTTACTATTGGCTCACTGGGACCCTTGAGCCCATGGATGGGCGATAGGAGCCTACATGGACGTACTTGCGGCGAGTCCGAGTGAGCCAATAGTAAAACCGGGGCTCGGCTTCCATGCTTCAGCCGACAGACAGACTGATTGGCGCTTCGGTTTTTTACACCTGGGAACTGTTGCTACTCTTCGGGCTCTAAGGGTAGTCTGGATGGACTCGAAGAATAAACTTATTACCTGGGAGTGTCTTTTGCGCGCTAAGCAAGTTGTGGTTGTCGCTGTACTGTTACTGGCTGTATTTGCCATATTTTATTTTGACGTGGCAAGCTACTTACAGTTGGAGGTTCTGCGCGAGCGGCTGGCTGAGTTGCGTGCCTGGCATGCTGAGAATCCTGTGCTGAGTGCGCTGGTTTACTTTCTGGTGTATGTGCTTGTGACGGGGCTGTCGATTCCGGGTGCTGCGGTGATGACGCTGGCCGGGGGTGCGCTGTTTGGCTTTTGGTTGGGCCTTTTACTTGTGTCTTTTGCCAGTAGCCTGGGGGCGACCCTGGCGTTTCTGGTGTCGCGTACCTTGTTGCGGGATTGGGTTCAGGGCAAGTTTGCGCGGCAGTTGAGGTCTGTCAATGCCGGGTTTGAGCGCGACGGGCCCTTCTATTTATTCAGCTTGCGGCTGGTGCCTATTTTCCCTTTTTTTGTGATCAACCTGTTAATGGGATTGTTGCCCATTTCAACCTGGCGTTATTACTGGGTCTCCCAGCTGGGTATGCTGGCCGCCACGGCGGTTTATGTTAATGCCGGCACCCAGTTGGCTGAGCTGGAGAGTTTGTCGGGTATCGTGTCGCCGCCACTGCTGTTGTCCTTTGTCTTGTTGGGTATTTTTCCGTTGCTGGCAAAGTGGTTGCTTACTTATCTACAGTCCAGGCGTTCTCTGGCATCTTTTACCCGACCTCGAACCTTCGATACCAATATGATTGTAATTGGCGCCGGGTCCGCCGGGCTGGTGACGGCGCTGATTGCGGCCACGGTCAAGGCGAAGGTTACGCTCATCGAGCGTCATAAAATGGGGGGGGATTGCCTGAATACTGGCTGCGTTCCCAGCAAAGCCCTGATTCGATCGGCTCGAATTGCTGAGTACGTGCGCCGCGCGCCTGAGTTTGGTCTGGGGGAGCTGTCCCCACAGGTAGATTTTCCGGCCGTGATGCAGCGGGTTAACAAGATAATTAAAACCATCGAGCCCCACGATTCGGTTGAGCGCTTCACCGAATTGGGCGTGGACTGTGTCAGCGGTGATGCACGGATTGTTTCTCCCTGGGAAGTCGAGGTTAATGGCCGCACCCTCAGCGCCCGCAATATTGTTATCGCCAGTGGTGCCAGGGCGCGGGTGCCGGATATCCCCGGACTTGATCAACTGGATTATCTTACCTCGGATACCCTGTGGGATATCCGCGAGGCACCCGGCAGAATGCTGGTGTTGGGGGCGGGGCCGATTGGGTGTGAACTGGCTCAAGCCTTTGCCCGACTGGGGGTTGAGGTGGCGCTGGTGACGCACGCCGATCGTCTGCTGCCAAGGGAAGATGAGGACGTCTCGGCTGAGGTCATGGCGTCATTTACCCGCAGTGGAATTTCTGTCCATGTTCGATGCGAGCCCCAGAGCTTTAGTGCAAGCGATGGTCGGCAGTCTGGTCAATTCAAGACCGGCGAGGGTGTCCATGAGTTGGTTTTTGATCGACTGTTACTCGCCGTAGGCCGCGCTGCCAATACCGAGGGCCTGGGTCTGGAGGCTCTGGGGATATCACTGACCCCTAGCGGCACTCTGGCGGTAGATGAATATTTGCGCACGGCGGTGCCGACAATTTTCGGCTGCGGTGACATAGTCGGCCCTTACCAGTTTACCCATATGGCGAGCCACCAGGCGTGGTATGCGGCGGTGAATGCGCTATTTGGGCGCTTCCGGCGCTTCAAGGTCGATTACTCGGTGGTGCCCTGGGCAACCTTTACCGATCCGGAAGTGGCGAGAGTGGGCCTGAACGAGCGTGATGCACTGGCCGCCGGTATTTCCTATGAGGTGACCCGTTATGATATCGATGATTTGGATCGGGCTATAGCCGACAGCGAGGCGCACGGCTTTATTAAGGTGCTGACCGTTCCGGGCAAGGATCGTATTCTGGGTGCTACGATTGTTGGCTATCATGCTGCTGAGCTTATTACTGAGTTTGTGATGGCGATGAAGTACGGTATCGGGCTAAAGAAAATTATGGGCACCATTCATATCTATCCCACCCTCAGCGAAAGTAACAAGTTTCTCGCTGGTGAATGGCAAAAAGCCCGCAAACCTGAAAAGGTCCTGTCCTTACTGGCGCGTTATCACCGCTGGACAAGGGGCTAGCGGTTTTTTTCAGGGGGCGATGATCGGATAGTCAAAAAAAGCGAAGTCCTTGGCAAAGTAATCGTTAATAATACGCCGACTGGCAGGGGTCCAAATGTCGGACGCCGGCTCGCGTTGGCTGGGCCGTATCTTTGGCAGTGCGATTTCAGGCAGGTTCAGCTTTTGGCAGATCAGCGCGAAATCTTCTTCCAGTGTTTCAAAACGCCCCACATGGTCCACCAGTAACTCGCCCAGCGGCGCCAGGAATCCCACCTGAAGCAGCATCATGGTGTTTTTGGGGAACCAGTGAACAAATTCCTCGAAGGTTTTATCCCCGGTGTACATTTTGTGTCTAGGGTGTTTTGGGTCTGACAGCTCAGGTCTTTTGCGGTAGAAATACCATGACTCAATACGGTCATAGGGGTTGCGTACAAAAGCAAACTTAAAGTAGCTCTCCCACATCTGTGGGGGCAGATCCCGTATTAGCCTGCGGCACGTTGCATGTTTGTTAAATTCCCGGGTTAGTTTGGAGGTATAGGACTCCAGGGCGGTCTCTACGCTGCTGCTACCGGTTTTGGGCACAGCGATGAAGATGAAGCGATGACTTTCAGAAATAACCATTGTGCCCTGTTAATAGCAGATGTCGTGGCTGGGGTCAGGTGGGGTAGTGGGCGCTATTGTAAATTCTTATGCGAGTGTAATCCAGTTGACCGATCGCCCGAATCAGGTGTTACATTAGCCCGGTATGGCAACGCCCGGTGTAGGGTGTCTTATTTTGTAGTTTTCAGGAGGATTTATGGCAAAGGTGGCAGTCGTTCTGGCAGGTTGTGGTGTCTATGATGGCGCCGAGGTTAATGAGGCAGTTTTAAGCCTGCTGAGTCTTGAGCAACAGGGTGCAAGCTATCAATGTATTGCTCCCGATATAGACCAGATGCATGTGGTCAATCACCTGACGGGTGAGCCCGTGGCTGGCGAAAGCCGCAATGTGCTGGTGGAGGCGGCGAGAATCGCGCGCGGGAATATTATCGACCTAAACTCAGCCAATGCGGCTGATTACGACGCCCTGCTGGTTCCCGGTGGATTTGGGGCAGCGAAGAACCTGTGTTCCTTTGCGGTAGAAGGGGCGGATATGGCAGTGTTGCCTGAATTCCTGGCATTCGCCCAATCTTTTCGACAGGCGGGCAAGCCTATCGGGCTCATTTGTATCGCGCCGGTGATGGCTGCTGCTATCTGTGGTGAAGGCAGCCAGTGCACTATTGGCAATGACGAGGAAACCGCGGTGGCTATTGCTGCCATGGGGGCAACTCATCTCGAGTGTCCGGTCTCTGAAGCGCGAGTCGATAAGGAGCGAAAGCTGGTAACGACGCCCGCCTATATGCTGGCGGGCAGTGTGTCCGAGGCTTACAGCGGGATCAGTGAGTGTGTCGCAGAGTTGTTGGCAATGAGCTGATTGGGTGGCTGATGTCTGGCGGGTTTATATTCTGGAGTGTGCCGATGGCACGCTATACACCGGCGTGGCAAGTGACTTGCAACGACGCTTGCAACAGCACAATGGCGAGCGTCCCGGCGGCCCCAAATATACCCGCGGCCGCCGGCCGGTTCAATTGCGCTGGTCTGCTATAGCGCCCGATCGCAGCGCAGCCCAGCGGCGGGAGGCGGCGATTAAGAAATTACCCAGAGCGGAAAAGCTGAAGTTGCTCAGGCAGTGAGTTCTTCCAGGCTGTGTTGTTGCTCCAGCCACGTCTCTTCCAAACCTTCTGTGCGGGCTTTTAATTCCCCTTCCTGCCTGACCAGTTCTGCCAACTCAGCTCTGCGCGCACTTTCGTAAAGCTCACTGTCAGCCAGTTGGGCCTGAATGCTCTCCAGTTGAACTTCCAGTTCGGCCATTTGCTTTTCAGTTTGCCGGATTTTCTTCATCAGTGGGCGCAAAGCCTCACGTTGGGCGGCGGCCTGCTGACGCTTTTCTTTGCGAGAATTGTCGGTGGCGGCGGTGGCCGTTTTGTCGCTCTCCCGGTAGCTGTTCAATATCCACTTTTCATAGCCTTCCAGGTCGTCCTGGTACTCCTCCACCTGTCCATCGTGGACCAGCAGGAGCTCTTCAACGGTATTGCGCAGCATATGGCGATCGTGGCTCACCAGCAGTACTGCACCCTCGTAGGCTTGCAGGGCCACTTCCATGGCGTGGCGCATGTCCAGGTCAAGGTGGTTGGTGGGTTCATCCAGGACCAACAGATTGGGGCGCTGCCACACGACCATGGCCAGGGCCAGGCGGGCTTTTTCGCCCCCGGAAAAGGGGGCGATGGGGGCTGTGGCTGCATCGCCCCGGAAATTGAAGCCTCCCAGGAAGTTGAGGATTTCCTGTTCTCTTGTGCCGGGGCTCAGGCGTTGCAAGTGCAGGGCAGCACTGGCCTCTATGTCGAGGGCTTCCAATTGCTGTTGGTCAAAATAGCCGATGTGACAGTGTTCCCCAGGGGTTCGGTCTCCCGACAGCAGGGGCAATTCTCCGATCAGGCTTTTCAGCAAGGTGGATTTTCCCGCGCCATTTTTGCCCAGCAAACCGTAGCGACTGCCTGGCCGCAGTTGCAGGTTGACACCGCTTAAGATGGTGTTGTCGCCGTAGCCCATATCGGCGCGGTCGAGTATCAGTAATGGGTCGCTGCTGCGGGCTGGCGGTACAAAGCTGAAGTCGAAGGGTGAGTCGATGTGGGCCGGCGCCAGTTTCTCCATGCGTTCCAGCTCTTTAAGGCGGCTCTGAGCCTGCTTGGCCTTGGTGGCCTTATAGCGAAAGCGCCTGACAAAATCCTCAATCTCCGACACCCGGCGCTGCTGCTTCTCGAAGTTGGCCTGTTGGTTGGCGAGACGCTCCGCCCGCTGCAGTTCAAAGGCCGTGTAGTGGCCGGGATAACCATTGAGCTGCTGGTGCTCGATGTGGATGATTCTCTGGCAGGTGGCGTCAATGAAATCCCGGTCGTGGGAGATCATGACCAGTGTGCCGGGGTATTGTTGCAGCCACTGCTGCAGCCACAGGGTGGCATCCAGGTCCAGGTGGTTGGTGGGTTCATCGAGTAACAACACATCCGAGGGGGTCATCAGGGCGCGGGCCAGGTTCAGGCGTATTCGCCAGCCACCGGAGAAATCGCTCACCGGTCTGTGGGTCGCGCCATCTGCGAAACCCAGGCCCAGCAGCAAACGCTCCACCCGGCGCTCGGCACTGTAACCATCAATGGCTTCCAGCTTGTTGTGTATGACAGCTGCGCCGGAGAAATCTTCTTTAGATTCAGCGGCTTGCAATTCATCCTTGAGCCTGGACAGCTGTTCGTCGCCGCGCATTACGTAGTCGCCAGCCAGCGCGTTGCTGGTCTGCACCTCCTGTGCCATATGTGACAGCCTGAGCTTTTCCATGCCGGTGATATCGCCCTGGTCGGCCCCCAGTTCCCCCAGCAACAGGGCAAACAGGCTGGATTTACCACAGCCATTGGCACCGATCAGCGCCAGCCTCTGTCCGGGTTGAATGGTTATATTGGCGGCGGACAGCAGGACTTTAATGCCGCGGCGAAGGCTTATATCACGTAGAATAATCATCAGGCGGCGAATATTACCCGCTGTGAGGGCTGGGAACCAGACGGTAGGGGCGATGAGTAACGATTTTTGGGCATTTTCACTGAGGACTTACGCAGCTGAGGGCGTGGCGGAGAATTGCCTGGCCGTTCAGGAGACGATGGCGCAGGATGTTAATGTGGTGCTCTACGCGGCCTGGTTGGCAAGTGAAAACCGGGCTATGACGCCCTTACACCTGGAAGCACTGCAGGCCTGCGTCCAGCGCTGGCGCGAGCGGGTTGTGCGGCCACTTCGGGCCCTGAGAATGCAGCTTCGTGATTACCCAGAGGCCGGTGCGATACGCGAATCCATCAAAACCCTGGAGTTACAAGCCGAGCAACAGCAACAGGATGCGATGTGGGCGTTCTTTCAGTCTTCACTGGATCTGCCGACGGCCCCCTGCCCACTGCATGACAATTTACAGCTTTTAAGGGAACTAAATGAAGATACTGACGGTCTATGGGCGGCACTGGAGGACCGCATCGCCTGCGCGATGAAGGGATGAGGCGGTTGTCAGGTGGGCTGGCGGGGTAGTAAGATGTGCCACCCCTCGTGGTTGCCCCTTTTCAAGGCGGCACGGAATACACTGATTTGAATGACTATGGACTGATTTTATGAAGAAGTACGCATTACCGCTGGCGCTGTCCAGCATGTTGATACTGCAGGCCTGTAACGAGCCGGCAAAGACACCTGAAGCGGTTGTAGAAGCTCCCGCTCCTACTACGCTGGAAACCTCTCAGCAACGCCTGAGCTATGGTATTGCCTTTGGCTTTGGCCAGCGCATGCGAGCTGATTCCGTACCTATGGACGTGGACGCTTTCACGCTGGGTCTGAAAGACGCACTGGAAGACAATGAGCCACGTCTGACCCAGGAAGAAATCGCCGCGGAAATGCAGACATACCAGGAAAAAGCTCAGGCAGAGCAGCAAGCAGCGCAGGCTGAAGCTGGCAACAATAACACTCTCGCATCGGAAGCCTTTTTGGCCAAAAATGCCATTGCTGAAGGTGTGATTGTGACCGAGAGTGGTTTGCAGTACCAGGTTCTGGAAGCAGGTGACGGTGCTATGCCCGGAGCGGAAGACACGGTTGAAGTTCATTACCGCGGTACCTTGATCGATGGCACTGAGTTCGATTCCTCCTACACGCGTGGCGAGACGGTTTCCTTTGGCGTTGGCCAGGTGATTCCCGGTTGGACCGAGGCATTGCAACTGATGAAAGTCGGTTCCAAATACAAGCTGTTTATTCCCTCTGACCTGGCCTACGGCGCAGGCGGTGCGGGTGCGGTGATTGGACCGAATGCAGCGCTGATCTTCGAAGTCGAGCTGGTCTCTATCGCGGCACCGGTAGCTGCTGAGCCCGCCGCCGAGTAAAGCCTTTGTTCAAACCGGCAGCGTGGCGTCTCTTGCCTGCTGTCGGTGTCTGTTGTGAAGACCAGCGATGAGCTGGTCTTCCAACACAAACCGCGATTCAAGTACTTCCCCTAAAGCAGACAGGTCGCGTTCCAGGGTTTCGGGATTGTGGTTATCTGAGCTGTATTTTTCCTCGTAGGCCAGAATCACTTCTGTCGTGTCGCCAATGGCGGGCATGACCTTGGTAGCGAGTATTTCTGAACCGTCTGCAAACAGCTCAGCTTCAGCAATTAATTCGTGGAATATCTCAAAGTGGCCCGCGGAGATATAGTCTACCAGCAGCACACACAAGTCCTTTTGCCTCTGCTCGATGTCGGGCCCTTCAAGAGTGCGGTCTGTGGTGACAACAATTTCTGTGTATTTTGCGAGCAGGGCCCGACGCTCTTTAAGCCAGTGGGTGAGTAATTCCTCAACGGCGGCGAACTGCTTCCCTGGATTTTCTTTACTGATAGGCATTGGTGGTTCCCTTTTTCGTTCTGGAACCACTATAAGCTGCCCTCAGGCGGGGGGCAAGTTATGGGTTCATGCCCCGGGCGCGGGTCGTCGTAAAATTTGCCACAGGCAAGCGGCTGTTATTGCGGTGAACAACAGCAGGGTTAGTTCGGGAATACTCAGGCCCATAAAAGTCCAGACCACGTCCGCGCAATTGCCGTCGCCCATCATGACAATGCTGAGCGTCTCCGAGAACGGGAGGGTTTCCAGCATATATTCCAGGCTGGGGCCGCAGGCGGGAACTTCTTCCGGCGGCAGGTGTTGCAGCCAGACATGACGGACGGCGACTCCGCCACCGACAATAGCCGCCAGGGCGCAGAATCCGCCATAGACTTTTGCTCCCAAACCGATGGGGTTGTGCAGGGCTGCGATCAGGGCAATAACACCCGCGAGCACAATAAAAACTCGCTGGGTCATGCACAGTGGGCAGGGGTGTAGGCCCATCTGGTGCTCAAGATACATGGCGAATGCAATGGACACGGCGCTTACCAGTGCAATGCAAAAATAGACGATTCGTGGCGAGAGTGACTGCAGCATGTACGGGGCTTCCTCGATGTGGGTAAATAATTAAAGACGATAATTTAGGCGGTATCCTTGGAGTCTGCAACACCGTAGTTAGTTCATTTTGATTCGCTCTTTTTCACTGAATTCCAATAGTTGTGGATAAAATTCCAGAAACGCCTGTTCCAGTCTTTCCCTGACTGGCGCCAATTGCCGTTCGACGTCGAGTAGTGGGTTGCCCCGCGTAAAGCGCTCACCAATACGAATGGCCGTTGCAGTGACTGCATGCCAGTCGTGGTAACGGCCAAGTATGTCCAGCGCCAACATTCGGCTTGCCATGGCCTGTGCCCCGGGACTGAGTTCCTGCCGGTGCAGTGACAGGGCGCGATAGACCCTGTGATTGAATTCAGGCAGGGCCAGGGGCGAAAATTGCGCCCAGTGCCGGGTCAGGTAATGATCAAAGCTGATGTCAATGAGGATGCCGGCATAGCGCCGGATATCCGGCGGGAAATGTCGACGCAACTCGACAATCACAGGGTGGCTGTCGGTGTGGGCATCGATGGCCCTGTGCAGTTTTATTCCCTGTTCAATCCCGGGGCTTAACTTGCCCGACAATAGGCCCTTGTAATAATCACCTTCCAGTCCGCCTGCGATCAGGGCTTTGTCCGGCCACGCGAGATGAAAATGCGCCAGGAAATTCATCGCCTGTTCGCGTGTTTACAAGTTTTGGTACTGGGAATAAAAGCTGCGGAGGTATTCATCGAAGCTCTGCTCATCTGCCTGTTCGATATCGGTTTGTGCAGCCACCGATTGACGGCTTTCCTGTTCGTAGCGTGCCTGGCTTTCCGGCGACAGTGGTCGCGATTTGAAGTGCTCGGCCCAGCGCTTGCTGTACTCCATACCCAAACGGAAAAAGGGCAGGTTCTTCTCGTGCATTTCGCGTAAAACCCGCGCTGACACTGTCTGCTCAGGGTCGTCCACCCGTACCTGCTGCTCGGCGACGGCATCGGTATAATCCGTGCTGCCGTGCGCTTTGTTCAGAAGTTCTGCAATACAACCCATGGACGACAATAGCTGGTCCGCCCACTCTGACAGAGGCAGTTTGCCCTGGCCATTATTCAGTATCAGGCCAGGCTCGCGCCCGCGATTGACTACGGCCTCGAGATTGTCTCGCTGAGCCGATTGGTCATCGTCATCACACGGCGGGCTGTCTTCGAAGAGGCAATAGAGCAAAAAGGTGTCCATAAAGCGGATTTGTTGCGCATCCAGTCCCACCGGAGAAAAGGGGCTGACATCCACACAGCGAACCTCGATATATTCGATTCCGCCCCGGCGCAGCGCACCCAGGGGAGTCTCGCCGGAGAAGGCGACCCGCTTGGGGCGGATGGGGCTGTAGAACTCATTCTCAATCTGCAACAGGCTGTCATTGAGTTGTTGGTAGTCACCGTTTTGACCACTGTTAATGTCGGCGTACTCCGGGTGGGGCTGGAGAATCGCGCCTGTGAGGGTCTCTACATAATTATCCAGGCAGTTGTAGCAGACATTCAGTCCGCTCTGGGCATTACTGTTATACCCCAGGTCACCCATGCGCAGAGCGGTACCATAAGGGAGATAAAGGCTGCGGGACTTGTCGTCGAAGCTCTGGAGGTTGTGATCCTCCTGACCGCGTAGAAAGCTGGCGCACACCGCGGGGGAGGCGCCGTAAAGGTAAATGAGCAGCCAGGAGTAGCGACGGAAGTTGCGGATCAGGCCCAGATAGCGCTCGGTGATGTAATCGGTGAGCGTTTCGCTCTGGTCTGTGCTCTCCCAGGCCTGTTGCCAGTATTCCTGTGGCATGGAAAAGTTGTAGTGAATTCCAGAGATTGCCTGCATCAGGCGTCCGTAGCGGTGGCCAAGGCCCAGTCGATAAACATTTTTCATACGCGCGACGTTGGAACTGCCGTACTCGGCGACCGGTATGCCCTCGTCGCCGCTCACAATGCAGGGCATGCTGGCGGACCAGAGCATCTCGTTGTCCAGGTTCTGGTACACATAACTGTGCACATCAGCCAGGGTGTCCAGGCTTTGTTCGATACTGGGGTTGGGGGGCGTAATGAATTCGAGCAGGGCCTCAGAATAATCTGTGGTGATCGCCGAGTGCGTCAGGGCAGAGCCCAGGCTCTTTGGGTGGGGGGTCTGTGCCAGTTTGCCCTCAGCAGTAATCCTGAGGCTCTCCTTTTCAATTCCCCGCTGGATTTTAGTCAGAAAATCCAGGCTTTCGCGGTTGTCCAGGGCATGCAATTGTTGCTGCAGGTGGGAAGACAAAAAAGGCTCCTTGCGGTAATCAGCGTGGCAGCCGTGGGTTTAGTTACCCAGCGGGCCAGGGTGGCGGGTCGACCATGAGGGACGACGTGTTCATTCGCGCCAAGTGTATATGGCTGATGCAGCGGAGTACAGGAGCCACTGATTGAGGGCGGGTCTATCAAACCCCCTCATCCGCCGTCGAAGGCACTGCAGCAGCGCGGTAGGGGCAAAATTCTCTTTGTTACCTTTAACACTTATACTCCTGGTAGTGGATTATTGTTGGAGAGATATTAATGAGGAACGTCCTGTTGGTTTTGGGCGCTTGTATCGCGTTGGCTGCGGGCCTGTGGTTTTCGATCCAGGATGGCAAGAGTACGCAGTCTGACCCAACGACCCGGGATGCTGTACCTGTGAGTAGCTACACGGTAAATTTGCAGGCCTTTCAGAGTGAGGCTTCTGCTCTTGGCACCCTGCAAGCCTGGGAGTCGATCGACGTCAGTGCCAGTGTTTCGCAGATTGTCACCCGCATTTCGTTTGAAGATGGTCAACATGTGAAGAAGGGCGACGTGCTCGCTATGTTGAAGCAGGACGCCGAGCAGGCCAGCCTGAGAGAGCAACAGGCCGCGCTGGCGGATGCCCAGCGGGAAGTTAAGCGGCTTGAAAATCTTGCTCGGAAAAATCAGGTGGCGCAGACGGACCTGGATAAGTCTCGGACCCTGGCCACCATCACCCGGCACAAAATTGAAGAAATTGAGGCGCGGATTGCAGATCGCACGATCATTGCGCCATTTTCAGGCGTGCTGGGCCTGCGTAGGGTCAGCACAGGCGCCCTGGTGACGCCCGGGCAGCGCCTCACTACCCTGGATGACTTGTCCCGCATGCGATTGGAATTTAGCGTCCCGGCTACCCTGTTGGGCTTTCTTACCCTGGGGCAGGTGGTTGAGAGTCGCGCACCGGCCTTTGAGCAGAGCTTTCAGGGTACTATTACGGCGATAGACAGCCGTATTGACCCGGTATCGCGTTCAATTCTTGCGCGTGCCACCCTCGAGAACCCCGAACTGAAGCTGCGGCCCGGTCTGCTGATGGAAGTCACCGTTAAAGGCGCCCAGAGGCAGGTGTTCCTGGTGCCTGAGGAAAGTCTGGTATCCCGCTCCCGGGATCACTTTCTTTGGCGCATTGACGGCAATGTCGCCCACCGGGTGCAAGTGAACATTGGCGGTCGTCGGCCGGGCTGGGTGGAAATCACCGCTGGGCTGACCCCCGGGGACGTGGTGGTGCGCGACGGCGTTGGTCGTTTGCAGGGCGAGGCCCCGGAAATTACTGTGGTTGAGTCCTGAGCAATGCTGTTATCCGATCTGTCGGTCAAACGACCCGTTTTTGCCATTGTTTGCAGTGCCCTGTTACTGGCCTTCGGGATTTTGTCCTTTGATCGCTTACCGCTGCGTGAATACCCCGATATTGATCCGCCGATTCTCAATATTGTGACGGAGTACCCCGGGGCTTCGGCAGCGGTGGTAGAAAACAAGATTACTGAAGTACTGGAAGATCGGTTGGCGGGGCTTGAGGGCATTAAAACCATGTCTTCGCGCAGCCAGGATGGGCGTTCCAATATTGTGTTGGAGTTCCAGTTGGACCGGGATATCGACAATGCGGCCAATGATGTCCGGGACCGGGTCTCGAGAATTTTGAAAGGCCTGCCCAACGAGGCGGAGTCGCCGGAAGTGCGCAAAAGCGAAAGTGATGAAACAGTGATTTTCTGGGCCCACCTGGTGGCGCCGACCATGGACGCACTCGAACTCACGGATTACGCCAGGCGTCACCTGGAAGATCGCTTCTCTGTTATCGATGGCGTGGCGCGGGTGCGAATAACCGGCTCACAAATATATTCCATGCGGGTTTGGCTTGATCGCAATGCGCTGGTGGCCAGGGGGTTGACGGTAACGGACGTAGAGTTATCGATCAGGGCACAGAATATTGAGTTGCCGGCGGGCACCCTGAATTCTCTGGAAAGAGATTTCATTGTCCGTGTGGAACGCGGCTATACGTCCGCGGACGACTTTCGGCAGCTGGTGTTACACCGCGCTGATGACGGTTACCTGATTCGCCTGGGCGACGTTGCCCGGGTGGAGCTTGCCAGTGCAGAGCACCGCAGCCTGTTCCGGGGCAATGGCGAGTCCATGGTTGGCCTGGGGATCGTAAAGCAAAGCACTGCCAACGCCTTGTCGGTCAGCCGTCTGGTACAGGCGGAAATCGAGCGGCTCAATCAGCAGCTGCCCGAGGGCCTGGTCGTTGTCGCCAGTTTTGATAATTCCATTTTTGTTGAAGCTGCCATTCGGGAAGTCTTCAAGACACTCTTGATCGCGGCCGTGCTGGTGGTATTGGTTATCTTTCTGTTCCTGGGTGATCCTCGTAGCTTGCTGGTGCCCGCGCTCACTGTGCCTATCTCGCTTATCGCTTCGTTTACGGCGTTGATGCTGCTGGGCTATAGCATCAATTTGTTGACCCTGCTGGCCCTGGTGTTGGCGATTGGCCTGGTGGTAGATGACAGTATTGTTGTGCTTGAAAATATTCACCGTCGTTTGGTGAGTGGAGAGTCGCCTCTTGTGGCCGCTTTTCTTGGCGCCAGGCAGGTCGGTTTCGCGGTGATTGCAACGACGCTGGTTTTGGTGGCGGTGTTTGTCCCCATTACCTTTCTCGAGGGCAGTATCGGCAGGTTATTCAGTGAGTTTGCAGTCACCCTGGCAATAGCGGTTTGTTTTTCCAGTTTTGTCGCCCTGAGTTTGGCACCTGTGATTTGTAGCAAGATGCTTAGCAACAAAAATGTATCAAACCGGATGGCTGCCAGGGTAGGGCGCAGTAGCGATGCTCTTGAGCGTATTTATCGACGGCTGCTGAGGGGCGTCCTGCGAAAACCCAGTCTGATGTTTGTGCTACTAATCGCCAGCGCCTGGGGGAGTTACAGCCTTTTTCTCTCTGTGCCTCAGGAGTATGCGCCGGCGGAAGATCGCGGCCTGTTGTTTATGGGCGTTTCAACGCCGGAGGGCTCTTCTTTCGAGTATACCGTTAGGAAAATTGAAGCGGTTGAGGAACGGTTGATGCCATTAGTGGAAAGCGGAGAAATCAAGCGCCTGCTTATTCGTGCCGGCTCTTCCAGTGGCGGTGAGGCTTTCAACAGGGCATTCGCTATTTTGGTGCTTGCGCAAGACCCAAGTGTGCGCCGTTCAACCTGGGATATCCAGGACGATGCCAGAGAGCGGGTAGCCGATATAGCCGGTGCCAAAGTTCACCTTAGAGGGCCTCGCTCACTTGGGGGGGGCAGCGCGGACCCGGTGCAGTTTGTGGTGGGGGGGAACAGTTTCGAGGAGCTGGCCAAGTGGCAGGACCTACTGCGAGAAAAAATTGCAGACAACCCATTATTAGTAGGGGTAGATACAGATCTGGAGCCCACCAAAGCACAGGTCAGGGTGACAATTGACCGCAATCGCGCTGGCGACCTGGGGGTCAGCATACTGGACCTCAGCCGTACGCTGGAGACCCTGCTGGGCTCGAGAAAGGTAACGACTTTTATTCGGGGAGGGCGCGAGTACGACGTCATTCTGGAGGGCGAGCGCTCCACTCAGCGCAGCCTTGGCGACCTGAATAACATCTATGTTCGCTCGGCGAGTAGCGGCGAGTTGATACCCCTGGCCAATCTGGTGTCTATCCGCGAAGAGGCTGATGCGGACAGCTTGAATCGCTATAATCGGGTTCGTGCCCTGACAATTTCTGCAGATCTGGATGAATCCTACTCTCTGGGTGAGGCGCTTGCCTACCTGGAGGATCTTGTGAGATCAGAACTGTCTGCGGATGCCAGCTTCGACTACAAGGGTGAGTCGCTGGAATACCAAAGTGCGGGCAATTCCGTGCTGTTTACCTTTGCTCTGGCCCTACTGGTGGTTTATCTGGTCATGGCGGCGCAGTTTGAATCGTTTGTGCACCCGCTGATTATCTTGTTTACCGTGCCTCTGGCGCTGATCGGCGGTCTGGGTGGCTTGCTGCTTTTTGACCAGACCCTGAATATTTACAGTCAGGTGG
The DNA here is from genome assembly GCA_036960305.1 of Halioglobus sp. Taxonomy (GTDB): domain Bacteria; phylum Pseudomonadota; class Gammaproteobacteria; order Pseudomonadales; family Halieaceae; genus JBALVT01. The sequence goes on along the minus strand of JBALWA010000034.1, from coordinate 12,759 downwards.
GCATGATCATGCTGGTGGGGCTATCCACCAAAAACGGCATTCTGATCGTGGAATTCATCAACCAGATGCGCGATGAGGGCATGGAGTTTGTCGAGGCGATACTGGAGGGCGCGGGTAAGCGCTTGCGACCCATTATTATGACGGCATTTACCACGGTTGCCGGGGCTGTACCGTTGGTACTATCCGTTGGGCCCGGCCATGAAGCGCGCACGGTAATCGGTGTGGTGGTGATGTGCGGTGTTGCGGTGGCCACAGTGATCAGTTTGTTCGTAGTGCCGGCGGCTTATTACCTCCTGGCCAGGGGTACCGAGTCCCCGCTGGCAGTGACCCGGCAGCTGGAAACAGAATTGTGACCCAAATAGAGCCCCCTAAATACTACTATTAACCCAAACTAGGGCTTGTCTGGTCGGGTTGTAGTGCTAAAGTAGGAAAATAAGATTAGTTCTGTGGCCCTGGGGCTGGGTGATGAGTTCGCAGACATAATAGGGGAGAGTGTATTGTGAGAATTACCGAGTGGCTCAAATTATTGGCGACCCGAAATGGGTCTGATCTCTATCTAAGTACGGGCGCACCGCCCTGCGCGAAATTTGAAGGGCAGTTGATGCCTATTGGCAGCGATATCCTCAGGCCCGGAGAGATCAAGGAAATCGCCTACGAGATCATGGATCCCACGCAACAGGCCGAATTTGAGGCAGAGTTGGAGATGAACCTGGCCACTTCAATCTCAGGCTACGGCCGGTTCCGGGTGAATATCTTTTTACAGCGGAATGAAGTCGGTCTGGTGGCAAGGAACATTGTTGCTGAAATACCCCATTGGGAAGATCTGCGCCTGCCGCCGATTTTGACTGAAGAGGTGATGAAGAAGCGCGGACTTATGCTGTTCGTGGGGGCGACCGGTTCAGGTAAGTCTACTTCGTTGGCGGCATTGATCGATTACCGAAATATCAATAGCAGTGGGCACATTGTTACCATTGAAGATCCCGTCGAGTATGTTCACACGCACAAAAAGTGCATTGTTAACCAGCGAGAAGTGGGGGTAGACACCCGCAGTTGGCATAACGCGCTGAAAAACACGCTCAGGCAGGCCCCCGATGTCATTTTGATCGGTGAGATACGCGATAGGGAAACCATGGAGCATGCCCTGGCTTTTGCGGAAACCGGTCATCTGTGCATATCCACCCTGCACGCGAATAATGCGAACCAGGCGCTGGACAGAATTGTGAACTTCTTTCCCGAAGAGCGGCGGGCGCAATTACTCATGGATATGTCTACCAATATGCAGTCCATCGTTTCTCAGCGCCTGATACCCACCACGGACGGTAAACGTGGCGCTGCTATTGAGATACTCCTGGGTACTCCTATGATTTCAGAACTCATTCTCAAAGGAGAGTTTGAGGGCATTAAGGATGTCATGGAGAAGTCTGAAAATATTGGTATGAAGACCTTTGACAGTGCCCTGTTTGAGCTCTATGAAGAGGGCTTGATCACCAAGGAAGAGGCATTAAAGAATGCCGATTCTGCCAACAATGTGCGCTTGAAAATCAAGTTTTCAGATGAGGGTCGATCGGCGGAGAATGATGGCTCGATGAGCTTCAGCCTGGAAGAGGTCGAAGAAGAAGGCAATATGTTCGACATCTAGTATGCCTTGTCACTCTCAATCTAACATTCAGAGTGACTAGGTCTACTGGGCTTTACAGAAATTCGACCAAGTCATTTTCCATCAGGTCGATCAGTTCCTGTTTGCTCACTGAGCGAACTTCCTGTCCCTCCTCGTTGACAAAGACATAACTGCCTCGCGCTGTGTCATGAGTCGCCATTTTTGCGGTAAGCGGCGTATCGCCGTCGATAAATTTCAACCGGGTGTCCGGCGGAATATTTATTTCCAGTTCGTATAGCGCATTGCGTGTCGTTTCGGGGTCATCGTAGCTTGCGCAGGGTTCGGTCGATGGCGGGTCTTGCTGTGGTTGCTGCATCGCCGCCGGTTCAATCTCTTGTTGTGTGCGTGCTGCTGCGGCCTGTTGTTGCTCCAGCAGGGCCTTGTCGGCTTGTTGTTGTTCTTTCAGAAACGCTTCGGCCCGCAATTGCTCGCGCTGCGTTTTTTCGGATTGTTGCTGTCGCAACTGAACCTCTTCCGCCAGTTGTTGTTCCCTCAGGCGTTTTTTTGCCTGCTGCTGTTCTAGCAAAGCTGTCTCGGCCATTTTTTCCTGTTGCTGACGTTCCGTCTCTTGACGTAACTTCTCTTCTTCCCGGCGTTGTTGATCCTCTTCGAGTTGCTGTTCACGCAATAGCTCTGCAGCTTTCTCCTGCAGCGTTTTTTCAGCTTCCTCGCGCTCGACTTCTTCGGCTTTAGCTCTGTTCTGCCTAGCCTTTCCGGGGGTGGAATCGTTCGTCAGCGCAGCGATGTCCTCTTCCGACTCGACGCCGGCGGCGACCGCAAGGCAGAGGCTGAAGCTTGAACCCTGGTGAAGCGGCCTGGCTTTGCCGTCGGCCAACAGGCTACAGAAGTTTTCATAGGTTTCGACCAGTGCCTTCAGGCCCGCCTTGTTGGAAAATCGCAATTCTTGTTCCTGTCCCAGTTTGAGAATCAACTGGACACGCTGTCGCTTCCCTTTCGGCTGTTCAACACTAAACCACTGTCCGACCTTCAAAGCTTCGATGGTCTCCAGTTGGGTGCCGGAGGTTCGGTCTGCGCTCATTCCATCCATGTGCAGGGGTTCAATCGTTTCGAGTTGGATGTCCTGTTCCTTGAGCAATAGCCTGTGGGTCGATTCGATCCGGGCAACCGCGTCGTCAGCGCTTGACGGGTCCATGTGCAGGCTCAGTAGCCAGCGTTTGAGTTCGTCGGGTATGGTGCTGACCAGCTGAAAGAGTTGCTGTCGCATTTCGCTGGATGCCGATGCATCGATTTGCAAGGATTCCAGCAGGGCCAGAGTGGTAGTGCTCATTTGGGCCCATTCCGGGGAGTCTGCGCCATACTTAAGCAGGACTAGCTGGGCGCTTTCATACCAGGGACCGTGCAGGAATTGGCCGATTTTCCGGGTGGCCTTGTATTTTTCCAGTGACCGGTTAATCATCTCGGCACTTTTCCAGCGGGCGCTGGCCGTACGGAGTTGTCCTACCTCGGTTTCGGTCAGGCGCTGGGTCATTCGTTGTACCCTGGCCTGGTCCTTGTTGACCGCGGCGACAATTTTCTCGCAGCTAGCGTCAATGTCGCTGCCATCTCCCTGCAACCAGGCCTGGGTGCCAGTGACTGCTTTACCCAGCATCTGCTCAAAACCAAGCCCGGCACGTCCCAGTTCTGACTGCCAACCAATGGCACCTTCCTGAATTGAATCCAGTACCCGGTGTATCGGGTGCGCGCCCGGTATAAAAAAGTTGGCATCAGTGATTGCCAGAGCTGCACACGCGGGCAATAATTTTCTAAGTTCAGCCGCCAGTGGCGCTTCAATTGGGTAGCTCTTTGTCCAGATCGCATAAGCGGACTGCAACCATTCCAGGGTGGCTACCTGGGCGGGGGAGGGAAGACAAGGGTCACCAATGACTTCGGTCTGTGCCCGAATGGCGTCCATGGGGCCCAGTTTGAAGTCTGTGATACTGCGTAGGTAGCTTAGAACTTCATTTGGTTCCAGCGACTGCTCCAGCATGGCGATCTCAGCGGCAGAGACATACTTCTCCTGAACTGCAGGGAACACAGAGCAGGAGAAAGGGAAATGTTGGGCGGAAAGTTTCAGTGGACCAGCTTCCAAAGTATTAGGCCGATTAAGTACGCCCAAAGTGTTATTAAGAGAATCATGTGAATTTTGCGTCTGGGTTTTTCTTCGACAGATTTTTTTTCGGTCTGCGTGTTAAAAGATCCACACGCAAGGCAGCTTCCCCCCTGACCGCTTGATGTGCCGCGGTAGCTGCAATCCCTGCAATAGTAAGTCATTTGAATTTACCGGGTACTTCTCAATAGTTGATCGACAATGCGTTCCAACTGTTTAAGATTATTGCATTCAGCTGAAAAATGACAGCTACTTTGGTAACGCAGCATTTCAGAATCCCCCGTTCCCCAGGCTCTGCGCGCCTCGGGATTTAGCCAGATAACCTGTCGCGCTCGTTGATAGATTGATTCCATGACTGCCAAGTTTGGGTCACCGTGATTATTGCGCGCGTCTCCCAGGATAATGACAGTGGTGTCCCTGTTAATATCTGCCAGCGCCAGTTCGGCAAAATCATCCAGGGCGTTGGCATAATCTGTGGCTCCCCCATACTGCCAGTTCACGAGTTCAATCGCTTTTTCTATAGAATGTTCGTCAAATAAGTGGCTAACTTCTCCCAAATGGCTTGAAAAAGCAAAGCTCCTCACTTGTGGCAATATATCTTGAAGGCTGTATAAAAACAACAGCAGGAATTTGGCATAGGCGGCGACAGAGCCGCTCACGTCGCAGATGGCTATTATTTTAGGTTTGTCTTTACGCGTTTGTTTCCAGTAGGTGTTGAACATCACCCCGTCATTGGCGATGCCCTGACGAATGGTTTTCGTCATATTCAGTTGGCCGCGCTTGGTTATTCTGCGCTTGCGCGAGTGGCGGGCTGCCAGCCGTTTTGCCATCTTGCGAATCAATTCGTGAACCTTATGCAGGTAGTGGTGCTCGAGGTTATTGAGTCGGGTTTTGCTTAATATTTCGTCCATGAACTGGCGATTTTTACCCTCGGCATTGAGCAAGTATTCCCGCTCCACATAATCCCTGACCTGGCCACGCAGTATGTCTCGATAGCGTTGGAGCTCCGCCAGTGCCGGGCTATCCTGCCTTTCGAGTTCGATGACGGCTTGTCGAATATGTTCTTCGCCCAGCGCATCAAGAATTTTCCGGGTGTATTGGCCTTTTTGGGTAAACATCTGAATCTGGCCGAGTCCTACCTGTTCACCTGCCCGACTCATTGCCAGGCTTAATTCATTGCGATCGTTGTTCATCAGTCCCTGTAGTAAGGGACTTTCCAGCAAGTCCTGCAGCTCAGCGCTTTCCAGCGCGGCCGCTTCCAGCGGAGATTGCTGCGAAGAGGGCTGCGTAGCCGCGGCGTTTTCCGCATCGGCAGGGGGTGCGTCTGAACTACTCTCAGCGCTATTTTCTGCGTCGTTATTTGTTTCATTGTCACTGAAGTCTGAGAGACCCCGGCTGAAGTAATCGTCGAAGCATTGTCCAAAGATGGCTTTTTCCTGGGTCGTCTTGGCCAGGGCCATTGACAGCCCATCCCGCAGGCTATCGCGATTGCTATACCCCAGGATACCGGCGACATCCATGGCATCCAGTGTCTCTGCGGGAGAGATCCGTATGTCGTGGGTGCGAAGCACTTGTATGAAGTTGACAAGTCTGGATTGCATGGCGAATTCGCTTTTGTTCCTATCCTGTGTTTATCGGTTCTTCAGGGCTTGTCCACTTTTGGAATGAGGTTGCGCAGCTCCGGCGTAGTCGCCTCGATATCCTCCTGGAATTTCAGGAGTACGTTCAAGGTGGTGTGTAGCAGTTCCTCGTCCAGTTGATCGGCGTGCAGCAGTAACAGGCTTCTTGCCCAGTCAATGGTCTCTGAGATAGCCGGGGCTTTTTTGAGGTCCAGTTGGCGCAGCGTGTGTACAAATTCCACCAGTTGGTGGCGCAATTGCTCATTGATGTCGGGCACCCGGCTGCGGACAATCCGCTCTTCCAGTTCTACCGTGGGAAAAGGGATATACAGGTGCAGGCAGCGGCGTTTGAGGGCGTCACTGATATCCCGGCTGTTGTTACTGGTCAGAAATACCATGGGGGATATCTTCGCCTTGATCGTGCCAATCTCCGGCACGGATACCTGGTAATCGGACAGGATTTCCAGTAACAGGGATTCAAATTCATAGTCCGACTTATCGACTTCGTCGATAAGAAGAATAGCCCCTTTTTCCTGCTGCATGGCTTTAAGCAGCGGGCGGGGTTCGAGAAAATCCTCGGAGTAAAAGATATCGCCAAACTGGTGCAAACGCTCTACCGACTCGGCCAGGCCCTGTGCCCCTTTGAGGATGTCGCCCAGTTTTTCTTTTAGCACCTGGGTATAAAGCAGTTGTTTGCCATACTTCCACTCGTACAGTGCCTTGGCTTCATCGAGGCCTTCGTAGCACTGCAGGCGAATGAGGGGGAGATCCAGTAGCTCGGAGGTGGTTTTGGCCAGTTCTGTCTTGCCTACCCCGGGTGGCCCCTCAACAAGAATTGGCTTGCGCAGATGAAACGCCAGGAAAACCGCGGTGGCAATGCTGGTACTGCAAATATAACCAAAGGACTCAAAGCCCTGCTCAATTTTTTGTACAGAGGCCAGTTGTGGAAAGTCTTGCGTATTCACCAGGTTAACCTTTTAGTTGAAGTTACTTTTTGGTTTTTGGAGCGGGTTTCAGACGATGCTTAGCCACCGGTCATATTCATGAAGCGAATGATCTGAGGTTCATCACTGTCGCCGAAGTGGTGCTTTTCGGGTTTGACATCCATGGCGTCAACAATGGTGGTTTTGAGGGTGTCCAGGCTGTAATCGGGGTGGCGCAACACCGACCGTAGATCCACGGAATACTCATTGCCCAGACACAATAGCAAGCGCCCTTCAACGGTGACGCGCACCCGGTTACACAGATGACAGAAGTTATTGCTGTGCGGTGAAATAAAACCAATACGGGAGGGACTATCAGGCATGCTGTAGTAGCGGGCGGGCCCGGCGCTGCCCTGGGGATCTCCCAGGGAACTCAGAGGATAGCGCTGGTCGATGATTGCACGCAGATCATCGCTGCTACAGAAACTGAGCTCCCGGTCGTGCTCGTCTATCAAGCCCAGCGGCATTTCTTCAATAAAGGCGATATCGATAGCATGATGGCGCACGAACTCCACCAGATCGAGAACCTCGTCTTCATTGCGGCCCTTCAGGATAACCGCATTTATCTTGATGTTGTCAAAGCCGACAGCGATGGCCGTTTCAATACCTGCGATGACTTGTTCGAGGTTGCCGTGTCGGGTCAAATGCCGAAATTTCCGTGGGCTGAGGCTATCCAGACTGATATTGAGTCGTTTTACTCCGCTATCCCGCAACTGCTGCGCCGTTCGCTGCAACTGCGATCCGTTAGTGGTAATAACCAGTTCATCCAGCCCTTCCAGGCGTCCCACCTGCTCGATCAGCGACAGAACATTATTACGTATTAGCGGCTCGCCTCCGGTGAGGCGTATTTTACCTACGCCCAGCTGCGAAAACGCCAGGGCGACTTGATACAGCTCTTCGAGACTGAGAATGTCCGGCTTGGGTATAAACTGCATTTCCTCTGCCATACAATAGACACAGCGAAAATCACAGCGGTCGGTGACCGAGAGTCGCACATAGTCTACGCGACGGCCGAATCGGTCTATTAGCTCGTTGGGGTGATTTATCTTCATGTAGCTAGTGTAAACTTTATGGGGGCTGTTCTCTAGAAGCGTGGGGCGTGCATGTCAAAAATAAAACAGGGGGCCCTGTGGCTGGGGCCTATCTTGGCGGTATTGGCCGCAAGCCTGATACAGGGCGCCGGTCTTGGGGCGGATATGGCAGTAGTGGCTTTGGTGGCCGTACTGTGTATCGTTTGGTGGGTCTTCGAGCCGGTGCCTATTCCGGTGACTTCCCTGTTGCCGTTGGCGATTCTGCCCCTACTGGGTGTATTGACCCCCGCTGAGGTCGGCCAGGCTTACGGATCCCCGCTTATTTTGCTCTTACTGGGTGGTTTCATCCTGTCCAAGGCCATGGAGTATTCTGGCGCCCATCGCCGTATTGCCCTGGCCATGGTCCATTTGTTCGGGGCCAGCAGTGGCCGGCGTCTGGTGATGGGCTTTATGGCGGCCGCCGCTGTTCTCAGTATGTGGATATCCAATACCGCCACGACGCTGATGCTGCTGCCGGTAGCGCTGGCTGTACTTGATGCCACGGAGGAGCGTTCAGACCTCGCCGTGCCACTGTTACTGGGGCTTGCCTACGCGGCCAGCGTTGGCGGCATGGGTACACCCATAGGAACGCCACCGAATCTTATTTTTATGCAGGTTTTTGAGGAGACCACGGGGCGTAGTATCAGTTTTACGCAGTGGATGGCATGGGCTGTTCCGGTGGTGCTGGTGATGGTCCCCTTGATGGCACTGGTTCTTACCCGCAATCTGACGGGTACCCTGCAGCTAGCCCTGCCGGTCTCCGGCGCGTGGCGGGCAGAGGAAAAGCGGGTGTTGCTGGTTTTCGGGTTGACGGCATTGGCCTGGATTACCCGCAGTGAACCCTTCGGTGGCTGGAGCGTCTGGTTCAATCTTCCCCGCGCCAACGATGCCTCTGTTGCGCTGATAGCGGTGGTATTGATGTTTCTGATGCCTAACGGCAAGGGTGGCAGACTACTGACCTGGGAGCAGGCCAGCACTATCCCCTGGGGCGTTCTGTTGCTCTTTTCCGGAGGCATTTGTCTGGCGAAAGGGTTTGTCAGTTCAGGGCTCAGTGAATTGCTGGGGCAATGGCTGGGGACCATGACGCAGATGCATCTGTGGGCCTTGATCGCTTTGATTTGCCTTGTTGTTACCTTTATGACCGAGACCACGTCCAATACCGCCAGCACGACGCTGTTGATGCCGGTGCTGGCCGCCGCTGCCCTGGCATCCTCTATTGCACCGGAAGTGATGATGGTGCCCGCTGCGATGAGTGCCAGCTGTGCCTTTATGCTGCCTGTGGCCACGGCACCGAATTCCGTCGTCTACGGCACGGGGCAGATCAGTACTGGCCGGATGGCGAGGGAGGGGTTCTTGCTGAACCTGGCCGGCGTGGTAGTCATCAGCACGATGTGTTATTGGCTTTTGGTTTGATCCACTTGTTTGTATCATGCCTGCCCACCGGAGGAATACCATGACATCAACGCGACGACTACTGACCATCATTGTGATATTGGCTGCACTGGGGCTCCTTTATCCCGGCGTTAGCCAGCCCGTTCTCACCCTGACGGGGTCTATAGAAAAGTCAGAAATAGCGGCTCTTGGGGTCGATATGATCGCTGGTGAAGGCGCCGATACCCAGGCGCGACAGATGTTGAACATGTTTTCCAGTTTTCTTGGTCTCGACCAGATAGAAGGGCGGCTGGAGGTCTACCGCAGTACCCGTTCGATACTGGGTACGGTGGATGAGCTGGCCAGTACGGGCAATTTATTGGTCGCTTTTCTGGTGGTATTTTTCAGCCTTGTTGTGCCGGTATTCAAGTTATTGCTACTGTTATGTTCGGTATTGACCTCCAGCGTTCCGGCACAGCGGTTTTTATTACAGGTCAATTCGGCCCTCAGTAAATGGTCTATGGCCGACGTCTTTGTCATGGGTTTGTTGGTGGCTTATATGGCCGGTAGTGCCTCAGGCCAGGTCGGTGAGTTGCTCATTATGGGCGCGCAGCTGGAACCCGGGTTTTATTACTTTCTGGCTTATTGCCTGTTCTCCATCGCAGCGGGCTCACTGCTGCTCAACCCGCATAGAGAGAAAGCGTCATGATGACAAGAGTAAGGAACGGCCTGGTATTTTTGGTCGTCTTGGCAGGGCTGCGTTCGCCCCTGGCCCTGGCGGATACGCAGCAGGTAGCGGTCTCGGTGAAGGCCGATGTCAACGTCGAGCGCGCCTGGGAGATACTGAGTGATTTCTCCGTCGCTCATAATTACGTTCCGGGCCTGTCCAAAACCGAGATTGTCTCTGCCCAGCGCTCCGGCATTGGTGCCCACAGGCGCGTCTATGATGAAGATGGCGGCTTTGTGGAAGAGACGATTATAGAGTGGCAGCCAGGGGTGGGATTTGTTATCAAATTGCACGATGGCGAGGACCCTATGGCGCCTTTCGAGCGAGCGGAGTTCAGCTATCGGCTGTCACCGCTTGAGACAGACAAAACGCTGATACGTTTAATGATGACTGTCGAGGTGCCACTGGGTGTGGTTGGGGCGACTTTGAGCGAATGGTTTGTCCTGCCCGTTGTCGAGGATAACCTGGTGCAGGTTGCCGCGGGCATGAAACACTATTATGAAACGGGGCAGGCGGCGACAGATGAAGACCGCGAAAGACTGGCAGGGACCGTAACAGTGATCCCTGCCGATACTGGCCAGGAGAGCTTAGAGTAGAGCCATGATGGTCTCGGCGGAGCTGGCTTCAATGCCGGGGCCGGGTTCCACATTCAGGTGCGTGATGGTGCCGTTATCCACAATCATGGCAAAACGCTGACTGCGACTGCCCAGACCGAAGCCGCTGCCGTCCAGTTCCAACCCCAGAGCCGCGGTGAGTTCGCCGTTGCCATCGGCCAACATCAGCAGTTCTTCAGCATTCTGGGATTTACCCCAGGCGTCCATGACAAATGCGTCGTTTACTGCCATGCAGACAATGGTGTCCACCCCGGCGGCCTTGATCTTGTCGGCATTGACCACATAACCCGGTAGGTGAGTCAGGCTGCAACCGGGCGTGAAGGCACCGGGGACGGCAAATAAAACGACCTTTTTGCCGGCAAATATCTCTCCGGTGGTGATGTCAGTGGGGCCTTTTTCGCCCATGGTTTTCATTGTGCAGGCGGGTACTTGGTCCCCAGCGCTAATAGTCATGCTTTTCTCCTTGGGAGGTTTGAAGTGTATTCAGATGTAGATGATAGCAGATGACAGTCGATACACACTGCCCATTGTGCGCCGTAAACGATTGCGGGCACTTTTTTAGCGACCGGAGGCGGGAATACCTGCGTTGTGAAGTCTGTGCTCTGGTTTTCGTGCCGCCGGAATTCTATCTCGATTTGGCGCAGGAGCGGGCTGAGTACGATAAACATGAAAACAACGTAGATGACCCGGGTTATCGCACATTTCTCTCCCGCTTGGCCGTGCCGCTACTGGACGGTCTCGCTCCGGCTTCGCGAGGGCTGGATTTTGGCTGTGGTCCCGGTCCGGCGCTGGCACAGATGCTGCGGGATGCCGGTCATGATATGGCTGTCTACGATAGCTACTATGCCCCCGATGACAGTGTCCTGGGCGCGGCCTATGATTTTATCTGTGCCACAGAAGTAGTGGAGCACCTGCATCAGCCGGGGAATGAACTGGGGAGGCTGTGGGGCATGCTGCGACCTGGGGGCCAGTTGGGCGTCATGACCAAGCTGGTGCATGACAGGGAAGCCTTCGCTACCTGGCACTATAAAAATGATCCCACCCATGTGTGCTTTTTCAGCCGATCTACCTGGCAATGGTGGGCGCAGCGACAGGGGGCTAGGGTCAGGTTTATGGGTTCCGACGTGATTTTGCTGGCCCGTTCCGGCTAGTCCGGGGTGGATTGCTCCAGCATGGTGGCGTATATGGATTCGCAGTCCCGGTAGAAACTCAACTGCTCGTCGCCCAGGTAGGGGGCTACCATGGTCATCATCTGCAGCACTCCCTGATGAATGGTGACCTGGGGCGGGCGGACTTCGGTGAGTAACTGATCATAGTTAAACCAGAACGTCAGGGTCAGTGTCATATTGTCTACCAGACCTAACATTTGCTGTTCTTCTGTTTCTATCACCGCTTGTTGCAGCAGGGTTTGGCAAATCGCAAAGAGGGCGGCACGCTTGAGCTGGATCAGGCGCCTGAAGCCCTTGCGAATGTCGGGGTAGCGATGCCTTATATCATCCAGATTGAGGTAGAAAAATCGGTAGTTGTACATTTCCTCCATGACGACATAGAGGTAATACCAGTTGTCTTCGACGTTATTGCGGTCTGAGCTGAGAGGCTGTTCTATTGGCGCGGTGAGGGTATCGCTGAGTGCAAGTTCGTATTGCTGGAACAGTTCGCGAATAATCTCGTCCTTGCCCTTGAAGTGGTAGTACAAGTTCCCCGGACTGATGTCCAGCTCATTGGCAATATCGATGGTGGTGGTATTGGCCTCGCCTTCCGCGTTAAACAGTTCCAGGCTGGTGACCAGAATACGGTCCCTTGTTTTCATTTACAGCGGGAGGGCTAGTCTTGGCGTTTCTTGGTTTTAGCCCTGGAGCTGGCCGCAGCTTTCTTTTTTGGAGGTGCTTTTTTAACCGCGGTTTTCTTTGCGGTGGCCTTCTTGACCGCCGGTTTTTTCGCTGCGGCTTTTTTCCTTGTTGTCGGTACCTTGATAACCCCCTGATCGGTGAGGGTGTTGGTTAGTAGGTCCAGTTTGTTAGACAGCAGGTCAATCTTGGCGTGCAGGCTGGAGAGCTCGTCACTGCGACTTGGGCGCGTTAAGCTGAAATTTTCCCTGACCTTGCTGATTCGTTCTTCCACGGAGCTACTGGCCGTGCGCTTGGGGCTCTCTTTGTCCTTGCCCTTGTCTTTATCTTTGGCCTCTTCTTCCAATGCCGCGCCGGCTTTTACCAGGTCCTTAAACAGCTTGGGCGTTTCGACGCCGGCTTTCTCCAGCCTATCCTGGGCTTCCCCGGCAGCCTTGCCATAGGCGCCCACCCCAGCAAGCCAGATGTTTTTGGCTATTTCACTGGCCTTGTCAGTCACTTTGCCTTTGTCATCGCTCATGGTGCATGCCTGCTACTTACCCAAGAAAGGAACCGACCATTAAACCAGATTATGAGACAAAAAAAAGGGGGTCACAAAGTGACCCCCTGAAAATCCCAACAATGGGGACAAGTTTACCTGGATGGTGTGGTGCTTAGGCAGCAGACTTGAAGTTCATATTTTCCTTCAGTTCGCTGAAGCGAGCCTTGGCTTTTTCCAGCTGGGCATCCAGCTTTTCGCGGTCAGCCAGGCCGTCGATCTTGAA
>JBALWA010000033.1:0-53172 GCA_036960305.1 Halioglobus sp. | reverse complement strand
CACCGGCTCACCGAGACCAGGGATGACACCGGACGCCACGACGTTAATCCGAGCACCGACAGAATCACCCCGCTTGTGTAGCGCCGCCATATACTCTTCCATTTCGGGTACTTTGGCCGCATCCGGACAGAAAAACGGATTGCTTTCGACCACGTTCCAATCGAGCGCCTCCGCCTTGATCGGACCCAACTGGGAAAGATAACCGCGCACCCGAATACCATAGCGAGTGGCTAGATACTTTTTGGCAACCCCGCCTGCGGCAACGCGCATGGCCGTTTCGCGGGCAGATGCGCGACCGCCGCCACGATAATCCCGGAAACCGTATTTTTGATCGTAGGTGTAATCCGCATGAGCTGGTCTAAAGGTATCGGCGATATTGGAATAATCCTTGGAGCGCTGGTCGGTATTTTCGATTACCATTCCAATAGCCGTCCCGGTGGTCTTTCCCTCGAACACGCCCGAGAGTATTTTCACCTCATCGTCTTCCCGGCGCTGGGTAGTGAACCGGGATGTGCCGGGCTTGCGCCTATCGAGATCCCCCTGCAGGTCGGAAGCGTCCAGCTCCAGCCCCGGTGGGCAGCCATCAATTATACAGCCCAGTGCTAGACCATGGCTTTCGCCGAAGCTGGTGACCGTGAATAACTTACCGATTGAATTGCCGGACATGTTTCCTGAAAACCCCTGAGCACAAAAGCGCCCATTATAATCCTATCCGGCGAGGCTTGCGTTGAATTCTTTAAGCTCTTTTGCACTTAGGGCAAACACGCCATGCCCCCCATGCTCGAACTCCAACCAGGTAAATGGGACCGTAGGATAGGCTTCCTCAAGGGCAACCCAGCTATTGCCTACTTCGACTATCAACAACCCGTCATCCTTGAGGTGAGATAGGGCACGTTTCAGGATGATACGTGTCAACGCCAGGCCATCCGGGCCGGAACCCAGGGCCAATGCCGGCTCGCGATGGTACTCAGCCGGCATCGTGGCAAGGTCTTCACTGTTTACATACGGCGGATTACTGAGAATCAGGTCGTAACGGCTGTCCCCCAGGGCAGCGAACAAATCGGACTCAATGACCGATGCCCTATCCTCGAGACCCAATTTAGTCACATTGTCACGTGCCAGCGCCAGGGCGTCCGGATCAAGGTCTACCAGGTCAACGTGCACTGACGGCGAGTAATGTGCCGTTGCGAGACCGATACAGCCTCCTCCACAACACAAATCCAATATCCGGGTGGGCTGTGGACCGCAATACCAGGGCTGAAATTCAGACAAGATCAGCTCCGCGAGTGGGGAACGCGGAATAATGGCTCTGGCGTCACTGTAAAACTCCAGACCGGCAAACCAGGCCTTCCCTAACAAATAGGGCAAGGGTTGGTGCTCGTCAATCCTGCGACGTAACAGGTCTACCAACTGACGTTGCTGCCCCTCGTCCAGCACATGTGGCAGGACCCCATCGTCCGCGTCCAGAGGAAGGTCGGCAACGGACAGTACCAGTTGCACAGACTCGTCCCAGGCATTATCAGTACCATGGCCGAAATAGACATCGGCATCGTCCATAGCTTCAGCACAGAACTGGAGCGCTTGGCCCACCGTTCGCGGCAGCTGTTCAGTTGTTGTATCAGGTTTCATCGCACCAGTGTACCGCATGATTGCGATGAGGGGTTGGGATTGCTACTATCGCCTGCCCGCGGCCCGACAATCGGTGATCCGCTGCTACAGAATTATCGGAGAGCGTTCGGTGGAACAACATTGGGCAAGTATTATTGAATCGATTGGCGAAGACCTGACCCGTCCCGGCCTGACTGACACGCCGAAACGGGCGTCCAAAGCCTTTGAATTTCTGACCCAGGGCTACCATCAGTCAGTGGATAAGGTGGTGAACAATGCCCTGTTCCCTTCAGAGTCCAGCGAAATGGTCCTGGTACAGGATGTCGAACTGTACTCTTTGTGCGAGCATCATCTGTTACCCTTCATCGGAAAATGCCACGTCGCCTACCTCCCCACCGGCAAGGTACTGGGCCTTTCAAAAGTTGCGCGTATCGTCGATGTTTTTGCCCGACGCCTGCAGATCCAGGAGTCCTTAACCTCGCAGATTGCACAGACCATCATGGACGTAACCGACGCTGAGGGCGTGGGCGTTATTATCGAGGCGAAACACATGTGCATGATGATGCGGGGCGTGGAAAAGCAAAACTCCGTGATGAAAACCTCCTCCATGCTGGGGAGCTTCCGTACCGACCCCAAGACCCGCGAGGAGTTTTTGTCCCTGCTCAGACTGCCGCGTTAAGGCTCATCTCCCGGGGCCAGTTCCAGCGACTCCATATGCAAATGCTGTCGATCCGCTGTCCTGGCCGAACTGTAAAGTATCACTCTGAAAGTGGTTTCTCCTGTCAACGCATACACGCTGTAACGCTGCAGTTCTTCCCTACCGTAAAGTATGCGCTCACCAAAAACCCGATTGGCCCATTGCACGCCCTGGCCACAGCTGCGCCCTTCACAGGCAAACAACAATTCGGCCGCGCCGGCTGACTCAAGTTCGGCGACAAGCCCTTCAAACACCTCCAATGAGCTGAACCCGTCGACAATTTGCCACGTATGGCGATCAAGACTACCGCTTAAGCGCTCGCTCTTTTTGAACTGCCATACACCACGGACTTTTTTGATTGCTCCCAACCCAACTTCATGGTCCCTCACTTCCAAAGCCGCCTGGGATACCTCCACGGCATGAGGGTAAGCATTGAGTTTATCGACAAGTTCGAAAGGTAATTGCGCCTGTCCTGCAGGAGACCAGGCCAGCGAAAATCCCATTGACAACAAGCCAGCGTAGCGACGCCCCCTTCTGAAACACTTCAAACTCACTCACTCTTCTCCTGGAGAAAAAAACCTATTCTATCAGCCAGCGAGGCCAAAGGGGGTTCCATATGAAAGTGATGCCCCCCGGGGATAGTCTCCAGCTGAAAACCTGGACGCCGCTCCAACGCTTGAAAGTCCGTGTTTGTTGCAACACGCCCACCCTCAGCCAACAGCAGGAGCGTCGGCATTGTCAAATGATCCAGAACGGCTTGATTCTGTCCCTGAGTTAGTTTTACCGCTGAGGCACCATGTAAGCGCCTATCCGTCGTCCATGTTAGTCCACCCTCACACACTTCGACGCCGCGCTCCGCCAACAAACCTGCCGCAGCGGCGCTGAGCCCACCTTTTTCCCGCTGTCTGGCCGCCTCTTCCAGAGAGTCAAAGACCCGATTCTTTGCCCCCAATAATTCCGGCTTTTGGTCCAGAAACTTGCGCATCTGCTCCGGAAAAAGCTGTTCGCTGACAGCCTCTGGAGAAATTGCGTCCAACAACACCAAATGGCGGATACGCTCAGGGAATGCACTGGCCAGCATTCCCGAGATATTTGCGCCTCGAGAATGCCCAAGCAAATCGAAGGTATCCCACCCTAGTTGGTCAGCGACGCCCATAATTTCCGGCAGGTCATCCCATATCTGGTAACTGGCATCCGCTGAACGCCGATCGCTCTGCCCATGCCCCGTCAAGTCGATGGCGACAACATAGAAATCTTCAAGCAGAGGCGCAATCAGGGCAAAACTGGCAGCATTGTCCAGCCAACCATGGAGCATTAACAAGGGGCTCTGCTCAGGCCGTCCCCAGGACAGGCCTGAGAGACGCAAAGCATTAACAGTCCAGCTGACGTCCACCGCCTCCCGCTCGTTCACATGCCTGCCTCGTACTCCGGAGGGACCGCCCAAAACAACAGCTTAGCGCAACTCTGCGCCGGCACATCCATCGATACGGTTACCAGCCCACCGGGCGGCAAGGGCGGCGCTGAATGGGGTAAGCCAATATAAAAATCTACCAGATCAGACACCAGGGGTTGATGAGAGACCAGGACGACATGGCTGGGGGTTTTACTCTTCTCAAGCAGCGACAACATCTGTGTCACGCCTGCAATGCGCCCAGAGGGCAACAATGCTGCATCCGCCTGCACTTGGGCCTG
The DNA here is from genome assembly GCA_036960305.1 of Halioglobus sp. Lineage (GTDB taxonomy): Bacteria > Pseudomonadota > Gammaproteobacteria > Pseudomonadales > Halieaceae > JBALVT01. The sequence continues at coordinate 49,175 of JBALWA010000033.1, read as the reverse complement.
CGGGAAAAGCCTGGCCAGGATATCAGCTGTTTCTGTGGTCCGTAACCAGGCACTGTGTAGGATCAACTCGGGCGCAGGCAAACCGCGCAATCCACAAACGTCCCGAAAGTGATGGCTGCCAAAACTGATATCATCGATACCAGCGGGCGTGAGCTCTCGCTCCGCATCGACAGCGGCGGCACCGGCTTCACCGTGTCTTAGTATGGTTACAATCATCTCAGTGGGTTACAAACTCCACGTCCTGGGCCTGTTCGGCCACCATCATATTGCCGATAACATCACCGACCGTTTTACGCTCATAGAGTATCGCATAAAGACCATTGACCAACGGCATGTACACCTCTCGACGTTCTGCTTCCGCATGTAACAAACCCAGCGTGTTAATGCCCTCAGCCACCTGCCCCAGCTCTTCGAGAATTTCATCAAGGGACTGCCCTTTCCCCAGCGCGTATCCCACACGGTAATTGCGGGACAAGGGTGAGGCACAGGTAACAATAAGGTCACCCACACCGGACAAACCGAGAAACGTCAGGGGGTTGGCACCCATATGCACGGCAAAGCGTGACATCTCAGCCAGAGCGCGCGTCATGAGCATACCGATGGTATTTTCGCCCAAGCCCAGGGCAGCGCCCAGACCGGACATTATTGCATAGACATTTTTAAGTGCGCCCCCAAGCTCCACGCCATACATATCGTGACTGTTATAAACCCGAAATGTCGCACTGTGCAAGAGCGCCTGTACGACGGCATTGTGTTCAGGTGCAGCGCTTGCAATCACCGAACCGGTCAAGTGCCCCGCTGCGATCTCACTCGCAAGATTGGGTCCGCTGAGCACTCCCCTTGGGTTCGTAGGCAACTCATCCCGGAGAATCTCGCTCATCAAATGGAAACCGGGGCTTTCTATACCTTTGGTCAAACTGATAACAAGGGTGTCAGCAGAGATATGGTCGCCCACCCGGCTCACGACTTCCCGGAAGGATTTACTGGGCACCGCTACAAATAGGATATCTATCCCTGCCAGGGACTCTTCCAACACATTGGTCGCTGAAAGGTTTTCGTGCAGGGCGTAACCGGGGAGGTACTCCGGGTTTTCGTGGCGAAGGTTAATATCCTCCACGCGCTGGGCGTTACGCATCCACAGTCGCACGGTATGACCATTAGCCGCAATGATATTGGCGATCACGGTACCGAAGCTGCCGCCCCCAAGTACTGCGACACAATAACGATTCGGCATGAAGGCACTCCCGCTAATTATCTTTGAGGGCGCTAGTCTAGCAGCTAAAACGAAAAGCGGGCATATTCGCCCGCTTTAAGTTCTCATTGGCCTAGTCGATAGGCATAGGCTTCCTGATGTGGGCTAACTATTGCTCATCTGCAACAACAGTTTGTTCAGTCGGGATACATAGGCAGCAGGGTCATCCAGCTGCCCACCTTCGGCCAGATGCGCCTGATCGAACACGATGCTCGCCAGGTCTGCAAACCGATCTTCATCTTGCTCCTGGTCGAGTATAGCGACCAGAGGATGTCCCGGATTCACTTCCAGTATAGGTTTGCTTTCAGGAACTTCCTGCCCTGCGGCCTCCATAATGCGACGCATCTGAGCACCCATGTCGAGGTCACCCACGACCAGGCAGGCGGCGGATTCAGTTAAGCGGTTAGTGGCGCGAACTTCAGCGACCCTGCTTTCCAACACCTTCCCAAGCCGCTCGACCAGAGCTTCGTGCTCCTTGGCCATTTTTTCCTGTTCTGCTTTTTCCTCGTCAGAATCAGCGCCCAGATCAAGTTCACCACGACCGACATCCTGGAATTGCTTGCCATCAAAGTCTTGAAGATGATTCATTAACCAGTCATCAACGCGGTCTGACAGCAACAATACTTCGATACCTTTTTTGCGGAACACCTCAAGATGTGGGCTGTTCTTCGCCGTATTGAAGTTCTCGGCAACCACATAATAGATTTTTTCCTGGCCTTCCTGCATTCGGGCGACATAGTTTTCCAACGACTGGTCCTGTGCTTCCAGATCCGTGTGGGTAGTCGAGAAACGTAATAGCTTTGAAACCTTTTCCTTGTTGGCAAAATCTTCAGCCGGGCCTTCCTTCAGTACCTGGCCAAACTCTCCCCAGAATGTCGCATAATCATCTCCCTCAGCCTTGGACAACTTGCCTAGCATGTCCAATACACGTTTGGTGAGTGCATTGCGCATGGAGTCGACCGCTGGATCCTGCTGCAGAATCTCACGTGACACATTCAAGGACAGGTCATTGGAATCAACAACGCCTTTCACAAAACGCAGGTAGGTAGGCAGAAACTGCTCCGCCTCGTCCATGATAAAGGTTCGTTGCACATAGAGTTTGAGGCCCCGAGACATGTCCCGGTTCCACATATCAAAAGGTGCCTGCTTGGGGATATACAGCAAGCTGGTATATTCCAGTTTGCCTTCTACCTTGTTGTGGCTCCAGTTCAACGGCTCCTGGAAGTCATGGGATACATGCTTGTAGAACTCATGATACTCATCGTCACTCACCTCGGAGCGAGAGCGCGTCCACAGGGCTGTGGCTGCATTCACCGCCTCGTACTCAACGGCTGGGTTCTCCTCTGGTTCCTCGCCTTCTGCTGGCGGAGCTGGAGGCTTGATCATCATCACGGGCACTGAAATATGATCGGAGTATTTCTTGATGACACTGCGCACGCGAAAATCGTCTGCAAACTCGGCGCAGTCTGTTTTCAGGTGCAACACGATGGTCGTGCCACGACTTTCTTTCGCTTTACTCTCTATAGAAAATTCCGCTTCACCATGAGATTCCCACAGCACACCGTCCTCGGCTGTTTCGCCAGCTTTGCGGGTATGCACCTCTACACGGTCTGCGACAATGAATCCGGAGTAGAAACCGACACCAAACTGACCAATCAGTTGCGAGTCTTTCTGTTGGTCACCGGTAAGCTTCTCCATGAAGGCCGCTGTGCCTGATTTCGCGATTGTTCCCAGGTTCTCGATAACCTCATCGCGGTTCATGCCCACGCCGTTATCGCTCAGGGTGATCGTATTGGCTTCCTTGTCCACATCGACATGGATCTGGTAGTCGCCCTGCCCCTCCAACAAACTGTCATCGGCCAGCGCCGCAAAGCGCAGCTTGTCGATCGCATCCGACGAATTGGAGATCAGCTCACGCAGGAAGATTTCCTTGTTGCTGTACAGCGAGTGAATCATCAGGTGAAGCAGTTGCTTCGCTTCCGTCTGGAAGCCCAGTGTTTCTTTTTTTACTTCAGCGTTCATTGCAGCCTCTTGTATAACAGTTTGATTTGTATGGGATTTGTTTGGTTTCTTAGATATGGGGTTTTGGACGGTACATTTCAAGGGCTTCGGGGGAATTCGATTCGATTTTGGAGCTGCTTTTAGTGAGTCACAGCCGGGAATTGGCTGCCCGGGCTGGCGAGGCTGTTTTTAGCGGCTTCGGTGGTATTAAAGTCCGAGTAAACTGGCCGAGTCGCAGATAGGGAATTCACACAGCCGTGGCGAGAAGGTGTACACAGAACCGACAGCCGTAACGCCAAGACGAAAAAAAGGCCCACTTAACAAAAAGTGAGCCTCTTCCAGCGCTACGTGGCTAAAACCTACCAGCCAGTAATCTCCGCCAGTCCGTCGCCAATCTGGGCCAACGAACGAACAGTCTTGACGCCTGCATCTTCCAGAGCGGCAAACTTCTCGTCAGCCGTACCTTTACCACCAGAGATGATGGCGCCGGCATGGCCCATGCGCTTGCCTTTGGGTGCAGTTACACCAGCGATATAGGACACCACGGGCTTGGAAACGTTGGCCTTGATGTAGGCAGCGGCTTCTTCTTCAGCGGTACCACCAATTTCACCAATCATAACAATGGCTTCGGTAGCAGGATCATTCTCGAACATCTCGAGGATGTCGATGAAGTTGGAACCCGGGATGGGGTCACCACCGATACCGACACAGGTAGACTGACCGTAACCCGCATCAGTCGTCTGCTTAACGGCTTCGTAAGTCAGGGTGCCGGAGCGGGATACAATACCTACTTTGCCAGGCAAGTGAATGTGACCAGGCATAATGCCGATCTTGCATTCGCCTGGAGTGATAACACCCGGGCAGTTAGGGCCAATCAGCTGTACGCCCAGCTGGTCGCAGACAACCTTGGCTTCCAGCATATCCAGCGTGGGAATGCCTTCAGTGATGCAGACGATCAACTTGATGCCGCCGTTGGCTGCTTCCAGGATAGAATCCTTGCAGAAAGGTGCGGGGACATAGATGACTGAGGCATCGGCGCCAGTGGCGGCAACGGCTTCAGCTACCGTATTGAATACGGGCAGGCCGAGGTGTTCCTGGCCGCCTTTACCCGGTGTCACGCCACCGACCATTTTTGTACCGTATTCAATGGCCTGTTCAGAGTGGAAAGTACCCTGTGAGCCGGTGAAGCCCTGGCAGATTACTTTGGTGTTCTTGTCGATTAAGATACTCATTACGCTGCACCTCCGGCTGCTTTAACTGCCTGCTCTGCAGCGTCGGTGAGACTGGTCGCAGCAATAATATTCAATCCGCTGTCGGCCAGAACCTTCTGTCCGAGTTCAGCATTGTTTCCTTCCAGGCGCACGACGACTGGCACTTCTACGCCAATCTCCTGTACCGCGCCTATAACACCCTCTGCAATCAGGTCACAGCGTACGATTCCACCGAAAATATTGATCAATACGGCTTTTACCTTGTCATCTGACAGGATGATTTTGAAGGCTTCGGAGACGCGCTCTTTGGTAGCACCACCGCCCACATCGAGGAAGTTGGCGGGAAAACCACCGTGCAGGGCAACGATATCCATCGTACCCATGGCCAGTCCGGCGCCGTTGACCATACAACCGATGTTCCCATCCAGGGCAACGTAGTTCAGTTCCCACTGGGCAGCGTGCGACTCGCGCTCGTCTTCCTGGGAAGGATCGTGCATTTCGCGCAATCCGGCTTGACGATAAAGCGCATTGCCATCGACACCCAGCTTGGCATCCAGGCAATGCAGGTTGCCTTCGTCAGTGATTACCAGGGGATTGATTTCGATTAGAGCGAGATCTTTTTCCACGAACATTTTCGCCAGACCCATAAAGATCTGAACAAACTGTTTTACTTGCACGCCTTTCAGACCTAGCTGGAAAGCCAGTTCCCTGCCCTGATAGGGTTGTGCGCCTACCAGAGGATCAATAATAGCCCGCAGAATTTTCTCAGGTGTCTCCTCTGCGACTTTTTCAATTTCTACACCGCCTTCAGTTGAGGCCATGAAGACGATACGGCGAGTCGCCCGATCAACTACGGCGCCCAGATAGAGTTCTTCAGCGATATCAGTGCAGGTTTCGACCAGAATCTTGGAGACTGGCTGGCCACCCTCATCTGTCTGATACGTTACCAGGTTCTTTCCCAGCCACTTAGTGGCAAACTCGCGAATTTCATCTTTGGTTTTAACCAATTTCACGCCGCCAGCCTTACCCCGACCGCCTGCGTGCACCTGGGCTTTTACTACCCACGTATCGCCGCCTATCATACCAGCAGCCTCGGCCGCTTCCTGTGGAGTGTCTACCGCATAGCCTTTGGAGACCGGCAGTCCGTACTCTGCAAACAGTTGTTTGCCTTGATACTCATGAAGATTCATGGTCTGTTCCGTTCTATCAATTGAAAAACATTAATGGTCACTCAAGCGCTTATCGCTTAAATGACCGGCTCTATACCCAGCAGCGTCGGCGGTTTCTATTATCTTACGCGCGTGGCAAATTCTATTTCCGTTTCTTACGATTTGCTATATGTATAGCGTGACCATCCACGGCTAGTGCAGCCTCGTGTACCGCTTCTGACAAAGTTGGGTGCCCAAATACGGTCAGCGCAAGATCTTCCGCACTGGAACCAAACTCCATGGCGATAACCACCTGCTGTACGAGATCGGCTGCACTGGGGCCGACAATATGGCAACCCAGAATACGGTCCGTTTCCTGATCGGCCAAAATCTTAACCATACCGTCGGAATCGTTGGCCGCCAGGGCTCTGCCACTGGCCACAAAAGGGAACACGCCGGATTTAAAGGCAACACCATCAGACTTCAGTTGCTGTTCGGTTTTACCCACAGCCGCGACTTCTGGATGGGTGTATATTACCGAGGGAATACAATCATAATTCATCTGGGCAGGCTTACCAGCGATGCGCTCGGCGACCATAACACCCTCTTCCGAACCCTTGTGCGCCAGCATGGGTCCGCGTACTACGTCCCCCACTGCGTAGACACGGGGAGCTTCCGTCTCGCAATGATCGTTGACGAAGATAAAGCCGCGTTCGTCCAGTGTGACGCCACTGTCCGAGGCCAGCAACTCTTCACTGCGCGGTTTGCGACCGACTGCGACGATTAACTTGTCAAACTGTTCGTGGTGCTCGCCATCTGCGGTGCTAAAGGCGACATTCACCTTACCATCACTGGTTTCCGCTTTTGTGACTCTGGCACCCATGCGAATATCCAGACCCTGCTTCTTCAGAATCTTTGCAGTTTCCTTGCTTATCTGCACATCCATCATAGGCAGAAATTCATCAAGCGCTTCCAGTACAACGACTTCTGAACCCAGACGCCCCCAGACGCTACCCAGTTCCAGGCCAATGACGCCCGCGCCGATGACACCCAATCGGCCCGGTATCTCGGTAAATTCCAGTGCACCGGTAGAATCCACGATCAGGTCGTTGTCGATGGGAGCCGGTGGAATTTCAACCGGCACTGAGCCGGCAGCAATAATGACGTTTCCAGCTTCTACGACCTGGACCTTACCGTCCTTGTCTGTCACTTCGACGTTTGCCCCGGCCAACACCTTACCTGTGCCGGAGATGGGTGTTACGCCGTTGTGCTTGAACAGGCCCGCGATGCCACCGGTCAATTGCCCGACAATCTTGTTTTTTCGGGCAAGCATTGCGGGCACGTCCATGGTCGGTTCACCCACAGATATACCGTGCACGGCAAAGTGATCACGCGCCTCTGCAAATTTATGGCTACTGTCTAGCAATGCCTTGGAGGGAATACAACCCACATTCAGGCAAGTGCCACCAAGCTTAATTTTGTCCTTGTCATCCAGCCATGACTCGACGCAAGCGGTAGATAAACCAAGCTGAGCAGCTTTAATAGCCGCAACATAACCCGCAGGACCGGACCCAATTACTACAACATCAAACTTAGCAGACATAATCACTTCCAAAACGTATTCATTAACAACAGGACTCTCGCAGTTACAGCCGCTATTACAGCTGTAGCAAAATCCTGGCGGGATCTTCAATCAAATCCTTTATAGCGACCAAAAACTGAACAGCGGTCTTACCATCGATCAGGCGGTGGTCATAGGACAGAGCCAGATACATCATAGGCAGAATAACGACCTCGCCATCGACGGCCATTGGCCTATCCTGAATTTTGTGCATACCCAGAATCCCTGTTTGCGGAGGATTCAAAATGGGGGTGGACATCAACGAACCAAATACACCGCCATTGGTTACGGTGAACGTGCCGCCTAGCATATCGTCTATGGTCAGCTTATTGTCTCGTGCTCTCAGGCCGTAATCCTTAACCTGGGCTTCAACATCAGCGAGGCTCATGAAATCAGCATCACGCAGTACGGGAACAACCAGGCCACCCGGGGTGGAAACAGCGACACCGATGTCCTGGTAGCCGTGATAAACCACATCGTTACCGTCAATAGAGGCGTTGACCTCGGGAAAACGCTTTAGCGCCTCACAGGCAGCCCTGACGAAGAAACCCATAAAGCCCAGACGGGTCCCGTTGTGAGTCTTCTCGAACTGGTCCTTGTATTTACTTCGCAAGGCCATAACCGGCGCCATGTTGACCTCGTTAAAGGTCGTGAGCATCGCGGTTCCCTGTGATGCTTCTAACAGACGCTGAGCGATACGCACTCGCATCCGCGTCATAGGCACCCGCCGCTCAATTCGCTCGCTGGACAGCCCTACGGGGGCATCAGCAGGCACTGCTGCCGCGGCGGCAGGCTGTGCCGCTGCTGCAGCAGGCGCGTCCTTCAGGTGCTTGAGGATATCCTCTTTGGTTATTCTGCCGTTCTTTCCGCTACCGGAAATCACGCTGGCATCCAGGCTGTGTTCCTCGACCAGCTGCCTTGCAGCGGGCCCCATAAGGCCAGCAATGTCTGCGCCCTCTGCGGAAGCAGTTGCTGCTGCAGAATCCTTAGTGGCAGGCGACTCTGCGGGGGTAGATGCGGTCGCTTCAGCGCCCGGCTCAAGCGTCGCCAATAACTGTTCGCTCTGTATCACCTCACCTTCGGCGGCGTGAATAACACTCAGCACGCCGTCCGCGGGCGCCACCACTTCCATGACCACCTTGTCGGTCTCAATCTCCACAATCAGCTCGTCGCGGGTAACCGCTTCGCCCTCCTTTTTGTGCCAGGTAGCGATTTCACCATCTGCTACAGATTCGGGAAAAGTCGGTGCCTTAATTTCAATCGCCATTTCGTATCCTTTGTGAAATGCGTGTCGTTGTAGAACTGCCAGGGCCTAAACAGGCGCCAGGGCCTCGTTAATAAATTTTTCTTGCTGCTCCAGATGCAAGGCCATATAGCCTGCAGCGGGGGCTGCGGATGCGTCTCGCCCAACATAGCCCAGATAGATATCCGCTTTATGACTGTGAAAAACCCGTCGCATATGGTGCTGGCTTGAATACCAGGCACCCTGATTCATGGGCTCTTCCTGACACCACACTGCATCCTGAACATTACTGTACTGACTCAGTGTGTGCAGCAATTCTGCCTCTGGAAACGGATACAGTTGCTCCATACGCAAAATGGCAATATCGTCGATCCCGCGTTCACGTCTGACAGCCCGCAGGTCGTAATAGACCTTGCCGCTACACAACACTATTTTGGATACCCGGGATTTATCCAGATCATCCGTTTCATCCATCACATTATGGAAATGCCCTTCGGCCAAATCCTCAATGGTAGAAATCGCTTCCTTGTGCCGCAACAGGCTTTTGGGAGACATCACAATCAGCGGCTTGCGCAGTGGACGAACACCCTGCCGCCTAAGCATATGATAAACCTGAGCGGGGGTTGTGGGCACACAGATCTGTATATTGTGCTCAGCACACAACTGCATAAAGCGCTCAAGCCGAGCAGACGAGTGTTCCGGGCCCTGTCCCTCATAACCGTGTGGCAATAACATGGTCAGTCCGCACAGGCGCGACCACTTGTGCTCACCGCTGGTAATAAATTGGTCTATAACCACCTGAGCGCCGTTAGCGAAGTCGCCGAATTGGGCTTCCCATATCACCATGCCTGTCGGAGAGGTCGTGGCATAGCCATACTCAAACGCCAGAACGGCCTCCTCGGAAAGGAGCGAGTCGTGAATGGTGAAATCCCCCTGATCGTCAGCAATGTGCTGAAGTGGGACGTAAATGGATTCATCTTTCTGGTTGTGTAATACAGCATGCCGGTGTGAAAACGTACCGCGGCCAATATCCTGGCCAGTAAAACGAATGGGGACGCCTTCCTTGAGCAGGGTTGCGTACGCCAGGTTTTCGGCAAAACCCCAATTCAGCGGCATAGCGCCAGCGGCCATTTTCCGCCGGTCTTCCAGGATTTTTGAAACTTGTCTTTGCAGGGGTAAATTATCCGGCGTGGTATTGGTATCGTGCGCCAGTGCCTGCAACTGCTGCAAGTCTATCCGGGTATCGCACTCCAGGGTCCACTTGTGACCCAGATAAGGCGCCCAATCGACAAACATGGACTTATTGGGTTTAGATACCAGGCTGCTGACCAAGGGTTCACCCCTGTCCAGGGAATCGCGATAGCGGTCCACCAGGGCCTGGTCTTCTTCCGCGGTCAGCAGGCCCTCACCGATAAGGCGCGCGGCATAGATATCACGGGTAGTCTTCTGCTGGCGAATCTTCTGGTACATCATCGGCTGGGTGACCGAGGGTTCGTCCGCCTCGTTGTGTCCCCTGCGTCGATAGCAGATCAGGTCAATAACGACATCGCGCTTGAATTGATGACGGAAATCGACCGCCATCTGGGTGACAAACTGCACCGCTTCGGGGTCGTCTGCGTTGACATGGAAAATGGGCGCCTGAACCATCTTGGCAATATCAGTGCAATATTCGGTGGAACGGGCATCTGCCTGCTCGCTGGTGGTAAAGCCAACCTGGTTATTCAATACGATATGGATAGTGCCACCGGTTTTGTACGCACGGGTCTGGGACATTTGAAATGTCTCCATAACCACGCCCTGGCCAGCAAATGCCGCGTCCCCGTGAATTACGATGGGGACGACCAAGGCACCGGTTTTATCGTCGCGACGGTCCTGACGGGCTCGCACAGATCCCTCTACTACGGGGGAGACAATCTCCAGATGGGAGGGATTGAACGCCAGCGCGAGGTGCAACTCGCCCCCCGGGGTCATAATATTGGAGGAGAAGCCCTGATGGTACTTTACGTCACCGGAACTCTCATACGACACCCTGCCTTCAAACTCAGCGAATAACTCAGTGGGGTTCTTGCCGAAGATATTAATCAGAACATTCAGGCGGCCGCGGTGGGCCATACCGATAACAATTTCCTTGGCGCGGTAGGAGCCACAGCGCTGCACCATCTCTGACAACATGGGTATCAGGCTTTCAGCACCCTCGAGACCAAAACGCTTGGTGCCGGGGTACTTGGAGCCCAACGACTTCTCCAGGCCTTCGGCCTTGATCAGGCGCCGCAGCAACAGTATCCGAGCTTCATCACCGTAATCCGGCGCAGAGCGCACGGACTCCATCCGTTGCATAATCCAATGGCGCTGTTCCGTATCGACGATGTGCATGAACTCGGCGCCTATCGTGTTGCAATAGGTGCGTTCCAGCGCTTCGTGGATTTCTCCCAGCGTCGCATCTGCTTTACCAATATGCATACTGCCCGTTTGGAAAACGGTGTCCAGATCGGCTATGGAGAGCTCGTGGAAGTTGAGGTCCAGGTCCGGAACACGCTCACGCACCGCAAGACCGAGTGGATCCAGCTGGGCTTTCTGGTGACCGCGCTGGCGGTAGGCAGAGATTAGCTGTACGACCTTTACCTGCTTGCGTTCGTATTCAGTCGCCTGGGAGTCTTGCTGAACCGTGGCTTCTGTACGTACCCGCATCTTACTGATTTGGGCAAATCGCTCGCGTACGGTAGAGTGCGGGACATCCTGAATCTGGGAAACCGAAGACTCCACCCGGGGTAATTTGTCGAAATACTCGCGCCATTGCTCCGGCACAGCATTAGGGTCTAGCAGGTAGGATTCGTATAGGTCCTCGACATAGCTGGCATTGCCACCGGCAATGTGCGAGCTGCGCCAAAGACCTTCCATTGAGCTGTCTTGCATTATATCCCTTCCGGGGTTGATTGGCCGCCCATTCGGCCAGATCTTAAACTCAACTATATCAACACGTTATGGAAGATATTTAAAGTTAAGTCGCTCTTGATAACAGCATATTCCTGATGTGCCCGATCGCCTTGGTGGGGTTTAGACCCTTGGGGCAAACGTTCACACAGTTCTGAATACCATGGCAGCGGAACACGCTGAAAGGGTCATCCAGGTTGGCCAGTCGCTCATCTGTTGCCGTATCTCGACTGTCCGCAAGGAAACGGTAAGACTGCAGTAATCCGGCTGGGCCGATGAAACGGTCAGGGTTCCACCAAAACGAAGGACAGCTGGTAGAGCAGCAGGCACACAGAATGCACTCGTACAGGCCATCCAGCTTCTCGCGTTCTTCTGGCGTCTGCAGGCGTTCAATCGCAGGAGCCGGGGTATTGTTCTGCAAGTAAGGCTGAACTTTCTCATACTGAGTGTAGAACATAGTCATGTCGACGACCAGATCACGTACTACGGGCAGGCCGGGCAACGGCCTAACGACCAATTTGTTGTTCTTCACCGTTTCGGACAATGCAGTGATGCACGCCAGGCCATTCTTACCGTTCATATTCACGCCATCGGAGCCACAGACACCTTCACGACATGAGCGGCGAAAAGCCACGGTTGGATCCTGCGCTTTGATCAACTCCAGAACATCCAGCACCATCAGGTCCTTGCCGCCGGTGTCGACATCGACGTCCTGCATCCAGGGCGCCTGATCTGTTTCGGGGTTATAGCGATAGAGACTCACTTGCAACATAGTTATTACCCCTTAGTAAACGCGTGCTTTTGGTTGGAAAGTATCGACTGTCTTGGGTTCGAAATTAACGGCTCGCTTGCCTACCCTCTTGTCTTCAGGGTAATACACGGAGTGACAGAGCCAGTTCTCATCATCCCTATCCTGGTAATCATCACGGGCATGTGCGCCGCGACTCTCTTTTCGCTCCTCCGCCGTAATTGCAGTTGCCTCAGCAACCTCGAACAGATTTTGCAATTCCAGGGCTTCAATTCTAGCGGTATTGTATGCCTGGCTCTTGTCCGCCAGTTCCACATTTTCGATGCGGCCTCTCAAATCAGCCAACTGTTCAACACCCTTTTGCATGTACTCTTCGTTGCGAAACACACCAAAATTGTTCTGCATGGTGCTCTGCAATTCCTTGCGCAAATCGGCTACTTTTTCGCCACCCGTGGAATTGTTTAGTTTATCCAAACGGGAGGTCGCCTGATCCAGGTCAGTATCACTGGCGTCACGTGACTCTATGCCATCACGTAATGCGCCCTCAATGAACAAGCCAGAAGCGCGGCCAAATACGACCAGGTCTAGCAGTGAGTTCCCGCCCAAGCGGTTTGCACCGTGGACGGACACACAGGCCACCTCGCCACAGGCGTACAGTCCGGGAATAATTTGGTCATTCCCGTCGGTATCCACCGAAAGTGCCTGACCGTTCACATTGGTTGGAACGCCACCCATCATGTAATGGCAGGTCGGAACAACCGGCACGGGTTCCTTGATCGGGTCGGCGTGGGCAAAGGTGCGGGACAACTCCAAGATACCTGGCAAACGACTCTCCAGGACATCCTCACCTAAATGATCCAGTTTCAGCATTACATGATCACCGTCGGGACCACAACCACGACCCTCCAAGATCTCTTTAACCATTGAACGCGCCACCACGTCTCGACCAGCGAGATCTTTGGCGTTGGGAGCATAGCGCTCCATAAAGCGTTCGCCGTCTTTATTAACCAGGTATCCGCCCTCGCCACGACAGCCCTCTGTCACAAGCACGCCGGCGCCATGAATACCGGTGGGGTGAAACTGCCACATTTCAATGTCCTGTACGGGAAAGCCAGCGCGCAGCGCCATGCCAATACCGTCACCTGTATTGATGTGGGCATTGGTCGTGGAAGCATAGATGCGGCCTGCACCACCGGTAGCCAGTACGGTGGCCTTGGACTTCACGTAGACGGTTTCACCGGTCTCCATGCATATGGCGATAACACCGACCACGACACCGTCCTGATTTTTGACAATGTCGGTAGCAAACCACTCGTTAAAGAAAACCGTATTGGCTTTCATATTTCCCTGATACAGGGTGTGCAACAATGCGTGACCCGTACGATCCGCAGCCGCGCAGGTACGAGCAGCTTGACCACCCTCACCAAAGTTCTTTGACTGGCCACCGAAAGGACGCTGATAAATGCGGCCTTCTTCAGTTCGCGAAAATGGCAGCCCCATGTGCTCAAGCTCATATACCGCTTCCGGGCCTACGCTGCACATGTACTCGATGGCATCCTGGTCACCGATATAGTCCGAGCCTTTGACTGTGTCGTACATATGCCAGCGCCAATCATCATTGGGATCATCGCTGGCGATGGCGCAAGTGATACCACCCTGGGCGGACACCGTGTGCGAACGGGTCGGGAACACCTTGGTAATCACCGCCGTCTTGAAGCCTGATTGCGCCAATTGTAGTGAGGCACGCATCCCTGCGCCACCGCCACCGACTATGACACCATCAAATGAAATCGTTCGAATTGCTGCCATATCTTAATTACCCCAAAGAATCTGGATGCCCCAGACTACATACGTAAACATTGTGATGCCGCAAATTATTTGCAGGCCAACACGCAATACATTTCCCACTTGCCCCATCAGGCGTTCAGTCAGGTAATCCGTCAAAACTGACCAAAGGCCTACCCAGGCATGTACTCCCAGCGACAGCAGCGCCATCAGGCTGAATACGCGAACCCAGGTTTGCGAGAACAGTGCTTTCCAGGATTCGTAGTCTACGCCGCCCAGCAGTGCACAAGCGATGAACAGAAAATAAGCCAACAAAACAACAGCGCTGATACGCTGCATTAGCCAATCGTAGAGGCCGGATCGCCCCATACTGGTGACAGTAGTTACCATATCCATGCTCCCGCTAGAAGAATTAGAACAGCAGAGACGACAATCACGATCTTCGCACCGCGCGTGCCGCCCTCGAATGTCTCACCTATACCCATATCCATTATCAGGTGCTTGACGCCGGCAACGCTGTGATAAATCAGGCCGGCCACTACGGACCACAGCACAAATTTCACCAGTGGGCTGGCCAGGCATTCCTGCAGACTGGCAAAGCTTTCAGGGCTTTCCAAACTGGCATCGAGTGCCCACAGGAGTATTGCCATGCCGGCAAAGATGAATACGCCAGAGGCGCGATGGGTAATGGATGCCCATGCGGTTAAGGGTAACCGCATGCTACCAATATCCAGGTTTACGGGACGCTTGTCTTTCACAGTATGGGTACCACCGTTATTTCGCCAATTGGCGGTTAATCGGGTTGGCCGAGGCCCGGAACGTCGAGAGCCATCCTAACAGAGGGCCTAACGCATCAAAACGCGCGAAATTATAAGGACTTACGTCAACAATTACAAATGGCTGGGACAATAAGGTAGCGCAAAATCGATTTGCGGCAAACTTCGCTTATCTCCCGAGTACCTGATCGGAGTATTTAAGCGTAGAACGAGGGTTTTTAGGTTCAATTCGACTCGGGTTTATTGACAAAACCTCACGAAACTTTATAGTTGTGCCCCCTCCCAGAGTTACTGTTCAGGACCCCTTATGAGCAACAAAAAAGCAACCCTAAGCATCGATGGAATGGATGAGCCCATTGAGTTACCAATCTACTCGGGCGCCATCGGGCCAGATGTCGTTGATGTTGGCGGCCTCACGAGTAAGGGAATGTTTACCTATGACCCCGGCTTTGTCTCCACTGCGGCCTGCGAATCGCAGATAACCTATATTGATGGCGGCAAGGGTGTTCTGCTGCACCGCGGGTACCCCATCGACCAGCTGGCAGACCATTCGGACTACCTGGAAACTTGCTTTTTACTGCTCTATGGAGAGCTGCCTAGCAAGGAAGAGAAGGAAAAGTTCGTCAACACCGTGAAAAGCCATACCATGGTGAATGAGCAGCTGCGTATTTTCTACAATGGCTTCCGTCGCGATGCGCACCCCATGGCCATCATGTGTGGCGTTGTCGGCGCCCTCTCCGCTTTCTACCACGACTCACTGGATATCAGTGATGAACACCATCGGCAGGTTGCGGCATTTCGCCTGATTGCAAAAATGCCCACTTTGGCAGCCATGAGTTACAAATTTTCGATCGGCCAGCCCTTTATGTACCCGGACAACAGCATGGGCTATGCGGAGAATTTCCTGCACATGATGTTCGGCACGCCTTGTGAGCCCAGTAATATCAGCCCAACCCTCGCCAAGGCCATGGACCGCATATTTCTGCTGCATGCTGACCATGAGCAAAACGCGTCGACTTCCACGGTTCGGCTAGCCGGATCATCAGGGGCCAACCCCTTCGCCTGTATTGCTGCGGGTATTGCGGCCCTGTGGGGGCCTTCCCATGGTGGAGCCAATGAAGCCGTACTGGAGATGCTCGAGGAAATCGGTGATGTCTCCCGTATCGATGAGTATGTTGCGCGCGCCAAAGACAAGAACGACCCGTTCCGCTTGATGGGTTTTGGTCACCGGGTCTATAAAAATTTCGATCCCCGCGCAAAAGTAATGAAAGAGGCCGCTGATGACGTGCTGGCAGAATTGGGCATTGAAAATGACCCCCTCCTGGAGATTGCCAAGCGGTTGGAACAAATAGCACTTGAGGACAGCTATTTTGTCGAGAAGAAGCTCTACCCCAACGTAGACTTCTATTCCGGTATTATTCTCAAAGCAATCGGTATCCCCACCAGCATGTTCACCGTAATCTTCGCTGTGGGACGCACCGTGGGCTGGATAGCGCACTGGCATGAAATGATCAGCGGCAGCTACAAAATCGGCAGGCCCCGTCAGCTCTACACCGGCCACAAGCAGCGCGATTACACGCCTATGGACGAGCGTTAGCCAAGCGACGCATTCCCAAGGCCGCTATGCGGCCTTTTTTGTGGGCTAACATCAATTAGTAAAAGTGACAGGACTCAACATGACAGACATCGTAATCAGCGGCACAGGCCTCTATACCCCCAAAGAGTCCATAAGCAATGAGGAGTTGGTTGAGGCATTTAATAGCTATGTCGATCAATTCAACGCCGACAATGCCGATGCGATTACCTCCGGGGAAACAGCAGCACTAAACCACTCCTCAGTCGCTTTCATTGAAAAGGCCTCGGGCATCAAATCCCGCTATGTCATGGACAAAGAGGGCATTCTCGACCCCGCCCGAATGACACCCAGGCTGGCTGATCGCGAGAACGACCAAGCCTCCATTCAATGTGAAATGGCCGTAGTGGCTGCCAGAGAGGCCATGGCACAGGCCGGCAAGACAGCGCAGGATATCGATGCCGTTATCGTCGCCTGCTCTAACCTGCAGCGGGCCTATCCTGCAGTGGCGGTGGAAATCCAGTCCGCTCTGGGTATCACTGGTTTCGGTTTTGACATGAACGTGGCCTGCTCATCGGCCACATTCGGTATCCAACAGGCCAAAGACAGCATCGCCAACGGCAGCGCCCGCTGCGTACTGGTGGTCAACCCCGAAATTTGTACCGGCCACCTGAACTTTCGTGACCGCGACTCGCATTTTATCTTTGGAGATGTCTGTACTGCGGTCATTATTGAGGCAGCTGAAACTGCCACATCGGCTGAACAGTTCCTCATCGTCAGCAGCAAATTGCAGACCATATACTCCAACAATATCCGCAACAACTTTGGCTTCCTCAACCGTGGTGACGAATCCGGCGTGGGCAAACCTGACAAATTATTCATACAGGAAGGCCGCAAGGTTTTTAAGGAAGTTTGCCCCGCAGTGGCCAAACAGATATCCGCGCAGCTTGATGACCTCGCCATCGCGCCCGACACACTTAAGCGTCTGTGGCTACATCAGGCAAATTTGAGTATGAATCAGCTAATTTCAAAACGAGTACTGGGACGAGAAGCCACTGAGCAGGAAGCCCCGACCATTCTTGGAGAGTATGCCAATACCAGTTCGGCAGGATCAGTGATTGCCTTCCACATGTACAAGAGCGACTTTGAGTCGGGCGAACAGGGTGTACTGTGCTCCTTTGGCGCCGGTTACAGCATTGGCAGTATCGTTCTGCGAAAAATATAGCCCGCCCCCGCCGTCCAGCCTGCGGCTACGAGGGCTCTGGCTCTAGGCGAGTTCCTCGGCCAGTGCCGCCAGCAGTGCGGCACACTGTTCATCCGTGCCTATACTAATTCGCAGGAACTGGTCGATACGCGGCTTATTAAAATACCTGACGATAATTCCCCGCTGGCGCAGTGCTTGGAAGAGTTCGATCGCTTGCCGGTCATTGTGACGCGCAAAGATGAAATTGGCCTTTGAGGGCAAAACTTCAAACCCCAGCGCAATCATTCCCTCTGACAAACGTTCCCGGCTGGCAATGACCCGTTCACAAGTGCTCTGGAAATAGACCTCGTCATTCAAAGAGGCAACGGAGGCCTTCTGAGCGACGATATCCAGAGGGTAAGAGTTGAAGGAGTTTTTAACCCGCTCCAGGCCCTCAATCAAATCCCGGTGCCCCATGGCCACACCTACACGTAACCCGGCCAATGCACGAGACTTGGACAGTGTCTGGATTACCAGAAGATTATCAAATTCATTGATCAGCGGTGCCGCAGATTCACCACCAAAGTCGATATAAGCCTCGTCGATAACAACAACTGAATCCGTATTCGAGCGCAACAGGGCCCGCACACCCTCCAGGTCGAGCAGAACGCCTGTGGGCGCGTTGGGGTTGGGAATAATAATCCCACCGTTGTCCGACGGATAAGCGCTTACGTCGACCGTAAAATCATCGGCCAGAGGCACATGCTGGTATTCAACGCGATACAAATCACACCAGACGGGATAAAAGCTGTAGCTGATATCGGGAAAACAGACGGGACGATCGTGACTCAGCAGTGCCTGAAAGGCATGGGCCAAGACCTCATCAGAGCCATTCCCCACAAACACTTGATCTTCAGCCAGGCCGTTGCGCGCGGCCAGCGCCTGCTTTAGCTCACGGGATTCAGGGTCTGGATACAGCCGCAGACTATCGCCAGACACAGCGGCAATAGCCTCCACAACCTTCGGGGAGGGCGCGTAGGGTGATTCGTTGGTGTTGAGCTTCACCAGTTGCGCGTGTTGAGGTTGCTCACCCGGGACATAGGGCGTTAGCTCGCCAACCAGCTTACTCCAGTAACGACTCATGCCGCGCGCTCCTCATGGATCGCTACCGCCATCCATGGCTCTCGCGATCTACCGTACGTCCTGTACATAAAAAAAGCCCGGTAAAACCGGGCTTTGGTATATGGTGTCCCCTAGGGGGTTCGAACCCCTGTTACCGCCGTGAAAGGGCAGTGTCCTGGACCACTAGACGAAGGGGACACAGTGCTGACTGAGTCAAACTCTCGACAGCGGCGGTATTGTACCGAAGCGCAGGCGCATTGCAAACACTGGCGGCACAAATCCTCGCCTTATGGCTAAAACTTGAACGCCGTGTCCAGCATGATGCGGTCGTAGTTCAAAGCACCGCCCTCCTCCGCCAGGTTTTTCTCTCCGGCCTCGTTATCGAGGAACCAGGTAAAGCCAACTTTCCACTGTTTGTTGATCCCGTAGGCGCCGGACAATACGTGCCCCTTACCGTCGGTACCACCACCAGCGAAATCAGAATCACTGAGCAAACCCAGTACAGCGTCAGCTTCCAGGTCCTGGTAGCGATAGCCTACTTGCCAGCCGCCTTTTCTGCTCGCTGAGCCAATATTCGCCCCTGCCTGCCAACCGGTATCGTATTCATCGGCATCCTGGTTCTGCACATAGTTGGCAAATACGTTGAGCGGTATATCGAACAGATTCATACCGACATCGGCACCGACTTCAAGCATTTCGTAGTTGTACAGGTAGACGCCATCAACTGAACTGTTACCAAAGAAGTCGTCATCAAAATAGGGTTCATTCCCGGCGGTCGGGAAGTCGAAGTAGCCTACCGATGTGGTGAGGCTTGCGGGGCCGAGAGCAAATTTGACACCACCCTGAAGACCCCAGGCAAAAGCGTCGTTATCTTTTTTGGTATCACTTTCAATCCAGTTACCAAAGAACGTCCCAAACAAGTGTTCCCCTGCCCAGCCCGCGCTCACTCCCTCGGGGCGCCAATCGCCATCCCATAGCAAAGCGCTTTTCTGCGGCCTGTAGAGAGGATTCTTGTACTTTCCCGCCTGTACATACAAGTCATCGGTAGCATTCCACTTGGCATAGGCCAGGTCCAGCTTTAAGTCTTTACTCGAGCCGCCGCCGCCCAGGGTCTGGTTGGATGAAACCGGATCGTCACCGCCACTGGCCACACCGATTCCCACATCGACATTATTCGGTAACTTTGCGACCAATTGGGCCCGGGCCCGGATTCTATTGCGCTCCCGGGTGTCCGCGTCCTCTACATCAATACTTTCGTAGCGGTATCGAAAATCGCCCTTTACCTTGATCGTATCTGCCCAGGAGCTGGCAGATGCGTGTTGTTTGACGCTGCCAAGCTCGGCCTGGGCCACTTCAAGGTCAGTAACCGTGGACTCACTGAGTTCACGCAAAGCGCTATTTTCAGCCTCCAGGGTATTAAGACGCTGCGACATTGCAGCAAACTCTGCCTTTAACTGTGCAAATTCGTCATCAGATATGGCCGCGTATACCGGCGCATTACCCAGTACAACACTTGCCACAGCTATAGAAATTGCTCGATTCATGCTTCACTCTCCCAATAAGTGGTGCCGACATCTACCGGCGTTCCGATCCTGCTGGCGATTCTGTGAACGACCTTAGCGAGGAACTCAGAAGAGTGTATTACCGTAAAATGACAGGAGTGTTACAGTTTGGATAAATTAGTGTGATTCTTCTACCTGCGCGATCAGCTCCTCCAGCCCCACGTGCCGTACATCCAGACCCCTGACCAGATAGATCACATGCTCGGCGATGTTTGACGCATGATCACCCACACGCTCCAGGCTTCGCAGCGCCCACATTTCATTGAGGACAGAGCTAATCGCCCTGGGATCTTCCATCATGAACGTCCCCAGACTGCGCATGGCGCTACCGTATTCGCGGTCCACTTCACGGTCCTGTTTGACTACGTCTACCGCTGTTTCTACATCCAACCGGGCAAAGGCATCAAGGGATTTTCGCAACATTTCCGCTACGCACGATCCGATATGGCGAATTTCAACGAAATTACTGGGAGAAACACCCTCCTCGCTTAGCTTGATTGCCTGTCGCGCAACTTTGGCCGCTTCATCACCTATACGCTCCAGGTCCGTGATGACTTTGGCAACCGCCAGCACCAGGCGCAAATCACTGGCGGCAGGTTGACGTCTGGCCAGTATGCGCGCGCATTCATCGTCAATGCTGATCTCCATGCGATTAACTTCCTTGTCCAGCGCTATCACCCTAGCGGCCTCGCCACTGTCCATCGTGACCAGAGCTTCAATGGCGTCACTCAATTGCTGCTCAACACGGCCGCCCATTTTCAAGAGGTGGTTTTTAACTGCTTCGAGCTCGGCGTTGAACTGGGCCGAGATGTGTTGCTTGTAACTGTCCTGGTTTAACATAATCTTGCGCCTCTATCCGTATCTGCCGGTTATATAGTCTTCGGTCTGTTTCTGCCCGGGGTTGGTAAACAGTTTATCCGTGTCGTCGTATTCAATAAGCTGGCCCATATACATAAAGGCGGTCATATCTGAAACCCTGGCAGCCTGCTGCATATTGTGCGTTACAATGACGATAGTAAATCGCGACTTCAATTCATAAATCAACTCCTCAATTTTGAGTGTTGAGATGGGGTCCAGCGCTGAGGCGGGCTCATCCAACAACAGCACTTCGGGCTCAACCGCCACGGTGCGAGCTATGACCAGACGTTGTTGTTGTCCGCCTGACAGGCCCAGTGCGCTGTCGTCAAGTCGATCCTTGACCTCATCCCACAGCGCGGCAGAACGCAGTGATTTCTCCACCACTTCGTCGAGTACCCGTCGTTTATTGATCCCCTGAATTCGCAAGCCATAAGCAACATTTTCGTAGATGGATTTGGGGAAGGGATTGGGCTTTTGGAACACCATACCGATACGGCGACGCAGACTGGCGACATCGACACCAGGCGCATAGATGTCCTCACCCTCGAGCAAGATCCGCCCTTCCACCCGGCATCCATCCACAAGATCATTCATCCGATTAAAGCAACGTAACAAGCTGGACTTACCACAGCCGCTGGGCCCAATGAAAGCCGTCACCCGCTTTTTGGGAATTTCCAGGCTAACATTTTGCAGCGCCTGGGTATCCTGATCATAGAATAACTGCAGATTGTCTACAGCCAGACTGCATTCAGCAGGCTCAGATGCAGTCGCACTGGGCCGATTCATGGATTGAATATCAATAGCGTGACTTTTCATGAGAATCCTAAACGGGTAAATCGATTAATGGCCTGGGTTAACACACTAGGTTTCCAGAGACTTATAGCGTTCTCTCAAACGATTACGCAGAGCAACGGCAGAAAAATTCAACAAGGCGATGATGACGACCAATAACAGCGCTGTCGCATACACCAGTGGCCTCGCTGCCTCTACGTTGGGGCTTTGAAAACCTACGTCGTAAATATGAAACCCCAGATGCATGAATTTCTGGTCCAAATGAATAAAGGGATAATTGCCATCAACTGGTAGTGTCGGTGCAAGTTTTACCACGCCAACCAGCATGAGCGGTGCCACTTCACCCGCCGCCCTTGCAACCGCCAGAATCAGGCCTGTCATCATAGCAGGGCTCGCCATGGGCAGGACAACACGCCACAGCGTTTCAGCACGCGTTGCCCCCAACGCCAGGCTCCCTTCCCTTAGAGACTTGGGTATTCTCGACAAGCCTTCCTCGGTAGCGACAATCACCACGGGCAAGGTCAACAGTGCCAATGTCAGGGACGCCCACATTAAACCCGGTGTTCCGAAAGTAGGACTGGGCAGTGCCGCCTCGAAAAACAGTTGGTCCATTTCTCCGCCTAGAAAGTAAATGAAGAACCCGAGACCAAAAACACCGTACACAATCGAGGGGACACCGGCGAGATTATTGACAGCGATTCGAATTGCCCGGGTCACAAAACCCTGCTTGGCATACTCGCGCAGGTAGACGGCGGCAACAACACCAAAAGGGGTCACCATGATCGACATGAGCACCACCATCATAACGGTGCCAAATATCGCGGGGAAAACACCACCTTCTGTATTGGCTTCTCTGGGCTCAGCAGTGAGAAACTCAAAGAATTTCTCCAGGTACATTGCCATCTTGGTCGATAGACTCATCGCATTGGGTCGAAAAGCCCGTACAACTTTGGACAGGGGCAAATCCACTATGTCGCCATTTGCCAGTTCCGCTGTATAGCGGTGATTAGCGATACTGTCGTAGAGTGAAAACAACACCGTCTGAAGCTCAGCATATTCGGCGTTTTGAGCTGCGCGGTCTTCTGCCAGTCGTAACTGCAGTTCCGGCGTGAGTTCACCCGACAGTTCAAGCGAGCGCTCCTCTAAACGCATTTCCTCAAGCGCATAATTTATCCTGCCGATGTCAACGCGTTCGACCTGTCGTATCTGCTCCCTGACGGTGTTGGTGCTCTCAATCAAGGTGTTGAATGCAGCCCAGGCAGCCGCAACATCTTTTCGCGTATCACCAATCAGATCACCGTCACTGGAAACCGTTTGCAGGTAAGCATAGAGGTTTCCCCACTCAAGCCTTTCTACTACCATGGCCTGTTCCGGACGCGTGCGATCGGACAGTTGCTCGTCTATGACCCAGACAAAGTCATTACCCAGGAAGTCGCGGTTCCCCTGTTTCATCAGCCGGCGCTTGAAGAATGCCTGGTCGGACTGCAAGGATATGCCTGCGTCCAGTAATTGTTCTCGCGACACCTCAACCCGCTCTACGACCTCACCCAATATAGGGCTTTTATCACCCTGGTAAGTAATCGTGGCTGAGAGCACATCCGCGGGCCAGAAATGCCCAAAGCCGCGAATTGCCAATAGGGACACAAGACCAATTACCGCAATTAGGCTGATACTGACCGCAGCAGCATTCGCCCAGATCATAGGTTCGCCACTCTTGACCCATTCACGCAAACCCTTTTTCTGCACTGAATGAAGTGTGGCTTCCTTGGGGGTTGAATTTGTCATCACAGTGAACCGTATTTGATGCGCAGGCGCTGACGAATCAGCTCTGCCGCTGTATTAACAACAAAGGTAAATAGGAACAATACAAATGCGGCCAGGAAAAGCACTCGGTAATGGGTACTATCGACTTCTGCCTCCGGCACTTCAACGGCAATATTGGCCGCCAGTGTCCTCATGCCTTCAAAAATATTCGCGTCCATAATTGGCGTATTGCCCGTGGCCATCAATACAATCATTGTTTCCCCGACCGCACGCCCCATACCGATCATCAGGGCCGAAAATATACCGGGGCTTGCGGTGGGCAGGACCACACCCACCAGGGTCTGCCAGGGCGTAGCACCCAAGGCGAGGCTGCCATAGCTTAGATGTTTGGGTACAGCAAAAATGGCATCTTCTGTTATCGAAAAAATAGTAGGAATTACCGCCATTCCCATCGCGATGCCGACGATCAACGCATTTCGTTGATCGAAAGATATGCCCAGTTCAGACGTAATCCAGACGCGCATATCGCCGTCGAAAAGCCAAACCTCCATCAGGTCGTTACAGGCGAAGCTGGTGTATCCCAGGACAATCACTACAGGAATCAACACGGCCGCGTGCCAGCCATCCGGCACCCAGCTACTCCAGGAAATTGGCAACCGCGACCAGGCAAACGCGAAAACCAGAATACCGACCGGTACAACGAGCAAGACGGTAAATACGCCGGTCAGGTAGTTCTCAACAAAGGGCGCCAGCCACAGACCCGCCAGAAAACCCAGGATCACCGTTGGCAGCGCTTCCATGAGTTCAATCAGTGGTTTGACTTTACGACGTAGGCCTGCCGCCATGAAATAGGCCGTGTATATCGCACCGCAGATACCCAGTGGCGCGGCAATTAACATCGTGTAAAACGCTGCTTTGAGCGTGCCAAAAGCAAGGGGAGAAAAACTGTACTTGGGTTCAAAGTCGTTATTGGAGGCCGATGACTGCCACACGTAAGCGGGCTCCTCATAGCTCTCATACCACACCTTTTGCCACAGAGCAGACCAGGATATGTCGGGGTGTTCGTTCTCGATTATCCAGGTTTGTACGGCGCCTTCGGCGTTCATCAGTAGCAGTTTGTTACCACGGGGCGATAAGGCTGCAAGGGTTGTGCCTCCTCCCGGCAAAACAGCCTCTCTGAGTAAGGTTCTATTGGCCGTGCTATGAAAGATGAAGAGTTCTCCCTGGGCGTTTAAGCCGAGAAAACCCTTGCGCCGGTGCTCTGGCAGTAAGCTGTCTAACGAAACCCCCTCAGTTTTAAAACTGCGAATTCGTTCAAAGGTCTCGCCCTGATCAGTACGCACCATAAAAAACTGGGACAACTCGCCCCGGTCGGAGGCCACCAACAGGGAAATGCCACCCAGCAACATCTCGTGACTGGCGAGAGACCCACCGTCCTCAAACAAAGCGCCCTGTTGGGCAATACTCAATGCTCCTTCGCCATCCGTTTTTTGCAGGTCAATCACACTGTAACCTCCCGCTGAATCCAAACGATAAAGCCAGCGCTGTCCGGAGCCGATATACAGTGCCTCGGTTGTACCCGGTAGAGAAGGTATACGCAGGATCTCAAGCTGCAGTACGATCTCTTCGGTCAGAAAATCCACGTCTTTGTTATATCGGTGTACGACACCTTGTCCGTCAGACATCTCTGCAGCGACCAATAGCGCATCCTCCGAGTCGTTGACGGCTAGTACCTCAACTGAGCCCGTGCCCATATCGAATGCCTGAGCCGGATAGAGCCGCTCTATTGAAGGCGTAATCAAACGACTGCCACCGGGATAGGTCATGCGGTATTCGTGTTGTATCAGACGGACCTGCCCATCTCGATACCCCAGCGCAAGAAGCGTTGAATCCGGACTTTCAGGGGCAACAACGGACAGGTCTTTACCGCCCAGTGCCACCGACTGACGCAGGACACCGCTATCCACCTCAAAAAAATGGCCCTCGCCCTGGCGATCAACCGCAAAACCCAACTCACCCTGTTCCTCCATCGCCAGGTAGAGTGGCGATTTTGTACTGCCGGACCAATGATATTCTGAGTGCTTCTCGATTTTTGCATTGTCGAACAGTGGCAAAACCTCGTACAGCAAATAGAAAAATATCAACAGGATTGCCAACAGAACACCGGCGCCGCCGGCAGTAATTGCCGTGGTGGCCAGGCGGTCCTTGAAGCGACGCCAGGGGGGAGAATAAGACGGAATGTGTTCTGCTAGTCTGGTCAATTGATCAGCTCATTAAGTTTGTTTTTCAGTAAACGCCAAAGGCCGCCCGAAGGCGACCCGCAGTTCAACCACTTACAGCTACAAACCCAGAGAGCCACTCATACGTTCGACCACTGAGGTCGGCAGGGGAATGTAGCCATCCTTGAGCACCACATCCTGCCCCTGCTTTGAATACACCATCTTGATGAACTCACGCTCCAGAGGCGACAGCGGCTTGTTGGGGTTTTTGTTTACATAAACGTAAAGGAAACGCGACAAGGGATAGCTTCCATCCACAGCATTTTCAGCGCTAGCTTCCACTACCGGGTCACCGGGCTTTTTACTCAGGGGCACAGCGCGAACACTGGAGGTTTTATAACCAATTCCAGAGTAGCCAATACCATTGATTGAGGTGGAGACGGACTGCACCACGGAGGCACTGCCTGGCTGTTCGTTGACCGTATTCCTGAAATCGCCCTTACAAAGGGCCTTACTCTTGAAATAACCGTAAGTGCCTGAAACTGAGTTGCGACCAAACAGCTGGATATCTCTTTGCTGCCATGCGCCCTCCAGGCCCAGACCACCCCACTGCGCTATACCCACATCCCCACCACACTTGCGGGTAGATGAAAATACAGCGTCCACATCAGCGATACTCATGCCTTTGACCGGATTGTCCTTATGGACATAAACCGCCAGGGCGTCGATAGCGACAGGCACGGCGGTGGGCTTGTAACCGTAGCGATTCTCAAATGCCTCCAGCTCTTTGTCCTTCATTTTTCGGCTCATAGGCCCGAGGTTAGAGGTGCCCTCGGTCAAAGCAGGCGGTGCTGTAGAGGAGCCCGCTGCCTGTATCTGTATGTTGACATTGGGATAGGCGCGCTTGAACTCCTCGGCCCAGAAGGTCATCAGGTTCGCCAGGGTATCGGAACCGATACTGGACAAGTTCCCGGATACACCACTAGTGGGCTGGTAGTCGGGCAGAGATTCGGTCGTGTCTGACCAGGTAAACTGAGCCAGGCTCAGTCCGACAATTGCACCGGTGGTTTTCATTAAAGATACAAGTTTCATGCATGCTCCATTCGTTTATCGGTTTGAACGGAAGCTAGATTAACGCGGGATTGTGACAGGAATATGACAAAATGGTAAACGGGTCATTTGAACACAAGGCTAAAGCGACTGCCGACACCGGGAACGCTGTCGATCAGCAGATGGGCATTGTGAGCGACAGCTACATGCTTGACGATAGCAAGACCCAGCCCCGTGCCACCCGTCGCGGAGGAGCGACTGTCATCCACCCGGTAAAAGCGTTCAGTGAGCCGAGGGAGATGCACAGCGGCTATACCCTCCCCTTGATCCTGTACCGATAAATGGTGCTCTGAGCCTTCCCTGTGCCATCTGAGCGCAACCCGGCTATCGTCGGCACTGTATTTGATAGCGTTAATCATGAGATTCGATACAGCACTGTGCAGTTCTCGATAATTTCCACGAATACGATCCTCACTATCTACCCGTAGATCAATGGCCCGATTGGGGTGGCTATTCGACAGCTCATCGCAGATCTCCTCCAACAGGACGCGTATATCGATGAGTTCATGCTGCTCTACATGACTCACGCTCTCTATTCGCGACAGCCAGAGCAAATCCTTTAACAGACTTTCCATACGCGCGGATTGTTGTGACATCTGCTGTAGTGGCTTGATATAGCGCGTATCGAGCGCCTCAGAGTTGTCCAAAATAGTCTCGAGGTAGCCAGAAATCACTGTCAGTGGCGTGCGTAGTTCGTGAGAGACATTGCCGACAAAGTCCCGACGCATATTCTCCATACGCGTGACCTCGGTGATATCCCGCGCAAAGATGAGCCTGTCACCGTCGCCAAATCGCGTCACATCCACTTGCAGATTGCGTTCTATTTCGGCGCCAATGACAATCTGCAAAGATTGGCTGTAATCTGCGGCGAGAAAGTACTGGTGAAACTCAGGCACCCTGACTAGATTCAAAATGGCCTGGCCCCTGTCCTCAGGATAGCGCAGCCCCAGCAATACATCGGCTGCCTCATTG
Source organism: Halioglobus sp. (assembly GCA_036960305.1). Classification (GTDB taxonomy): domain Bacteria; phylum Pseudomonadota; class Gammaproteobacteria; order Pseudomonadales; family Halieaceae; genus JBALVT01. Next base: position 21,304 of record JBALWA010000033.1, on the reverse strand, counting down.
CTCCATTGTATGACTCCTTTACTGTCTACCATCACCGTGCCATCGCGCATAGAGGCGAAGGAGTCGCGCAGGTAGTCAACCGTAGACTGTAACTGTTGTCGGGCCTCCTTTTCCTTTCTTCTAAGATGGTATATCCGATCGAAGATATCTCCCCAAATACCCTGTGCCTCAGGTGGTTCCGTCTCCGGCTGGCTCAACCATTCCTGAATCCGCCACAGTTGGTAAAGCCAGCGCAGAAGTAATCCACTGGCCACCAATAACAGCCCCAGTAACGGCTGACCCAGGACCCAGGCTACTGAGAAGAACACCAGAACTATTAGTACGACGCGGCGAAGTTCCGCCAGCCATATCGATGAAGCTCTCACCGCTGCCCCTGAATGTTGGGTGAAAACCGATAGCCAGCGCCCCTCACCGTCTGGATAAAATGGCTGCGGTCCGCGAACTCTGTTTGCAGTGCCTGGCGCAAGCGACGAATATGCACATCGACCGTGCGCTCTTCCAGATAAACGTTACCCCCCCATACCAGGTCGAGCAACTGTCCGCGGCTGTAAACCCGGTCCGGGTGAGACATAAAAAATCGCAGCAGTTTGAATTCGGTGGGGCCAATATGCACAGGCTCTCCGCCTATATACAAGCGCATACTTTCACCGTCCAGCTGCAGGCCCTCAGCTTCAAACTGCTCGCCATCCGACGCACTTTTGGACCGGCGCAACAACGCGCTTATTCTGGCAATGAGTTCTCTGGGCGCAAAGGGCTTGGTAATATAATCGTCCGCGCCAACTTCGAGACCCTGTATCAGGTTATCTTCTGTGGTCTTGGCAGTGAGCATGATGACGGGTAAATCCCGGGTGAGATCATCTCGCTTGAGACGACGTAATAATTCGAGACCACTGCCGCCGGGCAACATCCAATCCAGCAAAACCAGATCCGGCCTTTCATCGACGATCAGGCAGTGCGCATCACTAATATTCTCAGCTTCCATACAGTGAAAACCGGCGAGTTCCAATGCCATGCGAAGCATGTCGCGAATAGCGGACTCGTCGTCGACCACAAGAATTTTTTGCTCAGCCATAGGCGATTCTCCAATTAGAGGAATACCCGGCCATTAAAAACTGTAAATGTGACAGTAATATGACAGTCTGCCAAAAGAATGCTGATTCGGGACTGTATGTACCTGCCAGCCCCGAATGCACCGAGTTAGCGCAGACTGGAGTTGATATTTTCCAGCATTCTATTGCCCGGACAGAGGTCCGACTCGGCCAGCTGGTTAAGCGGCTTCTGGGACGTCTGCAGCACCTCATGCAATTCAGCGGAATCCTTATCCATATAGAGCAGGCCTGTGAGGATATTGCCCTTGGCGCGATGTTCTTCCATAGCCATCATGGCTGAAACACGATTAAAGGGGTCCAGAGACTCGGACATCTTGTGCAGGTGTATCACTGAGCCATCGTGCATGGTCACCTCGTGGGTGCTGCCTGAACGATATTTGGTGGTAATCTCCTGTCGCATGGGAACGAAGTCGACAGTACCCGTCGCTTCAGTGTGCTCACGCACGAATTCGTAGCTCTTGGTTGAGGCCTGGTTATTATTGAAAGTGACACAGGGTGAGACGACATCAATTAGCGCGAAACCCCGATGGGTCATAGCGGCTTTTATCAGGGGAATCAGCTGATCTTTGTCACCAGAGAAACTACGTGCCACAAAGGTCGCCCCAAGCTGCAGCGCAAGCGCGGGTAAATCGATTGCCGAAAAGGGGTTGGGGTCACCCTTCTTACTGGCAGAACCCTCATCTGCGGTGGCAGAATCCTGCCCCTTCGTCAGTCCATAACAACCGTTATTCATAACGATATAAACCATATTCAGGTTGCGCCGCACCGTATGGGTGAACTGACCGATACCAATTGAGGCGGTATCGCCGTCTCCTGACACACCGAGATACAACAGATCGCGATTCGCCATCGCTGCCCCGGTAACAACCGAGGGCATACGGCCATGGACGGAATTAAAGCCGTGTGACTTACCGAGAAAGTAGGTCGGGGACTTTGAGGAACAACCGATACCTGATAACTTGGCTATCTTGTGCGGGGGTATCGAAAGTTCATGTACCGCTCGGACTATAGCGCCACTAATGGAGTCATGCCCACAGCCAGCACAAAGCGTAGAGATGGAACCTTCGTAATCGGCCCTTGTATAACCCAGGTCGTTTACGGGAAGATTCGGGTGACGAAATTTCGGTATTTTATAGCTCATGGTCTACTTTCCTCCGCCACTGGCAACTTTTTCCGGATGTAATGGGGTCACATTATGCCCTGGCATCAAGGCGAGTATCTGTTTGCGAATATTGCGTGCACTGATGGGTGTGCCGTCAAAGCACAGAACCGACTTCAATTTATCCGGGCCCAATTCGAACTCAGCCATCAACAGTGTTCGCAGCTGTGCATCCCGGTTCTGTTCAATAACAAAAACACGCTCATGCGCGTCGATGAAGTCTTCCACTTCCTTGTTAAAGGGAAACGCTCTTACCCTCATTGCATCCAGGTGAATGCCATCCTCTTCAAGGTAATCCAGTGCCTCACGCGATGATTCTTCACTGGTACCAAAATACAAAACGGCTGTATCGGTTTTCTTTCCGCAAAGAACGATTTCCGGCTTGGGAACGTACTCCTTGATGGTCTCCCATTTTGCCATCAGCCTATGCATGTTCTCCTCGTACTCTTCACCTTTTTCGGTGTAGACGGCGAGCTCATCACGTGAAGTACCCCGGGTAAAAAATACGCCCTTCTCGGGGTGTGTGCCCGGTATGGTGCGATAGCAAATCGCATCACCGTCAACATCCCGGTAACGACCGAAGCTCTCCATATTGTCCAGGTCTTCTGCACTGAGTACCTTGCCACGATCGTAGGACCGTTTGTCATCCCATTCCAGCGGCTCCGACATGTTGTCGTTCATACCCAGATCGAGGTCAGTCATCAGCAAAATAGGCGTCTGTAGCCGCTCAGCAAGATCGAAGGACAGCGCACCAAAATCAAAGCACTCCTTGGGGGTTGAGGGGAACAGCAGTACTTGTTTGGTATCACCGTGGGACGCATAGGCTGCGGACAAAATATCCGACTGCTGGGTACGGGTCGGCATACCGGTAGAGGGCCCCGCGCGCTGTACGTCAAACAGCACCGTTGGGATCTCTGCAAAATAGGCCAGCCCAAGAAACTCACTCATCAGGGATATCCCTGGCCCACTCGTGGCCGTAAAGGAACGAGCCCCGTTCCAGCTCGCTCCAATCACCATACCGATAGCCGCGAGTTCATCTTCAGCCTGCACAATCGCATAATTATTGCGACCTGTTCCCGGATCAATACGCATGCGTTTGGCATACTTCTCAAAGGTATCAATGACAGAGGTTGACGGCGTAATCGGATACCAGGCAACGACGGTGGCACCGCCGTAGATAGCACCAAGACCGAGCGCGGTGTTGCCGTCAAGCAGGATCTTGTCTCCCACCTTGTCAGACTTGGTCACCCGGATACCGATCGGGCAGTCAAAATTGGCCCTGGCGTACTGGTGGCCCAGTTCCAATGCGTGAATATTCGGCAGAACCAGTTTCTCTTTGCCCTTGAACTGATCAGATACAAGCGCGGTCAGCACGGCAAAATCAATGTCCAGCAACGCGGCGAGAGCACCGACATAGATTACATTTTTGAACAGCTGACGTTGCCTTGGGTCCTTGTACTCGTCATTGCAAATACGCGTCAGTGGTAACCCCAGTATGGTGACATCATCCCGCAACAAACGCAGATCCAGGGGCTTGGTGTTGTCGTAGATAAAGTAACCCCCCGGTTCCACTTCCTGGATGTCATCCGCCATACTCTGGGGATTTACCGACAGCATAATATCCACACCACCACGGCGCCCCAGATAGCCTTTCTCACTGACACGCACTTCATACCAGGTCGGCAAGCCCTGGATATTAGAGGGGAATATGTTTTTCGGGCACACCGGCAACCCCATACGGAACAGAGCCTTGGCGAATAGGGCGTTGGCACTGGCAGAGCCGGTACCGTTGACGTTGGCAAATTTGATGACAAAGTCGTTAACTGATTCCAGAGACTTCATAGTCTTATTGCCCCGCCTTGGTTACGTTATATAAAAATTTCTGCATATCCCACGCGGTGGTAGGACAGCGCTCAGCGCACAAACCACAGTGCAGGCACACATCTTCATCCTTGATCATGACCCTTTTTGTGGGCAACACATCGGACACATAGAGATCCTGCGTAAGATTACTGGCAGTCGCTGTCAACCGGGTCCGAAGATCGGCCTGCGAACCATTCGCCGTAAACGTAATACAGTCGGTCGGGCAAACATCAACACAGGCATCGCACTCGATACACCGGCCCTCTTCGAATACAGTCTGTACATCGCAGTTCAGGCAGCGCTCTGCTTCTTTGAAAGCGGTTGCAATGTCGAAGCCAAGCTCCACCTCCATTTTGCGATCTTTCAGGGACTTCTTTTTATCCGCTAGGGGAACAATGAATCGTTTGTCGCTTTCAACCGCGTTGTCATAACTCCATTCGTGAACACCCATTTTCTGGCTGACCAGATTGGAGCCCGGTGCAAGACGCTTGTTGACAGATTTCTTATGGCAAAAAAGATCAATGCTAACGGCGGCCTGGTGCCCATGGGCGACTGCCGTGATGACATTCTCGGGGCCAAAGGCCGCGTCGCCGCCAAAGAATACTTTTTTATTGGTGGATTGAAACGTGGTCTTGTTTACCACCGGCATGTCCCATTTGTCGAATTCAAGGCCCAGATCGCGCTCTATCCAGGGGAAGCAGTTCTCCTGACCAATGGCCATCAGGATATCGTCCGCCTCCATGAAGACCAGGTCTTCGCCCGTTGGAATCAAACTGCGCCGCCCGTCCTTATCGTACTCCGCTTTGACCTTTTCAAAGAACATACCCTTTAGCTTGCCATCCTCGACGACTATTTCCTTGGGCGTGTGATTATCGTAGATAGGGATGTCTTCATGCATAGCGTCCTCTTTCTCCCAGGGAGACGCTTTCATATCTTCGAACGGGCTGCGAACGACGACCCGCACGTCTTGCCCCCCCAATCGCCTGGAAGTACGACAGCAGTCCATGGCCGTATTACCACCACCGAGCACCAGTACACGTTTGCCAATTTTCTCTACGTGCTCAAAGGCAACACTGGACAGCCAGTCGATGCCGATGTGTACGCTGTCACCCGCCTCTTCCAGACCGGGAAGATTTAAACCTTTACCCCTGGGCGCTCCAGTACCCACGAACACTGCATCGTAATCCTTATCCAGAATCTCCTTCAGACTCTCTATCTGCGTATCAAACGTGGTGACCACACCCATGTCGAGAATATAGTTTACCTCTTCATCTAGAACGCTGGCGGGCAAACGAAAGGATGGAATCTGGCTGCGCATCATTCCGCCGCCGGCAAATTGGTTATCGTAAATATCGATACTGTAGCCTAACGGCATGAGGTCTCTAGCGACGGTGAGGGAGGCCGGGCCGGCACCAATCAAGGCAATACGCTTGCCATTTTTACGGGAGGGAATTGCCGGCAAACGATCGCTGATATCGTCCTTGTTGTCGGCGGCCACCCGCTTGAGTCGGCAAATAGCGACAGGTTGCTCTTCAACCCGAACACGCCTACAGGCAGGCTCGCAGGGTCGATCGCAGGTGCGCCCGAGAATGCCCGGGAAAACATTGGATTGCCAGTTAACCATATAGGCGTCGCTGTAGCGCCCGGCTGCTATAAGTCGAATATACTCCGGCACGGGCGTATGAGCGGGGCAGGCATATTGACAGTCCACTACCTTGTGAAAGTACTCGGGGTTTTTGATATCAGTAGGCTTCACAGAATCAATCCATTAGTCAGGCAACATTAGGGTTTCGCGCACAATGTACGCAGCCTCAAGAAGTGTGTCATAAGTGGACAGTTTTTTCATTGCCCGTAAGTGCATAAAAGTGTGATTTATCCGGCACTTGTCAACAAAATCCTGACACCGTGTACCTTCTTGAACCGGTGGATGCCAGAGGGACTAAAATAAGCCAAAAAACCAACCGTCGTCCTTCAAGTCTTTTTCACAGCGCTTCAACTGACCTGCGTAGCTATTGGCCCTGCGTTGCACCTTGTTGGCGACATCAACAAGCCACTGCTTCTTACGGTAGGTGCCGCGGTTATAGCCCCCATGCCCCTCGTGATAGGCGAGGTACAAACGGTAGCTATCACTTTTTGAAATACCGCTGCGCTTCGAGGATTGATCGTTATACCAGCCGACAAAGTCGACAGCATCGTCAAAATCATCGCGATCGGCAAAGTACTTGCCAGCACTGCGCTGGTAACCATCCCAGGTCGACCCCAGCGCTTGGCTATAGCCATAGGCATCCGAAGGCCTGGGCCCGGGAATGAAGCCAAATATTTTTTTGCGCGGGGGCTTGGCCTTGGCATTAAAACGAGATTCCTGATGCATAATCGCCATCATGACCGGGATTGGACTTCCCCATTCATCCCTGGCTTCAGCCGCGGCGTCATACCAACCGCTTTTTTCATCGAAGATGGCACAGATGTTGGAAACATCACTCGGTGGTGACGTTGTACAAGCCGCCATTAGCAACAGGGAAAGGAGCATAACCGAGCGTAACAACACTACAACTTAACTCCCTGGTCTTGCAGAAGTACCAGCAGTGCCTGCTCATCAATCACCGGAATCTCCAACTCAGTCGCTTTCTTAAGTTTCGAACCTGCTCCGGGGCCAGCTACCACGCAGTGTGTCCGTGCTGAAACGCTACCCGCCACGGTCGCACCCAAGGCCTGTAGATGCGCCTTCGCGTCATTGCGGCCCAGAGTCTCCAACTTACCGGTGACGACCCAGGTCTGGCCACTGAGTGGTAACTCCTCCTGGGATTTGACTTCAATATCGGGCCAATTTATGCCGGCTATTCGCAAAGACGAGACCACCTGCATACTGGTTTCGGAATCGAAAAACTGCGCCAGATGGTCGGCCACTACAGGGCCCACGTCATCTACCTCAAGCAGCTGTTCTTCCCTCGCCTGGGACAGCGCCTCCCAACTACCGAAGTGTCTGGCCAGACTAAGTCCCGTGGCTTCGCCGACCTCGCGTATACCCAGCGCAAAAATAAAACGCGGTAGCGTCGTGCTTTTACTCTCTTCCAGGGCCGCCAATAAATTATCCGCAGACTTTTCGCCCATCCGTTCCAAAGAAAGTAATTGTTGGCGTTGCAATGTGAACAGCCCAGCGACGTTCTCAACCAGCCCCTCCTCCACCAATTGATCTACGAGTTTATCGCCCAGCCCGTCTACATCCATCGCCCGCCTGGAGGCAAAATGTTTTATCGCTGCTTTTTGCTGGGCGGCGCAGATCAGCCCCCCCGTACAACGAATCGCCGCCTCCTCCTGCTCCCGCTCAAGCGGAGAACCACAGACCGGACAGCTTGTCGGAAATTCTATACTGCGACTGTCATCGGGCCGCCGAGAAGTCACGACAGACACCACCTTGGGAATAACATCGCCTGCACGGCGGACTATGACAGTGTCGCCTATACGTACAGCAAGCCGTTCAATTTCATCGCTGTTGTGCAAGGTGGCATTGCTGACAGTCACTCCGCCGACAAAAATGGGTTCAAGCCGGGCTACCGGCGTTACCGCGCCTGTTCTGCCAACCTGAAATTCAACATCCAGCAAACGGGTCATCTCCTCCTGAGCAGGAAATTTGCGGGCAATGGCCCATCGAGGCGCCCTGGACACAAATCCAAGCCGCTGTTGCTGGGCGATAGAATCCACCTTAAATACGATACCGTCGATGTCGTACGGCAACTGGTCTCGTTTTGCGGCCAACGATTGGTAATAGGCTTCACAGGCCTCAATACCTTGTACCACCCGGGATTCTGCATTGATTCGCAGGCCCCAGGCCTGCAGCTTGTCCAGAATCAGGGCGTGACTGTCCGGCAGCTCTCCCTGCTCAACCCGACCAACGCTATAACAGCACATCTCCAATGGTCGCCTGGCAGTCACCTGGGCGTCCAATTGACGCAAGCTACCGGCCGCCGCATTCCGCGGATTGACAAATGCTTTCTCCCCTTTCGCCAGCACCTCCTCATTCATCCTATCGAAACCAGCCCTGGGCATATAGATCTCCCCCCGTACCTCCAAAATTGCGGGGTAGCCTGTGCCGCGAAGGCGCAGTGGTATAGAGGGTATCGTGCGCACGTTTTGGGTGATGTCCTCCCCCGTGCTGCCATCGCCCCGAGTGGCGCCGCGGTCCAGGATTCCATCGAGGTACAACAAGCTCACGGCTATACCATCGAGCTTTGGCTCGCAGGCATAGTCCAGCACCGTGTCCGGCTCGCCGAGACGTTCTTGCAGGCGCCGGTTGAAGTCCACAAGGTCCTCGTCATTGAAAGCGTTGTCCAGAGACAACATACGAACCTCATGGGCAACCTGGTTGAACTGGGACAGGGGTGTAGCACCGACGCGTTGAGTCGGTGAATCGGGGCGCAGTAGTTCAGGGGAAGAGGATTCGATTGCCTGCAGCCGCTGAAAAACGCGGTCGTATTCCGAGTCGGGTACAGAGGGGTCATCCAGCACATAATACTGGTAGTTGTACTGCTCAAGCAGCTCCCGTAGGGAGTCTAGCTCCAGCTCTAGTTCCCGCGACGGCATAGCGCTGGCTTCAGCGCGCCGCCGTAGTGAGCATACGACGCTCGAGGTCACGAATTTTTTGGCGGCAGTGATCAAGGGTTTGCCGGGTAATGACACTACGGCTTTCATCCAGAACATCGCCACGGAGGTTTCTGGCCACTGCCTGGGCTGTTTCAAGCATGTAGTCGAAAGCCTGCATCATGTCTTCAGCACCCGGTAATGTAAGGAAGAAGACCAGTCCTGGCGTGTTCATATCCGTCATATCATCGATATCAAAGACGCCTGGTTGGACCATATTCGCAACGCTGAACTGAATTGGCCCCCTACCCGCTTCCTGTTCGTGACGGTGAAAAAAACTCATGTCGCCGAAACGCAAGTCACAGGCCAGAAGTATATGTAGAATATCTTCTCCCCTGAAACCTTCGGTGTCCCGAGAGACCACATTGACCATAAACACTTCGGGGTCAACGACCCGTGGCAATCGCTCCGAGTCATCCGCTTGCGGATAGGCCGGTGCCGGATCCAGGTCCTGGGCATCGACGCCATCGAGCCAGTCAAGTGTCTCTGGTTCGTCCAATGAATTGATACCTGACAACAAATCGAATTCTTCGGCGCTTTCTTGTGGGGCTTGTCCGGGCTCGGATTCGGCTGCTGTCGCTTCAGCCGCACGGTTTGTCTCGGCGACTCGACTGGCCGCCTTCTTTTCACGGGCTTCGTTAGTCGCTCGAATTATATCGCCGCGCTCAACAACGCGACTGCCGCCATTGGGTAGCTCTTTAAGCCATAAAAGCTCTTCGTCCTCAGCGGAAGGGGAAGTGTCTACGACTTGCCGCGTCATGCTCACACGCGTTTTAGCACGCCTTTCACTTCGCACTCTACGATAAGCATCCAGTAACACTGCCAATATCAGCAGTACCCCTACAATTACCATCCAATCTCGTACTGTCAAATCCATTGGTTTCGCGTCGCACTCGCTAGTTCTTGCATCAAAATTATATGGCCGCCAGTTCGGCCGCCTCTTCCACATCAACTGTTACCAGCCTTGAAACACCGGGTTCGTGCATTGTCACTCCCATTAACTGGTCAGCCAGTTCCATGGAAATCTTATTGTGAGTGATATAGATAAACTGAACCTTTTCCGACATAGCCTTGACCATGCGGGCGTAACGCCCCACGTTGACGTCATCCAGGGGAGCGTCAACCTCATCCAGCATACAAAATGGCGCAGGGTTGAGTCGGAAGATAGAGAACACCAGCGCGATCGCAGTCAAGGCCTTTTCGCCACCGGACAACAAGTGGATCGTGCTATTTTTCTTGCCGGGGGGCCTGGCCATTATTGAAATACCGGTATCGAGCAAGTCCTCCCCAGTCATTTCCAGGTAGGCACTGCCGCCACCAAACACCTGCGGAAATAGATCCTGCAGGCCGGCGTTCACCTTGTCAAAAGTGTCTCGGAAACGGCTACGGGTTTCCTTATCAATCTTGCGAATAGCGGCCTCGAGGGTTTCAAGGGCTGTTTCCAAATCTTCGTTTTGCGCGTCCAGGTAATTTTTGCGCTCGGACTGGAGACTGTACTCGTCAATTGCAGCAAGGTTGATGGGCCCAAGCCTGGCAATTCGATTGGCGACACGCTCCAGCGATCGTTGCCATTCGCTTTCGCTGGCCTCTTCAGGCATACCTTCCAGCACTTGTTCAATATCGTGTTCACTTTCGGTCAACAGTTGCTGCACGTTCGCACGCTGTACCTGTTGCCCCTGGTTGGCGAGGCGTAACTGCTCTAGTTCTCCGCGTACCGATTCAGCCCTGTGCTCAATTGAAGCCCGCAGCTGCTCGGCCTGCCGCAACTGGTGTTCGATATCGGCGACAGCCTGGCGAGCCCGACCTAATTCGCCCTCAACAGTCAGTCGCTGCTCCAGTTGTTCTTCCAGCTCCGCCTGTAAGCCATCAATCGGGCTATCGGTTTCGCTTAGCGTTAACTGCAGACCGTCCCTGCGCTCGCGCAGTTGCTCTACCTGACTTAGCGTACGGGCGATAGACTCCTTCATTGACGACAGCTGGGTTTGCAAGGACTGGTGCCGCATTGCCGATTGATGGGCAACGTCCTTATCGTGTCGTGCGGTTTGTCTCACCGTATCCAGTTTTGTGCGCGCTTCGTCGCGCTCAGAAAGTAGTTGCTCTCTGCGCTGGGAATCTGACTCCATGCTTTCAATTGCAGCTGACAGCAATAGCCTGGCTTCTCCCATGGATTCCTGCTCCAGGCCGAACTGCTCCCGGGATTCATCGACTTCGGCATTTATACGTTCGCGTCGCGCTGTAACTTGTTCAACTTTGGCTTGCTCAGCAGACAGGGTGGCACTGAGCTCAGCATGTTGACGACTCGTGGTCTGGAGATCTCGCTGGCTTTGCTGACGCTGTTCTTCCTGCTGCTTCAATTTATCCCTGGACTCCAACAGGGACGTCTGCAAGGCTTCACTTCGCTGCTCCTCGAGCTCCAGGCGTTGCCCCAACTCTTCCAGCTCCTGCTTGCGCTTGATGACACTGCCTTGATCATCTGAGAGTCGTGTTACCCGCAACCAGTTCGGCCCCAACCAAACACCTTCCGGGGTAATCACTGATTCGTGGGATTGAAGGGACTGACGACGCTGCATGGCCGCTGCCATATCATCAGCACAATAAATACCTGCCAACAGTGCGCTGGCACGACTGCCGCTGCCCACTCGGGCGGCGAGTAATTCCTGCGTTGTGTCAGCAACCGGCGCCGCATTGTCCAGTAACAGTAACTGCCCCTGCTCCAGCTCTCCCAGAAGAGAACCGAGGGGGCCTATGTCATCAACGCATACCGCCTGCAGGTAGTCACCCAGAACGGTTTCCACCGCCAACTGCCAACCCTCGTCAACCTGTAATTCTTCCAGCAGGCGGGGTTTGTCTTCCAGGCGCTGCGCCTGCAGCCAATCGTCAACCTGGCCGCTGTTGGATTCAAGCGCTGCCTGTTGCAGGGCCTCCAGAGAAGCCTGCCTGCCACGCAATTGCTGAAGACCGGAGCGTACCTCGTTCAAATCGTCTGACAGCTGCCCCCCCAGGTCTCGACTGGCTGAAACCTGCTCTACCAACTCCTCGCCCTGACCTTCGTGCTCGGCCATCGTCAGCTCGAGTTCAGCCAACTGTTCCCCTAGCCCTTCAATCTCAATATCGGCAGCGCCACCTGCCAGACCCTGTTTTTCTTCCTCAAGCTGCGAAATGCGATTCCGCACGCGCTGCATGGCCTGCTCAAGATGCTGAAGACGCGACTGCTGCACTTCCGCCTGCTGCCTGGGCTCAGCAGCATGCTGATTAAATTCGTCCCACTGCTGCTGCCAGTTATGCATGGTCTCTTCAGCGATTAGCAAGGCCTCAGCTGAAGACTGCTCTACTTCCTGGAGCATCTCGAGTTCGGGTTCGAGACCGCTCAACTCCATTTCCCAGGTTTCCAGCTTACCTTTATCTTCACCTAGCAGGCTCTCGGACTGGCTAAAACTACTTGCAGTTTGAGCCAGGTCGTCCTTCAGTTGGCGGCCGCGCTCCTGTTGGTGCTTGATAGTCTGTTCGATACGGGCGACTTCGGAACCCAGCGAGTAGTAGTTGGCCTGAACCTTGTTGAACTCGTCCGTTCGGTCGCTTTGGTCTACACGGTGTTGTTCAATAGCGGTATCAACTTGCTGGTGCTCTGCATGTACTGACTCGAGCTTGACCTCCAGCTCACTTATATTCCGTGTGCATTCTGTAATCTGGGTGTCCAGGTCCTGCCACTGCAGGGCCTGCAACTGGGCCTTGAGTTGTCTCTCTTCTTCTTTAAAAGTTGTGTACTTCTCAGCCGACTCGGCCTGGCGCTGCAAGTGCTGTAACTGCCGTTCAAGCTCATCCCTCAAATCGGTTAGCCGCTCCAGGTTTTCCTGGGTACGCCGCATACGGCTCGATGTTTCCTTCCGCCGCTCCTTGTACTTGGATATACCGGCCGCTTCCTCGATAAAGACCCGCAGCTCTTCCGGCTTGGATTCAATCAAGCGCGAAATCGTGCCCTGCTCGATGATGGCGTAACTACGTGGCCCCAGACCGGTGCCGAGAAAGATATCAGTGATATCACGGCGACGGCAGCGTGTGCCGTTCAGATAGTATTCAGATTGCGACTGCCGAGTGACCACACGGCGGATAGATATCTCAGCGTAGCTGGCGTACTCCCCACCTACGCCCCCGTCACTGTTATCGAAGATCAGTTCGATAGACGCCTGACCCACAGGTTGGCGATTGACCGAGCCGTTGAAAATGACGTCTGTCATGGATTCACCGCGAAGATTCTTCGCAGAGCTCTCGCCCATTACCCATCGCACAGCGTCGATGACATTGGACTTGCCGCAGCCATTGGGCCCGACGACAGCGCACATATTACTCGGAAAATTAACCGTGGTAGGGTCCACGAAAGACTTGAAGCCAGCCAGTTTGATAGACTTTAGTCGCATATAACTTTAAGTTTTCACTCTATCTTGCTGTTTTTTATCGGTTTATTTCAAGTTTTTACAACATTCGGCAAAAAACTTGAACACAAGATGTAGTGTATAGGCTTTAGTTCAACAACACTATGCCTGTCAGCGAGAAAAGCAAAAAATTAGCCTTCAGCGGGATTGAGCTGGATATCCAGGGGCTCGGTACTCATCGAAGGAGCCAGTGGACCGGCCTGTCCCAGCCAGGTAGCCGACGCTTCTCCGGGACGACCATCAGGCGACACCTGCACAACCACCACTATTGATGCGATTTCCGAGAGTTTCTGCCCCGCCATCGACTTACTATCATCCAATCGTAGCGTCAGCGGTAGCTGGCTGGCCTGTAAACGCTGTACAGCGACCGGCATACGACTGTCAGAATCAGCCCCCCGAGCCAACACGAATACCGTGTCGTCCGGCGAAACGTCCGCCCCATCTGGCAGGCTAACCCGGACTGTGACGCCCGCCGTCTCCACTGCGGCCTGCGGTTGCGCCACCGGCGGTAAATCCACAGACTCTCCACTGGCAAGCAACTGCGCCCTGGCCCGCTCGATCACCGCAGAGATCATCTGGGCGCTTTCTGAATCCTGGGGCTCCATCGCCAGTAAGCGCTGCCAATAATCTATAGCAGCCCGATATTGCTGCTCCTCGAACGCGGCCATTCCCAGCAAGCCCAGGGCCGTGCGCTGATGAGGGTCTATCGCCAGTGCCTGCTCCGCATATCGTTGAGCCTTGGCGCCCAAACTCCTCCCTCCAGCGAGATATTCTGCCTGCGCCGCGTAGGCCAGGGCCTGGGAGTCCCCTGGGGCGTCCATAGCAAGGTCTCCATACAGGCTGGCCGCTTTTTCATAGTCCTGCCGATCCATATAATAACGACCTAACAGCGCGGTGTAGTGCTGGTTGTCGGGACGCTGGCCCGCACGGACCTCAATAGCCTGCAACAGCGTTTCCATCTGCTGGGGTGAGCTGTCTTCGGTAAGAGCCTGTAACTGCTTGTTGATCAATACGTCCGGTGCCGCACCGAGCTGGTAATACAATGTCGCAGCGGCAATGCCCGTCAAGGGCAGCAAGACCCAGCGCGGGAAGGATGAGCCTTTGTTCAGGGTTAAGGGCGCGGCGGCCTGAGCGTCATCTTCGAGCAACCGGAGCTCGATATCGCCTTGCAGCTCCTCCCTGCCCTCGACCAATAACTCTGACTGTCGCAACCTATACCACTGTAAATTGGCTTCACTCTCACCTTCTTCACCCGCGTCCGGCTGTTTGCGAGGAAACAGGTAAAACAGGCTGCTGAATAAAAGCAAACCCGCACAGGCAAACAAAAATCCGTTCACGAACCCTTCTCCGTATTGCCTACAAGCCCTTGAAGGCGTTTTTTGTCAGCTTCGCTCAGCGCCGAATCAGGCAGTGACCGGCCTCGACGTCGCAGCGAGACAAAGACCACGAGCGCGGCACAGATAAAGAGCAAAGCCGGCGCTAACCACAACACGGCCGTGGCACCGCTAAAGCGGGGCCTGTAGAGCACAAACTCCCCATACCGGGAAACCATAAACTGCTTGATTTCGTCATTGCTGGCGCCGGCCTCCAACTGCTGGTGAAGCAATTTGCGTAAGTCCTGTGCAATTGGCGCATTGGAATCAGCGATATTCTGGTTCTGGCATTTGGGACAGCGTAACTCGGCGCTCATCTGTTGATAGCGCGCTTCCAGATCACTGGAACTGAACTCATAGGTTTCGATGACAGCCAGGGCCAGAGGCGAGACCAGCCATAGCAATACAAAAGTCAACATAGATCGATTCATGGTGCCTGTACTCCGCCCTCGGCTACCGCGCCACCCAGTGCCAGATAGCGCGGCCGCAAAATTGTCGTCCATACCCGCTCATCGACCACACCAACGTGGCGGTAACGGACAATGCCGTCCCGGTCGACCAGGTAGGTCTCGGGCGCGCCGTAGACACCCAGGTCAAGCCCGAGCGTACCTTCGCGATCGGCAATATTCGCACGATAGGGATCGCCCAATTCGGCCAGCCATTTCAAAGCGGCTGCATCCTCATCCTTGTAGTTGATGCCATAGATAGCCACGCCCCAATCAGCCAATTGCTGAAGATAGGGGTGCTCAACACGACAGGAAATACACCAGGTGGCCCAGACGTTAAAAAAGGCAACCTGCCCGGTAACGTCGTCTCGGCTTAATTGCCGCTTCTCACCGAGGCCAGGCAGCGTGAATTCGGGCAGCGGGTGATCAACCAGCGCCGAGGGCATGGCTTTGGGGTCGAGAGACAGACCACGAAACAGGAACAAAGCCAACACGATAAACAGCGCCAGCGGGAGGAAAAGCTTTAGTCTAGACCCCATGTGCAACCTCGGGGGCAGTCACAGGCTTCTCTACTCGCCGGCGTCGATAACGCTTATCGAACACGGTGACCATACCGCCCAGACCCATGAAAATTGCGCCTAACCAAATCCATCGAATAAACGGTTTGTAGTGCAGCCGAATCGCCCAGGCACCAGCCTGCCCTACGGGCTCACCCATGGCGACATAAAGGTCGCGAAACAAGCCCGGATCGATTGCCGCTTCCGTCATAACCGAGCCCGTGGCCATATAGCGACGCTTCTGGGGTGACAGTGTGGCGATGAGTTGGCCGTCCCTACTCACTTCCACACGGGCCTCATCGGCAAGATAATTGGGCCCTTTGACGGGAACAATCTCAAGTAGGCGAAAATCGTAACCGGCCAGTGACTCCGAGTCGCCGGGGCTCATCTTCAAATCACGCTCTACGTGTAGTTGGCTGGTAACGATCACACCAATGACCGCCATTGCAAAACCGAGGTGGGCGACAAACATGCCCCAGTAACTAGGCGGCAGGCGGCGCAGCCCCCTGGACAAGGTCGAGGCGTTGCGCAAACGATTGCGCAAATCCTTCAGCATCGACAGTAGCAACCAGGAGGCAAATAACACAGCGACCGCTACAGGAATATTGTACTCACCACCGGCGATTAAAGGGAGCGTCACCCCACACACCAGTGCCGCCAACAAGGGCGCCAGCAACTCTGCCCGCCACCGTGCTGTGTTGTCATCTTTCCATCGGGAGATAGGCCCTATGCCCATAAACGGGATAAGCACGGCCATCAAAGGCACGAACACCGCATTGAAGTAGGGAGGACCGACCGAATACTTGCCCTGCCCCAAAGCATCCATCAGCAGGGGAAACAGTGTGCCAAACAATACCGTCAAGGTGGCTACAAGGAAAACCACGTTATTGAAAACCAACAGGCTCTCTCTAGACAACCAACCAAAGGTGACCCTACTGCTCACCGTAGGTGCCCTGAAGGCATAGAGCGTCAAAGAACCGCCAACGACAATTAGAAGGAATACCAGAACAAACAGCCCTCGGGCCGGGTCTGTTGCAAAGGCGTGTACCGAGGTCAACACCCCGGAACGAACAAGGAACGTCCCGAGCAAGCTCAGGGAAAAAGCGAAGATGGCCAATAGCACGGTCCAGCTTTTAAACAACCCTCGCTTTTCCGTGACCGCCAGGGAGTGCACCAATGCGGTTCCGGCAAGCCACGGCATAAAAGAGGCATTTTCAACCGGGTCCCAGAACCACCAGCCACCCCAACCCAGCTCATAATAGGCCCACCAACTACCCAACATGATACCAAGAGTAAGAAATGACCAGGCGATATTGGTCCAGGGCCGGGACCAACGCGCCCATGCGGCATCCAGGCGCCCGCCCTGGAGCGCAGCAATGGCGAAGGCGAAAGCAACAGAAAACCCCACGTAGCCCATATAAAGAAGCGGCGGGTGAATAATCAGGCCAAAGTCCTGCAATAGCGGGTTCAAATCCTGTCCATCCAGGGGGGTGCCCGGTAACAGACGCTCAAAGGGATTGGAGGTGAAGAGGGAAAAAGACAGAAACCCCACCCCAATTAAACCCATTACAGACAACACCCGGGCACGGACTGACAATGGAAGCTCAGGGCTGAAGAATGCCACCGCCGCTGTCCAGAAGCTCAGTATCAAAACCCACAGCAGCAAGGAACCCTCGTGGTTTCCCCACAGAGCAGAAAATTTGTAAACAGATGGCAGCAGGGAGTTGCTATTGTTGGCGACAACTTTGACGGAAAAGTCATCCTGCAGGAAAGCCGTGGCAAGACAAGCGAAACTGATACTGGCAAAGACCGTCATGCCAATGGCCAGCCCGGAAGCCAGTTCCATTGCCGCGGCATTGCGTCGCCAGGCACCCCACTGGGGTACAACCGCCAGAAAAACTGCCAGGCAAAGCGCGAGGATCAGCGAAAAATGCCCAAATTCAGGAATCATTGTGCTTGCTCCTCAGCCAGTGCGGCAGATTTCTCAAGGGCCTCTGCAACTTCCGGCGGCATATAGTTCTCATCGTGTTTTGCCAGCACTTCACTCGCCAGCAGAACACCCTCGTCATTGAGCTTACCCGCCGCAACAGCGCCCTGCCCTTCACCAAACAAGTCGGGAAGAATACCTTCGTAGATAACGGGAACAGTGGCCTGGTAGTCCGTCAACTCAAACTCCACATGCAGACTATTTTCGCTGCGTTTAATACTACCATCGACGACCATGCCGCCCACCCGCAAGGACTGACCCACGGGCGCATTACCGGCAGCAACTTCAGCAGGCGGGTAAAAAAGGTTAATGTTCCCACTCAAGGCATAGACCACCAGGCCAATGGCCGCACTGGAAAAAAGAATGACAAACAGAACCAGATAGAGACGTTGTTTTCGTACGGGATGCATTAGTTGCGATCACCTACTGAAGACTCAGCATGGGCTTGCTGTCGGCGCAAGTCCCCGGCGAGTTGTTTGAGAAACTGGCGTTCTTTACGCATGGGTAAAAACAGGATTAAAGCAATCGCCACTGTGGTGATAACGTAGGCCGACCAGACAAAAGCCCCGTGGCCATCCATAGTCAGCGCGCCGACAATACTGTCAAAATACATACTGATTATTTCCCGCCATTCGCCAAACGTTTGACCCAACCGGTCTTTGCTTCACGCTGAAGTATTTCTGTGCGCATATTCATCAACATGGCACACGCAAAAATCGAGTAAAAGCACGCAATCATCAAAAGAAGCGGATACAGCATACTGGTGTCAATCGTAGAGTCACCGGTGAACTTGATAGAGGCCGGTTGATGCAAACTGTACCACCAGTCTACAGACTTATAGATGATGGGGATATTCACCATACCAACCAGGCTGAGCACGGCACAGGCCCTGCTCGCAGCGGCTTTGTTGTCATACGCTTCATACAGCGCAATTACGCCCAGATACAGAAAAAGAAGAATCAGCATGGATGTGATACGCGCGTCCCAAACCCACCAGGTCCCCCAGGTCGGTTTGCCCCAGATCGCGCCGGTAACCAGAGCTACGAACGTCAGCACCGCACCGATGGGCGCACAGGCCTTCATGGCAATATCGGCCATTTTCATTTTCCAGATCAGACTGACCGCTCCGGCTATCGCCATAACATAGTAAGCTGCCAGCGCGACCACTGCGGCAGGAACGTGTATATAGATGATCCGGTAGCTATTGCCCTGGCGAAAATCTGGCGCCGTGAACAACAGCCCCCACACAAGTCCAGCCGCAAGGGCCACCAGAGTTATAGGCAGCAGCCAGCGCAAGATGGATCCGGAGATACCATACAGCCAGGGAGGCGAACCAAGTTTATGAAAGAATGACCACATATCGGCGGCAATTATACAGTGGGAGCGGCGATGAACAACTGAATACGTCGACTTAAATTGATATGAAACAAAAATGCCTCAAGCATCGACACTGATTCGCAGCCCCGCTGCAATGGCCAGGGGTGCCAAGGCAATCGCGAGACATAGCATGGCACCCAAGATTGCCAAATAGGGCCCCACAGGAGATCCGTTGACAGCGCCCTGTACCGCAGCACTACCAAAGATCAGTACCGGCATATAAAGCGGCAGTATTAACAGGGAGATCAGCATCCCGCCGCGTTTTAAGCCCACCGTCAAGGCCGCCCCTATACAACCTACCAGACTGAGAACGCCGGTTCCCAGAAGCAATCCCAGGATCAGCGCCGGAATCGCTGAGGCGGGTAAATTCAGCATCAAAGCGAATACAGGTGAAACCAAAGCCAGCAGCAGACCCGTAATCAGCCAGTGCGCCGCGATGTACGCCAGCACAGAAAGGTACAAGGGCTGTGGGGAGAGCAGTAACTGCTCCAGGCTTCCATCATCGAAATCACTACGAAATACCGCATCCGAGGTCAAAAGATTGGAAAGCAAAGCCACTATCCACAAAATTCCGGGGGCAAATTCAGCGAGCCGGTCCGGGGCTGGCCCAAGTCCGAGTGGAAACAGGGAGACAACCATCACAAAGAACAGCAGCGGATTGCCAATTTCCACCGGGCGGCGCACCGCCAATACCAACTGCCGCTTCAACAAGCGATAGCCAAAGGTGGCTGAAGAAGGCGCGCTCATGACGCTATCCCCGTGCTCAGGCTGAGTACCTGCACAGGATAGTCTACTGACAGGGCCTGGTGAGACGTCATCAATACTGCCCCGCCACCCCGAACATGACTGACCATATGCGCTTCCAGTGCCGCAACGCCATCCCGGTCTATTGCGGTAAAGGGTTCATCAAGAATCCACAGAGGGCAATCAGCCAGATAGAGTCGCGCTAGATTGACCCTGCGGTGTTGCCCAGCTGAGAGATTATGACTGGGAACATCCTCGTAGCCATAGAGGCCGACTTGCGCCAGCGCTTGTTCAATCTCACTGTCGGTGGATTGGCCCTGCCCGGAGACATGCCATGCCAGGTTCTCCCTGGGGGTCAACAAGCCCTTTACGGCTGCCAGGTGACCAAGATAAAGAAGGGGGACAAAACGCTGCACATCGCCGTCAAACCCATAGCGCGACAGCCCGGCTAAAATACGCAGCAAGCTGGTCTTCCCTGCACCATTGGCGCCCCCCAGCTGTACCAACTGACCCGGACGAACCTCGAATGAGAGCCCCTGGAATAAGTCGCGACCACCGCGCTCCAGCGCCAGGTCACTGACCGTCAGCAAGGAAGAACTGTTTGAGGGGGGCGACATAGTTTAGAGATTTACCACCTGGATACCCGGGAGGTGAAGGTCTCTGTCAACTTCGGCCCTGAGCGCACTGAATTCAAATAGTTCGGTATCGGCCAACTGCGAAGGGGCCACATTGCGAATACTGCGAAAAATGGACTCCGTGCGCCCCGGGTACTCCTTTTCCCACTCCGCCAGCATTCTTTTGACCTGCACGCGCTGCAGGTTCTCCTGGGAACCACAGAGGTTGCAGGGGATGAGGGGGAATTGCTTGTACCGCGCGTACGCCGCCAGATCTTTCTCTTTGCAATAAGCCATTGGCCGGATGACCACGTTTTTCTTGTCATCACTTAGCAGTTTAGACGGCATGGCCTTGAGTTTGCCATTAAAAAACATGTTGAGAAACAGGGTTTCAACGATATCGTCCCGGTGGTGCCCCAGTGCAATTTTGCTGGCCCCGATATCCTGCGCAAAGCCGTACAGGCTGCCCCGTCTCAGGCGCGAGCATAAGCCACAGGTTGTTTTACCCTCAGGCACCACTTCCCGGACAATGCTGTAAGTGTCCTTCTCGAGAATGTAGAAAGGTATATCGAACTTGGAAAGGTATTCGGGCAGTATTTCTTCGGGGAAGCCCGGCTGTTTCTGCTCCAGGTTGACCGCCACCAACTCGAAACTCACCGGTGCATTGTTTCTGAGGTTTATCAAAATATCTAGCATGCCATAGGAGTCCTTACTTATTGGAACATCCAACAATGTAAAGTTTTGATTGGGCTCTTTATTTACAGCTCTGAACACCTGAATAGCGGAGAATACCACGGCATATACGCAGATTACGTAAAGATTATAGATCTGATTCCAATTTTTCATTCAAACTTTACACTTTGTAAATGTTGACGTCAGGAAATTCTCTAACGCTGGGTCATAGATTCGTGACGTTCAGGTACTGAATGTCACCTTCACCAGCCGAAGAAACTACAGCATCTGCATGTTCATATTCCACCTTTTCAGCACTACGGTCGAGTGCTAAG
>JBALWA010000032.1:0-53293 GCA_036960305.1 Halioglobus sp. | reverse complement strand
GCCAGGGGAGAAACTGCCGGGTATTTTGTTGGTTCATGGTTGGGGGGGCACGAAGGAACACTTGAACCGCGCGTATGCGCCGCAATTTGCCCGCCTGGGCTTTATTGTTCTGAGCTTTGATTTCAAGGGCTGGGGCGAGAGTAATGGTCCGCTTCTATTGAAGGGGGCACTGCCGGCCACGGAAGAACGTAGTGTCGTTAATGTCGAGGTCGACCACGTTCGCAAAATAATCAATCCGCGTTCCATGGTTGAAGACGCCCGGGCGGCTCTGAATTATCTGGCCGGGGAGCCTCAGGTTCTAGCCAATACCATCGGTATCTGGGGAACAAGTCTGGGCGGTGGAATCGCGCTGGTTACGGCGGCGCGCGATCAGCGTATCAAAGCCTATGTCGACCAGATCGGAGCAGTTAACTTTAAAGCCAATTTGAAGATGATCACCGATGACAAGGTGACACGCTGGGAAGTACAGCGGGCGCGGGGCGATATCGACTCCTACTCGGGCGCGGAATCCGTTATAAATCCGGCGCTGAAAGGATATCCCGACTGGATTTATCTCAAGCGCTTCGATTCCTTCGCCTCAGCCGAAAAGTTGAACGTTCCCACGTTAATTATCGACGCAGAGGATGAAGAGCTCTTTGCGCGCGAGAATAACGGTACCTTGCTGTATGAAACTATCAAAGACAAGGTGCCCACTAAGCACCTTGTTTATCCAGGTAAACACTACGATATCTATAGCGGCGAATCTTACAAGCAGGCTCTTAAAAGTGCCCAGGATTGGTTTGTTGAACATCTGAAAGACGATACGCGCAGTGCCGGCCTTTACCGCGATCACTGTGCCGCCTGTCACTCAAACCCAGCCGCCAAGGCCCCGGCTCTAAGCGTACTAAAAACCCTGAGCTATGAAAGGCTCATGGATACGATGGTCAAGGGAAATATGCAGGTACAGGCTTCGGGACTTAGTGATCAGCAACGTGAGGCGTTGGCCACGTACCTGTCAAAAAACAGTATGGACCCTACTGCATGGGAGGCTGCGATGGCCTGCAGTGACGACCGGAAGGCGATAGCCGACACTGATCCCAGTGTGTCGGGCTGGGGTTACGGTGTGAAGAACAGGCGGTATCAGCCGGAGAATTTGGCTGGCCTGGCGGTGCAGGACCTTCCCGGCCTTGAACTGGCCTGGGCACAGGGTTTTCCAGGCGCAAGCAATATGCGCTCACAACCCGTAATCAGCTCGGATACATTGTATTTTGGTGTCGAAGCCGCCAGCTCTGTCTACGCTTTTGATCTTGATTCAGGCTGCCTTAAGTGGGCTTATCGTTCTGCGGGACCGGTTCGCTCTTCCCTGGGGTTTGGCAAGATGCCTGAGTCGGGGCAGTCGATTTTGTATTTTGGTGATGCACGCGGTGGTGTGCATGTCATTGATGCCAAGGATGGTAGCGAGGTCTGGTCAGCGTCAGCAAAACTGGGCAGTGCCAGTACCGTTACCGGCACGCCGGTACTGCACGCCGATCGCCTCTTCGTGCCAGTATCAAGCTTTGAAGTGGCACGTGCCGGGGTGGGCTCCTACGAATGCTGTAAGGATCACGGGGGTGTGCGCGCCTTTGATATCCGTAATGGTGACGTTCTGTGGACGTATGCGACGGCAGAAGAGGCCAGGCCTGCGGGTAAGAATGGCATAGGTGTTCCTACCTGGGGCCCCTCGGGTGCTCCTGTGTGGACAACGCCGGCGATCGATGTGAAACGTAACCGTTTGTACATTGGTACAGGCGAAAACTATTCATGGCCCTCTACTGGCACCAGTGACGCGATTATCGCCTTGAACCTCGATAGCGGGAAACCAGAATGGATCTTTCAGGCACTGGAAGATGATGTCTACACAGAAGCCTGTGTAGGCAGTTACCTGGGGTATCCCGCTTTGCCCAGTTGTCCCGAAAACCCCGGTCCCGATTTCGACTTTGGTGCCTCTGTTATCATAGCGACAACAGCGGAGGGTAGAGACGTATTACTCGCCGGCCAGAAATCCGGTGACGTCTACGCCCTCGACCCCGATCGGGAAGGCGCTGTCCTGTGGCAAACCAATTTGTCGGATGGCACACCGATCGGCGGGATTCATTGGGGAATGAGCGTCGAGAACGATACGGTGTTTGTACCGGTGGCCGATCCGGAATGGGAAATCAAGAAGTGGCCCTATCACCCCAGGCCAGGTATCGCCGCATTGGACATTGCGACGGGCGATATAAAATGGCGTCACAATGCAGAGCGAGGCTGTACGCTGGATCGCAGTAAAATGGATCCGCTGAATGGTCGACATGAGGAAATGTGGCCGGAATGCCATTTTTCCTATGGCTACTCCGGTGCGGCAACCAGCATTGACGGCGCGGTACTGGCTGGCTCGCTCAACGGGACTGTGAAGGCGTTTGCCAGCGATGATGGGCGAGAGCTGTGGCAGTTCGATACCAAAAAACCGTTTGCTACCCTTAACGGTGTACCGGCTCACGGGGGAGCCCTGGATAATGCGGGCCCTGTAATCGGCAATGGCCACCTGGTGGTACAGAGTGGTTACAGCTATTTCAACCAGATGCCGGGAAACCTGTTGTTGGTATTCAAAAAAACCAGCGACTAACAGGTTTCCCTCGGATTGCGCTTTTTACTTCGCTCGTCGCATGATGGCGTAAAAGTAATCGGCATCCGCGGAGGCGTTCACGAGGCTCCAGCCCTGGCTGTTGAGAAAGTTTAGCGCGTCTATCGGTGATGCAAAACTGACGACTTTTCCCTTGTTGTCACGCAACAGGTCTTTGTTCTTTACGCTCCACTCGAACGCTTGCCCAAAGTCGACTTCAACTTTCCATTTGGTACTGAACGCCTTGCCTATAGCTGTGATGGCTACGTATTCTTCGGTTTGATTTTCGTAGGACGATTTGCTTATCTGCTGGCTGTGGGCCAGAGAGGTCGTGAAGATCAGGCACAGAACTACAAAGAACTGAGAGAGTATTTTTGGCAAGTGAGGCATAAACCTTTCCCTGTTGGTTTGAGGTGGCCTGTTATTCTGCTATCTGAAAGTTTGCAAGGCAAGAAAAATCACATACCGCCTGACGTCTATAGATAATTTTCCGCCAATACGGCACACCAGCTCACAGCGACTATTAGCAACGCCATGAACACCATGGCCGAACCCATATCCTTGGCCCTGCCAGAAAGCTCATGAAATTCACTGCCATATCTATCAACAACTGCTTCTATTGCACTGTTGGCGAGTTCTACCAACAAAAGGAGTAACAGTGGCAGTGTAAGTAATAGAAACTGCGTGGCATTCTGGCATAGCCATGCAGCCACTGGCATAGCGACGCAAACACCGGCCAATTCCTGTCGAAATGCGGCCTCATGTTTGTAGGCAGCCTTAAATCCAAGCCAAGAGTACCCCGTGGCGTCAATCAGTCTGCGAATGCCAGTTTTTCCAGGTTTCATGAATGCACCCTAGCAAGGAATGTTGGGAAGGCGAGAGTATGTTCCAAAGGGGATACGCAGGGCAAGTCAGAACTTCGATGATTTTCGGAGCCGAATGTTTGGAATGTTTTTCTTCTGTCAGCGGCCTTTTCTTAATAGTTTGCTAAGGTTCGTCGCCTAGACTGGTGGTCAATCAGATGGGAAAGGGACTATATCTTGGGTGAGAACGTTGCACTACCTGCCGCGGGTCAGCAGTCGATGGCGGCAAACACACTGATGACAGGCCAGGTGGTAGTCGGTGCGTGTGATAAGGGTTCTCCAGAGCGCGAGGCTTTGGAACAGTTTATTTCCAGCATTTTTTCCGCTTCCTACGGAGCGAAGATCCTGGAGTACCTGCCGCTGCTCTTTAGTCTGATGGACGGGAAACACCATACTGCAGCGCTGGGCGTTGGGAGTGCTGCGGCAGCACCGCTGTTCTGTGAGCAGTATCTCGATACAGCGGTCGAAGACCAGGTGATGACGTTGTACAGCCAGCGTGTTGGCCGCCGGGATATTATGGAGTTGGGCAACCTGGTGTCTACAACATCCGGCCAGAGCGCATTGCTGTATTTGCTGGTTGCAGCTGCTCTGGATGAGGCCTGCGTAGGCTACTTACTGTTTGCCGCAAACAGGGCGGTACGCGCTTCCATTCGTCGCTCGGGATTTACGCCAAAGATTATCCATGTGGCTGACAGCCGTCGTCTTGGTGTTGAGGCTGCCAACTGGGGCAGCTACTACGAGGGGGAACCCATTGTCATGCTGGCTGATATCGCCTTGACTATCGAGCAGGCGAGGTGCCAGCCGGTTATGTGTAAGCTACTCGATAGCTACTCTCATGCTATCCCTGTTCTGGCTGATGCGATCAGGAAACTACGCCCTTGAATTCATTGTTACAAAAATTACAGGCTAGGGCACAGGAAAGGCCTCAGGAGGTCGTATTTCAAGGTCTCCAGAGTGAGCTTACGGCCGTTGAGTTACTCCAACAGTTGCAGCGATTGTCCCGATGTCTTCGGCAGCGCGGCAGCCGCACCGTTGCACTTTATGCCGACAATTCTCCAGCATGGGCAATCGTGGATCTGGCTTGCCAATTGGAGGCACTGTGCCTGGTGCCTGTACCTACATTTTTTAGTCCGAGCCAGGTAGAGCACCTTTTGACCTCGGCAGGTGTCGACACGCTGATTTACGACACGGAGCGGTTACCGACATCTTCCCTCGAAGGCTGCAGTGCGGCTGAGGCACTACCGGATATCGAGGGGCTTTCCGTCACGACATTAAAGCCCCGCTATACGCCCTGTGTCCCGATGCACACCAACAAGATCACTTTTACCTCGGGGTCTACGGGGACGCCGAAAGGGGTATGCCTGTCCTTTGATCAGTGCCTCAGTGTTGCGGAATCCCTTTCCCTTGCCATCGACGTGCCCACACCACGGCATCTTTGCATACTGCCGCTGAGTACTTTATTGGAAAACATCGGTGGAATTTATATGCCGTTGCTGGCCGACGGGAGCTGTATCCTCGTGCCCCCCGATGCCCTGGGGATGTCAGGGAGCTCAGGACTCGATAGCCAACGCTTCCTGGCTGCGATGGAACGTTATCAGCCCAACACTTTAATTCTGGTGCCAGCGCTACTTGCGGTGTTGGGCGCGGCAATGCAGCAGGGATGGCAACCGCCTTCGAGCTTGGCATTTGTCGCGGTGGGCGGAGGCAGGGTGGCTCCTGAACTGTTGCTACAAGTGCGTGCAGGAGGCTTGCCCGTTTACGAGGGCTATGGTCTGTCAGAGTGCGCCTCTGTGGTCAGTTTGAACTCTCCCCACCACGATCGACCCGGAACCAGTGGGCGTGTATTACCCCACGTTGAGGTCAGGGAGCGAGATGGGGAAATTGAAGTGGTTGGCAATACCTTTCTTGGCTACATGGATCAGCCGGCCACCTGGGGAGCGCCCTCAGTCGCCACCGGTGATCTTGGCAGTATTGATGATGAGGGCTATGTGACCATAGCAGGCAGGAGCAAGAACCTGTTGATTACCAGTTTCGGTCGCAATGTGAGTCCGGAGTGGGTTGAAAGTGAGCTGTTGGGTTTGGCACTTTTTCAGCAGGTAATTGTAGTGGGCGATGATCGTCCCGCCTGTGCTGCACTATTGCACCCCATAAACCGAGATATTTCAGATAGACAAATCCAGGCCGCGATCGATAAAGCCAATACCGGTTTGCCAGACTATGCGCAGATTCGCCATTGGTGCCGTTTGCTGGAACCGCTTTCTACAGACAACGGATTGTTAACCGAGAATGGCCGACCCAGACGGAAGCAGATTCAAAGCCATTACGAACAGATAATTGATCAACTATACAGCGAACAAACGGAGACCATGATGTTATGAGTTTTTTCAATACACTCGAGAAGTCCACACAGGCAGAGCGAGAGCGCTTGCTTGATCGATCGCTTGTCGATGATGCACTTGGCGGGAGAATGGGACGTGATCAATACGTCGCGTTTTTGTGCCAGGCATACCACCATGTGAAACACACGGTGCCCCTGTTGATGGCAGCGGGCTCGCGCCTACCCGAAGAAAAGGAGTGGTTGCGTGTGGCGCTGGCAGAGTATGTGGAGGAGGAGATGGGTCACCAGGAGTGGATTCTCAACGATATACGATCCTGCGGCTATGATGCTGAAAAGGCACGTCACAGTGTCCCTAACAGGGCAACCGAGGTCATGGTGGCCTACGCCTATCATGTCATCGATCGGGTGAATCCGGTCGGTTTTTTTGGCATGGTTCACGTGCTTGAAGGTACCAGTGTCACTGTCGCAGATCAGGCAGCCTCCTGCATAGCGAAGTCAACCGGCCTGCCGGGGAAGGCTTTCAGTTATTTGAGTTCGCACGGCGCACTGGATGTAGAGCATGTAAAGTTCTTTCAAAACCTCATGAACGACATTCAGAACGAACAGGATAAGCAGTTGATTATTCACTGTGCCCGTAATTTCTACCATTTGTATGGCGATGTCTATGACAGTGTGGAAGCTGTGCAGGCCTTACCTTTAGCCGCCTAGCGTATTGACCGGAGAAAGAGATGGACTTAACAGATAAGACCGTATTACTGACAGGAGCTACTGGCGGTATCGGCAGGGCATTTGCGGAAAAACTCGCAGGAGCAGGAGGCCTCCTGATACTTGTTTCACGCGACAGATCCAGTCTCGAGGCCATGGCTGAATCCTTGCCTGGTGACGGACATCGTATCATTGTTGCGGATGTGGCCACGTCCGTCGGAAGAGAAGCGATCGTAGAGTGCTGTTCCCAGGGCGTTGATGTCGTCATCAATAACGCCGGGGTGAACCACTTTGGGCTGCTGGACTGGCAATCCGAAGAGCAAATTCGATCCATGTTCGAAGTGAATGCACTGGCGCCAATCCTGCTAATACAGTCACTTATTTCGATCTTGGTGCGGCGTAGTTCGGTGATAGTTAATGTGGGGTCGGGCTTTGGGAGTATTGGCTTTGCCGGGTACTGCGGGTACAGCGCGAGTAAATTCGCGTTACGTGGTTTCAGCGAGGCCCTGAGACGGGAGCTGGCTGCAAGTGGAGTTAAAGTGATGTATTTCGCTCCACGCGCAACGCAGACGGCAATGAACCCCGATGCTGTTGTTGCCATGAACAGCGAATTGGGTAACGCAACGGATGCGCCAGAAGTGGTTGCGGAAGAGCTGATGAGATTGCTGGAAAAACCAAGGGCCACACGCTTTCTGGGTTGGCCGGAACGTTTTTTCATTAAGCTGAATAGCTTGTTCCCGGGGATAGTAGATCAAGCATTGGGAAAACAACTGCCGATAATTCGTCGCCATGCGCTGGCAGCTAACGTTAAGGGCGGTTAGTATCACCGGTTATGCGTATCCTATTAGTAGAAGATGATGCCTCTCTGGCCGCTGGATTGCAGGACGCTCTGGGCCGCGAGGGTTTTGTTGTAAATCACGTCAGTACCGGGCAACTGGCTCTGGCGGCCGTGCGTGCAGAGGCACCGGATATTATGGTGCTTGATCTCGGACTTCCAGATATGGACGGTCTGGAGGTGCTGGCAGGCGTGCGCCGCTGTGAAGACCATGTGCCTGTCATGGTGCTGACGGCAAGAGACGCAATGGATGACAAGATTGCGGGCCTGGACAGTGGCGCCGACGACTATCTGGCTAAACCCTTTGATATGAAAGAGCTTGCAGCGCGCTTGCGAGTCTTTGAGCGACGCCTTGCGACAGCGGTAACCAGTACCATCACTGTGGGCGAGGTTGAGCTGGATACCTCCGCACACTCTGTGCGGGTACTTGGTGTTGGGGTGGACTTGCCGCGGCGTGAATATATGTTATTAAAAACCTTGTTGGAAAGTGCCGGCAAAGTACTTACCCGTGAATCACTGGAAACACGTCTTTACAGCTGGGGTGAGGAGGTTTCAAGTAACGCCCTGGAAGTCCACATCCACCATCTGCGTAAAAAATTGCCGGCCAACCTCATCAAGACTGTACGCGGTATTGGTTACACCGTCGCACAACCATGAATTCAATTCGCAGGTCGCTGGTGACCATGCTTATTGCCGCCTTCACTCTGGTGACCTTTCTCGCGGCCCTCAATGGATATCTCGCCAGTATGGCTGAAGCCGAGAAACTGATGGATTCCCACTTACAGCAGACCGTTCAGCTTTTACAGGGCAACGAAGGCACTGAGTATGGGGCCGGGGCCGTGTTTCCAGGCACAGATGAATTTGCCTTTCAGGTGTGGCGCGGAGAGAAACTGGCCGCACGATCAGCCGCGGCGCCGGAGCAGCTCATTAACAGTCGGGTGGCGGGCTTTCGCTACGCCAATTTTTCAGGCTATCGATGGCGAACACTGACCCAGACCGATGGACTCGACCGCTGGTACATCGTGGCGGAACGGGCTGATTTTCGACATATGCTGGCAGAAAAAGTGGTTCTCGAATCAGTTATTCCCCTGCTGTTGTGGTTGCCCGTTTCAGCAATATTGATCTGGGTTTTGGTGGGTTGGGGCTTGCGACCTCTTCGCGAGCTGAGCGAACAGATCAATCTCAAACGCAGTGATGATCTTGAGCCGATTCCGCACGACGACCCACCTGTGGAGCTGGTGCAGCTAATCGATTCAACCAACTCACTGTTGGCACGACTTTCCGGGGCATTTGAGCGGGAAAAACATTTCGCAGCGCATGCAGCCCACGAGTTGCGCACGCCCTTAAGTGTTCTGAAAGTGCATTTGCACAATCTGGCTGCAGAGTTGCCTTCCGGGCATGTCGGGCTGGGGCATGTGAATTTGGGTGTTGAACGTATGCATCATCTTGTGGAGCAAATTCTGGATCTAAATCGAACCAATCCGGAAATTATCAAGGCCAACTTTCAGGAGCTGGATCTGCACTCACTGGCTCAGCGGGTGACGGCTGCAGCCTGGCCATCGTTTTCCGCAAAACAGCAGAACCTGGCATTGAAAGGCGAGTCGGTACTGATGTCCGGAGATGAGGTGATGTTGGAGACGCTGTTACAGAACCTGCTGGACAACGCGAATAAATATACACCCACGGGAGGTGAAATCCTGGTGTCAGTCAGCAGTTCAAAGGGACAGCCATGCCTGATGGTAGAGGACTCCGGCACCGGTATATCCCAGGAGGAACAGCTACGGGTGTTCGAGCGTTTTTACCGTGTAAATAGACACTCTGTGAACAATGCTAGTGGGTCGGGTCTCGGGCTTGCTATCGTTCAGCATATTGTGCAGTTGCACAATGCGCAGATAGTGCTGGGGAAAAGCCAGTTCGGTTTGGGCCTGTCTGTGACTGTGAAATTTGGCTCTGACGACGGGGTAGGCAATACGCGATGAGGTTCAGCTGTCTGCTTATAATGACCCTGCTTTCAAGCGTATCAGCATTTGCTAAAACGCCGGTATTCGAAATTGAGATTCGCGACCATTTATTTCATCCGGAGGAACTGCGTATACCTGCGAATACCAAGGTCAAGTTGATTGTTCATAATCGGGATTCGACACCCGAGGAGTTCGAGAGCTATGAACTTAATCGAGAGAAGGTGATCATGGGTGGCAGAAAAGCCAATGTTTTCATCGGCCCACTGGCGCCAGGTGTTTACCCGTATTTTGGTGAGTTTAACCCCAAGACGGCTCAGGGCAGGATTATTGCAGAATGAGCTCGTACTATGTTGATTAATTCTGTCATCCTGATTCTGCGCGAGGTACTGGAAGCCGCAATGCTTGTCAGTGTGTTGCTTGCCCTGTCCCTCAATTTACGCGTTGGTGTACGTTGGTTTTTTGCGGCATTGGTGTTTGGAGCGATAGGAACCGTTGTCTTTGCGGGGTCATTGGAAATAGTTACCGATGCGCTTGACGGCGCTGGCCAGGAAGTCGCCAATGCTGCCCTGCAATGCCTGGTTTATATCTTTGTCGTGGGTATACTCTGGTTGGGAACTTCAGCTACCCGCAGTGCATCTCGCGATAAAGTGCTGGTCATCCTTATGGCTTGTGCCGTTGCCTGCGCCATTATCAGGGAGGGCGCGGAAATACTCATCTACATTGTGGGCTTTTCTGCCGTCGAAGAACAACGTGCGGCAGTCTATGCCGGCAGTTCAATTGGCGCCGGCATCGGTCTGAGTCTCGGTGTCCTCTTGTTCGCTACGTTGCGTGCACTTGAAGAAACCCATGCGAAGACAGCTTGCCTTATTCTAGTGTCTCTTATGGCAACGGGCATGGTAATGCAATCGACCATGCTTTTGGAGCAGGTCGATTTGTTACCGTCTGGCAATACTCTTTGGGACAGCTCATCGCTGGTAAGTGAGCAGTCGATTGCGGGTGAAGTTCTCTATGCTGTCTTCGGCTATGAATCTACGCCCAGTGTTGTACAGGCCGGGATCTACTTAGCCTGCCTTGTCCTTTGCTTCGTTATAGGCCTCTATTCTTCATTTCGGAAAGGGGCGACCCGTGTCAGTTGATATCTCAAAAATAATGCGTTTTTTTCTCAGTGTTTTTTCGTTTTCCTCGCTGCTTGCCTACGCAGATGGATCGGCAATCGACAAGGTCTACCACCCCTATGTTGAAGCGCTTGAATGGGAGCTGGAGTGGCGCATGATTCACGAGGATGAAAGCCCCATTACGGGTGAAAAGCGCAGGCAGCAGCACAAAATGGGGCTTGGGAAAGCGGTTGCGGAGACGGTCTTTGCTGAAATATACCTGATCGGGGGGCAGAGTTCGGATAGCAGTCTTGCCCTTGAAGCGTATGAGTTTGAGGTTCTCTGGCAGCTTTCGGAACAGGGAGAGTTTGCGCTTGATTACGGCCTACTATTTGAGCTTGAGAGAGAACATAAGGAGGATATATGGGAATACTCCACGGCGCTTTTACTGGAGAAAGAGTTCGGTCGCTTTAGCACCACGGCTAATATCGGGCTTACCTATGAATGGGGTGATGATATAGAAAATGAATGGGAGACAGCACTGGCATTACAGGGGCGCTATCGCTACTCACCGCGTTTTGAGCCGGCCCTGGAGCTCTATATGGGGCAGGATACACGGGGTTTGGGCCCGGTCTTCATGGGGGTAGAGCGCCTGGGTGTAATGAAAGCGCTGCGCTGGGAAGCCGGCGCTATACTGGGGCTTGACAGTGAGACCCCGGATTACACCCTCAGGGCAGTACTGGAATACGAATTTTAGCAATGCAGTAGCCCTCAGTATTGAGGTGGCGCCTATTTGAGTAGTGACCCCAGTACGCCGCGAAACAGTTTCTTACCCAGTGTACTGCCCGCAGCGGAACCCAGACTACGTAGCATACTCTTAATAAAGGCCTCTGAAGAACTTTGTCTATTGCTGCTGCGCGGCTTTGATTTCGTATTTTCACGGGATTCTCGGGCGGCAGCTTCAGCCACGCTCTCCTCCCGGGCTTTCGTCGCGATTCGCTCCAGTAACATTTCGTGAGCAGATCGTGGATCATAGGATTTACCGTAACGTGTTTTGTTCCGGTCTTGTTCAAGAATGGCATTTCTTTGTTCCGGTGTTGCAGGCCCCATGCGAGAGTGGGGCGGCCGCACCAGTACCCGTTGTACGGGTGCGGGTATTCCCTTGTCCTGTAGTGTCGATACCAGCGCTTCGCCGACACCCAGCTCAGTGATCGCGGTGACGGTATCCAGGTCGGGGTTGGCGCGGAATGATTGGGCCGCAACCTTCACAACTTTTTGCTCTTTCGGCGTGTACGCTCGCAGTGCATGTTGTATACGATTGCCCAATTGACCCAGTACATTGTCCGGGATATCGCCAGGGCTTTGGGTGATAAAATAGATGCCCACGCCTTTTGATCGTATCAGTCGAACCACCTGTTCAATTTTCTCCAGCAGGGCCTTGGGGGCATCCCGGAAAAGTAGGTGGGCTTCGTCGAAAAAGAACACCAGAACCGGCTGATCGGGGTCGCCCAATTCCGGCAGGTTTTCAAACAGTTGTGACAGCAGCCATAGCAAGAAGGTTGAGTAAACTCTGGGGCTGCGAATCAGGACATCCGCTGCCAGGACATTAATCATACCGCGTCCGTCGCGACTCGTTTGCATCAGGTCTTCGAGCTGCAGGGCGGGTTCGCCAAAAAAGTGATCACCTCCTTCGCGTTCAAGCATTAAGAGTCTACGTAAGATGGCATTGACAGAGGCCTTCGACACGTTAAAACCGACCCCTAGATTCTTACCATTGTTTCCCAGATACTCTAAAGTTGTGCGTAAGTCGGCGATATCGACCAACAACATGCCCTCGTTATCAGTAAACTCAAACACCAATGTAATGATGCTTTCCTGGGTTTCGTTGAGGTTAAGTAATCTCGATAGAAGCTGTGGACCCATTTCCGTAATAGTTGAGCGAACAGGCGTACCCTGCTTTGCAAAAACATCCCAGAAAGCCACGGGGTAACCCCGTTGCTTGTAATTCTCTATACCAATTTCCTGGACGCGCTCATCAACTTTTGGGTGGGGACTGCCGCTTTGGCTAATACCGGAAATATCGCCCTTGATGTCTGCCAGAAAGACGGGAACGCCCAGGTCTGAGAAACCTTCTGCAAGGCATTGCAGGGTCACCGTTTTTCCTGTTCCTGTAGCGCCAGCGACCAAGCCGTGCCGGTTCGCGTAGCGGGGATTCAGGTATATTTTTCCGGCGTCGCTGCCGCCAATGAGAATGCCATTGTCCATAGGTATTTGTTCCCCTCTTAAAACGTGTCGCATGAATTCACGCAGATGCTATCATTCACACAGATTACATGAATCAAGGGAAATCGTCATTGTCCGAAGAAGATAGCCAGTACATCGCTGTAAACCTGACTGATATCGTGGCGGCGCGCGTTGATGCCTTTACAGGTAAGCAGCAGCCAGAATTGGCCCAGTTGGCTCGACAATTGGCGACGTACTACAATCTGCAGTTCCGAGCCAAGTCAGACTCCTTAAAGCGGCTTTATCGCAACTTTAACCCCAGTGTTCCGGCGGGGCGTCCAAAAATAACGCCAGAACACCGTGTAGAGTTAAAAGAAAAATTCTTTAGTCAGGTCTCGAATATCCTGGCAGCGGCCAACTATCGTCAAATGTCGATTGACGATGTGCAGAAGGCGATGGACGAAACAGCCCTGTTTGATCTTCGAGTGACCGTTAACCTCGAGGATTACGATCGACTGCTGGTTTTTAGGCGGGGTGCCCAGTCGCGCTCCATGCAGCTGCCCCGTTGGTTCGGCCGCTTTGGGTCGCGGGAAGTCGACTTTGTTAATTACGATCGTGTGGTACTGGTATTTTCTGAAAACACGCCCGGCAGCGATATCCACCTGAAGCTTTTCCAAAATGTGCCCAGGCATGATATTGAAATTCTATTGCCTGAGCCCCAGGTGCGTATGCGAATGCAGGACAAGCTTTTGATTGGTGTTCCGGCTATTGCAGGCGGTGCGGTGGTACTAATGACAAAGTTGGGGCCAACGCTGCTACTGATTGCCTCGCTGGTAGCCTTCTGGCTAGGATTCACTGATAAGCCGGTGACCCTGGACCAGGGGGCTTTACTGGCTTTGGCCGTGGGGTTTTTTGCCTTGGGCGGGCATTTATGGCGTCAATTTGGCGCCTTGAAAAACCGTAGGCTGGGGTTCCTGAAAGTTTTGACGGAAAATCTCTACTTTAAGAGTCTGGACAACAATAGTGGCGCAATACAGCAACTGCTCGACACGGCGGCAGATGAAGAGGTAAAGGAGGTTTTCCTCGTTTACAGTTTTCTGGCAGCTGCTGAAACCGGTCTGACGCTGGAGGTAATGGATCGGCAGATCGAAGATTGGCTAGCCGAGAATTTTGCCTGCGATACCAATTTTGACATTGCCGATGCCGCCCGTAAATTGGAAGATCTGGGTCTTGCACGTAAATCAGGCACAAGGTATACGGCTCTGGTACCGGCAGTGGCGCTTGAGGGCCTGAACCTGGCCTTGCGTAAAGTCGTGTTTCCCGGCTAGGAGGATTGAGTTATGCAGTGGAAGGGCGGCAGGCGTAGTAGTAATGTTGAGGACCGCAGAGGCCAGAGGGTCAGTGCAAGTGCTGCGGGGGCGGCCCCGCTACTGTTGCGCTTTCTTCCTGCCCTGGTGAGAACCAAAACGGGAAGGACGATTCTGGTTGTCGGGGTTGTCCTGTTTTTTGGTAGTCGAATGTTGGGTATTGATTTACTGCCGCTATTATTAGGGGGGGCGCCTGCTGTTCAGCAGCAGGCAGCACAGATCAGCCCTGAAGAGGCAGAGCTCGCGGAGTTCGTCTCCGTGGTGTTGGCAGATACCGAGGACAGTTGGCATGCCATCTTTGCGAAGCTGGATAGGCAGTACGAGGAACCCAGACTGGTACTTTTCAGTGGTAGGGTTGATTCCGCTTGCGGTATGGCCACGTCAGCAGTGGGCCCGTTTTATTGCCCCGGTGATCGGCAGTTGTATATCGATCTTTCATTTTTTCACGACCTCAAACAACGCCATGGAGCGCCGGGGGATTTTGCCCAGGCCTACGTCGTTGCACATGAGGTCGGGCACCATGTGCAGACGCTGCTGGGGATTAGTCAGCAGGTGCGGCAGGCGGGGCAGGGTAAATCAAAGGCTGAGGTCAACGCGCTGTCCGTCCGGCAGGAGTTACAGGCAGACTGTTTCGCAGGGCTTTGGGGGAATGCTGCCAATACCCAACGCGCTCTACTGGACCCCGGTGATCTGGAGGAAGCTCTAACAGCGGCGACGGCCATTGGTGATGATCGCCTGCAGCAGGAAGCTGGAGGGCAAGTTGTGCCCGACAGTTTTACCCATGGCACTTCGGCGCAGCGGGTGAAATGGTTTCGCCGGGGTTTTGACAGTGGGGATATCAACGCTTGCGATGCATTTTCAGAGAACGCGCTATAGTTTCCTGGCTTCTCCACTTCCGTTGTTGCGAAAGATCAGTGTCGACATGAAGACCATGGGTATGGCGCATAGTAGCAACATAGTCTGCCAGCTGATCAGGCTCATAGCGAAACCTGCGGATAATGACGCGATGGCTTGAGAAGAAAAAACGACGGAGTCGTTCAATGCCTGGGCGCGATACTGCTCACCGGGTTCGTGTGCTGTCGGCAGCAGGGCGGTGCCGGAGACAAACAGGAAATTCCAGCCGATGCCCAGCATCACTAATTGCCCCCAATACCCCATGACCGAAGCGTCAATCAAGCCAATGACAATCGTCGCGCTGAAGCAGGTGAGACCGGCGATCATCAGCCCGCGCACGCTGATGACTCTGAATAGCCATACGGTGAGTAAAGAAGGCAGGAACATGGCAGCAATATGCGATTGTATGACCCACTTGGTGTCCTCGAGATTGTGCCCCTGATGCACGTGCATACTGATAGGCGTAGCCGTCATGATAAAGGCCATTACAACAAACCCTACCGCCGCGCTGACAATTGCCAGCCGCAGGGCGGGGTTTTGCAACATCTGCCCCAGGGGTCTCGCTTCGCCCGCGCTATGCCCGACTCTGGGTGGCGCGGGTGTATAGAACATCATCAATAATCCGCCGACAACCATGCAAGCTGCAGCCAGCCAAAAAGAGCCTCGATATTCGACTGCGGATAGATCGCGACCCAGCACGGCCAGTTCCGGTCCAAGGAAGGCAGAAATAATTCCCGCGCACATAATAACGGATGCCGCCGTGGGGCCCTTGTCGATGGGGACACACTCCATGGCCGCAAACCGGATCTGCTGCAGTGCAGCATTGGTGACACCCAGGAGCATGGAAGAGAGGCAAAAAAGCGGGAAGTTTTGCAGTGATAGCGCATGGCCGCCTAACAGACATGCGGCCACACCCAGCGTGATGAACAGTAGAAATGTTGGCTTGCGCCCCAGTCGGGCCATGCACCTCGCGGCAGGTATTACCCCGGTCGCCGTACCAATGACCATCAGCGCAATAGGCAGCGTGGCCCACTGGGCTGATGGGGCCAGATGGGTCCCTATAATACTGCCGATGAGCATCATGAGCGGGGAGGCGGACATGGCGATGGAATTGACAAGAGCCAATAGCCAGACATTTGAGAAACCAGTTTTCATCTAGCTAGCCTAACCGAAATAGACAGTGAAAGCTGTGCTATGTACTGCTGTCGAAATTGACTGTCGGCTACTGGTCTGGCTCGAGTATACTGGCGAGTGAATGAAGTAGAGGAAAACAAAATGGGCCTGGTCACAGAATTACTGCCGTTGGCTCTCGTGATGCTATTGACAGGTGCCCTTGGCGGTGTGTTAGCGGGTCTATTGGGCGTGGGCGGCGGTATTGTTATCGTTCCGGTACTGGATACCTCCCTGGGGATGCTGGATGTCGATCCATCCATACGTATGCACATCGCTGTAGCAACCTCGCTCGCCACCATTATCCCAACATCCATTTCATCCTCCAGAGCGCATCACGCAAAAGGCGCTGTAGACTTTGACCTGGTGAGATACTGGGGGCCATTTGTCTTCATTGGTTCTGTGATAGGTACCTTGCTGGCAGCACAAGTTGAAGGTGAGGTGTTGTCTATCATCTTCGGCACGGTTGCTTTGCTGGTTGCGATCAAGATGCTGCTTCCGCTTGAGGGTGTGCATCTTAGCGATGATATACCCCGTGGTGCGTTGGGCTCGGTGACGCCCCTGGGGATTGGTACCCTTTCAAGCATGATGGGTATTGGCGGCGGTACCCTAAGCGTCCCCGTATTGACTCTTATGAACCAGGCGATCCACAAGGCGGTTGGCACGGCCGCGCTCTTTGGTTTGTTGATTAGTCTTCCAGGTGCGCTGGGTTATGTTTATGCCGGTTGGGGCGATGCGCGCTTGCCACCTGGTAGTGTCGGGTACGTCAACCTCATCGGCCTGTTGCTGATTTCACCGGTAACTGTCATGGCTGCACCGTTGGGGGCAAAAATCGCCCACAAACTCAACAAGCGCCAGTTGAGTCTGGCGTTTGGCGTATTCCTGCTGATGGTGTCACTGCGGATGCTGTTTCGCGCTCTGGCCTAGGTTTTGATTTTTGGCTTAACAGCTTGCCGATGCCGTTTGCACCGGGGTTGGTAATGTATTTATGTAGGGCCTCCTGAGCAATTTTGGTTTCAGGGTGTGTACCAGATGGGAGAACTGTAGGCTCGTTGTTGGGCGATAAAGTCTTCAGGGCCCATACCTTCGGGAATGTCCGCATTGTAGTTAAGTACATCGAAAGCGGTCCACCGCGGCGTCGGAATTTCCAGCACTCTCAGGTAATAAAATGCAGCTTGGGATGCATCGAATGTCGGGTCCACCCAGGTGGTGGTCAATTGGCCTGCACCAATACTATTTTCATAACTCGCTTCTTTGATGTTGACCGTGTTACCCACGGCTGGCAGCTTGCCATCGGCTCCGGCTGATCGCTTGTCTGTGTCGCTCCAGGCAACATCGAACACCTTTTCCTGTCGCATGCCATTGCTATCAACCCAGCCTTTCACAACTTGAACCCGGTCAAGGTTTGCACCCGCGGGGTCACGCAGGGCAGAAATCAGGAAAGAGGGCGCTCTTCCTTCATCCGTCGCAGCCAAATCACCACCCATGGGGACGCCTTTTTGGTAGCCGATTTCAGCGACATCTGCCGTGGAGGCGTCCTGCTCGTTAAAGTCCCATCCGCCAAAAAAACGCAGTACCATGCGGGGACCGGTGGTGGCGTACACCTCCTTGCGCATCATGGCATCAAAAATAGCCTCCCGGCTGTTTTCTGTGGCCCACACCCCGGCGTAACCAGAGGCCAGTTGATCCCAGCCCTCGATACGTATCTCTCCGAACTCCGCCATAGCGTGACTCAATCGCTTGGGGCCCGGTTCTGTGCCCGAGTGCTTGCCAAAAAAGGTACTGTCGTCTGCGGTGGCCAGTGAGGTATGGGAGTCAGTGGAGCCGATCAGGCCAAATTTGTAGGGGTTTATGCCTTCTCGCTGCGCAATTTCGAGGCCGAGTTTAAGTGCTTCGCGACCGTACTCGTATTGCAGCATATCGTCTTTTTTTAATTCGCTGGCATTCAGGTTTCCAAGGTCCCAACTCCCAAAGTCGGCGAATTCATCATTGGGTGACAGGAAAGGGTGGGCTTCGTCATCGCCCTTGATCTGGGTTACTTCATACAGGGGTTCCCAGCGGATTCGGGTTTCAGCATAGGCTTTATCGACCGCTCCACCGTCGAAACTCTCGACCAGTGGAAACATGATGCCGTTGCTCAAGTTGCCATTGTGAGCGATAGCCAGAATGCTGCCCCCCGTTTGCTTTTCATAGTTCGCCAGCCACTTCCAGAGGTCCCGGGGATTGGTGCTACCCTCGGGGGCTTCGGTGGTATAGGGCATTATCTGGTCGGCAAGATCGGCCCCATCTCTATAGATCACGACCCGGTGCATATTGGCACCCGGGGGTACAAGTGAGGTCCACTCATAACCGATAATGGCGCTGAATTTCCCCGGGGCATTGGCCGCTTCGGCCGCCCGGGTGATGTTCTTCCAGGCTGAGGCGAAGCTCTCTGTTCCCGGACGAATCGATAACTCTTCCGGGAAGGTGCCCCGGGAAATCATATCGACCAGCTCCAGCGCGGCTTTGACCGCACTTTGTCCCCCGGCCTGTACCAGATCGTACCAGCGCTTGCCGGTTTCATTGGCGAGAAAATCCGGATCGCCGGCGACCAGTTTGGGGAAAAAACCCAGGTTGTCGGAGTGATCTGACACCACCAGGAAGTC
Organism: Halioglobus sp.; assembly: GCA_036960305.1. Lineage (GTDB taxonomy): Bacteria > Pseudomonadota > Gammaproteobacteria > Pseudomonadales > Halieaceae > JBALVT01. Next base: position 34,578 of record JBALWA010000032.1, on the reverse strand, counting down.
CAGCGGTTTTGCCAGTTGAGCAGTCACGCCGGTAGAGCTGGTGACCTGCTCGCCTTTGGCGAATCGATAGGCGTCCTCGGGCGGCAAGCGATTACCAAACAGGCCGGCATCCATAGAGTATGCCGTGTGAAGGTGCGTATCGCCCCAGTACACATCGGTAGGATATGCGGGCGTGGCAGGCCGGGGCGGTTCCACAACAGGCGCTGGAGCCACAGGTGGAGGCGAGGAGGTCACTTCGGGCTCCGCGGGCTTGTCCCCACAGGCCGTTAGCAGCAAGCTGCAAGCTACAAGGCTTAGTGCTATCGCTCTTTTATTCATGTCTACTCCGACGATTGTTTTCGGTTTGCCTATGCATTCCAGTGTAGACAGCTTTGGGCAAAAAGCCATCCACCGGGTGCTGGTCCCAGTCGGAGTTTCCTATTTTTCCTCGCCTGCAGGCACCTCCGGGTAAAGGGCAATCGCTTCCTCCAGGGAGTCGGGAAGCGCGCACCGGGGGCAATTTTTCCGGAGCTGCTCATATTGGGAGCGGGCCGACTCAGTTTGCCCTTGTTGCAGCAGTGCAGACAGCCGCTGAATGTCAGCAGTCAGTGTCAGTTCGGACGTAGGGTCCATGCCCTCATCGGCCGCCAGGCTATATCCGGCAGAACGCTGTGCCTTCGACATCGCCTTTAGACCAGGGGGCTGCTCTTCGCTCATCGCCTCGGAGTGAACTGTGCTGGAGCGAGAGATGGCTCCAGCCGCTTGATTACTGCTGAAGTCGGAGGCGCTGTCCATTTCAGCCTGCATCATGCTTTCTCTAGCGGCTTCAGGGGCCATAGCGGCACTGGGTACTGGCTTGAATTTGGCTTTCGGCGTGGCTACTTGCGTCGTGTTGTTAGTGAGCAGTACGGCGACGAGGAGAACGGATACCGTTGCGGCGCCGGCTAGCCACCAGGGCTGCTGCTGAGAGCGCCTCTTCGGAGCGCGCTGCCGGGCTGCGGACAATATGCGCTCATCCAGTTCCTGCGGTGAGCGGGGCTCCGGCAGGGGCAGTTTGTGTTGTTTGCTCATCGCTCCTCTCCCAATTGCTCGCGCAGTTGTTTGCGTGCATAGCGCAATCGACTCTTGACGGTTTCTTCGCCTGCCCCGGTAATGTCGGCGATCTCTCTTTGTGAAAAACCCTGTTCCTGCAGTAGGAGGGCATCTCGCTGATCGGCGGGCAATGTGCCTATGGCGGTCATTAGCTGTTCCTGAAGCTCGGTGCGAGAATCCTCTGACGCTGCCGGTGTTTCCGCGATGGTCTCGAGACTACTGTGCCGGTTGTCCTGTCGACGCCAAAAGTCGACTAGGCGATTGTGGGCGATCTGGTACAGCCAGGTGCGAAATTTTGCATCGGCGCGATAGCGTTCTGCCGCCTTGATTACCGCCATCCAGGCTTCCTGGGCCAATTCTTCGGCAATCGCGTGGCGGGGGCAGCTGCGAAAGAGGAACGCAAAAAGGCCGTCCTTGTGACGACGATACAGGGACTCGAAAGCCCCCGCATCACCTTGTTGGTAGGCCAGCATAAGCGTTTCATCACTCTTTAGCCGGTTTAGTACTGATAGCATAAGCAGCCTGGTTTAGCCCCTATCGTGACTTCAGGGAGTAGAGGATAACGATTGTGCCAATTCAATCAAGTGAATAAATTCACTACGGTAGCCGTGAGGATCATCTCCTCTGGAGTTTCGCGCCAGCGTCAGGGCGTCTGAGTAGCCCCAGTCGGCGGTGAACTTCCCACCTTTCAGTATCTGTCCAAAGCCGGCAACGCTGGCGGCGAAACGCAGGTCATCACTGCTGTTGATGATAGACTCACTGACTCGGTCCCTGTGGACAGCCTGGCCGATTTCAGTACTGCTGCTCTGGCCAGGTTGCTTGTAGCGCAGCTTCACAAAGGCGATCTCTTCGTCGAATCTGGTGTCCTGCTGTTCCTGTGTTTTCTCATTGTGCGTATAGCGTAGTGAGGGCATGCGTTCTCCCTCGCCGCCCGTGAGTACGATTTCGTACAGAGCGGTGACGGTGTGACCCGCGCCGATTTCACCGGCATCGACTTTGTCATTGCTAAAGTCTTCCTTGTTGAGCAGTCGGTTCTCGTAGCCGATCAGGCGGTATTCACTCACGACGGCCGGGTTGAACTCCACTTGAATCTTCACATCGCTGGCTATCGTCAGTAGAGTGGACTGCATTTCATTTACCAGAACTTTCTGTGCCTCCTTCAGTGAATCAATGTAGGCGGCATTGCCGTTTCCGACATCGGCCAATTGTTCCATCAGCGCATAGTTGTAGTTGCCGCTGCCAAACCCCAGGGTGGTTAATGCGATACCGCTTTTACGTTTCCGGGTAATCAGGTCCTTGAGTGCCTCGATGTTGACCGTGCCGACGTTCATGTCGCCGTCACTGGCGATAATGACGCGGTTTATGCCACCCTCAATCAAATTTTGTGAGGCAAGGGCATAGGCCATCTCGATTCCGGCGCTGCCATGGGTGCTGCCGCCGGCTTCAAGCGCGTTGATAGCGTTCATGATTTTGGCTTTCTCGGCACCTGAGGTCGATTCCAGCACAGTACCTGCAGCACCTGCGTAGACGACAAGGGCAATACGATCTTCGGCGCCCATTTTATTGACCATCAGTTGCAGGGATTTCTTCAGTAAGCCCAATTTGTCTGGCGCGCGCATGCTGCCGGACACGTCGATCAGGAACACCAGATTGCCAGGGGGGCGTTTAGTCAGCGACGGTTCAAAGCCCTTTAGTCCCACTTGCAGCAGGTGATGCTTGTCGCTCCAGGGCGCGGGTGCCAGTTCCGTGCTTACGCTGAAGGGCTGCTCTGTAGATGTTGGTATCGGATAGCTGTAACCAAAGTAATTGATCATTTCCTCCAGACGCACAGCGTCAGCGGGGGGCAGGCGCCCCTCCTTGACCAGCATGCGCCTGACGTTGGCGTAGCCAGCTGTATCCACATCGATACTGAAGGTGGAGATGGGCACCTCACGGACAACCTTGACGCCATTTTCGTCGTAGTGCAGATAGTTTTCCCGGTCGACATATTGAGGCTGGTACGGGGTAATCATTGCCATGGTTGACGACTCCATCGCCATATCTGCAGCGGCATAACCCTGTGCCCTACCGGCAAGTTTGGCCTTGGGAGATGGTCGTTGTACCGCTGACAAGGTTGGGTCGGGTGTGTTCAGCTGCTGTATTTCATCCCTGGCCGGCGCAGGCTGATGGGTCTCGCCTACATCGATGGATTGTTGTTCGACATGCTCTGTGCAAGCTGTGACCAGTACTGCGAACATGACGGTAGAGACTGATTTGTTGATTCTCATGATAAACCTCCTGATTGGATTTCAGAGGTTTATCGCAGCAGCTTGTTAAAAGGGGTTAACGCGGCACAAAAAAATTTCAGGCCTGGGCCTGTATCTGTGCCGCCCTAATGGCAACAAATGACTATTGCATATGGTCATTTGCCTTGCTAAAGTGACTACTAGTTCTAGTCATTTTGTGGAGCGCTTATTATGGAGTTAATTTCAAAAACCGAATTTAAAGCCCATGCCCTGGAGGTATTGAGGGATATCGAACAGAGCGGTAAGCCTAGAATCATTACCGATCGCGGCAAGCCTACTCTGGAAATAAGGAAGTTGAGACAACAAGAGATCGCGCCCTTGGAAGTGCTCAAGGGTACTGTTGTTAAATACGCCGCCGCCACCGAACCGGTTGCCGATGATGATTGGGAAAGTGCCTAATGATTGTGATCGATACCCATATTCTGGTGTGGTGGGTCAGCGGTTCAAACACACTCTCAACCGCCGCCACAAAAGCTATTAAAAAAACCTTGAGCAATAGCGGAGAAGTGCTTATCTCGTCGATATCTGCTTGGGAGATAGCCATGTTGGTTGAGAAGGGACGCTTGGTCTTGAGCATGGATGTGGAGAGTTGGTTGGACGAAGTGTCCCAAATTGATGGGGTTCGCTTTCTACCTGTCGATAACGAAATAGGCGTTAAATCTACAGCATTACCCGGCAGTTTTCACAAGGATCCGGCCGATCGAATGATTGTGGCGACCGCTCGAAAACTGGCGGTGCCTCTGGTAACAGCGGACGAAAAAATTCTTCAATACGAACACGTCAAAACAATTTGGTAAATCGTGATCCTGCCCACAAAAAGTAGACAGCGTTCACTCAGTCTTGGGGTGTGCCGTGCTCTACCTTAGGCCTGGGCCCTCAGCAGAGAATCGCGAACTTTGATACCACAGCCCTTGAGGATGATATGGGTCAGGTTGTCGGCAATGGCGTCGAAATCCCTTGCGGTTAATTTTGGCTTGCCCAGCACGGTTTTTACCTGCACTTCAAAATCTGCGTAGTGCTGGGTAGATGCCCAGATCATGAAGATCAGGTAGAAGGGGTCGACCGCATCCATTTTCCCCTGTTCAATCCAGCTGTTCATGATGTCAGCTTTTCCCCGCATCCAGTCACGGTAATCTTTTTTGAGGTAACTACTGAGTACCGGAGCCCCACGCAGCATTTCACTGGCAAAAACCTTTGAGGCGAGTGGGTTAGTTTTGGAGTAGGCAACCTTGGCGCGAATATAGGATTCAAACGCTTCGGCGGGATCATCTTCCGTGGTGATCTGGTTGAAGGAGTTATCCCACATATGGATGACATCTGTCAGTACAGTGCCGTACAGTTCTTCCTTGTTTTTGAAATAGTAGTGCACATTGGTACGTGCTACACCGGCCCCTTCGGCGATCCGGTTCATAGAAGCGCCGTTATAGCCACGTTCGGCGAACTCGCGCTCAGCGGAGACCAATATCGCTTTTTCGTTATCAATGCGTATCTTGCCTACCTTGTAGGCGCCCTTGCTAGCCACTTAATCCGTCCTTTTTTTATACAGCTTCTAATCTGACACATACATGACACATGTGTCAAGATTTGACTAAGGATTCCAGTGAATTTAAGTCGGCCGCGGGCTGTTCTCTTCGATAGATGTCAGGTAGGTAGTAATCGGTTAGTTGCCTGGGGTAGCCGATAACCTCAACGAGCCTGCGGTAGCATTCTTCTTCGCTGGCGCCTCGTTCTTTCCAGATAGGGACTCGTTTGACCATTGTTTCCACACGCTCCCTGGGTGTGATGATCCAGGTATCTTGTGGTGTCTCGCCAAACCAGAAGTCCGCGGCGCAGGTTTTCATGGCCACCGGCTTCATGTACATCGCCAGGTTGAGCACCTTAAGGGCGCCACTGTCGGATATATACTGGGTCAAAAACTGCATGGTACCGCCGCAGTCACCCAGGTCATCAATAATCAGTACGGTTTCACCGCTGATAGGAATGGAGATGCCGTGCTGAACCAGAGGGTTCTCATAGCGCACGCCCGGACCTTTATACAGAGAGACGCCTATGGTGCCAAACTCGATTTTAGGCACGCCTTCACTTCGCCCATCGACCAGGTGGTCGTACAGCAGGACACCGGGCAGCATGCCACCCATGGTCACGATTAACGCCTTGGTAATGGGTTGGCCCGCACCCACCTGGTTTTCCTGATAACGGTGTACCTGCTGTGAAAGCTCAAACGTAGCAATTGCCTCGACTTCGTCGGGTATCAATAGAAAACTCAAGTCATCATCCGCTATACTGACTCCCTCGGGCTTGCGCCAGAAATCCATGTCGATTTCGTCCCTGTGGCAGCGTATTTGATGTTGGTATGAACTCATTGATAACTCCTTATCTGGCCTGAAACTAGTATAGTGTGTATTGCCGTTGTGCGCTGACTGAACAATAAACCTGTCCCTTATTCGATAGCATGCTTAGTATAACCAATTGACTTCTTACCCTGAACCCCGATTACCCAACGAGAGAGAATAATAATGTCCACCAAGCAGTTTATTACCGCCCAGGAGCTTCTCGATGATTCTTTCCGCTTGGGTTTGTCGATCTTTGAAAATGGTTATCGCCCCAATTATATTGTAGGCGTCTGGCGCGGCGGGGCCCCCGTGGGAATCGCGGTCCAGGAACTGCTCGATTATATGGGGGTGGAAACAGATCACATCGCTATCCGTACGTCCTCTTATTCCGGTATTGAGAGCCGTGATCGACATGTGCGTGTGCACGGCCTGAATTACATTGTTAAGCACGTTAATGCGGAAGATTCCCTGCTGTTGGTCGACGACGTATTTGATACCGGACTCAGCATTCAGCAGGTCATCAAGGACCTGAAGGAGGAGTGCCGGAAAAATATGCCGGATGTTAAAATCGCAACGCCTTATTTCAAGCCCGGTAATAACAAGACTGACATTAAGCCAGACTTTTACATCCATGAGACGGATGCCTGGCTGGTTTTCCCCCATGAGCTACAGGGTCTGTCTGAGGATGAAATTCGTCAGCACAAGCCCGAAATGATGGCACTTCGGGACCAGATTAAGCGCTAACAGGAGCCTCACTCAAGCGGTGAAGCCCCTTTTTAGGCACTGGTCTACTTGTCAGGTGCCCCCGCAGTAACCCAGGCACCGACGAGCTGTCGTTCTTCGTCGGTCATCCCGGTTTTGTTCATGAAGGGCATATCCGGAGCGTCTACCGCTCTGGCTTTGATGCGTGACGCCCATTGTTTCATTTGTGGCAGCGTGTCCAGCGCGACACCCATGGGGGCAATCTTGAATACATCGTCCGTGGGGGTTGCCGAATGACAGCTAGCACAGCGCTCTATCAGAATACTCTCCACCTGGGGTACCTGTGATGCCTGAAAGCCTTCCCCTGAAGTGGCTGCCGGTTTGGGCGCGATGACGAAGGCTAGCGTGCCCGCAGCAACGGCAGCTGCGACCAGTATGATCGGACGTTTGATTCCCTTGTGCTCTAGATTGAAATAATGTCGGGCAAAGGCGGTAATGGCGATTATCGCCAGTAGCACCAGCCAGCTGTGCTCATGCGAGTAGGTCATTGGGTAGTGGTTGCTGATCATGATGAACAGCAGGGGAAGGGTCAGGTAGTTGTTGTGTGTAGAGTGCAGCTTTGCCTTTATGCCCCAGGCGGGATCGGGCTTTTCCCCTTTTTCTATGGCAGCGACCAACGCACGCTGTGAAGGCATGATGACCCTGAACACGTTGCCGACCATAATAGTGCCTATGACGGCACCCATGTGGATATAGGCACCTCGGCCGCTGAACAGATGTGTCAGCGCATAGGTAAAGACCACGGCGATGGCAATCAAGGCACCGCCTATCAGGTAGCCATTCTTGGCCAGAGGCGATTTACACAACAGTTCGTAGATTACCCACCCCGATATCAGGAAGCCCAGTCCAAGGCCTATGGCCTCAAACTGCGTGAGGTCTGCCACGCGTTTGTCGATCAGATAGGCATCGGCGCCGATATAAAAAATGACGGTCAGCAGTACCATGCCGGTTAGCCAGGTGGTGTAGGCTTCCCACTTGAACCAGTGCAGGGTTTTGGGCATTTGTTCCGGCGCCAGTTCATACTTGGCAACTTCATAGATACCGCCGCCGTGGATAGCCCAAAGATCGCCCTTGATGCCCTTGTCCTTCTTCCAGCCGGGGGGTTCTCGCAGACTATTGTCCAGCCAGACGAAGTAAAACGATGCGCCAATCCAGGCGACGCCGGTTATCAAATGCAACCAGCGGAAGATCAGTTGCAGCCAATCCAGAATATAACTTTCCATAACGTCAGACCTTTTTTATGTTCTTGTTCACGAGAGCTTGCTGTGTACTTTTTTACCGGCGGAGTAGGTGGCCATGATTGAGCGATCGTCGCCCAGCATAGCCAATACAAAGAGCGTTTCCATCAGGCTTTTACAGTTCGCCAGGCGAAACTCCAGCAGCGGGGTAGAGGCCTTGTCCATGATGATAAAGTCGGCCTCCTTGCCCACTTCAAAGTTGCCGATGACATCATCCATGTCAAGCGCGCGAGCGCCACCCAGTGTCGCCAGATAGAATGCCTTGAAAGGTGTTAATTTTTCTCCCCTGAGCTGTTGCACCTTATAGGCTTCTCCTAATGTTTGCAGGATGGAGAAGCTGGTACCACCACCCACATCGGTGCCCAGACCGACGCCGATATTCTTTTCCACTGCTCGCTTGAGATTAAACAGGCCGCTGCCCAGAAAGAGATTGGATGTGGGACAAAACGCGATATTGGACTGGGTTTCTGCCATACGGTCCCACTCCGCATCGTTGAGGTGTATGCAGTGGGCAAAGACACTACGCTTGCCCAGTAGTCCCGCCTCGTCGTAGGTGTGTAGATAGTGATCACACTCGGGGAACAGCTCTTCTACCCAGACCACTTCGTCGGCATTTTCCGACATGTGCGTATGCATATAGACGTCGGGATACTCTTCGAGCAGCTGGCCGGCTTTTTTTAGCTGCTCAGGCGTAGAGGTAGGCGAAAATCGGGGTGTAACCGCATAGCGCAGTCGCCCTTTGTTGTGCCATTTTTCAATCAGATCCTTGCTGTCTGTATAGGAGCTCTCGGGCGTATCGACAAGATAGTCCGGGGCGTTCCTGTCCATCATTACCTTGCCCGCTATCATCCGCAAATTACGGTCTTCACAGGCTTCAAAGAAAGCATCAACGGACTCTTTGTGTACCGTGCCAAACACCAGTGCAGTGGTCGTACCGCAGCGTAGCAGTTCATCCAAAAAGCGATCGGCGATGCCCCGGGCGTACTCGGGGTCAGAGAATTGCGATTCGACAGGGAAGGTGTAGGTGTTAAGCCACTCAAGCAACTGTTCGCCGTAGGCCGCGATCATTTCGGTCTGTGGGTAGTGGACATGGCTGTCTATAAAGCCGGGCATTATCAGGGAGTTGGGGCATTCAGTAATTTTGGTATCACTGTTCAAGTAGGGCTGCAGGTCTTCTACCGAACCCGCGGCGACGACTTTGCCGTCCTGGACAATCAGCATGCCATCTTCAAAGTACTGGTAGGACTCCTCTTCAGTCGTCTTGTCCGGGTCTTCGACGAAATGTAATACGCTGCCGTGAAATACTTCCATGGTGTTAAGCCTGTGTTGCCCTGTTAGTGGTTGACGAGGATTTCAAGGTCGCCGGGAATATCGAGTTCGTCACAATTGTGCCCCTCGCCAGCGCGATCAACTACCAGAAAGTCATTGTTTATGTTCAGTCCCAAACAGTAGTGGTGCCAGGTGCCCTTGTGGTAGTTCACTCCCTGCCGTGCCTGGGCCAAAAATGCGCGGATTTTTAGCGGGTCAAGCTCTCCGGCCGGCGCCACCACGACCAGGTAGGGGTTGCCGCTCAGGGGCATAAAGGCCTGGCTTCCCAGAGGATGGCGTTCCATGAGTTTGACCTGGAATGGCAGGCTTACCGGGGCGCTGCGGAAAATGCTGATAATGGCGGAGCCATCTTCATCGGCAACATCCACTGCCGCGAGGTTGTGGTGTCGCTCGGTATTGCCGTAGTTAATGGGGATTATCTTGTTGTCATATTTGACTTCCATGACATCCCCATAGGGCGCAAAGGACTCGGCCGTCAGCGGTTCCAGTGTTAAGTCTATACGGTCCACTCAGCTGCCCCTGTAGGTTGAATAGCTGTAGGGCGATATCAGTAGTGGTATGTGATAGTGCTGGCCGTCGCCGTCAATGTTGAAAACCACCTCGGCCCAGGGGTAGAACACGGGTGCATTAATGGCGTCAAAGTAATGGCTGACCGCAAAATGCATTCGATAGGTACCGGCATCGAGTGTCGCGCCTTCAGCGCAAAGGTCTGGCACCCGCCCATCGGCATTGGTTTGGCCGCTACCAACTTTTTGCCACTCCCCGGCGACGCGGTGGCAAAGGGTGATAGTAACGCCAGAGGCGGGGCAGCCCAGGGCAGTATCAAGTATGTGGGTGGTTATCTGGCTCATAGTAGTTTCTCCAGTCTTATGTGAAATATTTTCCGCTGTTCTTCTGCGGCGTTCGCCAGCTCCTGCTTGCGATCGTTGGGCAGGCGGGCTTCCAGCAAGTCCAGCATTTCGCTGGCGCTTTTGCCTGTCGCACAGACGATGAAAATGAAGCCAAACTTATCCTCATAGGCGGTGTTGCCGTCAGCCAGTGCCTGGATGATCTCATCGCTTGCTACATTGACTGAGGATTGCTCGCCGGCGGCCAGTTCCTTGGTGTTGGCATACTTTGCTTTTAGCGATCCAACATCACCGATTTTGGGATGGCCGTCGAAGGCCTGCAGGTAATCTTCATCAGCAAGTCCCCGCCAATTGGTATCTGCAGCCTCTCGCAACGCCTGCTCACTGTTAAAAGGGCGGGCTGAGACCATGCGCTGTATCCAGCTATCGCTGGTACAGCATTGGCGAAACATGTGGCAGGCGTCGTCGCGGGCGGCCTGGTTTACTTGTTCAATACTCATTGTGCTGGTTCCTGACGGTGATGTATCTAGCCCCAGTTTGGGAAGCCTAAAACGCGAAGACGACTGATGCCGCCATCGGGGAAAATGTTCAGGCGCACATGGCTGAACTCCTGATCCTGGCCTACTTCGATCTCCTTGATATACAGGTGCTCCTGGTCAGCGTACACCGGGGTCCGTGCAATAACAGTCTGCCATTCAATATCATCTGCGGTCATGTCTTCTCGGTCCGAGAGGGTGGCTTCCAGGCTTATCGTGTCGGGGAAGTTACCTTTGAAGTGAGCAGTATCGATCAGTACTTTACGAATCGTGCCCGTCAGGCCCAGCTTGATTATATTCCAGTCATTCGATTGGTCACGGCGGCGTTTTGTTTCCCAGCCGTCGCCCATGTTCACACCTTTATTAGGCATTAACAGATTGCTGGGCGAGCTAAAAAACATATCGCTGCAGGCGAGTCCGCGGCCGCCGTTCATCACGCTGGCAAGGTCTACCAGTTCACCCGGGACAAAATTGTCCGGATTGATCTGGCCAATACCGTAGACTCTGAGTCGGGCGACACCACCGTCGGGGTACATTTTTAAACGCAGGTGCGTGCAGGGGCGCTCGCTGGCCGCGGCAAAAAAATTGTGGCTGTGGGCGGCTGTTGGGCTTTTCTCCAGCACATCAAACCACTGGGTGTCTTCGCCAATATCGTCTTCTACCCAGGCGCCTTCCAGTGAGGCAAACTCTGGTGCATTACCGCGAAAATGGGTGGTTTCAATATCCACACCATGGACCACGCCCGGGATGCCCATCCGAAGGATGCACCAGTCAAAATCGCGATTGCCACTGCGGTGATCGGCGCGCCCATAGCTGCGGCGAGATTCCCAGCCATCCATCCACTGGCCGGTGGGGACAAAGTGGCCTTCCTTGAATACGGGGTCACTCTGTACGACCAGATTGGCGCATTCGGCAAACCATTCGTCGGAGCACGACAGAGCCTTACCGCCGACTTTTTCACTCATTAAATCGATAAACTGGCCTGAATAGGGGTTGTCACCCTTGGCTGTATTACTCATGGTATTGAATTCCGCTGGTTAGAATTACAGTTAAAGTTGATGTTTAAGTAGAGGCTTGCCAAGGGGTTCACCGATAATTTCTCCCTCCTGGTAAACCACATGGCCGCGCACGTAGGTTCGCTCTATGACGCCCTTGACGGTCTTGCCCTCATAGGGCGTAATTTTGTGCCGGTATTTGATAATGTCCGCGGTAATGAGGTATTCGCCCCTGTCATCAAACACCACCAGGTCCGCGTCGTAGCCACTGGCTATCTTGCCCTTGCGATCTCCCAACCCGGCGAAGACTGCAGGCCGGGTAGCCATCCACTCCACGACTTCTGCGACTGAGTATCCGCGTTCTTGGGCTTCAGTCCAGATCAGGGACAGGCCAAACTGCAGCGATGAAATACCGCCCCAGGCCTTTTCGATATCACCGGTATCGATGTGCTTCAGTTGTGGGGTGCAGGGTGAGTGATCTGATACGACAAATTGAATGGTACCGTCGGCCAGGCCGCGCCACAGTTGGTGGCGATTTTCGTCTTCACGGATAGGGGGGCAGCACTTGAACAGGGTCTTGCCATCGGGGCAGGCTTCAGCAAACAGTGTCAGATAGTGGGGGCAGGTTTCAGCACTGATCTGCAGGCCTTCCCGTTGGGCAGCAGCGATGGCCGGTATGGCCTCAGCAGAGGATAAGTGCACAATATGGATTTTCCCATCGCTCCCGGCAGCTTTGGCTTCTCTGCACAGCGCTATCATCATATCGATGGCATCGTTTTCCCATTGCTTGGGTCTGGACTCCAGGAAGCTCTGGTAGCGGATGCCGATCTCTGCGGGCTCACTGTCTTCTTTGTCCAATTCAGCGTGAATCAGGTAGGGCACATCGTGTTTTGCCAGAATGGGTATCGCCCGTCGTATATGGGATTCGTCTACCCGCTGAAAGTCATCGATGCCTGAATGTATGGTAAATGATTTGACCCCCAGAACACCGGCGCTGACCAGTTCGTCAAGGTCATCCAGGTTGTCCGGCACGACGCCACCCCAGAAACCGCAATCAATCCACAGCTGTTTTCCCAGCGAATCGATTTTTTGTTGCAGGGCATCTGCTGTCGTTGTTACCGGCGTGCAGTTAAGCGGCATATCCACTACCGTGGTAATACCGCCCGCAGCGGCGGCCTGGGTGGCGGTGTTAAAACCCTCCCATTCCGTGCGCCCCGGCTCGTTGATGTGCACGTGACTGTCCACCAGTCCGGGCATCAGTATTTTGTCGCCCAGATCTTCGATCGGGCAGGGTGGCTGCGCCTCATAGGGGAGGACATCGGTAATTTTTCCGTTGTCGATGACCACGGTGGCGGCCCGCTCCTGCCCATCGATAATGGTGCGTTCACTGCGCAGGGCGAATGTCTCGTAACTGCTCATAGTTTTTCCGTTTCCAGACACTCAGCCTGCTGAGTGAGTTGGGTCATAGCCTGCCGGGCATCACCCAGGGAAATCCCTTTTTGCGTGGGCCGGACGGGTTGCTCGGCATGGTTAATGGCGATCAGTTCGCCGGCAATGGAGACGGCGACCTCAATCGGTCGCTTGCCGGGCACTTCGGCAAGACCCACCGGGCAGTGCACCTGCTGGTAAAACTCTGGGGTGTAGCCCTTGTGTTCCAGGCGCATTTTGAATCGCTTCCACTTGGTATCGGAGCCAATCAAACCGACATAGCGTGCATCGCCACGCTTTAGTACTGCCTCCAGTATTTCGTAATCCAACTGGTGGTTGTGCGTCATGATCAGGTAGTCACTGCCTGCAGGCATGTCTGCTACCTCGTCCGCCGGGCTTTCGCTAAGTACCGGCAGGACGTTGGATGGCAGTGACCCGGGGTGAAGCGATTCGCGGTTATCCACCCAGTGCAGTCGGCAGGGCAGCTGTTTGAGTATGTCCGTCAGGGCGAGCCCCACGTGACCGGCGCCAAACAACATGACATTGAACTGACAGCCCTTGAAGCTCTCGAACAATACGGTGGTACTGCCTCCGCAGCACTGCCCCAGGGCCGGGCCCAGAGGAAAGTATTCTATTTTTTGCTGTACCTCTTGCTGGCATAGCATTTCAGCACCCATCTTTATGGCCTTGTATTCCAGGTGGCCACCACCGATGGTGCCGAAAACGGCGTCCCGGGAATATACCATCTTGGTGCCGTTCTCTCGGGGCGTTGAACCACGCGAGCCCAACAGGGTAATCAATACATAATCCTGGCCCTGTTCCTGCAATTGCGCCACGGCCTCAATCCAGGTGAGTGATGCCGAGGGCAGGCCCATCATGAGGTAGCTCCCTTGCGAATCTCCATACAGGCCTTTAGTACCCGCTCTGGCGTTGCCGGCGTATCCAGCGAGGGGCTGCGGCGGTAGTCGTCCAGGCTGGCGACCGCGTCACGCAGTGCGCTCCAGACCGAGATGCCCAGCATCAAGGGCGGTTCGCCCACGGCTTTGGAGTGAAAAATGGTCGCCTCTACGTTGGGGCTGTCGGGCAGTAACTCCACATTGAATTCGGTGGGCGTATCGCCAATGGCGGGAATTTTGTAGCTGGCAGGATTGACGGTCTGTAAGCGGCCATCTTTTCCCCACACCAATTCCTCTGTGGTTAGCCAGCCCATGCCCTGAATAAAGGCGCCCTCGACCTGGCCGATATCGATGACCGGGTTGATTGACTGTCCCACGTCCTGACACAGGTCGGCCCGGGTGAGTTTGTACTCGCCCGTTAAGGTGTCGATCAGAACCTCGGAAACCGCCGCGCCGTAGGCGTAGTAAAAGAAGGGACGGCCACTTGCGGATTCCCTGTCGTAGTGAATCTTGGGTGTGCGGTAGTAGCCTGTGGCCGAAAGGGAAACCCGGTTCATATAGGTCAGTTGGGCGAACTCGGCAAAGCTCATGTCATGGTCGCCACAGGTGACGCGATTATTGGCGAACTGCACGTCTTCTTCAGCAACGGAGAAATGTCCGGCAGCGAATGCCACCATGCGCTGCTTGATTTTGCAGACCGCATCCCTGGCCGCCATGCCGTTAAGGTCGGTGCCCGATGAGGCGGCGGTGGGTGAGGTATTGGGTACTTTGTCGGTGCGGGTTGAAGTACACAACACCGTATTGATATCGACCTGCAATTCGCTGGCGACAATCTGCGCTACTTTGGTGAACAGACCCTGGCCCATTTCTGTGCCGCCGTGGTTGAGTTGGATGCTGCCGTCGGTATAGATGTGTATCAGGGCGCCGGCCTGATTGAGGTGTTGTACAGTAAACGAAATGCCGAACTTTACCGGTGTCAGGGCAATGCCTTTTTTAAGCACCTTGTTGTTGCGGTTGAACGCGGTGATCTCTCGGCGTCGCTGTTGGTAGTCGGAGGTTTGCTCCAGTCTCGCCACCAATGGCTCGACAATATGTTGTTCGATAGTCTGCCCATAGTGGGTGGTGTTGCGGTCACCCTCATCGGTGTAGAAATTAAGCTTTCTGACCTCCAGTGGGTCCCGGCCAACGACTCGGGCGATGTTATCCATGATGTTTTCGATGGCTACCATGCCCTGGGGGCCGCCAAATCCTCTAAACGCGGTATTCGACACGGTGTTGGTTTTCACCCTGTGTCCCTTGATGTGGGCCGTGGGCAGGAAGTAGGCATTGTCGGAATGGAACATGGCGCGATCGACAATCGCATCAGACAGATCCGGCGATATGCCGCAGCCGCCGGAAAGGTCCATGTCCAGTGCCAGTAAACGACCTTCCTCGTCAAAGCCTACCTCGTAGCGGGCGAGAAAATGATGCCGCTTACCCGTGGCGCTCATATCGTCCGCCCTGGCGAGACGTATCTTTACCGCTCTGCCCGTTTTGCGGGCGAGCAGGGCAGCCAGGCAAGCCCACTGGTTAGCGTTGGTCTCTTTGCCGCCAAAACCACCACCCATGCGGCGCATATCCACGGTGACCAGGCTCAGGGGAATATCCAATACTTCAGCCACCAGTTTCTGCCCTTCAGAAGGGTTCTGGGTGGAGGTATAGACCAGCATGCCGCCGTCTTCCTGCGGAACACAGAGGGAGGCCTGGCTCTCCAGGTACATTTGCTCCTGTCCGCCTATCTGCATCTCGCCCGACAGGGTGTGTGCTGCACTTTTTAGTGCAGTAGCTGTATCGCCGCGCTTCTGGGTGTGGCTGGGCCGCACAAAACTGTTGTTCTCCAGGCCCTGTTCTATCGTGAGGTCGGCAGCCTGGGCTTCATATTCCACCACGGCCAGTCGCGCAGCCTTGCGGGCGGCTTCGTAACTGGTCGCTGCGACGGCAAACAATACCTGGCCCCAGAATTCAACCTGGTCATCTACCATCAAAGGGTCGCCGGGAAATACCGGTCCAATATCCTTGTGTCCGGGCACATCATCCAATGTCAATACATCGACCACGCCGGGTGCGCTACGGACTTTGTCCAGGTCCATGCTCAGCAGCTTGCCCCGGGCGATCTGGCTGAGGCCGACATAAGCGTGCAGGGTGTTTGCGGGGGCGGCCATATCATCTATGTAGATCGCTTCTCCGCTGACGTGTTTATGGGCGCTCTCGTGGCGCAGGTCCTGGCCAGCCACCCCATTCACGGAGGCCGGTTTGCTGCTCGAAACATCCGGTAGATTACGCATACTGGGTAACCCTCACTTGTTGGGCGCTGCCATCGGTCTCGAAGAAGAGGCGCTGGAGCAAATTTTGAGAGACTTGTTTTCGGTACGTCGCCGAGGCGCGAAAGTCATCTATAGGGGTAAAGTCGTTGCCCAGTGCAGCCATGGCCTGGTCAATCGTGGCCTGGTTCCAGGGTTGGTTCATTAATGCCTGTTCACAAAGTTCAGCGTGTTTTGGTATCTCTGCCATGCCGCCAAATGCCACTGATGCATCGATGACGACACCCTGGTCAATTTTGAGATGAAAGACGCCCAGGATGGCAGAGATGTCATCCTCCAGGCGCTTGCTGACCTTATAGGCCCTGAAGGTGTAGTCAGCCTTGGCTCGCGGCACAATAATTGACTGGATGAATTCCCCCGGTTGCTGAGCGGTAACCTTGTAGCTGAGGAAATAGTCCTGGATGGGAAGGGTGCGACTGCCTGCGCTGCTGCGCAGTACCAGTTGTGCATTCAGGGCGATCAGGACAGGCGGCATATCGCCAATAGGTGAGGCGTTCCCAACGTTCCCTCCCAGGGTACCCTGGTTGCGAATCTGACGTGAGCCAAGGCGTTCTATCAGTTCATGCAGGTCGGGGTACTCATTGCACAATAAAGTTTTGCAATCGTTGTAGCTGACCGCGGCGCCAATTTCGATGGTGTCGGCGGTTTCGTGTATCTGTAGTAGTTCCTCGACACGACCGGTGTAGATCAGGGTGTCGATCTCGCGCAAGAATTGGGTGATCTCCAGGCTCAGGTCGGTGCCGCCTGCGACCAGCATTGCTTGCGGGTGAGCAGTCAGCAGGGCAGAAAGTTCGGCTGCGCTGGTGGGCGCGTAATAGTGTCTACCCGCGCCGCTGAGTTCAACTGGGGTTGTCGATTCGGAAATGCTGCGCAAGGCTTTTACGGTCGTACCTTCGGTGCCGGAAAACTGGTCTTCCGTTGCAGGATCGTACATTTGCACTGCGGCATCGATAATTGGACGGTAGCCCGTGCAGCGACATAGGTTGCCACCGAGGGCTTCAATGATCGTTTCCCGCTCCGGCGTGTCGTTGGTCTTCCGATAAGCGAACATTGACATAACGAAGCCGGGCGTACAAAAACCGCACTGGGATCCGTGGCAGTCAACCATGGCCTGCTGAGCAGGGTGCAGGCCCTGATCCGTCTTCAGGTCCTCGACGGTGATCAGTTGTTTGCCATGCAGGTTGCCTATCGGTGTGATACAGGAATTGATGGCGGAGTACTGAATGTCATCGCCCGCCAGTTGGCCAAGTACCACAGTACAGGCACCACAGTCACCGGACGCGCAGCCCTCTTTGGTGCCCACACGTCCCAGGCCCTCTCTCAGGTAGTCCAGTACGGAGGTGTTGGGGTCGATGTCGACCAGTGTATGTTCTTTGTTGTTTAGCAGAAAACGTACCAAGATTTGTACTCCCGCGTGTATCTGTGATCAGTTGGTACCGGCTCAATTTTGTCAGTTTTGTTTAGAGCAGGTGACATTGTGTTTTATTAAAATCTGACACATGTGACAATTATTACGGAAAATACCGCCTGCGGTCAACCTGATTTTTTATAATCAATTGTCACAAGCAAAGCTTTTTATAGTCTCATTTACGTTTGTGGAAAAAACACAGTCGATATCCTGTGATTAAAAGCTGACATCGATGGCAATAAAACTTGACATCTCTGTCAGATTATATATTGTTTGATTCAGCCGAGTTTGGCGCGCGATGCGCTAGAGTCCAATATGGGGTCGCAAATTCGCAAGAAAATCTCTATAAGTAGTGTAGTACTAACAACGATAATAACCACCTGTTCAGAGCTCGCGAAGAAGGCAGTATTTCTGACGCGAGGAAGCAGGGACCAGATTCTAATAATAGAACGGTGAGGTGCACTAGTGACCGATAACCTTGTAACAGATTCAACTGACGATGGTGATTTCAGGCTAGTCCTGAAAGGCATCACCAAGCAATATCCAGGCTGTTTGGCCAACGACAATGTTGATATTCGTATCATGCCGGGCAAGATCTACGCCTTGTTGGGCGAAAATGGCGCCGGTAAAAGTACCCTGATGAAAGTCATTTATGGTGTGGTTAAGCCCGATGCCGGACAGATTATCTGGGAGGGCAAAGAAACCGAAATAACCGCTCCAGTGCATGCTCGGAAATTGGGCATAGGCATGGTGTTTCAACATTTCTCCCTGTTTGAAACCCTATCAGTGCTGGAGAATATCGCCCTGGGGATGGAGAAAGACGACTCCCGGGATATGGACGCGCTGGCCCAGAGAATTACCGAGGTGTCGGCCAGATACGGTATGGCACTGGAGCCTCATCGGCCCGTGCATACCCTGTCTACCGGCGAGCGGCAGCGGGTTGAGATTGTGCGCTGCCTGATCCAGGACATCAAATTGCTCATTCTGGATGAGCCCACTTCGGTGTTAACCCCCCAGGAGGTTGACACGCTCTTTAATACCTTGAAGCAACTCGCCTCCGAAGGCGCCAGCATCCTCTTTATCAGTCATAAATTAAAGGAAGTACAGTCACTGTGTGATTTTGCGTCGGTACTGCGTGCCGGCAGAATTACGGGCAAATGTAATCCCAAGGAAGTCACCACCGAGCACATGGCACGGCTGATGGTGGGGGACGAGACACCGGTCTCACATGAATATGTCAAAGCCACTGGCGGAGAGGATTTTCTGACGATCAAAAACCTCACAATGACTTCAGACGACCCCTTTGGTATTACCCTCAAAGACATCAGTTTTACGGTTAAGTCGGGTGAGATACTGGGGGTGGCCGGTGTCGCCGGTAATGGTCAGTCTGAGCTACTCGAAGCAATCAGTGGCGAACGTCTTTGTGCCGATGCCGGAGCGATAAGTTTTCCCACAGCGGCGTTGGGCAAAGAGATGCCCGATGAGCGCAGGCGGCAGGGGTTGGCAGTAGTACCTGAGGACCGTCTGGGCCAGGGCGCAGTGCCCGATATGAGCCTTTGGGAAAACGGTTTGCTCACCGGTTTTCAGCAGGGCCTGGTCAAGAATGGTTTGTTGCAACCCAAGGCGATTCAGGCCTTTACGGACAAGATAATTGAGCAGTACAAGGTGAAGTGCGGCGGTCCCAATGCCGTTGCTAAAAGTCTGTCTGGCGGAAACCTGCAGAAGTTCATTATCGGTCGGGAAATTCTCCAACAGCCCGTTTGCCTGGTGGCGGCTCACCCCACCTGGGGTGTGGATATCGGGGCGGCTATCGCCATACACAAAGCGCTTATTGCCTTGCGTGATGCCGGTGCAGCAATTCTTGTTATATCCGAAGACATCGATGAGCTATTTACCATCAGTGATCGTATGTGCGCGCTCTTTGATGGACAAATATCCCCGAATAAACCGACTGCCGACACGACCATTGAAGAGGTAGGTCAGTGGATGGCAGGTGTTTTCGATTCTCCTTCTGCAAGCGCGGCGTAACAGGAAACCGATCAATGAAGATTAAACTCGAAGCCCGAGGGCAGGATTCAAGACTCATATCCTACCTGTCGCCCGTACTGGCAGGCGTACTGACCCTGATTGCCGGCGCCATATTGTTTGCCGCCCTGGGGCAGTCTCCGCTGGAAACGCTCTACACATTCTTTATTATGCCGATCAGCGATCTCTACGGTTTGAGTGAGTTGGGCGTTAAAGCGGCGCCTATCTTACTCTGTGCCACGGGGCTGGCGGTTTGCTACCGTGCCAATGTGTGGAATATCGGTGCCGAGGGTCAGCTGCTGATGGGCGCGCTGTTCGGTAGCTGGGCCGCGCTGAGTTTCCTGGAGATCGAGGGTTTCTGGGTACTGCCCGTGGTGCTTCTCGCAGGTAGTCTGGCGGGTGCGCTCTGGGCGGGCATTCCGGCGCTGTTAAAAACCCACTTCAACACCAATGAAATTCTCTCCACCATTATGCTCAATTACATCGCCCTGAACTGCTTGCTGTTTTCCGTACACGGCCCTTTGAAGGATCCCGATGGTTATAATTTCCCGGAGTCGGCGCTGTTCCCTGATTGGGTCACGCTGCCTATTCTGATTGACGGTACGCGTATTCACCTGGGTATTGTATTTGCCCTGTTGTCGGTGGCGGTGGTCTGGGTTTTCCTCAGTAAAACGTTTGTGGGTTTCCAGATTCAGGTATTGGGTAATGACGCCCGTTCCGCACGATTTGCGGGTTTCAGGGATAAGAAACTGATTTGGCTTTGCCTTCTCATTAGTGGTGGTTTGGCGGGACTGGCGGGTGTTTCTGAAGTGACTGGCCCAATTGGGCAGCTCATACCTGCGATATCACCCGGCTATGGCTACGCCGCTATTATTGTGGCCTTTTTGGGCCGCCTTCATCCGGTGGGGATACTCTTTGCCAGTTTGTTAATGGCCCTGCTCTATCTAGGCGGTGAGATGGTACAGATTGAATTGGGCCTACCCCTGGCTCTCACCGGCTTGTTCCAGGGCTTGTTACTGTTCTTCCTGTTGGCATGCGATGTGCTTATCGGTTATCGCGTGCGGGTGATCTCCCGTGTGTCGGCGGGTGGTCTGGAGCCAGTGCTGCTGACGAACCCGACCCAATAGACTTATAGCCGCAATGCATACTCATACTAATACGAATATTACGAGTTAAGATTATGGACATTGATTTAATAGCTAATATCATTTTTGCCACTATCCGAACCGGTACGCCCCTGCTGATCGTGGCACTGGGCGAGCTGGTTTGCGAAAAATCTGGTGTGCTGAATCTCGGGCAGGAAGGCATGATGCTAATGGGGGCGGTGGTTGGGTTTATTGCCGCGTTTCACTCGGACAGTATTACCGTAGGATTTATCTGCGCCATGTTGGCCGGTATCAGTATGTCGCTTATTTTTGGGTTCATCACCATGAATCTGAATGCCAATCAGGTGGCTTCCGGGCTGGCCCTGACAATTTTTGGCACCGGTTTGAGCGGATTTATTGGTTTGGCCTACGTGGGCAAGGCACTGGACGGTGTCGAGGCGATCGTTATACCGGGCCTGGGTTCGATACCCTTTCTTGGCACGGCATTTTTCTCGCACGATATAATTGTCTACCTTTCGGTATTCATGTGTATCTTCGTCTACTATTTTTTCAAAAATACCCGTGCGGGCCTGATTGTGAAAGCGGTGGGCGAGTCGCCGGAGTCCGCTCAGGCGATCGGCTTGTCGGTGCTTTCAGTGCGCTATATGGCGATTATGTTCGGCGGTGCAATGGCGGGAATGGCAGGTGCATATCTGTCACTGGTTTATACGCCTTTGTGGGCTGATAACATGACGGCGGGTCGCGGCTGGATCGCACTCGCGCTGGTAGTCTTCGCCAGCTGGCGGGTAGAAAGAGTGCTATTGGGAGCCTATTTGTTTGGCGCTGCCAGCATAGTGAATCTCATTTTACAAGGCTACAATGTGTCCATATCACCCAATTTATTGGCCACGCTTCCCTACGTGGCGACTATCCTAGTACTCGTTGCACTTTCCAGCAATCAGGCCAAAGTTAAAATGTTTGCCCCTGTGTCATTGGGCAAACCCTTTCACCGAAGTAATTGACGGTGACCTAAGAATACCAGATGTACCAAAAGCCCAGAAGTTAATAAAAACCAGGAGAGTACCCATGTTAAAAACGCGTGTAATAAAGGCAGCCATCGCTGCACTGGCATCGGCAACTGTACTGTTGTCGGCCCAAAGCTTCGCGGAAGCCACGAAAGTGGCTTTTGTGTATGTCGGACCCACCGGTGATGCAGGTTGGACGTATGCCCACGATAAAGGGCGTCAATATGTTGAAGAGCAATTCGGTGACAAGGTAGAAACGACCTACGTTGAAAGTGTTGCTGAAGGTGCTGACTCAGAGCGTGTGATTCGCCAGTTGGCCAAGTCAGGCCACGACCTGATTTTCACCACCTCATTCGGGTACATGAACCCGACCCTGAAAGTGGCCAAGGCTTTCCCAAAGGTCGCATTTGAGCATGCCTCTGGTTACAAGCAGTCCAAGAATGTTGGCACCTACTTTGATCGTGCCTATGAAGGCCGTTATCTGACAGGCGTGGTCGCTGGAAAAATGACCAAATCCAACGTACTGGGTTATGTCGGTTCCTTCCCTATCCCTGAGGTTATTCGCGGCATAAACGCTTTTACCCGCGGTGCCCAGAGTGTCAACCCGGATATTAAAGTGAAAGTCGTGTGGGTGAGCAGCTGGTATGATCCCGGTAAGGAGCGAGAAGCGGCTGAGACCATGATTCTCCAGGGCGCAGACGTGATCACCCAGCACACTGACTCTCCAGGGCCCATTAATGCGGCAGAAGCGAAGGGTGCTTATGCCATTGGTTACAACTCCGATATGGCCGAGTACGGTAAAACGGCTCACCTGACCGCTACAGTTCATAACTGGGGTCCGCTCTACGCCTCCAAGGTCAAGGCGGTTATGGACGGCACATGGAAAGCGGAAGATGTCTGGGGTGGCTTTGCTGACGATGCATTGATATTGGCACCGTTTAACGACGCGGTACCTCAGGATGTACGTGATTACGTGAACGCACAAAAAGCAGCCATCGTCGACGGTTCGCTGCACCCCTTTGCCGGCCCGGTTACGGCGCAGGATGGTACGGTGAAAGTTGCGGAAGGTGAGGTGATGAGCGATGGTGATATGCTCGGTTTCTCCTGGTATGTCGACGGTGTCGATGGTGCCCTACCCAAGTAAATAAGTTTAAATAAGATCAAAAATCTACTACAAAAAATGAAGGGAGTATCACAATGAAATTTACCAGCAAGACAAGCACCGCGATCGCGGGATTGACACTGGCTTTTACCGCAGCCACATCACAGGCGGCCATTTGGAGTACCACTGAGGCACAGTTCCAGTACGGTGACCTGAAGAAGCCCTTTCAGGGTGGCGGCAGCGAGTCAGAAACCGGAGGCACTTCTATCATCACCTTGCAGCACGCCAGTGGCTGGAAGTACGGGGATAACTTTTTCTTCTTTGATTACCTCAACTATGGCAATACGGACATTGATGAGCTGGAAGGCAGTGGCCGACAAACAGAGCTCTACGGCGAGTGGTATTCCAATTTCAGCATCGGCAAGATGACCGGAAACGATGTTAGTTTCCTGTTTGTAAAAGACATGGGTATCATCGCGGGCTTTAACTTTGCACCGGAGGTGAATACCAATTACTACCTGCCGGGTGTGCGTTTTTCCCTGGACCTGCCGGGCTTTGCCTTTGCTAACCTCGACGTAACGGCCTATATCCAGGATTCAGCTTCTGATCTGGGTGGCGGTTTTGGTTTTAAAGAAGACGACAGCTACATGGTTGATTTTAACTGGGCGCTTCCCTTCAAAATTGGCAACACCAGCTGGAGCCTTGAAGGGCACGTGGAATACATTGACGGTGCGGATATGGTTGCGGTGCAGCGAGGCGTTGGAGAACTCTTTGATGCCAAGCGTGAAAGCTGGGTGCTGGCACAGCCGCAACTGCGCATGGACCTGGGCGAAATCATGTACGGACAGGAAGGCCAGTTGTTTATCGGTATTGAATACCAGTACTGGAGCAACAAGCTGGGCGACAAGGACACCGACGAGAGCGTGGTACAGGCGCTGGCAGTATGGCGCTTCTAAGCTTGACGGCAGAGTGATAGCCTAAAAATCCTGCCCTCTCAAGGGGCGGGATTTTTTTTACCCCAACTTTTTCGAAGATGTGAGTATACCCATGACAAATACACAAGAGTCCTTGAGAACCTGGATCAAAAACCCGCTATCGATTTTATGTGATTCCGATGCCGGTGGCGGCCTTGTTATTGACGGGGGTCGGATTGTTGAGCTGGTGCCGACCGGAAAGCGCCCAACGTTAAGCTGTCAACTTGAGCTGGACGCCTCTGAACATGTGGTGTTACCAGGGTTGATTAATACTCACCACCATTTCTACCAGACATTGACCCGCGTACATCGCGATGCGCTGGGTAAACCGCTTTTTCCGTGGTTGCAATCCCTTTACCCGGTATGGGCCAAGCTGACCCCGGAACACATTGAACTGTCCACCCGATTGGCCTTTATTGAGCTGATGCTGTCGGGGTGTACCACCGCCGCAGATCATCACTACCTGTTTCCAGCTGGACTTGAAAATGCGATTGATATTCAGGCGGAGGTGGCTGGAGAGCTTGGCATAAGGGCTGTGTTAACCCGGGGTTCCATGAGTCTCAGCCAGAAGGATGGCGGCCTGCCCCCTGACAGTGTAGTGCAGGACGAAGAGACTATTCTCGCTGATAGCGAGCGCTTGATAAATCGATATCACCAGCGGGAGGAGGGCGCCATGTTACAAATCGCCCTGGCGCCTTGCTCGCCATTCTCTGTTAGCCGGGAGATTATGCAGGCATCGTCGGAGTTGGCCCACAAGTTGGATGTCCGCCTACACACCCACCTGGCAGAAACCCATGATGAGACAGATTTCTGCCTGCAGATGTTTGGCTTGCGGCCGTTGGATTATCTTGAGGATACGGGTTGGATGAACGATCGGGTATGGCTGGCCCACGGCATTCATTTTGATGCCAGCGAGGCCCAACGCCTGGGCGAAAATGGTGTGGGCATCTGCCACTGCCCCTCATCCAATATGATTCTTGCCTCGGGGATTTGCCCCACACTCAGCCTGGAATCTGCCGGTTCACCGGTCGGCCTGGGGGTTGATGGCTCGGCCTCCAACGACGGTTCGAATATGATTCAGGAGGTGCGTATGGCCTTTTTGCTGCAGCGACTGCAGCACGGCGCCGAGAATGTTGGTCATCTGGACGCTCTGCGTTGGGCGACGGAGGGGTCAGCGCGGTGTCTGGGGCGGGATGATATTGGTAAGATCGCGCTGGGTAAACAGGCTGACCTGGCAATGTTTAAACTCGATGAACTGCGATTTTCCGGCAGTGGCGACCCGCTGGCTGCGCTGGTGCTGTGCGGTGCCCACAGAGCTGACCGGGTTATGGTGCGGGGCGAATGGCGGGTGGTCGACGGGAAATACCAGGGCGTGGATATCGATCAATTGTTACTGGCACACAGCGCCTCCGCACAGTCATTGCATGAAGGCTGAGTAGATTGTTTGTTTTGTGTCTATACTGGGCGTAGTGAAATATCCCTAAAATAAAAAACTGCGAGTATACAGAATGATTTCCATTCCCTCCCTGATCGAGCGTGCCACCCGACTGAACCCCAATGGCACGGCTACCCACTATGCCGATCGCAGCCAGACCTGGGCTGTACTTGAACAGCGGGTGGCCAGGTTGGCCAGTGGCTTGCAGCAATCCGCGTTGGAGCCGGGTGAACGCATCGCTATATTGAGCCTGAACAGTGATCGCTACTATGAGTCGATATTTGCAATTCCCTGGGCGGGATACTGCATGGTGCCACTCAACACCCGCTGGGCTCTCCCGGAAAACCAGTACGCCATCACCGACTCGGGTAGTCGGGTACTACTCTTCGATGACGCCTTTGCAGATCAGGCCAAAACCCTGTTGCAGGACTGCGGCGACCTGGTGAGGGCGGTCTACATGGGCGAGGGAGATTGTCCAGAGTGGGCTGCGGATTATGAGGGATTGATTGCCGATAGCACTGCCGCCAAGCAGTCCGATCGCGGTGAGGACGATATGATCGGCATTTTTTATACCGGCGGTACCACCGGCTTCCCCAAGGGTGTGGTGCACTCCCACAAGGCGCTATGGGCCAGCGCTTTGGGTGCACTGGCGGACTTTAAAGTAGGCCGTGACAGTGTCTACCTCCATGCCGCCCCCATGTTTCACATGGCCGATTTCGCCGGCACCATGAACGCGACGCTGTGCGGCGCGAGCAATTTGATTCTTCAGTCGTTTGACCCCGGTAAGGTGCTTGCCGCTATCGGTGAGCACCGTGTGACCCACAGCCTGCTGGTGCCAGCTATGATCAAGATGTTACTTGCTCACCCGGAGGTGACGACAGCTGATGTTTCGTCATTGAAGTGTGTGCTCTATGGCGCATCGCCAATGCCGGCCGCATCGCTGGAACAGTTTATGGACACCTGGCCGACGGTGGGTCTCGCCCAGGCCTATGGCCAGACTGAAATGGCTCCCATTGTGACAACACTTTCCATGGAGGATCACCTTGTGGGTGGCAATCGATTGAAATCTGCCGGGCGCCCGACGGCGGTAACGGATATTCGAATCGTCGATGAGCAGGGCAATGATTGCGATCTGAACGTCTCTGGGGAAATTGTTGCCCGAGGCCCACACAATATGCTTGGATACTGGAACAAACCCGAGGAAACCGCGCTAGCCATCCAGGATGGCTGGGTGTACACGGGCGATGCCGGACTGTTTGACGCCGATGGCTTCCTTTACATTGTCGACCGGGTGAAGGATATGGTGGTGACCGGGGGTGAAAATGTCTTTACCACGGAAGTTGAAAATGCAGTGATTGGTCACGCGGCAGTTCAGGACGTGGCAGTCATCGGAATCCCTCATGAAGAGTGGGGTGAGGCGGTGCATGCCATCGTTATTTTGCACCCTGGGCAGGCGGTCGCTGAAGCCGATCTTATCGCCCATTGCCGGGAACTTATCGCAGGCTACAAACTGCCTAAATCAGTCAGCTTTCGCGACGAACCCTTGCCCCTTTCCGGCGCGGGAAAGGTGCTAAAGACTGAGCTGCGTAAACCCTTTTGGGAAGGGCGTGATCGGCAAGTGAATTGAGCACTATCGGCTGCGGAGCGTTAGACGGGCGCAGATTTTATAGGCTCTGAATGTTACATTAGAAGTGATGAAATACACTAGCCGGTTATAGGAGGCTTGTAAGTGAGTGGCAGGGAATCTGACAAGCGACTGATTATTGGTATCAGCGGCGCGTCCGGCGCAATATATGGCATTCGAATGCTGGAGGTCTTGCGCGACGTCGAAATCGAAACGCATCTGGTAATGTCCCGGGCGGCTAAGTTGACGGTGACGATGGAGACGGATTACTCCGTTGCGCAAGTGGAGGCGCTGGCGGATGTTGTCTATTCGCCAGCAGATGTTGGCGCAGCCTGCGCATCGGGATCGTTCAAGACCATGGGTATGGTAGTCGCTCCCTGCTCGATCAAGTCCCTGTCCGAGGTGGCCAATGGCATGTCATCCAACCTGTTGTCTCGCGCCGCAGATGTCTGCCTCAAGGAACGCAGGCGTCTGGTGTTAATGCTGCGTGAAACCCCGCTGCATGCCGGTCACATTCGGCTGATGGCGCAGGCCACCGACATGGGGGCGATCATCAGCCCACCGGTTCCCGGCTTCTATGCCAATCCTGAATCGCTGGAGGACATGGTAGATCATACTATTGGACGTGTACTGGATCTGTTTGATATTGAGGCCGGTATCGTCCGCCGGTGGCAGGGCGTTAGTCCCGAGTAGGTATCGTGACGAAGTACACTAGGTTTTCAGTATCCATCGTCGCGCCAGCCGGGTCATCAGGGGGAGCGAGACATAGCCCATTAACAGCGTAATCACCGCGGTGGAAACCAGTGAGGCCAGCAGAGGGTGGTCTGGCAGATGGGGAAGGATTGCTGGGCTGACAAAAAACACCAGCGGCCATATGGCAACATAGGCAATGAGGACCATGCGATAGTCGGGGGGCCAGCTGCGCCCCTTCTTGCAGTTATTTTCAAGCCAATAGTCGAAGCCATGAATGTATTCGCGGACATCTTCACCTTCCATGATTTCCCTGGCACGCTGCAACCAGGTCGCGCGCTCAGGCGAATTTTCCCACGCTACATAGTTGTCGTAGCTTTTAAAGCTGATGATCGTTACGTAGTCACCTCCCTGTTTCTCGGGGTAAATCAGTTTGATTCCAGTATAGCCACTGAATTTACGGCAGGCAGCGGCGATACCCCGAGCCCATTCGTCGTAATCTGCCTCACGGCCATGGCGCACTTTACGGCGAATAATTGAAGTGATGGGAACCTCTATCGGAGGGCTCTGCTGACTTCTTGGTCGGTGGGTCGATGTCATTTGCTAAAGCACCATGGTTTTTATGTGAGGTTACCAGTAGGGCATTTTCTGCCAATCTTGAGGTGGGGTCAAAATTAGTTGAATCGTGGGGCGATTGCCCGGCAGGGTGACCTGTAGCGTTTTCAATCAGGTTGAAAAGTACACAGATGGTCTGCAACTGAGCACTGCCGCATGATGAGTTCTCAAACAACAAGGGGAGCAGGCAGATGACAATGATTGAATACCGTATTACCCGGGACCTCCTTCAGCGCCGGGAAAATGCATCAAGGGGCTTGTCAGCAGGTTATTTTATCAAGGGTCTGGCTGCACTTACCGCTGTGGCGGTAGTGTCGGTGTGCGTGCCGCATCTGCTGCTGCCAATCCTGGTAGCGTCCGTAGTCCTTTCTCTCGGGCTTTAGCCCGTTCGATGCCATAGGATCGAGGTGCTATGGGTGCCGCTTTCATCACGCCAATGGGCTATACTATGGACCTTGTTTTTACAGAGTTTCATTTCATACTGCCATGTCCGACGAAAAGCTTATTCCCTCAGTCCAAATTGCCAGCGGCGACAAGTTCGTAAACGATAAGGGCATACGGGCGATCAAAGATGGTATTAAGGCCAGCGATCAGAATTCACAGCGCTTGCCCAAACCCAGCTGGCTGCGGGTCAAGGTTCAGGGCGGCCCGGTCTACGAAAACGTGAAGAAGATTGTGTCCGAGCACAAATTGGCCACGGTCTGTGAGGAGGCCAAGTGCCCTAATATGGGCGAATGTTGGAGTGCTGGCACCGCAACCATCATGCTGATGGGCGATGTCTGTACCCGCGCCTGTCGCTTCTGTGCGGTGAATACCGGTAATCCCCAGGGCTGGCTTGACCTCGATGAGCCCGAGCATACCGCTAGATCGGTAGAGTTGATGGGGCTCAAATACGTGGTTTTGACCTCGGTAAACCGCGACGATCTCGAGGATGGTGGTGCGGGACATTACGCGGCTTGTGTTAAACGCGTGAAGGAAGTAAATCCGGACACAGGGGTTGAAGCCCTGACGCCTGATTTCGAGGGATCGATGGCCGATGTTGAAGTCGTGATGGATTCCGGCATACAGGTGTTCGCCCAGAATGTCGAAACGGTACGGCGGCTCACGCACCCGGTGAGGGACCCCAGGGCAAGCTACGAACAAACACTGGCAGTGCTGGCGCATGCCAAGGCCTACCGGCCCGATGTGCTCACCAAGACCAGTTTGATGCTGGGGCTGGGAGAGACTGACAACGAAATTATTGAGGCGATGGACGACCTGCGGGCCGCCAAGGTGGATATCCTGACCTTCGGTCAGTACTTGCAGCCCACAGCGAACCACCTGCCGATAGAGCGCTATGTCACGCCCGAAGAATTTGAAACGTATCGACAGCAGGGTCTGGAACGGGGCTTTCGCGAGGTGGTGTCGGGCGTTCTGGTGCGCTCCAGCTACCGTGCAGAGCAAGTCCTACAGGGGAATAATGTAGGACTTCCAGCCAGCCAGAGCTAGACGCTATTTCTTACCGTGAAGATTATCCAGGCCATTGCGAATCTGGAGAGCCCAGCCATTGAACATATGGCGTACGTCTGCCATGTTGGAAACGCTGTTATTATTGCCCCAGATAGCAGAACTGGATTTACTGTCTTTCATGATGCCCAATACTTCCCCCGTCTCCGAATCGCCAAAGGCGACCATAACGGCAAGGGCTCCTGCACCCTCCGAATAGACCCGTGAGCGGCCTGTGGCGCGGGACCGATTGTCATCCTTGGCGGCTGCGGGCGCTATGGCGGTCAGTGATGCTGCTATTTGCAGTACGTCATCGCCGGGCTCCGTTACCAGCGGGTAATCGCCCTTGTCCTGCAGGTTTTTTACCATGGCTTCGTGGAAGGTTTTTCGCAGCTTGTCTTTGTCCTCCTCGGTCAGCTCCCAGTTCTGGTTGCCGGTCACCGATTTGGACTTGCTCGGCTGAATGATCTCCACGTTGTCAACACCCAGCGGCATGACCATGACCTTGGAGTATTTACTGAAGTCGGCGTTGGGGTCCATATACGCGAGATCGGCCCGCGAATTATCCACTTTGTTCAGGTTGCCCATAATTACTTCGGCGTCATCCCCGGTCTGGATTTCCGGCGTGCTACTGCAGGCTGCCAGTAGTGCTGATGCACCGATTACAAATAGGAGTTGTTTGTACATGGAGTGTCCCTCTGGTTTATGCTGATTATTGTCACTCATTCTACGATGCTCTATGTCTGATTCCAACTTGTTACAGCATTTGTCCTCTGCGCCTGTACTGGGTGTGTCAATGACGGGGGTGTCCCTGCTGCGTCTTGACAGGGCGGATGGGCTGGCTCCCGGTAACAAGGCCTTCAAACTGAGGGAAAATCTGGTTCAGGCCAGAGCAAAGGGCGTGAGTCGATTGCTGTCTTTTGGCGGCGCCTGGTCCAATCATTTGCATGCCCTGGCGGCGGTTGGTAAGGAGAGTGGCTTTGAAACGGTGGGTATTGTTCGCGGTGAAGTGTCGGATACGCCGTCGGCTATGCTGCAGGACGCGCTCCAGTGGGGTATGCGGCTGCACCATGTCTCCAGACAGGAATACCGGCGTCGACATGATGCCGACTATCTGGCTGCTCTCGAGCGGCGCTATGGCCCCTGTCTCCTGATTCCGGAGGGGGGTGCAAACCAGGCCGGTGTCGTGGGTTGCCAGCAGATAGCTGATCTATTGCCTAGGCCGGTACAGTCCGGGGAACGCGTCGTGTTGGCGGTTGGCACGGGAACCACGCTTGCTGGCCTGACGATGGGGATGAAGGGCGAGCGCCGGGCGGTGGGTATCTCGGTACTCAAAGGGGCTCTGGACCTGGAAGATAGCGTGCTAAAGGCTATGGGTGATCGCGGACAGGTGAGACAGGGGGATTGGCAAATTTTGCACGATCACCACTGTGGCGGTTATGCCAGGGTAAGTTCCGAATTGAAGCGGTTCATGCTGGAATTTGAGCGTGTTCACAAGGTGCCGTTGGATCCGGTGTATACCGGCAAGGCCCTCTATGCTGTACACCAGATGCTGGCGAGCGGGCAGTGGAGCGGGGAAATTATTGTCATTCACACGGGCGGTTTGCAGGGCCGGCGAGGTTTCTCGTGGCTTGATCCGGTCTAGCGGCTAAATTACCGCGCCTGGAATGCTTGCGGCCAGTCGTTATTAACCGCAAAGAAACGCGACTGCTGATCGCCACTTTGATTCAATGCTGCGACTAACAGGGGCCTGTTATTTTCTTCGAAGTGGCTCTTCAGGGCTTCCTGTAAGCCGGCAGGGGTAAAGGCTGAGTCTGTATCGAGTCCCTGTGCGGGCGCTAGCCATTGGCGTTTGGGCAGGATCACGAATGCCGGCCAGCCGCTCTTCTCGCAGTGTAGTGGGATGTCATCCAGGTGGACCCATTGTTCCATTGGCTTGCCAGGGTTATAGCCCCTGGGGGCAGCCATAGGATCATTCCTCGATTGATACAGGTAGCCCTTTACCTCCACTTCTCGGCCGACATCGGTGATGCCCAGGTTGGACAGGCTGTTCCGGGCTGCAGGGTGGTTTGCTAATTGGCTCTGGTGATCCAGTAAGTGCCTGACCTTCAGGTCCAGTCTGTCCTGGCATCCCGGCCCCCACCATTCCTGCCACTGGCTGGTGTTGCTGCTTTCGGTCGAGCCTCTATTGCCAAGGAAGAATTTAACCGCCAGCTCCAGGTGAAAATGGCCTAGGCGCTGGTGACAGTAGTACAGGCAGTCAAATTCGCCCAGTGTCACGCCATTCTCGCGGACAGGCAGGTTGTGGGCCAGCAAATCGATGGATTCGTCCTGGTTCAGGAAAAAGTGCCATAGTCCCTCGAAATAGATACCCAGGCGATGGCTGTGAATCCCGGCGATATGTTCCAACAATGGCACAGGATTGCTGTCCAGTGCCTGCAGCCAGCGCTTTCTAGGGGCGGTGAGGGTCAGGCCGCAGTTGCGGACGCTAGCAGTCTCATCTTCAAGTAGAGCGCTGTGTAACAGAGGAGGGGAGAAACAAGCCCAGGCCAGGTCGCGTACTGCGGGATTCTTGTAGGGATAATTCATCTTCACTGCGCTTCGCTGTCCAATCGTGTTTATAATACCAGTCCTTTGGTGGATACACGCGAGTTAACATGCACGCTTCCTTTAAAATCGTTGGCCTGGTAGGCCGCAGTCAGCAGGACGGCCTGGTTGCTGTGTTACGAGAGCTACTGGACTTACTGGAAGCCAGGGGCTTGGACATCATACTGGAGAGCCGACTGGGCGAATTGGTACCTGATCATTCCCCCCGTCTCGGAAGTCGCGATGAAATTGGCCAGGAAGCGGATCTGGTCATTGTCGTTGGCGGCGATGGCAGCCTGTTGAGTGCGGCGCGAACACTGGCCAAATATGACGTCTCGGTACTGGGTGTCAATCGCGGTCGACTCGGTTTTCTCACCGATATCAGCCCCGACGAAATTGCCCGGCAGGTCCCAGCGGTGTTGGATGGCCATTATGAACGGGATAGTCGTTTTCTACTGGACGCCCAGGTACGACGGGACGGTCAGGTGGTAGGTCGAGCGGATGCGCTCAATGATGTGGTGGTGAATTCGGGTACCTCCGCACAGATGATTGAATTGGAGTTGTCCATTGACGGTATTTTTGTTTACCGGCAGCGCGCGGACGGTCTGATTATCTCGACACCCACCGGGTCAACGGCCTATTCACTGTCCGGTGGTGGGCCCATTATGCACCCTTCGCTGGACGCAGTGGTATTGGTTCCGATGTATCCACACGCCTTGAGTAGCCGCCCTATTGTGGTCGATGGCAATAGCGAGATACGCATCGACATTCTGGAGCGCAATCGTATTCATCCACCGGTGACCTGCGATGGCCAGGTCAATATGACCGCCAGGCCAGGCGATTCTATCTACATTACCAAAGAGCCCCATCGCCTCACGCTTCTGCACCCGGTAGGGCACAGTTTTTATGCCAGTTGCAGAGACAAGCTGCGCTGGAGCAACGCGCTGGGCAACTAGATGAAATATCATTTCACGGCCCTTGAAAGGGATATATCAGAGGACCTGTTGCCCCTGAGCGGCGTCCTGCATCAGCGCGGCGTCGCCCACCGTATCTTTGAGGAAAATGGCCGACAGGTGGTGAAGGTGGGCCGGGAAGAGCAGGTGGCCGTCGTTGCGTCCCTGTACGATGCCTGGCGCAAGGGAGAGTTTCGCATAGAACGGGTTTCCGGTGGGCGCGGCGTAGGCGAGGCCACTGCCGGTGAGAGCCTGTCGCTAGCGGGGCGACTGGCCCCTGTGACTCTGGCGCTGATCGCGTTTAGCGTGGCCGGTTTTCTGCTTTTCTACTTTCGGGCCCCAATGGAATGGCTGAGCCTGTTTACTTTTACCCCCTTCACTGTCCTGGACGGACAAATCCAGTTTTCCAGTGCCAACCGCCAGTATTGGCGTCTCATAAGTCCTGCGTTTTTACATTTTGGCTGGCTACATATTGCCTTCAACAGTCTTTGGCTCTGGGAGTTGGGTGCCAAGGTTGAGCGCAAGCTGGGCAGTCTCAACATGCTGCTATTGTTTTGCACGATCGCGCTGGTCTCCAACAGCGCCCAGTTTGCCTTTGGCGGGCCGGGTCTTTTCGGCGGTATGTCCGGGGTGGTTTACGGATTACTGGGGTTTGCCTGGGCTGGCGCACGTCTACAACCCCTATGGAAGAGCATGCAACCGCCACAGGCGGTGATGGTCATGATGGTGGGCTGGTTGTTCCTGTGTATCTTCGGCGTGGTGGAAGTTATGGGTTTTGGTGCAATAGCCAATGCTGCCCATCTGGGCGGTCTGTTGGCCGGATCGGTATTGGGGGCCGCGTTTGGCGCTCTGTCTCGATCCACCCGGGATAGGGACTAACGGTCGTCCCTTGGCGCGGGTATAATCTTTTTCCCCACATTGGAACATGCCATGGATTATCAAGCGCTGATAGACACAATGACTCCTGAAACCTACGAGAACCTTAAGCGGTCTGTAGAGGTTGGGAAGTGGCCGGATGGCAAAGTGTTGACCCCCGAACAGCGGCAACATGCGATGCAAGCCGTTATCGCCTGGGGCGAAGCACATTTACCTGACATTGAACGGGTGGGATTTATCGACAAGGGCCATAAGGGCGGCGAGGTCTGTGACGACCCGGAAGAAACGCCCCTGGCATGGAAAGACTGAACTAAGAGGAAGTGAGTGTGGCCGAACTATTGGCGTCAGGCGCAGCGCGCAAGATGAAAACCCAGCTGGCCGACCAGGTGGAGTACACGGCAATACTGGGAGATCAGGAATTGCCGCTGAATCAGTTTCTGGGCAGGCGTTTGCGCCTTGATTACCTGGGGTCGATAAACTGCGTCCACTGTGATCGCAAAACCAGCAAAAGTTTCAATCAGGGTTACTGCTATCCCTGCTTTAAACGCCTTGCCCAGTGCGATATCTGCATTGTCAGTCCGGAGAAATGCCATTTTGCGGCGGGCACTTGCCGC